>NZ_JAMYEI010000008.1:0-273609 GCF_033790845.1 Dietzia sp. PP-33
ATACTCGGCAACGATCCGCAGCTTCTCCTCCACAGTGCGCTTCGGGATCTTCCCTGTCGATCGGGTCATGACAATCACATCCTCACGCCCCCACGGTTTGTCTCACCCCAGGCTGACAGAGAGGGCGGCGCTCACGCGCGAGTGCATCCCCGGGAGCGGATCGTGGGCGGAGCGCGTCACGGCCCGGACGGAACTGCAGAGCTGACTGTTCGGTCTGGGAGCATGAGTGCGTGAGTACCGCTGACACCCCCGGGCCCAAGCTCATCGTGGGACTGTCCAACCCCGGACCCGACTACGAGGGCACCCGCCACAACATCGGCTGGGACGTGCTCCTGGAGCTCGCCTCCCGCGCCCTGCCGATGCCGGCGCGCTTCCAGGCGCACAAGCGGACCAACTGCGAGGTCGCGCAGACCCGGCTCGCCGACCAGGCAGTGGTCCTGGCCCGGCCGCGCTCGTACATGAACCTCTCCGGGGGGCCCGTCGCAGCGGTGGCCAAGTACTTCTCCGTGGCCCCCACCGACGTGATCGTGGTACACGATGAGATCGACATCGACTTCGGTCAGGTCCGCCTCAAGCGCGGCGGAGGCGAGGGCGGACACAACGGCCTCCGATCCGTCTCCGCCGCCCTGGGCACCCGCGACTACATCCGGGTCCGGGCAGGGGTCGGCCGCCCGCCCGGACGGATGGCGGTGGCCGACTACGTGCTCAAACGCTTCTCCAAGCTGGAACAGCCCGACGTACCGTTCCTGGTCCAGGACGCCGCGGACGCCGTCGAACTGCTGCTCACGCACGGCCTGGAGACCGCCCAGAACCGGGTCCATTCCGCGTGAGTCGTTCCCGGCGTCTCGAGCGCGAGGCGCCCCTCGGGGCTGGCGCCGACCTCTTCGAGCGCGCGAGCCGCGCACTGGTCACCTGGGAAATGCACCGGCGGGCCGGCCTCGTCGTCGTCGTCGATGGTCCCGCCACCGTCGGCCGCACCGTCACGCTCCGGCCCCGCACCGGACCGGGGGCGTGGCTCCGGATCACCGCACCGTGCGAGGTCACCGCGGTGATCGACCGCCCCGACGCCCGCGGGTTCACCTATCGCACACTGCCGGGACATCCCGAGCGCGGCTGGGAGACGTTCCTTGTCCGACGCGACCCCGCCACCGACGAGGTGCGACTGCTCATCGAGGCCGAATCCGCCCACGCGAGGCTGACGGCCGCGCTGGGTGGGCCCGTCGTCCGCGCCGAGCAGGAACGGATCACCCGCCGCTACCTGGCCGCACTCGTCGAGAGCTGACCCGCGGTGGACTGAGCCGTGGAGAGCTGCCCCGTAGAGAGCTGACGCTGGTGATCGTGACTACGGGGACCTGCCCCGCCCGGAATGCCCGGGCGGGGCAGGTCCCCGTGGCGCTCGAGTCGTCGTCAGCCTGCCGGCGTGAGTGCCGCGGCGCCCACTGTGACGGGAACAGTGATGACGGTCCCCGTGTCGGTGGTGATCGTCAGCGCGCTCTCCCCGGCCGGGGTGCCCGCCGGGATCGTGACGGTGATGTCGACGCGCCCGTCGAGAGGGGTGACGTGGGCGGCCGGCCCGAAGGTCACGTCGTCGATCCCGGCTACCGCGTCGAAGGTGCCGAGCGAGGCCCCGCCGAGCTCCACCGTGGCGGACTCGGTGGTGGGGGCGCCGAGCGAGGTCAGGTCGAGATCGCTCAGTGTGAACGAGTACTCCTGCCCCGCCTGGACCGTGCCCGGCAGGTTCGAGGCGGCCACGGCGCTGCGGGCGAAGTCCGGGGCAATGCCCTCGGAGAGGTGCTCGGCCAGGTAGGCCGGCCACGCCTCCGAGTCCACCAGGCCGGTGTCACGCACATCGGTGCCCTCGGCGAACTCCGTGAAGTTGTCGCCACCGGCTGCGAGGAAGCTGGCCGCGGCCACGCGGTAGTCGGCGGCCGGGTCCAACGGGGCGCCGTCGATGGTCACCGAGGTGATCCGGTCACCCGCGGGCCTGGTCGGATCGAAGGTCCACGTGATGTTGTCCGAGGTGCCCAGCGCCAAGAACGGTCGGGACGAGCCCGCGGGCTGCCACTGCTGCTCCAGGACATTGCGGACCTGCTCGCCCGTAAGCGACAGGGTGACCAGAGTGTTGGCGAACGGCAGGACCTCGTTGGCCTCGGCCAGGGTGATGTTGCCGTCCTGATCGGCCGGGTCGTTGAAGAGCTCCGCCCGCAGGCCGCCCGAGTTCATGAAGCCGATATCGGCGCCACCGCGATCGGCCACGGCGTCCTTGAGGAACTGGCCCACCAGGTTGCCGAGAGCCGACTCCGACAGGCGATCATCGCGAGAGTCGCCGGAATAGGCGGTGGTGATGTCACCGGTGACGGTGCCGACGGGCTGGCCACCCACGACCTCGGCCTCGGCCAGGGTGGCGTCGACGATCTGCTTGACATCGGCCACGACCGGGTTGGACAGGTCGGCGCCATCGGCCGACGAGGGCACCGCCACGTTCTCCTGGGTGAAGCCGATGACCTCGCGCGTCTCCGAATCGACATCCAGTGTCACGCGGCCGATGTGACCGCCGTAGGACCCGGCCTGCAGGACCGGTCGGGTCGCGGGGTACTCGGCGACGGGGCCTCCGAGCGAACCGGTGAGGGAACCGAGTGAGCCGCCCGGCACGACGTCGACCGCACGATCGACCGAGCCGGTCAGGCCGGTGCCCGCGGCGGCCGGCCTCTCGCCCTCCCAGGCGAAGACGTGGTGGCTGTGACCGGTGAAGATCGCATCCACGCTGCCGGCGGTGCGGGTGACGATGTCGTCGAACACCTCCGACTCGGCGCGCGCGACCTCGATCGACCCCGCGGCCGGGCCGCCCTCGTGGTACTCGGCCACGAGGATGTCGGCCTCGCCGTTGGCGTCGTCACCGTCGGTCAGCCGGGCGGCGACACGGTTGACCGCGTCCACCGGGTCGCTGAACTCGACGCCCACCATGCCGCTCGGGCTGACGAGGGTCGGGGTCTCCTCGGTGACCACACCGATGACGCCGACGGTCAGGCCGCCCGCCTCGTGGAGCGAGTACTCCTTCATGGGCACGCCGTCGACGGTGACGTTGGCGGCCAGGTAGTCCCAGTCCGCGGCGGGCTCGATGCGTCCCTGGAAGTCCTCGACGCCGCGGTCGAACTCGTGGTTGCCCACGGCCGAGGAGGCGAGCCCCAGCGCGTTGAGGACGTCGATGGTCGGCTGGTCCTCCCTGAACGCCGAGGCGAACAGCGACCCACCCACGTTGTCGCCGGCGGACAGCAACAGGCTCGAGTCCGCCCCGGCCTCGGCGCGCAGTGTCTCGATCGTGTCCGCGAAGGCCACGGTGGACGGCCGCGAGGCCGAGATGCGGCCGTGGTAGTCCGTGATGTTGAGCAGGGTGATCTTGTCGGCCGAGGGGTCGTCGGTGGTCTGCGCTGTGGCGACGGGCGCGGAGAGGAGCGCGCCGGTCGCGAGGGTGCAGACCACGGTCGCGGCGATGTGCCGGGACGTGAGCGTGAACACGTGGATTGTCCGATCGTCGAGAATCCGGCCCGCCCTCTGGCGGACCGGTGCGGCACCCACCGTGCCCGGCCCGGCCCGGCCGGACCAAGAGGATCACTCAGGATTTCAACGCCTCTTCGCCTTGGCGCACCGGACGTGCACGCGCCGTTTGACCTCGACTTATCTCACACACCACCCGCCCCTCACGTCACACCGCCGGATTGGGCGCTCGGCCGTGCGCACACGTACCCTGGATTGACGACGGCGAGGGCCGCCGCAGCTGGAGGAGGACGCGTGACCGAGACCGCCGAGGACACCGGGACCACCGGACGACCGGCAGGTCCCGAGGCATCCGGGCACGTCGCGACCGAGGTCTCGCGCCGACGCACCTTCGCCGTGATCGCCCACCCGGACGCCGGCAAGTCCACGCTCACGGAGGCGCTCGCGCTGCACGCCCGGGTGATCACCGAGGCGGGCGCCGTGCACGGCAAGTCGGGCCGACGCTCCACGGTGTCGGACTGGATGGACATGGAGAAGGCCCGCGGGATCTCCGTGAGCTCCACGGCCCTGCAGTTCACCTACGCACCCCACGGTTCGGACCCCGAGGACCCGTACGTCATCAACCTCGTCGACACCCCCGGTCACGCCGACTTCTCCGAGGACACCTACCGCGTCCTCACCGCGGTCGACGCGGCGGTGATGCTCATCGACGCCGCCAAGGGCCTCGAGCCGCAGACGCTCAAGCTGTTCCAGGTGTGCAAGCACAACGGTCTGCCGATCATCACGGTGATCAACAAGTGGGACCGCCCCGGCCAGGCGCCGCTGGAGTTGCTCGACGAGATCACCGAGCAGATCGGCCTGGTCCCCACCCCGCTGTTCCTGCCGGTGGGGATCGCGGGCGACTACCGGGGCCTGCTGCGGCGGGGCACCGACGGAGCGCCCGAGGAATACGTGCACTTCACCCGCACCGCCGGCGGCTCCACCATCGCCCCGGAGGTGCACTACGACCCGGCCGCCGCGGCCGAGCGCGAGGGCGACGTGTGGGAGACCGCGGTCGAGGAGTCCGAGCTGCTCTCGGCGATGGGACAGGACCACGACCAGGAGCTGTACCTGGCCGGCGAGACCAGCCCGGTGATCTTCGCCTCGGCCATGCTCAACTTCGGCGTCCACCAGATCCTCGACGCACTGGTCGAGCTGGCGCCGCCGCCACGGGCGTGGGACACCGTCTCCGGTGCACCGCGGGAGACCACGGATCCGTTCTCGGCCGTGGTGTTCAAGGTGCAGGCCGGCATGGACGCCGCGCATCGCGACCGCCTGGCGTTCATGCGCGTGGTCTCCGGCGAGTTCGAGCGCGGCATGGTGGTCACCCACGCCCAGTCGGCCAAGCCGTTCACCACCAAGTACGCGCTCACCGTGTTCGGCCGCGACCGCACCACCGTCGAGACCGCCTACCCGGGCGACGTCGTGGGCCTGGTCAACGCCACCGCCCTGGCCCCCGGCGACACCCTCTACACCGGTAAGAAGGTGCAGTTCCCGCCGATCCCCAAGTTCGCCCCCGAGCACTTCGCGGTGGTGCGCGCGCAGTCGCTGGGCAAGTACAAGCAGTTCCGCAAGGCCGTTGACCAGCTGGCCGCGGAGGGCGTGGTGCAGATCCTGCGCAACGACGCCCGCGGCGATGCCAACCCGGTCATGGCTGCGGTCGGGCCGATGCAGTTCGAGGTGGTCACGGCCCGCATGAAGACCGAGTTCAACGTCGAGGTGGTGGTGGACAACCTCCCGTACACCATCGCCCGCCGCACGGACGCCGCGTCCGCCGCCGAACTCGGCCGCCAGCGTGGGGTCGAGGTCTTCCAGCGCAACGACGGCGAGCTGCTGGCCCTCTTCGGCGACAAGTGGCGCCTGCAGTACATCAGCAAGGAGATGGAGCACCTGACCATCGAGCCTCTGGTCGCCGACACCAACTGACTGGTGGCATCCTGGACGGCATGCCAGCAGATCACGCCACGCCCTCCACCGGGAGTTCCTCCGGCCGCGTCGGCCTCCGGGTCTTCGTCGAACCCCAGCAGGGGGCGACCTACGCCGACCAGCTCGCCGTGGCACGCGCCGCCGAGGACCTGGGGTACGAGGCGTTCTTCCGCTCCGACCACTACCTGAAGATGGGCGGGGCGAGCGGCCTGCCCGGACCCACCGACGCCTGGCTTACCCTCGCCGGGCTGGCCCGGGAGACGTCCAACATCCGGCTCGGCACGCTGCTCACCTCCGTCACCTTCCGCCACCTCGGCCCGCTGGCGATCTCGCTCGCGCAGGTCGATCAGATGTCCGGGGGTCGACTCGACGTCGGGCTCGGCGCCGGCTGGTACGCCGACGAGCACACCGCCTACGGGATCCCCTTCCCTCCCCTCGGCGAGCGGTTCGACCTGCTCGAGGACACCCTCGGTGCGCTGGAGCAGCTGTGGGCGGCGCCTGAGGGCGAGACCGTCACGGTTCGCGGTCGGCGAGTCGACCTCCTCGACTCCCCCGGCCTGCCCAAGCCGCTGCAGACGCCGCCCCCGGTGATCGTCGGCGGGCACGGCAAGCGCCGCACCCCCGCGTTGGCGGCCCGGTTCGCCGACGAGTTCAACGTGCCGTTCGCGGACGTCGACACCGTCGCCGGGCAGTACCGGCGCGTCGACGAGGCGTGCGCCGAGCGCGGCCGACCGCCCGGGGAGATCGTGCGTTCGGCGGCGCTCGTGCTGTGCTGCGGCCGCGACGAGGCGGAGATCGCCCGCCGCGCGGACGCCATCGGTCGCGATCGGGGCGAACTCCGGGCCAGCGGTGCGGCCGGGACACCGTCCGAGGTCGTCGACACGATCGGACGGTACGCCGCGGTCGGTGCCAGCCGCATCTACCTGCAGGTCCTCGACATGTCCGACCTAGAGCACCTGGAGCTGGTCGCCTCGGAGGTGGCGCGGCAGCTCTAACGCGGACCGTGGTCGGCCGGCGCCGTCCGGGAATCGGACGCAATCCCCGGCGGGAGCCCGCGCCCACGGTTAGCCTCGCCCTCACGACGGGCGCTTTCCGCCGGTTCGGTGGGGCAGCCCGGTGGAGACCTCCGGGAGGCACTGCCATGGGCGCGGAGACTGTGACGACGACGAGGTCGGCGATCTCCGGGAGGTGGACGCGGTCCGCGATCGCGGTCCTCGCCGTCGTCGCCCTGATCGCCCCTCTGACCACCCACCCGGCCGTCGCTCCGTCCCCGGCCGCCGCCCCGATCGGGGCCGGTCCCGACGGCGCCGATCCCATCAGCGGCATGGTGGACGCCCACGCGCACCTGGCCGCATCGCAGGCGTTCGGCGGGGCGCTGAGATGCGGGGAGCCGTTCGCCCCCGGCGGCATGGCCCAGGCACTCGCCGACTGCCCCACGCACTCGGGCTTCGGGCATTTCGCGCTGCTCGAGTCGGTCCTCGGCGGCACCGCGGTCCCCGGCGGTACGCAGGGCCACCCCACCTTCGCGCAGTGGCCGGCCAGAGACACCCAGCTCCACGAGCAGGCCTACTACACCGGTATCGAGCGGGCGTGGCGCGGCGGGCTGCGGGTGCTCACCAACCACCTGGTGGCCAACCGGGTGCTGTGCGAGGCACTCGCCGGGATCGGGGTGCCGGCACGCTACTCCTGCGATGAGATGGATCAACTGCGCCGGCAGGTGGACTACCTGAACCGGATGGAGGCCCACATCGACGCCGAACACGGTGGACCGGGGCGCGGCTGGTTCCGCATCGCGCGCTCGCCGGGGGACGTCCGGGCGATCGCGGCCGAGGGCAGACTCGCCGTGACACTGGGCGTGGAGGCGTCCGAACCGTTCGGTTGCCGGATCGTCGACGACGCGCCGATGTGCACCACCGGGGACATCGACCGCGGGCTCGACGAGTTCGCGTCCTGGGGCGTGTCCACCGTGTTCCCGGTGCACAAGTTCGACAACGCGCTCGGTGGCGCCCGGATGGACGAGGACCTGGCGGGGCTCGCGGTGAACATCGGCAACAAGATCGGTACCCAGCGATTCTGGGAGACCGAGCCGTGCACGGGCCCCGACGCCGATCACGACCAGCCGCTTGTCAGCACTGCCGTCGCCGACGGGCTGGCCGCGGCCTCCGCGGGCGCACCGTCGGGCGCGGCGCTGCCCGTCTATCCCGAGACCCCGCTGTGCAACATCCGCGGACTCACTCCCCTCGGCGAACACGCGATCCGCGGGATGATGGCGCGCGGCATGGTGATCAACATCGACCACATGGGCGTCAAGACAGCCCACCGCACGCTCGACATGGCCGCCGAGGCGGGTTACACCGGTCTGGTCGTGGACCACGCCTGGGCCACCCAGGGCAACACCCGCCGGGTGCACGAGCAGGGCGGGTTCGTGGCCGCGTTCGCCTGGCCCGCCGAGGCCACCGAGAACTTCGACACCGGGTTCCTCGAGCAGTGGCGCACCAACACGGCCGGTCTGGCGCGGCCGGTCGACGGGTACGGCTTCGGCTCGGACGTCAACGGCCTGGCCCCGCTCGCCGACCCCCGTCCCAGCGCGGCCACCGACCCGCTGGTCTACCCGTTCACCGCGCTGAGCGGGGAGGTGATGGACCGTTGGCGGTTCGGCGACCGTGTCTACGACCTCAACGTCGACGGGGTGGCCCAGTACGGCCTCTACGCGGACTGGGCGGCCGACCTGGTGCACCGGGCCGGGCCCGACCGGCCCGAACTCGAGCGTCAACTGATGGGCGGCGCCGAGGCGTGGGTGTCCAACTGGGAACGGGCGCGCTGACCGGGCGAGGCGACCCGCTCAGGTGGGGTCCGCGGCTTTCGGGGAACACGGGCCGGAGCAGCCGTGATCCGGCCGCCGAGGAACTAATATTCGAGCATGTTCAAGGATCCGGCCCCCTCCTCGCGCCGCTCCCGCCCCCGGGCGGTCGGACTGGTGGCCGCCGGCATGTCCGTCGCGCTCCTCGCGTCGGCGTGCGGGGAGCCGGTGGCCGAACCCGGCCCGGACGAGAGCCCGGCCGCCTACTCGGGGCTCGAGGTCAAGGAGGACCGGATCGAGTACGCGATCGGCAAGGTCACCGACATCGTCGAGGAGGAGCTGGACGCCTCAGGCATCCCCGGGGCGGCGGTGGCCGTCGTCCACGGCGGTGAGGTCGTCCTCGCGGAGGGCTTCGGGGTCCGGGACACCGGGACGGAGGCGGAGGTCGACGCGCGGACCGTCTTCCCGTTGGCCTCCATCTCCAAGCCGGTCAGCGCCACGGTGGTGGCCGCGGAGACCGCCGCCGGCGAGGTCGACTGGTCGACGCCCGTCCGCGACCATCTGCCGTGGTTCGAGTTGTCCGATCCCCTGCTGACCCCGATGGTGACCGTCGGCGACATGTTCGCGCACCGTTCCGGGCTGCCCGAGCACGCCGGGGACGACCTCGAGGACCTGGGCTACGACCGGCCCGCGATCCTGCACGGTCTGCGCCATCTGCCGCTGACGCCGTTCCGCGCCTCGTACGCGTACACCAACTTCGGGCTGACCGCCGGTGCGGAAGCCGTGGCGGTCTCGGCGGGGACGCCCTGGAGCGAGCTCGGTCGCGAGCAGATCTTCGAGCCACTCGGCATGACCGACACCTCGTTCTCCCACGAGGAGTTGCTCGACCGGGACAACCGGGCGGTCGGGCACGTGCGCGCCGACGCCGCCGATCCGGGGCGACCCGCCGGGGACTGGGAACCGGCCGACCCCCCGCGCGACCCCGACGCCCAGGCCCCGGCGGGTGGACTGAGTTCGTCGGTGACCGACATGGCGCGGTGGATGGCGATGGTGCTCGACGACGGCAAGGGACCCGGCGGCGCCCAGGTCGTGCCGGTCGAGGCACTGCGGGAGGCACTGACCCCGCAGAGCCTGTCCTCCCCTCCCCGGTCGGCGGCGGATCGCCCCGGCTCCTACGGATACGGGTTCAACATCGGCACCAGCTCCTCGGGCCGGGTCCAGTGGGGCCATTCGGGGGCGTTCGCGCTGGGCGCGGGGACGGCAATGCTCATGATGCCCTCACTGGACCTGGGGATCATCACGCTGACCAACGCGGGGCCGGTCGGGATGGCGGAGACGGTCAACTCCCGATTCGCCGACCTCGCCCAGTACGGAGACCCCACCCTGGACTGGCGGGAACTCTACGGAGAGGCGTTCGAACCACTGCTCGAGCCCGCCGGGGATCTGGTGGATGCCCGGCGGCCCGCCGATCCGGAGCCGCCGCGGGACCCGGGCGAGCTGGCAGGGGTCTACCGCAACGACTACTTCGGGACGATCGAGGTGCGCCGGTCCGGGGACTCGCTGCTGCTGGCCGTGGGCGGCGCCGAGCCGTGGCCGCTCGAGCACTGGGACGGCGACACCTTCGCCGCCAGCCCGGAGAGCGAGAACTGGACCCCGGGCTCGCGCGGCAGCGTGGTGTTCGACGGCGACGAGGTCACCGTCGAGCTCCTGGACGGCAACGGGCTCGGTACCTTCACCCGCGCGCCCGCCGGAGACGAACCCGGTGGGGCGGAGGCTGGCTGAGGAGGGCGCGCGTCGCCGCCGGCTAGGAGGCTGTCGCCGCCGACTTCCCACCCCGCCGTCGATCGCGCTTGGCGTCCGCGCCGGGCGGGGTGAGGAATGTCGAGAACCAGGCCAAGCGTGGGTCGGCGTCCACCAGCACCGCCTTGACGGCGAGAGTGAGCGGCACCGAGAGCAGCGCGCCCAGCGGTCCCCCGATCCCCGCCCAGAACACCAGCGACAGGAACGTGACGGTGGGGGTCAGCCCGACCGCGTCGCCGTAGAACTTGGGCTGGATGAAACTCTGCATGACCAGGTTGATGACGCTGTAGATCACCACCACCCAGAGCGCCTCGGCGGGTCCGCCGGTGAGAAGGGCGAACAGCGCGGGCGGAACGAGGCCCAGCACGAAACCGATGTTCGGGATGTAGTTGGTGACAAAGGCGAGCACGCCCCACACCAGAGCGAGCGGGACTCCGAGGATGAACAGCGCCACCACGTCCATCGCTGCGACGATGAGACCGAAGACCGTGGAGACGATCCAGTACGACTTCACGCCGTGGGTGAACGACTCGATGGCGTCGTTGAACCGCGGCCTCTGCTCGGCGATCACCTCACGTCGACGCGCGATGCCCGGGATGTCGAATACGAGGAACGTCAGTGCGATCACCAGTATCGACAGTTGCCCGCCGGCGGAGGAGAGCTGCCCGGCCACGTTCTGGACGGTGCCCATGATCGCCTGGGGATCGATTCCGGCGAGGCTGGACGTGATCTGGTCCTCACCGACGCCGAAGGTGCCGAGGAAGGCGATGGTCTGTTCGTAGATCCGGGTGAACTCGTCCTGGTACTCCGGGATCCTCTCGGCCGCGACCCACACCGACCACACGAGCATCCCCACCAGCGCCAGGAGCACCAGGTAGAGCACCAGAAGAACGACGATCATCGCCGGCCACCGTGGCAGCCCCTTGCGTTCGAGGAGTTTCTGGAGCGGCTGTGCGGCGATCACGAGGTTGAGCGCGAGGAACGCCGGCATGATGATGCCGGCGTGCTCGAGCATTCCCCAGAGCACCACGAACACCGCCGCGAGGGAGATCACCGTGATGCTGGCGATCCCCCAGCCTTTGGGCTGTTCGTGAGGCGCCGGCGCATCGGGTTCGCGCGGATCGGGTTCGCGCTCATCAGATTCGGGTACTTCGTTCTCGCGTACGTCGTCACCGGTGGTGTTCATGTCCCCTTTCCGCCCGGCGCCCTGCGGCGCCGGTCGCGGATCAGAGTAGACCCTCCTCGCTCCCGGCGAGCGCCGAGCGAATGCCCTCGACGTCCACGGCGTCGAAGTCGGACGGATCCCAGGTCGGGTTGCGGTCCTTGTCGATCACCACGGCCCGCACGCCCTCGACGAAGTCGGGCCGGGCGGTGATCCAGCCACCGAGCGCCAGCTCGCCCGCCAGGCACTCCTTGAGATCCGCGGCCTTCGACCCGGCGCGCAGCAGCTCGATGGTGGCGATGACCGACGTCGGGCAGTGTGACCGCAGCATCTCCAGCGTCGCGGTGGCCCACTCGTCCTGCTCACCGGACTCCAGGGCGGCGATCATCTCCTGAACGGTCGTGCGCGAGAACACGTCCTCGATCCGGTCGATGTGCTGCTCGACCGCGGACTGCCCTGCCTCCGAGCGGTCCAGCCCGAAGCGCTCCAGGGCGGGGTCCAGGCCGTCCTCGCCGACAGCGGTGACGAACGCGTCGCGATCGGCGTCATCGATCAGGTGGGTGGCCAGACCGGTGTAGAGGGCGTCGGCGGAGTTCATGCGCACGCCGGTGGTGCCCAGGTAGATCCCCACCGCCAGGCCGCGGGCGCCGCCACCGCACAGGCGGGGCAGGAAGTGACTGGCGCCGACGTCGGGGATGAACCCGATGGCCGTCTCCGGCATCGCCATCATGACCTTCTTGGTGACCACCCGGTGGGAGCCGTTGATGGACACACCGAGACCGCCGCCCATCGCGACGCCGTGGATCACGGCGACCGTCGGCACCCGGTGCGTGTGGTACGCGAGATCCATCGCGTACTCCTCGGAGAAGAACTCCCGGTTGGTCTGGTGTTCCCCGGCCGCCGCGGCGTCGCGCAGCGCCCGGATGTCGCCGCCGGCGCAGAACGCCTTCTCTGAGGTGCTGGTGGTGACGACGGCCTCCACACCCGAATCCTGCGCCGCGGAGTCCAACGCGGAGTGCAGTGCCCGGCACATGTCCAGGTCGAGGGAGTTCAGCGCCTTGGGGCGGTCCAGGACGATGTGCTGCATCCGGCCTTCGCGCCGGGTGGTGACGAATTCGCTCATGCCCCCAGTGTGTCAGGCCGCTCGAAGACCGTCGGCGAGATACTAGGAATTCCTACCTCGCGCCGCCCCCGACAGCGGTCCGCACCCCGGCGTCAGTCATCGAGCAGTTCCGACGCCACGTCCGGGACGTAGCGGAACTCCTCGCGCGGCGGACGCTCGTAACCGGCCCCCCCGGACTCCTCGGGCCGCTCGGGGATCTCCAACTCCGGGGGATCCAGTTTCTCCCACGGAATGGTGGACAGGAGATGCGAGATCACGTTGATCCGCGAGCGCTTCTTGTCCTCCGACTCGACCGTGTACCAGGGCGCCTCGGGGATGTCCGTGTGGACGAACATCTCGTCCTTGGCCCGGCTGTAGGCCTCCCACCGGGTGATGGACTCCAGGTCCATGGGCGAGAGCTTCCAGCGGCGCATGGGATCGTTGTGCCGATCACGGAAGCGTCGTTCCTGCTCCTCGTCTGAGACCGAGAACCAGTATTTGCGCAGCATGATCCCGTCCTCCACCAGCAGTCGCTCGAATATCGGCGCCTGGTGAAGGAACTGTTGGTACTCCTCCGTGGTGCAGAAACCCATCACCCGCTCCACGCCCGCCCGGTTGTACCAGGAGCGGTCGAAGATCACGATCTCTCCCGCCGCTGGGAGGTGCTCGATGTAACGCTGGAAGTACCACTGGGTCTTGTGCACTTCGGACGGCGCGGGCAGCGCGACGATGCGGGCGTGCCGCGGATTGAGGTACTGGGTCATGCGCTTGATCGCCGATCCCTTGCCTGCGGCGTCACGGCCCTCGAACACCACGACGAGACGGTTCCCGGACTCCTTGAGCCAGGCCTGCATCTCCACGAGTTCCGCCTGCAGTCGCTCGAGCTCTGCCTCGTAGGCCTTCTTGGGCAGCTTCTTGAGCCCGCTGGGCAGCACGTTCTTCTTCTTGGACTTGCCCTTGCCCCCGCTCTTCGACGACGCCTTGGACGAGGCCTTGTCGTCCTTGCCCTTGCCCTTGGCTGGTGACGTGACGCTCTGGTCCTTGGACGGCGCTGTGCTGCTCGCCGCCTTCGAGGTGGTGGCGCTCGCGCCCTTGGCCGAGGTCTTACTGCTCGCAGCCTTGCTCGAGGACTTGCTGCCCGCAGCCTTGGCCGGCGTCGTGGCACCCGCGTCTGAGGATTGTTTCTTGCTGCTGCCGCTCTTCGTGGTGGCCTTCTTGTCGTCTTTTTTTCCGCCCATGACAGAAGAGCCTACGGCGGACGCGGCTCCCGTCGGCGCGGGACGAGCACGAGTCACGACCCGCGGCGGGTACCCCGGGTGATCGACCGCCACGATGCCGGCCCGTATCCCGGAGCGGGCACCCTCCTCGCGGCGACGTCGACCAGTTCGCGCGATACTGGTACCCGTGAGGTCACGAGACACCGTCCTGGAGGCCGCCAGTGCCGTGATCGGGGAGGTCGGCTTCGGTGGCGTCACCATCGCCGCCGTGGCCACACGGGCCGGGGTGAGCCGCCAGACGGTGTACTCGATCTTCAGCTCCCGCGAGAACCTGGTCTCCCAGGCGGTCTCGGACCGGTTGACCACCCTCAACGGCGCCTTCACCGATGTACTCGAGTCTGCTGAGACCCCACTGGAGCTACTGGTGGAGATCATCGTCCAGGCCCGCCACCGCATCCTGGCAGACCCGATGCTGCGGGTGCTCACCCTGTCCGGGAAGGGCAACCCGATCTTCGATCCCGGGGCCACCGACCGCGCCCTCGAGTACTGCCTGGGCCTGCTCGCGCCGGCCGTCGACCGGTTCCCCGAGATGTCTGGCCGCCTCGAGTTCCTCGCCGACATCGGAGTGCACGTGGGCTGGTCCGTGCTGTGCTTGGACTCCCCCACCACCCGGTCGGACGCCGAACTGCGGGCCTTCCTCACCTCGTGGCTCGGTCCGGTGCTGTCTGCGTCGCAGACGTGAGCGACCTGCTGGTCCTCTGGGACCTCGACCTGACCCTGCTCGACCCGGCCGGCTTCGGCGCACGGATGATCGGCCCCGCGCTCGCCGAGACGCTGGGGCGCGAACCGGTGATGGGCGCGTCGTTCGCCGGTCGGACCGACCGCGCGATCCTCACCGAGTTGCTGGTCCTCAACGGGATGGAGCGGCCCGACGACGACGAGGTCACCCGCCTCATGAACTCGGTCGCCGACCGGTGCGAGCGCTACGGGCAGGACCTCCTCGACGCCGGGGGCGGCCCGCTCCCAGGGGCCCTGCGCGCGATCGCCGCAATCGCCGGGCTCCCCGCGGATCAGCGAGTCCATCAGGGCGTCGTCACCGGGAACATGCGCCGAACAGCCCTGCTCAAGCTGCGGTTGTGCGGGTTCTCGGGCCTGCCCGACCCCCGGCTCGGGGCATTCGGCGATCACCACGCCGACCGCGCCGACCTCGTCCGCGAAGCGATCGCCGCCGGCCGCTCCCGCGGTCTACAGGTGTCCGCCTCGAGCGCGATCGTGATAGGCGACCACGTCCACGACGTCCGCGGCGCGCTCGATGCGGGAGCCGCCTGCATCGGCGTGGCGACCGGTCGGGTCTCCGCCGACGACCTCCGCGCTGCCGGCGCCCACGCGGTACTGCCCGACCTCACTGACGTCGACGCTCTGCTCGCGGCGCTCTCCGGCGCGACACGCCCCGCCCCCGGCCGCGCCTGATCCCAGTCTGCTGCGAACTTGGTCGTTCCCACTGCGCTCAGAGTGCAAAGTCCTCGCAGTAGGCACGACCAGAATCCGGGGCACGTGATCGCCGCCGCATGGTGGGCTCGAGGGCGGCTCACCTGCGCTCGCGTCCACGCTCCAGGGCCGCTCCGATCTGCCGGAGGACTGTTCGCGTGCTGCGGAGCATCGGCCCGGTCACTCGCACCACCTGCCAGCCGAGTTCCGCGAGTTCCGCATTGACCCGCGCGTCGTACTCCCAGGTGGACCTACCGCGGTGGATGTCGCCGTCGTAGAAGATGGCCACCTTCTCGATCTCGTACGCCAGATCCGCGGTGGCGATCTTCGCACCGTACTCGTTGACAATCCTGACCTGCGGAACCGGGTCGGGCAGGTCTGACCTCGCGATCACCAACCGCAGCCGCGTCTCCGGCGGCGAATCCGCGCGTCGATCACACCACCTCAGAAGGTCTCGTACCCTCTGCAGCCCGTGCAGGGCTCGCAACTCTGTGGCGAGTGTGCGCACCTCGCAGACGTCGGTACGAGACCGATTGCAGACGGCATCGATCTTCGCGAAGGCGACCTCGTCGTCGTCCTCCCACCTCGCCGCATCGATCGCGGTCCGCGCGGCGGAGGTCACCGTCAGACCGCGGATCGTCACCACCTGCTCCGCGGGAAGGGCGCGCCGCAGACGACGCAGCCGCACCCGGTCGGGCGCGGGCGGCGTCCCCACCGTGTAGATGTCGATCTCACGCGCGACTGCTGCTGGTGCGTACCACCGCTCCCGGTGCAGCAGCGCTGCCGCGAGACCGCCCAGCACTGCTCCCGGGGGCGCCCAGAGCGCTGCGCCGCGGACCAGTGACTCCGGCTCGATCGGCCCGTCGCGGGCGAGGTAGACGCCGGGGAACAGTCGATGATGCGCTGACCTGAGCCGATGACCGGTCATGGTTCCAGCGGACAACGCAGCACTACCGAGGAACGGGTCTGTGGGCTCAGGATGCGGCACCTGGACAGCATGGCCCTGCAGCGAGCGTTCACACGCGCTCGGAGAGTCCCCTGTGGATGAACTCGACGACGATCCACACTCGGCGTCTCAGTCCGGGGCCAGCAGCCGATGCCCCGACCCAGCCGCAGCCCAGCCCCCCCCCCAGCTCCACCCCAGCCGCGCCCCAGCCCCAGAATTTGGTCGTCTCTGCTGCGGAGAATCGGCCGATCCACCGCAGCAGGAACGACCAAACCTGCGATTCACACGGCCCCGAGGGGGGCAGCCGGCGGCGGGGAGGCCGGGGCCTCAGCCCTCGACCTGCTCGCCCAGCTCCATCCAGCGCTCCTCGAGCTGCTCCTTCTCGGCGCCCACGTCCTTGAGGTCGCGGTCGAGGGTGGCGAGTTTCTCGGTGTCGAGCGCCTCACCCGAGGCGGCGGCGAGGGCGTCGTGGAGGGTGGCCTCCCGCTGATCGAGCTTGAGCATCTGGCGCTCGATCTTGGACATCTCCTTGCGCAGCGCCCGCTCGTCGCCCGAGCTCAGGCCCGAGCCGCCCCCTGCACCGCCGGCAGGCGCGGCAGCGGATGTCCCCGTGGATCCGCCCCCGCCGGCGCCGGCCCCGTTGCCTGTGCCGTCACCCGAGCCCGCGGGGGACGTATCGCGGTAGCCCTTGCCCGAGTCTCCGGCGGCACCGGCACGTCTGCGACGCTCGAGGTACTCGTCGATCCCCCGCGGCAGGTTGGTGAGCCCGCCGTCGCCGAACAGTGCCCACACCGAGTCGCAGATGCGCTCGACGAGATAGCGGTCGTGCGAGATCACGACCATCGTGCCGGGCCAACCGTCGAGAAGGTCCTCGAGCTGGCGGAGCGTGTCGATGTCCAGGTCGTTGGTGGGCTCGTCGAGCAGCAGCACGTTGGGCTCTGCCATGAGCACCCGCGTGAGCTGCAGTCGCCGCCGCTCGCCACCGGAGAGGTCCCCGACCGGCGTGCGCTGGCGGGCCGGCGAGAAACCGAGTCGCTCGGCCAACTGGGCGGCGCTCAGCTCGATGTCGCCGAACGCCACGCGAGCGGCCACGTCCTCGATCGCCTCGAGAACCCGCTGGTCGAGGGGCAGGTCGTCGAGCTCCTGCTTGAGCCAGCCGATGCGGACCGTCTTGCCCTCCTTGCGGCGCCCGGCCGCGAGCGGGGCCTCACCGGCGAGGGCGCGCAGGAGGGTGGTCTTGCCGGATCCGTTGACGCCCACCAGACCCAGACGCTCTCCTGGAGCGAGTCGCCACGTCAGGTCATCGACGAGGGTGCGGCCGTCGGGGGCGTCGAGGCGCGCCTCCTCGAGCTCGATCACGACCTTGCCCAGGCGACGCGCGGCGAAGCTCGACAGGCGTAGAGAATCCCGGGGCGGTGGCACGTCCTTGATCAGCGACTCCGC
The DNA here is from genome assembly GCF_033790845.1 of Dietzia sp. PP-33. Classification (NCBI taxonomy): domain Bacteria; kingdom Bacillati; phylum Actinomycetota; class Actinomycetes; order Mycobacteriales; family Dietziaceae; genus Dietzia; species Dietzia sp. PP-33. The sequence continues at coordinate 17,419 of NZ_JAMYEI010000008.1, forward strand.
CGCCTCGATGCGGTAGCGCGGTTTGGAAGTGCGCGCCGGGGCCCCGCGACGCAGCCAGGCGAGCTCCTTGCGCATGAGGTTCTGCCGCCGCGACTCGGAGGCGGCGGCCTGACGGTCCCGCTCGGCGCGGGCGAACACCCAGTCGTTGTAGCCGCCCTCGAACTGCTCGACCCGTCCGTCGACGACCTCCCAGGTGTGGGTGGCGACGGTGTCGAGGAACCACCGGTCGTGGGTGACCACGACGAGCGCCGACGACCGCTGGCGCAGGTGATCGGCCAACCATTGGACGCCCTCGACGTCGAGGTGGTTGGTCGGCTCGTCCAGGACCAGCAGGTCCAGGTCCTGCACCAGGGCCGCGGCCAAAGAGACGCGCCGGCGTTCGCCACCGGACAGGTCGTCGACCTGCGTGTCCAGTCCCAGGTCGTGGATGCCGATGCCGTCGAGCACCGCGCGGATCCGCGAGTCGCCGGCCCACTCGTGGGTGGCCACGCCCAGTCCGCCGAGCACGGCCTCGCCCACGGTGTCGGCGGCCAGCTCGGTGCGCTGGGTGACCACGGCCAGTCGCAGACCACTCACCCGCGACACGCGCCCGGTGTCCGGCTCGGCCACGCCGGTGAGGATCTCGAGGAGGGTGGTCTTGCCGCCGCCGTTGAGGCCGACCACGCCGATACGGTCGCCGGCGTTGACGCCCAGTGAGACGTCGTCGAGCACCTGCCGGATCCCGAAGGACACCGAGCCCTGCTCGAGGTTGATGAGATTGGTGGGGGCCATTACTGCTCCGGTGTCTGTTGCGGGTTCTGGTGCGCGGTCTGGTGCGGGGTGTCGAGGATGCGGGCGCCGCCGACGGGGCCGTGGGTGATGCGGACCTCGCGGGCGACGCCGTTCTCACTGAGCTCGGCGGCCACCGAGATCGCCTGCTCGCGGCCTGTGCAGAAGAACAGGCAGGTGGGGCCGGAGCCGGAGACCATGCCGTGCAGCGCACCCGCGTCGGCGCCGGCGCGCAGGGTCCTGCGCAGGGCCGGCATCAGCGAGAGCGCGGCGGGCTCGAGGTCGTTGGCCAGCAGCCCGGCCACCCGCGCCGGGTCGTCGCCGCCCAGCGCCTCGACCAGTGACTCCACACCGCCTGCCCGGGGCAGGTCCCTGCCGGCGGCGGGACGTTCGGCGCGCAGCCGGTCGAGTTCGGCGAACACCACCGGGGTGGACAGCCCACCGTCGGCCAGCGCCACCACCACGTGTTGCTCGGCGCGGGCGTGCAGCAGCGTCGCGAGCTTCTCGCCGCGGCCGGTGCCGAGGGCGGTGCCGCCGAGGAGACAGAAGGGCACGTCGCTGCCCAGGCGCGCGGCCCGCTCCTCGAGCGCCGCCCGTCCCATTCCCAGTCCCAGCAGTCGATCAGTGGCGACCAGCGCGGCGGCGGCGTCCGCGCTGCCGCCCGCCATTCCGCCGGCCACGGGGACACCCTTGCGGATCCTGATGGACAGCGGCGCGTCGGTCCCCGCCTCCTCGCGGAGCAGATCGACCGCCCGGGCGGCGAGATTGCTCCGGTCCGTGGGCACCTGGCCTGCTCCGGGCCCGGAGACGATCACCTCGTCGTCGTCGGGATCGTCACCCTCGACCAGCGCGACGGTGACCTCCTCCCACAGGTCCACGGCCCGGTACACGGTGAGCAGGTCGTGGAATCCGTCGGGGCGCAGATCGCCGACCCCGAGGTGGAGGTTGATCTTGGCGGGGGCGACGGCCGTCACGGCGCGCGCGCCGACGGGGGTGGAGACGTCACGGGGCACGCCGACCAGCCTACGGCTCGCGGTGGGACGGCCCTATCCCGAGCCGCCGTGCCGCCTCCGCGATGCGGACGAAGTCGGCGGTGGTGAGCTGCTCCCCGCGAGCCTTGGGGTCGACGCCTGCCTCGACGAGCGCGAACTCGGCCTGGGCGCCGGACCCCGCCCAGCCGGACAGGGCCGCGCGCAGGGTCTTGCGGCGCTGGGCGAAGGCGGCGTCGGCCACGGCGAACACCCGCTTGCGGTGCTCCTCCCCCAGGTCCCACGGCGGGGTCTGGTGGGCGTCGATCCGCACCAGGCCCGACTCGACGTTGGGGACGGGCCAGAAGACGTTGCGGCCCACGGTCCCGGTGCGGCGGACGGTGCCGAAGAACCCGGCCTTGACGCTCGGCACCCCGTAGACGCGTGACCCCGGGGGTGCGGCCAGCCGTTCGGCCACCTCGAGCTGCACCATCACCAGCGCGGTCCGCAGGGTCGGGACCTCGGCCAGCAGGTGCAGGAGCACGGGGACGGACACGTTGTAGGGCAGGTTGGCCACGAGCGCGGTCGGGGCGGGCTCGCCGAGGTCGGCACGGTAGAGATCCGTACCGCGCACCGCGAGGGCGTCGGCGGTCACGACGGTCAGCGAGGCGGCCCGCTCCGGGGCCCGCTCGGCGACGGTTCGCGGCAGCCGCCCGGCCAGGACCGGGTCGATCTCGATCGCCACCACGCGACCTGCGGCATCGAGCAACGGCAGCGTCAGCGAGCCGAGCCCGGGGCCCACCTCGACCACGGTGTCGGATCGCCCCACCCCGGAGGCGGTGACGATCCGCCTGACGGTGTTGGCGTCGTGGACGAAGTTCTGACCCTTCGACTTGGTGGGCTTGAGGTCCAACTCCCCCGCCAACGCGCGCACCTCCTGCGGGCCGAGGAGCTCGGCCTGTCCGCGGAAGGTCGCGTCCGGACCGGTCAGCGCAGGCCCAGCTTCGAGGTGCAGGCGGGCCAGGCGCCCCAGCCCTGCGAGGCCCGGACCTTCTCGGCGATCGCGATCTGCTGCTCACGCGTGGCCAGGTGGGCGCTGGGGGCGAACTGGCCGCCGCCGTGCCCGGTCCAGGTGCCGGCGGCGAACTGCAGACCGCCGGAGTAGCCGTTGCCGGTGTTGATGCTCCAGTCACCGCCCGATTCGCACTGGGCGATCGAGTCCCACACGCCACCGTTGGAGACGGCGGGCGCGGAGGGGCGGGGCTTGGTGCCCACCCGGACGACCGCCGGGCGGGCCTCGGTGAGGACCTTCTCCTCGCCGCGGGCGCGCTCGGTCTCCACGCCGTTGACCGTCGTCACGCGGAGGGCGACCTCGCGCTCCCCGGGGGCGCCGGGGTCGACCACGGTGCGCTCACCCTCGGTGGCCTGCGGGTCCTCCTCGACGACCTCGGGGGCCCGGAACGGCTCCACCACGGTCTCGTCGGCGGTGCTCACGCGGGTGATGGTGACCTCGGTGCCGGGGGCGGCGGGCGCGTCCGCGGCGGGCTCGACCGTGTCCAGCGGGCCGAGGGCGATGCCGGCGCGCTCGAGGTAGTCGCCGACCGTGTCGCCGGGCGAGGCGAGGGGGGTGGCCGGGCCGCCGTTGTCCGACAGCAGCAGCTCGCGCGGGGTCACCACGGAGATCTGCGCGCCGTCGAGGGGGACCTCGGCGTCGATGCGCGGGGTGATGTAGCTGCGGGGCGGGACGTCGTCGCGCTCGGCCACGACATCGGCCACGGTGGTGCCGGTGGTCCACACCTGTTCGCTGAGACCGTCCACCTCGATGGTCACGGGGCGGGACCGCAGCAGGGTGACGGTGTCGCCGTCGTCGATCCGGTCGTCGGGCGCCACCACCACGTCGCGCTCGTCCACGCTGTAGCCGGCGTCCTCGATCGCCGTGCGCACGTCGGACTTGAACGTCACGAGCTCCACCTGGTCACCGTCGACCTCGAGGGTGAAGGCGGTGCGCTGGTCCAGCGCCGCGACGCCGCCCACCACGAGGGTGGTGAGCATGCCCGCCACGGACACCCGCAGCATGGTCGAGCGTGACCGGTGGATGCGGTGGATCGGGGCGAATACGCCCGTGGCGCCCTCGGGGGTGTCGGTCCGTGCATCGTCTACCACTGGTCAGTTCTCTCCTCGCGTCGCCCGCGCACGCCCATACGGGCGTCCGCGATTCATCACAAGAGCGTAACGACTCGCCCGCCGCGGAGCAATGTGACGTCCCTGACGTGCGACGACGACGAGGTGCGCAGATCACGTTTCGTTACATTCTCCCCGGCAGGCGCATGCGCCACATGCGCCACACAGCGTGGGCTCGCAGGCGCTCCTGCAGATGCCCACCGCCGCGCGCAGGCGCTCCCGCGGATGCCCACCTGGCCGAAATCCGCCCGCCACGATGCACTCCCGCGCGTACCGCGGCGCAGGCAGGAGTGCATCCCGGGGAGCGGATTGCCGCGCGCCCCGAGTCGCCCCGAGTGGCCGAACTCGGACGGACTCTGACTGGCTCGGCCGAACCCGGCCGCACTCAGACGGTCAGGCCGAACACCCCGCGCGCGGTGTCGGCGAGCTCCGCGACGAACTCCTCCGGCGACTGCCCGCGGACCTGCGCCACGGCCCGCGCGGTGTACCCCACCAGTCCGGGCTCGTTGCGCGCGCCGCGGAAGGGCTCGGGAGCCATGTAGGGGGCGTCTGTCTCCACGAGGATCTGTCCGGCAGGGGCCAGGCGGGCGGCCTCGCGCAGGTGCTCGTTGGCCTTGAAGGTCACATTGCCGGTGAACGACAACACGTAACCGCGGTCAAGTGCGTCCCGGGCGACCTCCAGCGGCGAGGAGAAGCAGTGCAGCATGACGTGCGGGATTCCCGAATCCGGGCCGGCCACCTCGGCCAGGACGCGCATCAGGTCGGCGTCGGCCTCGCGGTTGTGGATCATCAGGCACTTGCCCAGCTCGGCGGCGAGCCCGGCGTGCCAGCGCAGCGACTCCTCCTGCTGGGCGGGGTCGGCGCACCCGTCCATCTTCCCCACCCAGTAGTGGTCGAGGCCGGTCTCCCCCACGGCCACCACTCGGGGGTGTGCCGCGAGTTCACGCAGCCGCGCGCGCACCTGCTCGCCCCGGGCCGGGTCGGTGAGCTCGCCGGCGCGGGTGGGGTGCACGGCCACGGCCGCGTACACGCGCTCGTCGGCCTCCGCGGCGGCCACCACGGCCTCCGACTCGGCCAGGTCGTCGCCCACCGTCACCATGGCCGCCACCCCGGCCAGCGCGGCCCGGTCGGCGGCGGCGCGGACCTCGTCCGCCGTGCGGTGGCCGCAGGAGTACAGGTGCGTGTGGGCGTCGACCAGTCCGGGCAGCAGCTCGGGCAGGACGGGGGTCGGACGGGGCTTGCGCTTACCCATGGACGCCGCTCACTCCGCCTTCTCGATCGGGGCCTTCTGGACCGGAGCCGGCTGGGCCGCGACCGGCTGGATCGGGGCCCAGCTGGGACCGGTCTCGGCGAGCTCGGGGTCGACCTTGGCGAACAACGGGCTGGGCTTGGCCAGCGGCGTCCCGGGCGTGATCGCGGTGCGCGCCCACCGGGCCTGCTCGGAGGCGTAGTCACCCATGATCACGGGGTAGCCGCGCCCGGCCTCGGGCACGCCCACGCCGGCGACGTCCACGGGCATGTCGTCGGTGACCTCGCGGACCTCGGGCGCCGCTGCCCACACCCCCTGCCCGCCGATGGCGCCGTGGATCTGCTGCGCCGCGGACGGCAGGTACGGGGTGAGCAGGGTGTTGGCGTCGGAGACCACCTGCAGTGCGGTGTTGAGGACGGTCCCCAGACGCTCGCGCTGGTCCGGTTCCTTGGCCAGCTTCCACGGTTCGGTGGCCGCGATGTAGCGGTTGGCGGCGCCGACGATCCGCATGGCCTCGGTGGCACCGGCCTTGAACCGGGAGCGCTCCAGGTGCCCGGCGACGGTGGCGAACGCGGACTCCGCGTCACGCAGCAGCTCGGCGTCCAGGTCGGTCAGTGTCCCGGGTCGCGGGATCTCGCCGAAGTTCTTGTGCGCCATCGACACCGTGCGGTTGACCAGGTTGCCCCAGCCGCCCACCAGCTCGGCGTTGGTGCGCCGCACGTACTCGTCCCAGGTGAAGTCGGTGTCCTGGTTCTCCGGCCCGGCCACGGAGATGAAGTAGCGCAGGGCGTCGGGGCCGAACTCGGCCAGGAAGTCGCGGACGTAGATCACCACGCCCCGCGAGGAGGAGAACTTGGAGCCGGACATGGTGAGGAACTCGCTGGAGACCACCTCGGTGGGCAGGTTCAGCGCGCCCAGCGACCCCGGCTCCCCGCCGCGGGCTCCCCGGCCGTCGTAGCCGATGAGCTCGGCCGGCCAGATCTGCGAGTGGAAGGTGATGTTGTCCTTGCCCATGAAGTAGTGGGAGACCGCCTCCGGGTCCGTCCACCAGCGCCGCCACGCCTCGGGCTCACCCGAGCGCCAGGCCCATTCGATCGAGGCGGACAGGTATCCCACCACTGCGTCGAACCAGACGTAGAGCTTCTTGTCGCCGCGGTCCTGCCACCCCTCCACCGGGATCGGGATCCCCCAGTCGATGTCGCGACTCATCGCGCGCGGGCGCAGGTCCTCGAGCAGGTTGAGCGAGAACTTGAGGACGTTGGGCCGCCAGTCCTTGCGGCCCTTCAACCAGTCCCCCAGTGAGTCCGCCAGCGCGGGCAGGTCCAGGAACCAGTGTTCGGTCTCGATGAACTTCGGGGTCTCGCCGTTGATCTTGGAGACGGGGTTCTTGAGGTCGGCCGGGTCGAGCTGGTTGCCGCAGTTGTCGCACTGGTCGCCGCGGGCGCCGTCGTCCCCGCAGATCGGGCAGGTGCCCTCGATGTACCGGTCGGGAAGGGTGCGCCCGGTGGAGGGGCTCACCGCCCCGGTGGTGGTCCTGGCCACCATGTACCCGTTGCGGTGCAGGCCCTTGAACAGTTCCTGGACCACCGAGTAGTGGTTGCGCGTGGTGGTGCGGGTGAACAGGTCGTAGCTCAGTCCGAGTCCGGCGAGGTCCTCGACGATCACCCGGTTGTACCGGTCCGCGAGCGTCTGGACCGGTACGCCCTCCTTCTCGGCCTGGACCAGCAGCGGCGTGCCGTGCTCGTCGGTGCCGGAGACCATCAGCACGTCGTTGCCGGCCATCCGCTGGTATCGCGAGAAGACGTCCGACGGCACCCCGAACCCCGAGACGTGACCGATGTGCCGGGGGCCGTTCGCGTACGGCCACGCGACCGCGGTCAGAACTGTCTTCGCCATGGCCTACAGACTAGTGGTCACGTGCGCGGCGGCCGCCCCGGGCGTACACCCGTACGCCCGGGGCGCCGATCACGCTGCGTCAGCCGCCGGATCGTGCGAGAGCGACTTGTGGATGGACACGCACAGGGCGATCAGCACGAGCACGAACGGCGAGGCCGCGATGATGGTCATGTTCTGCAGACTCGACAGGGCGTCCCCGCCACCGTCGCCGGCCACGAGCATGATGATCGCGACCGCGGCCGTGAACGAGCCCATCAGCATGACGATCCACCGGGACGGCTCCTCGACCCCGTGCTGGGCCATGCCGCCCATGACGATCGACGCGGAGTCCGCGGAGGTGATGAAGAAGACGGCGATGAGCACCATGGCCACCACCATGAGCACCGGTGCGAGCGGGAGCTCACGGAGCAGGTTGAACAGCTGCGGCTCGAGTGAGCCGTCGCCGAAGACGCTGCGCCCGGCCTCCTCGAGGTAGAGGGCGAACCCGCCGAAGATGGAGAACCACACGAGCGACAGGGTGCTGGGGATCAGGACGACCCCGATGATGAACTCACGGATCGTGCGGCCGCGGCTGATCCGGGCGAGGAACATCCCGACGAAGGGCGACCAGGAGATCCACCAGGCCCAGTAGAAGACGGTCCAGCCGGAGAGCCACTCGGCGGCCTGACCGTTCTCGCTCACGGCCGTGCGGGAGGCCATGTCGAAGAAGTCGGAGAAGTACGCACCGACGGTGGTGGGGATCAGGTCGAGCATGAAGAACAGGGCGCCGGAGAAGAGGGCCACGAACAGTGCCAGGGAGATCGCCAGCACCAGGTTGATGTTGGACAGGATCCGGATGCCGTTGCCGATCCCGGAGGCCGCGGAGGCCAGGAACACCAGCCCGAGCACCACGATGACGCCCACGACGAGCGCGATGCCCCCGCCGTCGACGGCACCGGTCTCGTTGAGACCGGCCCGGATCTGCAGCGCGCCCAGTCCGAGCGAGGCCGCGGTGCCGAAGATCGTGGCCACGACCGTCGCCACGTCGAGGACCTTGCCGATCCATCCGCTCGCGCGCTTCTCCCCGATGAGCGGGACGAACGCCTGGGACACCAGGTGGCCGCGCTTGAAGCGGTAGGCGGCCAGCCCCAGGGCGAGGCCCACGATCGCGTACATCGACCACGGGTGCAGGGTCCAGTGGAACGCGGTGGTGGCCATGGCCACGTCGTACTGCTGGTCCTGCCCGGGCGGCGGGGTCTGGAAGTGGGTGAGCGGCTCGGACACGCCGTAGAACATCAGCCCGATGCCCATACCGGCGGCGAACATCATGGCGATCCAGGACCGGGTGGTGTACTGCGGCTTCTCGTCATCGCCGCCCAGTCGGATCCCGCCGAAGCGGGAGAACGCGAGGTAGATGGTGTAGGCCACGACGGTGGTGGAGACCAGGATGAACAGCCAGCCCACGGTGTCGACGACCAGCGAGAACGCGTTTCCTGCGGCGTTCTCGAAGGACGCCGTGTAGAACGCTCCCCACACCACCACGATCAGGGCGATCACGGTGGTCGGGATGATCACCGAGAGGTCTGCACGGGGTTTCGCTGCGGGCAGGGTTGCTGGGTCACTCTTCTGGTGGTTGGTACTGGACATTCATGAAACCTTGTCAACAACTCCGGCAGAGTGCAAGATAATAACTTCTTCACCAGCACCGGTGCGTGTAAGCATGAACGGGTGTCCGACCGTCTGGTAACCGCCCCGGAGCTGCTGAGAGCGCTGCACCAGCGGGCGCGGGACCTCGATCTCGCGCCGCCGGCCGCCTTCCTCGGCGACTGGCGTGGCTCCCGGGCGGTGGTGGTCCCGTCGGTCGACCTCAGGCCCGTCCGGGCGGACGCCGCGTTCCTCGAGTCGGACGGCCTCGTCGTCGTCTACCGGTCCTTTCCCGACACCGTGCGCGGAGCCGCCCCACCACTGCCGGCCGCGGTACGCGGCGAGGCCCCGGGGTGGCTCACCCTCGGCGACGACGGCCGGTGGTCGCGCCACGGGGACGCCCCCGACCCCCGGCAGGTGGTGGGCGACCACGGTCCTGGCCGAGCGCACCGCGAGGACGACAACGACGACCACGACCACAACCACGACGACGACGACGAGAGCCGCCTGCCGGACTGGGCCGCCCCCGACCGCACAGCCCACCGCTCCGCCGTGACGGACTGTCTCGAGGCGATCCGCGCCGGCGAGGTCTATCAGACCTGTCTCAGCACCCGCGTGCACGGCCGACTCCGTACCGACCCGCTCGAGACCTTCCTCGGGATCGCCGGTCACTCCCCCGCTGCCCGCTCCGCGTACCTCGAGGGCCCCTGGGGCGCCGTGCTCGGGTTCTCGCCCGAGGAGTACCTCGTGCGCCACGGCGAGACGGTGCGGTCCAGCCCCATCAAGGGCACGCTGGCGGCGGACCTGGACCCGGCGCGGTTGCTGGAGTCCGCCAAGGACATCGCGGAGAACATCATGATCGTCGACCTGGTCCGCAACGACCTCGGTCGGGTGGCCGACGTCGGATCGGTGACCGTGACCGACCTGCTGGCCGTCCGCCCCGCCCCCGGCGTCCACCACCTGGTCTCCACCGTCGCCGCCCGGACGGGAGCGAGCAACCAGGCGCTCGTGGAGGCCACGTTCCCCCCGGCCTCGGTGACCGGCACCCCCAAGGCCCGGGCCCGAGAGCTGATCGCAGGGTGGGAGCCGGAGTCGCGGGGACTGCACTGCGGGACGTACGGCTTCGCCCTGGGCCGGGACCTCGAGCTCGCGGTGGCCATCCGCACCCTCGAGGTGACCTCCGACGGTCACGTGGAACTGGGCGTGGGCGGCGGCATCACCATCGACTCCGAGCCCGACGCCGAGTGGGACGAGTGCGTGCACAAGGCGGCCTTCACCTGGGGCGGCGGGCCGGCCCCCTGGTAGGCGCCCGTCAGCCGCGCGAGTCGACCACCGCCTGGTAGAGCTCCCGCTTGGTCATCGTCGACCCCTCGGCGACGGCCGCGCAGGCGTCCTTGAGCCGCTCGCCCGACTCGACCCGCTCCTCGACGATCTCCACAAGGTCCTCCGGTGTCGCCGAGGAGTCGACGGTGTCCGCCCCCTCGATCACCACCACGATCTCCCCCAGCACCCCGCCGGCAGTCCGCTCGGCCAACTCGCCGAGCGTGCCCCTCAGGACCTCCTCGTAGGTCTTGGTGAGCTCGCGACACACCGCGGCGCGCCGGTCGGCCCCCAACACTCCGGCCGCCTCGGCGAGCGTGTCGGCCAGCCGGTGCGGCGACTCGAAGAACACACACGTGCGCTCCTCCGCGGCGAGCCGGGCCAGCCAGGTCCGCCGGCGGCCCGCCCGGCGCGGGGGGAAGCCGTCGAAGCAGAAGCGGTCCACGGGCAGCCCGCTGAGCACCAACGCCGTGGTCACGGCCGAGGGTCCGGGAAGGCAGGTCACCGGCAGGTCGGCCTCGATACACGCGACGACCAGTGAGTACCCCGGATCCGACACCGCCGGCATCCCGGCGTCGGTCACCACGGCCACCACATCCCCGGCACGGACCCGGTCGACGAGCTGGGGGACGCGGCCGGCCTCGTTGTGCTCGTAGAAGCTCATGACCCGGCCCGGGATAGTCACCCCGAGAGCGGTCGCGAGACCCTTCAGCCGCCGGGTGTCCTCGGCGGCGACGATGTCGGCCGTGGCCAGCAGATCCCGGAGCCTGGTGGAGCCGTCGCCCGGGTTCCCGATGGGGGTGGCGGCCAACACGACGCGTCCGGACATCATGCGGCCCACCCTATCCCCGGTCGCCCTTGTCCCCGGCGCCCGGCGGGACCCCATTATGCTCGCGGTGTGACCTCGACCCTCGGCGTGCGATCCCCGGGCCGCCCGCTTCCGGACCCGGACACGGGGCCGGTCGACACCACCCGCGACCGGATCGTCACCGCCGTCATCCTCCTGCTGGCCTTCGTCTCGCGTTTCTGGGGTCTGGACTCGGCCACCGACAAGGGCACCCCGGTCTTCGACGAGAAGCACTACGCGCCGCAGTCCTTCAACATCTCCCAGCTGGGGATCGAGGAGAACCCGGCCTACGGGCTGGTGGTCCACCCGCCCGTCGCCAAACAGATCGAGTCACTCGGCGGCCTGATCTTCGGGTACACGCCGCTGGGCTGGCGGTTCACCGCCGCGGTCTGCGGCGTGCTCGTGGTGCTCATGGTCATGCGCATCACCCGGCGGTTGACCCGGTCCACGCAACTCGGCCTGATCGCGGGGCTGCTGCTCTGCCTCGACGGCGTCACCTTCGTGACCTCCCGGATCGGCATGCTGGACATCTACCAGGTGCTGTTCGTCGTGGCCGCGGCCGGCGCCCTGCTCGTCGACCGCGACCAGATGCGCGGCCGCATGCACCGGGCCGCCCTCGCGGACCGGGTCCACCTGTCGGACTTCGGACCCCGCCTCGGCTTCCGCTGGTGGCGCTTCACCGCAGGGGTGATGCTCGGGATGGCGCTCGGCGTCAAGTGGTCCGGCCTGTACTTCATCGCCTTCTTCGGCCTCATGACCGTGGCCTGGGACTGGGGACTGCGCCGCCGCTACGGGGTGCGGCGACCCCTGGCGGGTGCGTTGGTGCGGGACGCCGTCCCGGCGTTCGTCACCCTGGTCATCTGGCCCGCGCTGATCCACCTGTTCACCTGGCTGCCGTGGTTCGCCAGCGAGAACTCCGTGTACCGCCACGTGGTGGGCACCGAGGTCCAGGACAACTGGCTCCCCGATTCGCTCCAGTCCTGGCTGTACTACCAGTCGTCGGTGCTCGACTTCCACTCCTCCCTGACCACGTCGGCGGGCAACCGGCACCCGTGGGAGTCCAAGCCCTGGGCCTGGCCGATGAGCCTGCGACCGATGCTCTACTACGTCGAGCAGGGCGAGGACGTGACCGGCTGTGGTCAGGACTCGTGCGTCCGCGCGATCATGCTCCTGGGTACCCCCGCCATCTGGTGGCTCGCGGTCCCCGTGCTGGCCTGGGCGTTCTGGCGGGCGGTGATCTGCCGCGACGGCCGCTACGCCTTCCCCCTCGTCGGCTACATGGCCGGTTACCTGCCGTGGTTCTTCCAGCACGACCGGCAGATGTACTTCTTCTACGCCTCCGTCATGGTGCCGTTCTTCGTCATGATGGTCGCGCTGGTACTGGGCGAGATCGCCGGCAAGGCCACCGACACCCCACAGCGCCGCACCCTGGGACTGGGGATCGTCTGCCTCTACCTGGCACTGGTGGTGGCGAACTTCATCTACATGCTGCCGATCCTGTCGGGGACGCCGATCACCCCGACGGAGTGGAGCAACCAACTCTGGCTGCCGTCCTGGCGCTGACCCGCCGCCGCGACCACAGGCCCCGGGAGGCTCGCCACACACCCACCGGGTGCGCGGCGAGAACGCACGCCGGGGCCGGACCCACGCGTCCGGATCGGACCACAGGGCCCGCGCACGTCGGACGGGTCGCGGGGCTCAGCCGCCCAGCGCCCGGTCGATGCTGAACCGGCCCGCCCCGACGGCGGCGACGAGCAGCACGCCCACCCCCAGCGCCACCACCAGCTCCCAGCCGTTCTGCGTGACGAAGGGCCCGTTGGTGGCGTGGACGAAGTACAGGGCGCCCGCCATGTCGACACCCAACAGGATCCCGGCCAACGGCGTGAGGATCCCCGCGATGAGCGCGATCCCGGCGATCAGCTCGACCCCGGCGACGATCGCGGCGGTCACCTCGGGCTGCGGGATGCCGAAGCCCGCGAACTGCTCCCCCACCCGGCTGAGACCCAGCGTGAAGAACTTCTGCCACCCGTGGGCCACGAACACCGCGCCCAGCCCGATCCGGGCCAGCAGGATGGCGGCGTCGTTGAGCGTGTCCATCCCCCTCACGACAGGATCCCCTCGCCGGCCTTGGTGATGCGGCGGCCGAGGAACCTCATCGCCAGCATGTAGAGCGGCGGGGCGAACTTCTGGGCGGCGAACCCCAGCCGGATGTCCGGGGAGGTGTAGACGATGTAGCGGCCCTTGCGAACGCCCTCGATCGTCTTGCGCGCCGCGACCTCCGGGGTGACGGCGTGGCGGCGGAACTGGTCCACGGTCTTGGCCACCTCGGGGTTCGAGCGGTCCACCCCGGCGATCTCGACGGTCTCCACCAGCGGGGTGTCGACGCCGCCGGGACACACCAGGTGCACTCCGATTCCATACGGCGCCAGGTCGAATCGCAGCACCTCGGCGATGCCGCGGATGCCGAACTTGGCAGCGCTGTACGCGGCGTGCCACGGCAGGCCCAGGAGCCCCGCCGCGGAGGAGACCATCACGAGCGCCGAGGGCCGCCGCGCCGCCATCATGGCCGGGACGAACGCCTCGATCACGTGGATGGTGCCCATCAGGTTGACCTCGACCATGGACCGCCACACCCGGTGTTCGAGCAGGTCGGGCCGCCCCCAGGCCGAGTTGCCCGCCACATGGAAGATCGCCTCGGGAGCGCCGTGGGCGGCGACCACGGCCTCGCCGAACGCCGTCACCGCCTCGTGTTCGGTGATGTCGAGTACCTCGGAGACCAGCACCGGTGCGCCCTCGTCCCGGCAGGCTTGCGCCACGGTCTCCAGGCCGGCCGCGTCGCGGTCCGTCAGCACCATCCGGGCGCCCTCGCCCGCCAACCGGATCGCCACGGCGCGCCCGATCCCGCTGGCCGCTCCGGTGACCACGCAGGTCTTGCCACGGAAGTCGGTGATCCGTCGCCTCGACATGTCGGTTCCCTCCCGGGCCCGGGTCGACAGGAGCGGGCCTCTAGGGGTCCCACCGTAGCGGCCCGCAGGTGCGGGGCAGGCGCTGTAGGCCAGGAGCTGTCAGGCGGTCGCCCCGATGCCGGTCGGCGTCAGCCGCGCGCCGGGACGGGGGGAACGTAGTCGCGCAACACACAGCGGCTACCGCTGTAGATGGTGGCCATGCAGCGGTTGCAGTGCACGCACAGCGAGCGGCGGCGGTCGTCGGCCTTCAGCTTGTTGGGCAGGTCCGGCTCGCGCAGCAGTCCGCGTCCCATCGCCACGAACTCGAACCCGGCGCCCATCGCCCTGTCCATCGACGGCCGATCCACGATCCCGCCGAGCAGCATCATCGGCAGGCTGACGGCCTCACGGATCTGGCGGGCGTCGTCGAGCATGTAGGCGTCGGTGTAGGGGTACTCCTTGAACATCCTGGGCCCGACGACCTTCATGCCCATCTTGATGACCGGCGGCTGGGTGGCGGCGAACTCGTGCAGGGGGGCGTCCCCCTTGAACAGGTAGATGGGGTTGAGCAACGAGCTGCCCACGGTCATCACCAGGGCGTCGGCCGAACCGTCCTCCTCGATCCACTTGGCCACCTGCACGGCCTCGTCGATCCAGAAGCCGCCGGGCACCCCGTCGTCCATGTTGAGCTTGATGGTCACCGCGATCCTGTCGCCCATCGCGTCGCGGACGGCCCGGCCGATGCGGCGGGCGAACCGCGCACGGTTCTCCAACGACCCACCGTAGGCGTCCTTACGCCTGTTGAGTTTCGGGCTGAGAAACTCGCTGACCAGGTAGTTGTGGCCGAAGTGCACCTCGATGGCATCGAACCCGGCCGCAGCGGCGCCGCGGGCGGCCCGGACGTGGTCCTCCACGATCCGGTCGATGTCCGCCTCTGTGCAGGCCTTGGTCAGGGACATGCCGGTGGGGGCCGGGATCCGGGAGGGCCCCATCGCCGGCATCTTGTTGGAGGCGGAATTCGCCACCGCGCCGGCGTGGCCGACCTGCGCGGAGACGGCCGCTCCCTCGGCGTGCACGGTGTCGGTGAGCTTGCGCAGCATGCCACCGTCATCCATGCCCCAGTGGTACTGGTGCCGGTCGGTGCGCCCCTCCGGTGAGGTGGCGAGGTACGCGACGGTCGTCATGCCCACCCCGCCGCGCGCGTACTCGGCGTGGAACTCGATCAACTCGTCGGTCACCCGCCCCTCGGGGCAGCGACCCTCGAACGTCGCGGCCTTGACGATGCGGTTGCGCAGTGTCACGTTCCCGATCCGGGCCGGGCTGAAGACGTCGGGGGCGGGTGTGCCTGGCTCAAGAGTCATGGGCGAAACTATAACGCGTTCTAGGGCCTCGGTCACCCAGTTTGGCCAGTGCTTTTGCACTGAGTGCAACCAGGGTCACTGATCCACCACGGGGCCGATCCGAGTGGCTAGTCGGAGGGCGCGACCCGGTCGGCGTGGCCGAGTGACTTCTCCGGAGCGACGAGGTCTCGTACACGTCGCTTCAGTTCGGTGATCTCGGGGAATCCGCCGTCTCTCTTGCGGTTCCAGACATGCTCGTCGTCGACGTCGATGCGGAACGTGCCGCCGGTCGACGGCACCAGCGCGACCTCACCGATCTCGCCCTCGAAGGTCTGGAGCAACTCGCCCGCGTACCACTGGGCCCGCAGCATCCACCGGCACTGCGTGCAGAAAGTGATGGCGATCCGGGGGGATGGCATATCGCCCACAGTGCCACAGCCGAGGTCGTCAGTCCCGCGCGGCGAGCCCGGGAGACACCGAGGGCTCCTCGCCGAACAGCGAGTCGATGTCCTCGACGCTCTTGCCGGTGGTCTCGATCCGGAACTTCCAGGTGATGACGGCGCCGAGCAGTGAGGTACCCACGAGAATCGCCAGCACTGTGCTGGTGCCCCAAGCGACCAGGAGGATCGGGAACAGGAACGAGGTGAGCACCGCACCGACCTTCGCGAAGGAGGCCGCCATGCCGGCCCCCATACCGCGGAGCGAGGTGGGGAACACCTCACCGGCCACGACGTAGGTCATCGAGTTGGGGCCGAGGTTGGTCATGAACTGGAACAGGATGAAGCCGCCGAAGACGAGCACGGTCTGCGCCGTCCCGGTGGCGTACGTCGACGCCGCCGCGATCGCCAGTCCGACCGCGCACCCGACGAAACCGATGATCTGCAGGCGCATGCGGCCCAGTCGGTTGACGAGCAGGATGGCCACCACGATGCCGACGAGGAGGAAGGTGTCGATGAAGGCGGCCCCCTCGGCGCCGAGCAGATCGTTGTGGATGATCGCCGACGACGACGAGGCGTTGTGGTCGACATCCCCGAGGGTGGTCGCGATGATCGTCGGCGTGAAGATGCCGATGCCGTAGGTACCGAGATCCTGCAGGAACCACGGAACGGACGCCAGGATCGTCGATCTGCGCCACGGTCTGCGGAACAGCGAACCGAGCTTCCGCCCCTCGGCCGCTTCCGTGCTGCGTTCCGTTGCCAGCGAAACCACCGAGGGGTATCGGGGCGTGCGGTCGAGCAGCTTTTTGAGTTCGACCTGGGCCTCGTCGACCCGGCCGACGTTCGCGAGCCAGTGCGGGCTCTGCACGATGAACAGTCGGCCGACGGCCACGAGCGCCGCCGGCACCACGACGACGCCGAACATCAGTCGCCAGGAATCGAGCGAGTCGGTGGGGGTGAGGATCGCGACCCCGACGAGCGTGCCCGCCACGGCGCCGACCGCCTGGAACGCGAACGCAGACAGGACCTTCTGCCCCCGGGACGCCGTCGACTGCGTCTCGGAGATCATCGTGTGGGCTGTGGGGTAGTCGCAACCGAGAGCGATGCCCATCCCGAATAGGCAGATCAGAAAGACGACGAATCCCGGCGCCACCGTCGCACCCAGCACGAACAGGGTGAACAGCACCATCTCGACGAGGAACATCTGCCGTCGACCGAACCGGTCCGACAGCCCGCCGAGCGCGGTCGCGCCGACCATGATGCCCGCGAGGGGCGCCGCGGTGAGGAGGCCGGTCTCCACCGTCGAGAGGGACCAGTAGTCGGTAATGAGTGGCAGGGCGACACCGATGAGGAACACGATCAGGCCCTCGAAGAACTTGCCCGCGGAGGCGAGCCACCAGATCCGGCTCTGCATTCTCGTCATGCCGCCCGCACCCGCCGGGGTGCCGTCGCGCCACTGCGGGGTCTCGTCGATATATCGCTGAACCGTCGAAGGGGCCTCGGTACCACCGTCACCTTCGCCCGCGCGTGTCGCCATGATGCGACACAGTACTCAGCCGCGGCACTGGTCACCGGCCTGTTGGTGAACCCGATGCCAACGTCCGGTGACGCAGCCCTCAGGCGCTCGCGCCCAGTTCCACGAGCAGGACCCCGGCGGCGATCAACACGATCCCCGCCCCCATCAACGGCGTCAGCGGTTCCCGGAACAACGCCCGGCTCAGCACAGCGGCCAGCGCGACGCCGGTGGCCGTCCAGATGCCGTAGGCCACGCCCAGCGGCATCCCCGCAGCGAGGGTCAGGGACAGGAAGACGAAGGCCACGAGGTAGCCGGGTACCACGGCGGCGTACCACCGCGCGTTGTCGACGGCCAGACGGAGCGAGAGGGTCCCGGCGAGCTCGCACCCGATCGCGACGACGAGGTAGGCCCAGGCCATCAGGTGGCCCCGGCCGCACCAGCGCGGGCGCGCCCGGATCCCAGTTCGACGCACAACACCCCGGCGATGATCACCGCGATACCCGCGATCATCAGCGGGGTCAGCGGCTCGGCGTAGATCATCGAGGACAGTGCCGCGGTCAGCGCGACGCCCGAGGCCCCCCAGATCCCGTACGCCACCCCGAGCGGGACCCCCGCCCGCAGGGTGAGCGCGAGAAAGACGAACGCGCCCAGGTACCCGGTGGCCACCACGGCGTAGAGGGCGGGAACCTCGAGCGCCCCTTTGAGGGAGAGGGATCCCACCACTTCCAGGGCGATGGCCGCGGCCAGGAACAGCCACTTGCCGCGCACGTCGGTCTCCATCGGCCGCCGGTCCTCTCACAAATGACAGTTGTCCCGGACCATCTCGAGCGATGATCCGGGACAACACGGTGTGGAGCTAAGGGGAATCGAACCCCTGACCTTCTCGATGCGAACGAGACGCGCTACCAACTGCGCTATAGCCCCGCACGGCCCTCGCGGACCGTGTTGCCGCCCTTTCGGGAAGCGGTGCCACCCTCTCGAGCAGCGTGGAACACCTTACCAGCACGTCCGGTCGGCCGACCAAACCGGGAGCCCCGGGGCCTCATGAGCTCGCCGTGTGCGTGTGCATCCGCACCCCGTCGTCGTTGAAGATGCTGATCACCTGCGCGGGCCGAGCCCCGGCGGCCGACAGGCTGTGCGGGACCCTGGTGTCGAACTCGGCCGCCTCTCCGCGGGTCAGGATCAGCTCCTGACCCCCCAGGGCCAGGCGCAGTTTCCCCGACAGGACGTACAGCCATTCGTAGCCCTCGTGGACGCGGGGTTCGGGCGCCGCGCTCGTCGGCGGGTAGGTGATCTTGTAGGTCCCGATCGACGAACCCTCGGGCGCCAGGGGCGCGATCACCATGCCCTCCCGGTGGATCACCGGGCGCCGCACCCTGGGGTCGACGGTCGCCGGAGCCACCAGGTCGTCGAGACCGATCCCCAGCTGGCGGGTGAGCGGCAGCAGCAGCTCGAGACTGGCCTGCCGTTTGCCGGATTCGAGTCGCGAGAGGGTGCTCGCCGACATCTCCGCCCGCTCGGCCAGCTCGTCCAGGGTCCACCCCTTGCTGTGGCGGTACGCCCGCAACCGCATCCCGACCTGCTTCAGCTCCGCCGTCATCGCCCGACTCCTTGCCAATAGTGCAAACTTGCTTGCAGTTTACGCATGCGAGGCGTGAACTGCTCCCATGCAGATCAACAGGGATACACACGAACACTGGGACGTCATCGTGGTCGGCGGCGGAGCCGCGGGACTGTCGGCGGCGCTGATGCTGGGCAGGGCGCGCCGACGCGTGCTGGTGATGGACGCCGGCGAACCGCGCAACCGCTTCGCCGCGCACATGCACGGCGTCCTCGGTCACGAGGGCGTGGACCCGCTCGAGCTGCTCCGTCGGGGCCGCGAGGAACTGCGGGAGTACGACGTGACGGTGCGGACGGGGTCGGTGGCCAGGGTCGAAAGCGGCAGGATCGAAAGTGGCAGGGTCGAGGACGGGGAGGTCGACGACGGAGGTATCGACGACGACGAGGCCGGCCTGACCGTCGAGTTCACCGACACGGCGCGCGCGACCGCCCGCGCCCTGGTCGTCGCCACCGGTCAGACGGACCAGCTCCCCGACATCCCCGGACTGCGCGAGTTCTGGGGCACGAGCGTTCTCCACTGCCCCTACTGCCACGGCTGGGAGGTGCGCGGCCGACGGCTCGCGGTGCTGGGCACCTCCGCGATGTCGGCGCACCAGGCGCAGCTCGTGCGGCAGTGGACCGACGACCTGGTGTTCCTCACCGCCGGCATCAGCGACTCCGGTGGCGAGACCCATGGCGGGCTCGATGCCGAGGTCGCCGACCGCCTCCGCGCCCGCGAGGTCACGATCGAGCGGACCCCTGTCGACCGGGTCCTGTCCGAGGGCGGCCGGTTGAGCGGCGTCCGCCTCGCCGACGGGCGCGAGATCGCACTCGACGCGGTCTTCGCCGCACCCACGGCGCGACCCCACGTCCGGTTCCTCGACGGCCTGGACCTCGAGCAGGCCACCACCCCGATGGGGACGGCTCTCGCCGTGGACCAGTTCGGCGCCACGAGCCACCCGCGCATCTGGGCGGCCGGCAACGTCACCAACCCGGGCGCGACCGTGCCCGTGTCCATGGCCGCGGGCTCGATGGCCGGTGGGATTGTCAACATGGCGCTGGTCAACGAGGACTTCGACCGCGCTCTCGCCACCCGCTCCGCCGACCCCGCCGAGCACTGGGAGAGCGAGTACGCCGACAACGGACCTCGCTGGTCGGGGGCCGTCAACGCCACCACGGCCTCGGTGGTCGCCCCGCTCCCGGTCGGCTCCGCCCTCGAGCTGGGCTGTGGTGAGGGCGGGGACGCCGTCTGGCTGGCCGAACAGGGATGGCGGGTCACCGCCGTCGACCTGTCCCCCACCGCCGTCTCGCGGGGCGCCGACGCGGCGGCCGCCCGGGGCGTGGCCGACCGGATCGACTGGGTCGCCCACGACCTGGCCACGTGGACCTCCGACGAGCGCGTCGACCTCGTCACGGCCAGCTTCTTCCACTCCACCGTCGAACTGCCCCGCGCGGAGATCCTGCGACGCGCCGCGGAGTCCGTCCGGCCCGGCGGCCACCTGCTGTTGGTCTCCCACGTATTCGAGTCGGAGGACGACCTCCCGCCGTGGGCCACGCGGCCCGGCGGCGGGGACCATTCAGGACACGGCGGACACACAGCCCACCGCAACGCCCACCCCGACCTTCCGACCCCCGCCGAGGAGGTGGATGAGCTCGCGCTGGACCCGGCTCTGTGGGAGCTCGTGCTCGCCGAGGTCCGTCCCCGCGAGGCGGTCGGTCCCGACGGGATCCAGACGGCCACGCTCAAGGACGGCGTCGTCCTGTACCGACGACGGTCCTGATCACCGGGTGACGGGTCAGCCGACCGCTCGCCGCAGCGGCTCGCGGTGGGCGGTGCGGTGGCCGGTCCGGTGATCGCGGCGACCGGGGTCGATGTCCTGCTCGCGGTCGATGGTGTCCAGCGTGTCGAAGGCCGGGTCCTCGTCGTCGACCTCCAGGACCACCGCGCCGGGCCGGCGCAGTCGCGGCGGAACCACGGAGAGCTCGTCGTCCTCGCGGGATTCCACGCCCAGCCGGGCGCGACGCATGCGCTCGACGCGGCGTCGCCGCAGGCTCTCCTCCAGGCGGACCTGTCGGCGCAGGTAAGTCAGGTAGGAGGCGAGCAGCAGGCCCGCGCCGCCGGCGAACCACCAGACGGCGGGGACGGTCAGCAGGGCGGCGACCACGGCCACCACGGCCAGTGCCACCAGGATGAGGGCGGTCCGCTGACGGGCGTGGGCGCGCTGCTCGGCGGCCCGGCGGTCGGCCATGGGGTCGTAGGCCCCGCGGCCACGCCTGCGCTCGGCGAAATCCAGGTCGGCATCGGTGAGCTCGACCTCGGGCTCGGCGGGACGCCGGCGGCCGCGGTGGACGAGCACCGCCTCGGCGTCGATCCCCGCCGCGTCCTCGGCGTGGTCGGCGCGCGAGGTGGCCCGGTCGCCCGCGGTGGTCTCCACCAGCTCGCCGTCGACGACGTCCGGCCGCCGGTTCTCCCCTACCGCTTCGAGCTGCTCCACCCGCTCGAACCGGTCCGCGCCCCCGCCATCGGCGGCGACGGTCGAGGCACCGCCCCGGGTGCCGGTGGTGGCGACTCCGGCGGACCCGGACTCATCGGTCACCACGACCGCCGGAATCTCGGAGGTGGTCTCCTCCGCGGCGGTGTCGCCGGCGGCCTGCTCGTGACTCGAGCCGGCGTGACCCGAACCGGCGTGATCCGACGCCGCGTGACGACGCTCCTCCATCACGCGCCGTACGGCTTCGCCGCGCCTGCCTGCGGCCTCGCGGCGGAGCGTCTGCTCCAGCAGGTGCTCCCACGTGTCGGTGTCCAACAACTCGGCGTCGGTGGCGCCCGCCCCGGAGGGCAACCCGAACAGCGTCTCCTCGGACTCGACCCGGACCGGGTCCACGGAGGCGCGCCCACGGCTGGGGACGAGCCGCCCGGAACCACCGGAGTAGAGGGTCCGCGTCTGTGCGAGCGCGTCCCCGGTGCGACGGATCGGGTTGCGCGACCGGATGAGCATCGGCGCGAGGACGAACAGCCAGACAACCACCAGCAGGATGATCAGCAGCGAGCTGGACATCGATCAGGCCTCCTCGAGCGTCTACCCCGACACGGACCGTCGCGGTGAGATCCCAACCGTAACGGCGGCCGGGCCCCGCTCCGTGGCGGCGCGCCGCTGGTCACGATGCTCAGGACATCCTCAGACGCGCTGGGCGAAACCGGATGCCACCAGCGCCGCCACCGCTCCCCGGCCGTGCTCCTCACGGGTCCGGGCGACCAGCAGATGATCGCGCCACGCCCCGTCCACGTGGAGGTAGTGCCGCAGCAGCCCCTCCTCGCGGAAACCGCACCGCTCCAGCACCACGCGGCTGGCGGTGTTCTCCGGCCGGACGGTGGCGTCGATCCGGTGCAGGGCCCCCGGCCCGAGTGCGTGATCCAGCCCCAGGGCGAGCGCCGCCGTGGCCACCCCGCCCCCGCCGAAGCTCCGCCCCACCCAGTAGCCGATCCAGCCCGAGTGCAACGCGCCGCGCACGATCCCGCCGACGGTCAGCTGCCCGCAGAACCGGCCGTCCACCTCGATGGCGGCCGGGAGCGAGGCCCCGGCCCTCGCGAAGCGCCGGAGCTGGGTGTGGATCGGGGGCCAGGCGCGGGGGGTGTTGTTCTGCCACCACTGCCCGTCGACGGTCGGCTCCCACGGCTCCAGGTGGTCGCGCTCGCCGAGCCGGAGCGCGGACCAGTCGCGCCCGTCACGCCGACGCACCGGCCGGAGGGTCACCTCGCCGCCGCGGACCCGGAGCGGGCCCGCCTCGATCGGCCAGCCGGGGGTGGCCACCGAGTCGGCCGTCAGGGCGGTCCACATGCCGCCGGCTCAGCCGCGCTGGGCGAGGAACATCACGTCGACCTCGTCGCCCGCCCGCACGGCGGTGACGTCGGGGTCGAGCACCACGAGACAGTTCGCCTCCGCGAGCGAGGCGAGCAGGTGCGTGGAGGAACCCTGGGCGCCGCCGAGGGCCCGCACCAGGTACTCGCCGGTATCGGTGTCCCGCATGAGCTGCCCGCGCAGGTAGCCGCGCCTGCCCTCCACCGAGGAGATCGGCGCCACGGTGCGGGCGCGGACGGTCCGCCGCATGGGCTGACGTTTGCCCAGCGCGATGCGGATGAGGGGTCGCACCATGATCTCGAACACCACGAGCGCGCTCACGGGGTTGGACGGCAGCAGGAAGGTCGGCACCTCGTCGCGGCCGAGCCGACCGAAGCCCTGTACCGACCCGGGGTGCATGGCCACCCGGTTGACCTCGATGTGGCCGAGCTCCTCCATCACCTGACGGATCCTCGTGGTGGCCTCACCGCCGGCGGCGCCGGAGACCACCACGAGCTCACTGCGGACCAGCTGCCCCTCGAGCACCTCGCGCAGCCGCGAGGGCTCGGTGCTGGCGATGCCCACCCGGTGCACGTCCGCGCCGGCGTCGCGACCGGCCGCGGTGAGTGCGTAGGAGTTGACGTCATAGACCTGCCCGGTGCCGGGCTGACCGTCGACGTCCACGAGCTCGTCACCCACCGAGATCACGGACATGCGCGGCTTGGGGTGCACGAGGACCTTCGCCCGGCCCACGGAGGCGAGCAGACCCACCTGCGCCGGGCCGATGATGCTGCCGGCGCGCACGGCGACGTCACCCGGTTGCACGTCGTCGCCGACGCGGCGGACGTAGTCACCACTGCCGACGGTGCGGGTGGGGGTGATGCGCTGGCCGTCGGCGGTCGCCCAGCCGACCGGCAGGACGGCGTCGGCCAGGGTCGGCAGTGGCGCCCCGGTGTCCACCCGGACGCACTGGCCGGGCTGGAGACGCGTGGGCTGGCGGGACCCCGCGGTGATCCTCCCCACCACGGGCAGGGTGACCGGACCGCCGGCCGTGTCGCCGGCCGCTCCGGTGGAACCGCCCCCGCGGACGTCGACGCTGCGCACCGCGTAACCATCGATCGCGGACTGGTCGAACGACGGGAGCGGGCGCTCGGCCACCACTTCCTCGGCGCACAGCAGGCCCTGGGCCTCGGAGATCGACACGCGCACCGGTCGGGGGGCGACCGCGGCCGCGGTCACCAGTGCGAGCTGTTCCTCGACGGAGCGCACCAGGTGTCCCCTTCCCGTACGAATGTCGCTGACCGTGGGGCGATGTCCGGCCGGAGCTGCCGGCCACCCCCGGGCCCTTGAGGGAGAGGGTAGCGGCCGAAGGGTGTCATCCCGGCGCGGCGCCACCGCGCCACCACGTGTTTCCGGCGGATCCCCCGCCAGAGGGGCTCGGACCGGCTAGGAGCAGAGCCGGCCCTGCAGCCACTGCCGGAGTTCGTCGGCGTACGCGGGGTTGTCCAGGGCGAAGTCCACGCAGGCCTTGATGTACCCACCCGGGTTGCCGAGATCGTGCCTGGTCCCGTCGTGCACCACCACGTGCACCGGGTGGCCCTCGCTGATCAGGAGGTCGATCGCGTCCGTGAGCTGGAGCTCGCCGCCGGCGCCCGGCTCGATGCGCCGTAGGGCGTCGAAGATCGCGCGGTCGAGCACGTAGCGCCCGGCCGCCGCGAGGTTGGAGGGGGCGTCCTCGGCTGCGGGCTTCTCGACCATGCCGAGCACCTTCTTGACCGACGGCTCGTCGGTGTCGGAGACCTCGAACACCCCGTAGGAGGACACGTCCTCCGGGTCCACCTCGAACGCGCACAGCACGCTTCCGCCGAGTTCCGCGCGGACGGCCGACATCCGGCCCAGGATCCCGAAGGGCAGCACCAGATCGTCCGGCAGGAGCACCGCGACCGCCTTCTCCTCCGGCCCCAGCACGGATTCGACCTGCGCCACCGCGTGTCCCAGCCCCAGCGGCTCGTCCTGACGGACGTCCACGACCTCGATCAGTCCGGGTGCGCGCCGGACCTTGTGCAGCAGGACGTCCTTGCCGCGGTCGGACAGGGTGTCCTCGAGGACCTGGTCGTCCGAGAAGTGCGCCATCACGCCGACCTTGCGTTCGGAGGTGATGATCGCCAGCCGACCGGCTCCGGCCTCGGTCGCCTCCTCGGCGATGAGTTCGATCCCGGGGGTGTCCACCACCGGCAGGAGCTCCTTGGGCACCGTCTTGGTGGCGGGCAGGAACCGGGTCCCGAGGCCGGCGGCCGGGACGACCGCGGTGCGGAACTGCGAGTCGGGCGAGGCGGTGGACGTCATGCCGTACACCTTAGACGGCGGGCTGCGGCGTCGACGTCCACACCGCGGACGGCACACTGGTGTGATGGATCCGGACAAGTCCTCGGTACGCCGTGCGGTGCGGCTGCGTCGTGCGTCCGTGACCCCGTCGGTGCGCGCCGAGCGGGATCGCGCGATCCGTGAGCGGCTCGCCTCGGTGGTGACGGAGGGGATGGTGGTCTGCGCGTTCGTGCCCGACGACGACGAGGCCGGCGGACCGGATCTGCCCGAGGCGCTCACGCGCGCCGGAGCGCAGGTGCTGCTGCCGGTCTCCCCCGTCGTCGGCCCGCTCGGGTGGGCGGCGTACGCGGGGCCGGAGGACCTGGGCCCGGGCCGGTTCGGCATCCCCGTGCCGTCCGCGCCGCCCGGGGGTCCGGACCGGATCGCCGAGGCGGACCTGGTCCTGGTCCCCTCGGTGGCCGTGGACCGTAGGGGCAACAGACTCGGCCGCGGGGGCGGGTACTACGACAGGTCGCTCGCCCTGGCCCGCCCGCACACCAGGCTGCTGGCGGTCCTCGATCCGGAGGACGTGCTCGACCACGTGCCCGCCGAGGCGCACGACCTGCCCGTCCACGGGGTCATCACCCCTGGCGGAGTCCTCGCCTTTTAGTACCTGGCACTCGGGCAGGTAGAGTGCCAGTCGATATCCGACTCTGCCCCGGAGGCCAGATGCCCACCTATTCGTACCGGTGCCGCGACTGCGACGTCGCCTTCGACATCCAGCAGTCCTTCGACGAGGACACGCTCACCGTCTGCCCGCAGTGCAACGGTGGTCTGCGCAAGCTGTTCAACACGGTCGGAGTGGTCTTCAAGGGCTCGGGCTTCTACCGCACCGACAGCCGCGCGGCCGCCTCCGGATCGGGCTCGGGCTCGGGCTCGTCCGGTTCGAGCACATCAGGCTCCGGAAAGTCCGACTCCGGTTCGTCGGGGTCCACCTCATCCGGTTCGGGCTCGTCAGGATCCGGTTCGGGCTCCTCGGGCTCCGGCTCGTCGGGCTCGGGCTCGGGCTCTGGCTCGTCGGGCTCGGGCTCGTCGGGCTCCTCCTCCGGTTCGTCGTCCACCTCGTCGTCGTAGCGGGTACCCGGCCCCGCTCGCTCCACAGGGTCCACGCGCCTCCACAGGCGCCGGCCCTCTCCCCCGCGTACGGCGCGGACCCGCCCGCGGCGGGCGATACGGTCTGCGGCGAGAGCGCGCTCACCGGCAGCGCGCCGAACGACGGGGGATCCAGATGCGCCGAGTCATCGCGTCGGCGACGACACCCGGTCGATGGCGCCGCCGACGCGCCGCCCGGATAGCACTGGCAGGCGCCCTGGTCCTGGCCGCGCCCTTCGCGGGGCACCCGGACGGCCACGACGTCCCCGCCTCGCCGTCGGACGCCCGGCACTCCCCCGACCACGGCCACAGGGACCCCGGCCCCGCCACCCACAGTCGCGTGCGGGTGGTCCCGGTGCCGCTGGCGGACCCGGCCGTCGCCGACCTCCTGCAACCAGGTGATCTCGTGGATCTGGTCGGCACCGCGGACCCGGCCTCACCCACCGGCCCCGCGGTGGTCGCCCGCGCCGCTCGTGTCACCGGTTCCCCCGCCGGGCGCGCGGGCAGCCGGTCGATCCTGGTGGAGGTGCCCGAATCCGACGCCGCCCGGCTGGCCTCCACCGCCGCCGGTACCCCGCTGGCTGTGCTGGTGCACGGGTGACTCCGCGCCCGGCGGGAGGAGGCGTTGAGGTCTAGATCCGCCGATCGGTGCTGGTAACGTCCCCGGCGGCTCAGTCCTCAACACATCAACGCGTACGTGGTGAACCGCACCGCGTCTCCACGAGAGGGGTGCAGGATGCTCAAGGGCTTCAAGGACTTCATCATGCAGGGCAACGTGATCGACCTCGCGGTCGCCGTGGTCATCGGTACGGCATTCGCATCCATCGTGGACGCCTTCACCAGCGCCATCATCAACCCGCTCATCGCCCTGCTCGGAGGGAACAGCGAGATCGGGTTCGCGGTCCGGCTCCTGGAGGGCAACCCCGAGACCACGATGGACTTCGGTCTGCTGCTCACCGCGATCATCAACTTCCTGCTGATCGCCGCGGTGATCTACTTCGTGCTGGTGGGACCGATGAACAAGATGAAGGAGGCCGCCGCCAGGCGAAAGGGGATCGACGCCCCCGCCTCGGACAACGACCTCCTGGTGGAGATCCGCGACCTGCTGGCCGGTCGTCCGCTGACGCACCCCTCCGACCCGGAGAGCCCGTCCGGCGAGTCCTGAGGGCCGCGGGCGCGCACCGCACGCAGATCGCCTCGACCCCGCATCCCGGGAGGATGCGGGGTCTCGGTCTCATCCGTGGTGGGGAGGCCGTTGCTCCACCCACCAGTCGTCATCGATCCGGCCGTCCCGGTCCCGGGCCTCATCGGAGGTGGTCTCCGGAAGGGTCTCCCCGAACACCTCGTCAATCCGAGCCGTGTCGATCCGGGCCGTGTCAATCCGAGCCGTGTCGATCCGGGCCCTGTCGGTCACAGTTCGTCGATCGCCGACAGCTGCGCCACCACGTACGCGACCAGCGGGCACAGCGTCGCCATCCCGTCCCGGATCGCCGCGCGACTCGGGGCGAGGTTGGCGACCACCGTGCTACCGGAGACCCCCACGAGCCCGCGGGAGACGATCGAGTCGACCGCACCTGCGGTCAGACCGGACGACCGGACCGCCTCGGCGATGCCGGGCAAACGTTGGTCGAGGATCTCCTCGGTGACCTCGGGGGTGATGTCCCGGGGGCCGACACCGGTGCCCCCGACGGTCACGACGAAGTCGAAGCCGCCGACCACAGCGGTCTCGAGAGCCTTGCGGACCTCCGATTCGTCGGAGGCCACGCCGACGACCCCGCCCACCAGGAAACCCTCCTCCTCGAGCAGCTCGGTGACCAACGGGCCGATCGAGTCCTCGCGGGGGTCCATCCGGTCGGTGACCACCACGACCATCGCGCGGCCGGCGATGGGGGTGTCCGCCGGCGCGGCGGCCGAGGGATCGAACTCCACCTCGGTCTGGATCCGGCGTCCACCGGGCAGCGACCTCGGGTCGAATCTGGTGCTCATCTCGCCTCTCCCAGTACCACGTCGACAGTCGTCGGCTGTTCGCCCACACGAGCAGCATAGGTGACGGAGATCGTCTCCCCCGGCGCCTGGGATCGGATTGCGGCGACCAGGGCGTCGCCACCCTCGATCAGCCGGTCCCCGACCTTGGTGATGACCGCGCCCTCCTCGATGCCCGCCTGCTCGGCGGGACCCCCCACCTCGGTGGAGCGCACTAGCGCTCCTTCGATGTCGGGCTGGTCGCTCACCGAGACCCCGAGGACCGCGCGGGTGGCGAAGCCCTGCTTGATCAGCTGGTCCGCGATGCGCCGGGCCTGGTCCACCGGGATCGCGAACCCCAGGCCGATCGATCCGGAGTTCCCCGAACCGAGCGAGGCGATGGCCGAGTTGATGCCGACCAGCTCCCCGTTCATGTTGACCAGTGCTCCGCCGGAGTTACCCGGGTTCACCGCGGCGTCGGTCTGAATGGCGTCGATCACAGTGTTCTGATCCGACTGCGCACCACCCGCCCGCACCGGGCGGTCGAGCGCGGACACGATGCCCGTCGTCACCGTCCCGGACAGTCCGAGCGGGGAGCCCACCGCTGCCACCGCCTGCCCCTCCTCGAGGTTCGCGGAGGTACCCAGGGCGATCGGGGTGAGCGGCCGGTCGGTGTCCGCCCGGATCACCGCGATGTCCGTGGCGGGGTCGGTGCCGATGACGGTCGCGGGAGCCCTGGACCCGTCGTTGAACCGCACCTCGATCTGGCCGCCGGCCGTCGCCATCGCGATCACGTGGCTGTTGGTGATGATCAGACCGTCCTGGGTCAACACCACCCCGGAACCCTCACCACGCCCGGTCTGCGCGCGGACGTCGATCGAGACCACACTCGGGAGGACCTTGTCCGCCACCGCCTCGACGGTGCCGTCCGGGGCCTGCCCCTCGGGCTGAGCGACGCTGAGCGGCGACGACAACCTCGGGCCGTCGCCCCCTCCGGCCACCGAGGCGCCGATCCACCCGCCCAGGCCTCCCGCGACGAGCATGGCCGCCACAAGGCCGGCGGCCAACAGGCCGCGGCCGGACTTCCTGGGCGCGGGGGCCCCGGGATCGCCGGCGCCGTATCCGGGTTGTGGGGGGTACGCCGTGGTCGGTTGCCCCGGCTCGCCCCAGCTCTGGTTCGGCTGCCCCGGTGCGCCCCAGCCCTGGCCGGGCTGGACGTGACCGTACTGGCCCGGTTGTCCGGGGTTCGGCTCCCCGGGGTTCGGTTGCCCGGGGGTTGGTTGTCCGGGGTTCGGTTGTCCGGCCCCATAGGGGTTCCCCCCCGCCGGCCGCTGACCGAACCCTCCCGGCCCCGCTCCCGCACCAGATGCCCATTCGTCTCCGGGCCCGGGACCACCCGTGCCCCGATCATTCTCGTTCTCCATACTCATCATGGTTCCTCTCCGCGCTGTGCGCCCGCTGAAACGGGCGGGCTCGTCCGGGTCAGTTCGGGGGGAGCTCGCTACCCGGGATCGTCATCCGCACCTCGGTGCCGCCGCCCCGGGCGTCGTGGATCTCCACGGTCCCACCGTGCCGGGTCACCACCTGTCTGACGATCGCCAGCCCGAGCCCCGAACCCGGCATGGCTCGCGCCTCCCGCGACCGGTGGAAGCGCTCGAAGACCAACTGCCTGTCCTCCTCCGGGATACCCGGGCCCTGGTCGGCGACGGTCAACTCCACCACCGACTCCGACACCGGGTTCATACGGACGGTCACCGTGCCCCCGGTGGGACTCCACTTGGCGGCGTTGTCGCAGATGTTCAGTACGGCCCTCTCCATCCCCGCGGAGTCCCCGAACGAGTACCAGGGCACCAGATCGACGTCGAAGTGGATGTCGTGGCGCCGCCGTCGCACGCGCTCCAGTGCGCGGTCCACCGCCTCGGACACCGCGACCGGTTCGGGGTCGACCTCCCCCGAGTCCTCCCGCGCCAACTCGACCAGGTCCCCGACCAACTGGCTGAGCTCGGAGATCTGACCCATCACGTCGACCTCGAGCGCTCCCCTGTCGGCCGCCGGGATCGACGGTGCCCCGGGTCTGCTCGCGGCGATGAGCAACTCGACGTTGGTCCGCAGGCTGGTCAGGGGCGTCTTGAGCTCGTGCCCGGCGTCGGCCACGAGCCTCGACTGACGTTCCCTGCTCTCCCCCAGCGCGACTAGCATCTGGTTGAACCTGGCGGTGAGTCTGGCGATCTCGTCGTCTCCGGTCACGGGAATCGGGCGGAGATCGTCGGTCCGGGCGATGCGCTCCACGGCCCTCGTCAACCGGGCGACCGGGGCGAGGCCGGTCCGCCCCACCGCCGTCCCGGCCACCGCCGCCAGCGCGATACCTGCGGCCCCCACCAGGGTGAGGACGATCGCCAGGCGGTTCAGGGCCGCTCTGGTGGGGCTCAGGTCCTGGGCGAGGATGAGCGTGGACCCGTCGCGGACCCCCACCGCGTAGATCTGCTTGCCGCCGGACGTCCGCAGACTCGACTCGGCCTCACCCCGCACCACCGCGACCTCGGGCCCGCCGATCTGGAACGGCTCGCCGGTGGCCGTCCGGACACCGGAGGGGGCGACGATCTGCGCGTCCAGGTTCGGATTGAAGGCCCGCAGGGCGATGAGCGTGCTGCGGGACTGGAGGGCGAACTCGGATGCGAGCTGACTGTTGACCAGTTGATCGGCCTGCTGCTGGAGGCGGTTGTTGACCTCGCTGTACATCGACCCGGACACGACGAAGTACGCCGCGACGGCCATCAGGGCCACCGCGACGCCTACCGAACTCGCCGCCAGCAGCGTGACCCGCTGGCGCAGCGAGATCGGTGTGGAGCCCCACCCCACCGTCCGGGTCGGCACTACGGCGTCTCGCGCAACACGTATCCCACGCCACGGACGGTGTGGATCAGCCGGCTCTCCCCCTCGCCCTCGGTCTTACGGCGTAGGTACCCGATGTACACCTCCAGTGCGTTCCCGGAGGTCGGGAAGTCGTACCCCCACACCTCCTCGAGGATGTGGCTGCGGGTGAGGACACGACGGGGATGGTGCATCAGCAACTCGAGAAGGGAGAACTCGGTGCGGGTCAACTGGATCCGGCGCTCACCCCGGTGGACCTCACGCGTCGCCAGGTCCATCCGCAGGTCCTCGAACTCCAACACCTCGTCGGCGTCCTCGGACTCCGGACTCCGACGCCGCAGCAACGCTCGCAGCCGGGCCAGCAGCTCCTCCAACGCGAAGGGCTTGGGCAGGTAGTCGTCCGCACCCGCGTCCAGGCCCGCCACCCGCTCCGACACCGCGTCCCGGGCGGTCAGCATGAGCACAGGGAGGTCATCTCCCCGGCTACGCAGGATCCGGCACACCTCGAGGCCGTCCCGGCGGGGCATCATCACGTCGAGGATGACCGCGTCCGGGCGGTCCGCGTCGAGGCGTTCCACGGCCTCCACGCCGTCACCGGCGAGCTCCACCGTGTAGCCGTTGAAGGTGAGTGAGCGGCGCAGTGATTCGCGCACGGCCTGGTCGTCGTCCACAACGAGGATCTTCATGGGAGGAATTCTCTCCCACCCGGCTGAACCACGGCTGAGGAACGCCGGGACCGCCCGCCGGCGCACGTCGCCGACGCACCCGAACCCGGTCTACGCCGACGAGCCCGGTGGGTCCGTGGGACCCACCGGGCTCGTGACCGGGGCGTGTGCGAGCGGCGGTTCGGCGCCGCCGGGCTCAGTCGGCTCGGTTCAGCGGTCGAGGTCGACGAGGCCGAGCTTGGCGGCCTTGACCAGTCGACGCGGCAGCACCACGGGGCGACCGTCGATCTTCGTCTCCTGCAGGGCCGGGTTGTCGGCCTTCCACTGCGAGCGACGGGAATGGGTGTTGGCGCGCGAGAGGCGACGCTTCGGAACTGCCATGACTATTACGTCCTCTTCGGTCTCGGGTGTGGGAGTGGACCGGCGGTGGACCGCCGGTCCGCGGCTCACTTGGTGCGGCGGGTGCGGTTGCCGTAACGGCGCTGGAACTTCTCGACACGGCCGGCCGTGTCCATGACGCGCTGCGCGCCGGTCCAGAACGGGTGCGACTCGCTGGTCACGTCCACGACGATGAGCGGGTAGGAGTTCCCGTCCTCCCACTCGACGGTGCGCTCACTCTTCGCGGTGGAGCGGGTGAGGAACTTGGTGCCCGTGCCCGAGTCCTGGAAGACCACCGGGTGGTAGTCGGGGTGGATGTCGTTCTTCATACTGGATCCCTCTAGCTCGGTAGAAGTCTTGGGTCTGGCGCCCGCTCCAGCCGGAACGGGCAGTTGCCAGTGGCCGAACCGGGGATTGCCGGTATCAGCACACGCATCGGTAGATCGTACCCGTAGGATGACCGGGTACCCAACTCGTGCGGCCGGTATGCGTGCCGCACCGGCGCTGACGTGCTGATTACCGTTTCCCGCGGCCGGGCCGTAAACTAGACCATCGCTGTTGTCTGCACGTTTGCTATCGCCTCTCACGGTGTCCGCGACGTGGTGATCCGCACCCGCTCGGCCGAGGCCGTCCGGATGCTCGTGACCATCACGCGCCATCGCACTCCGGAGGCGGAAGGAGAACCACGCCATGTCGGCGCATTGCCAGGTAACGGGACGGAAGCCGGGTTTCGGCAAGTCCGTCTCGCACTCACACCGCAGGACCAACCGTCGCTGGAACCCGAACATCCAGCGCCGTAGTTACTTCGTGCCCTCCGAGGGTCGTCGCGTCACGCTGACGGTCTCCACCAAGGGCATCAAGACCATCGACCGCGATGGCATCGAGGCCGTCGTGGCCCGCATCCGCGCCCGTGGGGAGAAGATCTGAGATGGCACGTAACGACGTTCGACCCATCATCAAGCTCAAGTCCACGGCCGGGACCGGGTTCACCTACGTGACCCGTAAGAACCGCCGTAACAACCCGGACCGCATCGTCCTCAAGAAGTTCGACCCGGTCGTCCGCAAGCACGTCGAATTCCGAGAGGAGCGCTGACCCGTGGCCAAGAAGTCAAAGATCGCGCGTAACGAGCAGCGCAAGGCCAAGGTGGCCAGGTTCGCCGAGCGGCGCGCCGAGCTCAAGGCGACCATCAAGAACCCCGAGAGCACGGACGAGGCGCGCATGGACGCCCAGACCGCGCTCAACAAGATGCCGCGTGACGCCTCGCCCGTGCGGGTGCGTAACCGCGACGTCGCCGACGGCCGCCCGCGCGGCTACCTCCGCAAGTTCGGTCTCTCCCGCGTCCGGATGCGCGAGATGGCCCACCGTGGCGAGCTGCCCGGTGTCACGAAGTCGAGTTGGTGAGTAGGTAATCATGGCTAAAGCGCGTAGTACCCCGTCCAAGAAGATCCGTGCCCAGGAGGGCCGTCGGCCGAAGAAGAACCCGTTGAAGGTCGCGGGTATCGAGACGGTCGACTACAAGGACGTCAACACCCTCCGCACGTTCATCTCCGATCGTGGCAAGATCCGTTCACGTCGCGTGACCGGCCTGACGCCGCAGCAGCAGCGTCAGGTCGCCGTCGCGGTCAAGAACGCTCGAGAGATGGCGTTGCTGCCGTTCACCAGCCGCTGAGCTACTGCTCGGCGCGGGTGAACCGCACCGCACGTCCCGCCTGCGGCACCTAGCCGCCGACCGGACAACAGCAACCCGATCGGGGTCGTGCCTCCTGCTCGCAGGAGCGCACGGCCCCGATCGGCGTTACCGCTCCCCCTCCCGTAAACCCCCTCCCCCAACCACAGGAGTCCGCCAGTGGCCGGCGTCCTCAACGGCTTCGCCGTGATCGTCGCGGTGGTCGCACTGGGCTGGCTGCTCGCCCGTAGCCGCGTTCTCGGCACCGACGCGCACCTGGTGCTCAACCGGCTCGTGTTCTTCGTCGCCACCCCGGCACTGCTCTTCGACGCCCTGGCACGCACCACGCTCGACCAGGTCTTCACCGGCGTCTTCGTGGTCTCCGCCGTCACGGCGGTCGTCATGGCGGTGGTCTACGTACTCATCGCGAGAGTGTGGTTCCGCCGGCGGGCTGCCGACCTCGCGGTCGGCGCCCTGGCCGCCAGCTACGTCAACTCCGCGAACCTCGGCATCCCCATCGCCGTCTACGTCCTGGGGGACTTCGGCTTCGTCATGCCCCTCCTGCTCTTCCAGGTGGCCGTCCTGCAGCCGATCGCCATCGCCGTCCTCGAGCGCGCCGCCCGTGCCGAGGGCGCGACCGCAGGAAGCGGTGGCGCGATCGCCTCGGCGCTCCAGGCCGCCCGGACCCCCCTCGTCGTGGCGGCGCTCGCCGGCGTGGTGGTGGCCGCCCTGCCGTGGTCGCCTCCCGAGCGCCTCCTGGAACCCGTCCATCTGGTCGGTCAGATCTCGGTTCCCGGTGCGCTGCTGGTGTTCGGCATGTCCCTCTACGGGGTCAAGGTGCTCGAGGCGGGAGCGTCCCCGCGCAGGGAGATCGCCCTCGCCAGCGGGCTGAAACTCGTCGCGCACCCGCTGCTCGCCTACGCCGTCGGCGCCGGGCTCATGGGGATGCGAGGCCACGAGCTGCTCACCGTGGTGGTGGCCGCGGCCCTGCCCACCGCCCAGAACGTCCTCGTGGTGGCCACCCGCTACGGCCACGGGGTGCTGCTCGCGCGCGACTCGGCGGTTCTCACCACGCTCGGTGCCCTCCCGGTCCTTCTGCTTGTGTCAGCCCTGCTGGCCTGACTCAGGCCGCCCCCGTCGCGACGACTGCGCCGAACACCACCGCGTTGTTGACCCCGTGGAGCACGATCCCGGGGACGATCGACCGGTACCACTGCGCCATCGCGCACAGCGAGACACCCACCACCAGCAGATAGGGCAGGGCGGGCGGGATGAGGTGCACGACGGCGAAGACGGAACCCGCCAGGGCGATCCCCGGCACGGCCGTCATCCTCGCGCGCAGCGCGGGCAGGACGATCCCCCGGAAGACCACCTCCTCGGCCACGGGCACGAGCACCGCGACGGCGAGCAGCCCGAGGAGCACGAACGCCGGCCCGCCGGTGGCGAGGTCGTCGAGCGCGTCGTCGGAGCCCTCCGGGCCGGTTCCCAGGGGCACGAGCACGACCATGGAGACCACGGCCCCCGCGACCATCACCGCGGGAATCTGCCACAACAGGTGCCACGGGGACCGGTCCGGTCGTCGCAGCCCCACGTCTGCCCACTCCAGCCCGCGTCGTCGGAGCAGATGGACCCGCACGGCGACCAGGGCCGCGACCGCCGTGCCGCCGAGCACCACCAGGGCGAGGAGCGCGGTGTCGGGGCGTCCGGTGCCAGCCGCCCGTGCCGCGAGGAGTCCCAGGAGGACGACGACGACGAGACCCGCCACGTACAGGGCGACCCAGGCGAGAGCCGAGAGCGCCGCCCGACCCCGGACCGGTGTGGTCCAGAGTCCGACGGCGCCGCCGGCCGGTGACGTGATGACCCCGGTCCCGTCTACTGCAGTCCCTCGGCCACCCGGTACGGGGCTCCCGTGGCGGAGGCCACCTGCTCGAGGGTCACCCCGTCGACCACCTCGATCAGGGTGAGCCCGTCGGAGTCGCGATCGAACACCCCCAACTCGGTGATGATCCTGTCCACGCAGCCCAGTCCGGTGAGCGGCAGCGAGATCTCGGGGACGATCTTGGACGAGCCGTCCTTGGCCACCTGGTCCATCACCACGACGATGCGGCGGGCACCCACCACGAGGTCCATCGCGCCGCCCATGCCCTTGACCATGGCGCCGGGGACCATCCAGTTGGCGATGTCGCCGGCCGGGTTGACCTCCATGGCTCCGAGGATGGCCACGTCGATCTTTCCCGAGCGGATCATCCCGAAGCTGGTGGCCGAGTCGAAGATCGAGGACCCGGGGAGCGTGGTCACCGTCTCCTTGCCTGCGTTGATCAGGTCCGGGTCGACATCGTCCGGGTGCGGGTACGGGCCGATACCCAGCAATCCGTTCTCGGACTGCAGGGTGACGTTGACGCCCTCGGGGACGTAGTTCGGCACCAGGGTCGGCAGACCGATCCCGAGATTGACGTACTGGCCGTCGGAGAGTTCGAGGGCCGCGCGGGCGGCCATGGCCTTGCGGTCGCGGCCGAGCCGGGCGGGCGTGGCGTCAGGTGCGGCGGTGCTCATCAGCGCTGTCCTTCCGAGGGCGGGTTGGTCGTGGTCTTCTCGATCCACTTGGTCTGCTCCACCTGCTCCGGGGTGAGCTGCACCAGGCGGTGCACGTAGATGCCGGGCAGATGGATGTCGTCGGGGGCCAGCTCGCCGACCTCGACGATCTTCTCCGCCTCGACGATGCACACCCGGCCGGCCATCGCGGCCAACGGCGAGAAGTTGCGGGCGGTGAGGTTGAACCGCAGGTTACCGCTGCGGTCCGCGACCGCGGCCCGCACGAGCGAGAAGTCGGCCTCGATGGCCTGCTCGAGCACGTAGGTCTCGCCGCGGATCTCTCGGGTCTCCTTGGGCGGCGAGGCCAGCGCGACGCCGCCGTCGGAGTCGTACTTCCACGGCATCCCGCCGTCGGCCACGTAGGTACCCACGCCCGTGCGCGTGTAGAACGCCCCGATCCCGGAGCCACCGGCGCGCATCCGCTCGGCGAGCGTGCCCTGCGGCGTCAGCTCCACCTCGAGCTCACCGGACAGGTACTGGCGCGCGAACTCCTTGTTCTCGCCCACGTAGGAGGAGACGATGCGCCGGAGCTTGCCGGACTCCAGGAGCATGCCGAGGCCCTTGCCGTCGACACCGGCGTTGTTGGAGAACACCTCGAAGTCCCCGACGTCGCGGGCCGCGAGTGCCTCGATGACGACCTGCGGGATCCCGCACAGTCCGAACCCGCCGGCGGCGATCGACGCCCCGTCCGGGATGTCCGCGACGGCCTCCACCGCGGTCATGATCTTGCTGGACATACACATACTCCTTGTCAGATCTGGGGAGGTCGTCAGGCGATGCCGAGGATCTCGATGGCCGTCTTTCGCATGTCGACCTTGCGGACCTTGCCGGTGACGGTCATCGGGAACTCGTCCACCACGTGGACATACTTCGGGATCTTGTGACGGGCCAGCTTGCCGGTGGCGAAGTCGCGCACCTCGTCTGCCGTCAGGTCGTCGCGCCCCGGCTTGAGGCGGACCCACGCCATGAGCTCCTCACCGTACTTCGGATCCGGGACCCCGATCACCTGGGCGTCGAGGATGTCGGGATGGGTGTAGAGGAACTCCTCCACCTCGCGCGGATAGATGTTCTCGCCGCCGCGGATCACCATGTCCTTGATGCGGCCGGTGATCGTGACGTACCCGTCGGCGTCCATCTCCCCGATGTCACCGGTGTGCATCCACCCGTCGGCGTCGAGCGCCTCGGCGGTCTTCTCCGGCTCGTTCCAGTACCCGACCATCACGCTGTAGCCCTTGGTGCAGAACTCCCCCGCCTCCCCGCGCGGCAGGGTCTGCCCCGACTCGGGATCGACGATCTTGATCTCCAGGTGCTGGCCGACCCGCCCGACGGTGGCGACGCGGCGATCCAGCGAGTCGTCGGCACGGGTCTGGGTGGACACCGGGGAGGTCTCGGTCATGCCGTAACAGATCGACACCTCCTCCATGTTCATCTGGTCGATCACCTGACGCATGGTCGCCTCCGGGCACGGCGAACCCGCCATGATCCCGGTACGGAGGGACGACAGGTCGTAGGAGTCGAAGTCCTCCAGTGCGAGTTCGGCGATGAACATGGTCGGCACGCCGTACAGGCTCGTGCACTCCTCCTGCTCGACCGCCCGCAGCGAGGCGGCCGGGTCGAACGCCGGCGCGGGGATCACCATGCACGACCCGTGGGTGGTGCACGCGAGGTTGCCCATCACCATGCCGAAGCAGTGGTAGAAGGGCACCGGAATGCAGACCCTGTCCAGTTCCGAGTAGTTGATCGTCTCGCCCACGAAGAACCCGTTGTTGAGGATGTTGATGTGCGAGAGGGTGGCGCCCTTGGGGAATCCCGTCGTGCCCGAGGTGTACTGGATGTTGATGGGGTCGCCGGCGCCGAGTCCGGCGCGGATCCCGTTCAGTTCCTCGGCGTCGGTGGGCCCCGACATCATCGACTCCCACTCCTCGTCGCCGAAGAGCACGACCACCTCGAGGTCCGGGCAGCTCGGCTGGACCTGCGAGAGCATGCCGGTGTAGTCGGAGTCCTTGAACTGGGGCGCCGCGACGACGGCCTTGATGCCGGCCTGCTTGAGCACGTACTCCAACTCGTGGACGCGGTAGGAGGGGTTGATGTTGACCAGCACCGCGCCGATCTCGGCGGTGGCGTACTGGATCATCACCCACTCCCAGCGGTTGGGAGACCAGATGCCGACGCGGTCGCCGGTCCGGATCCCGAGCCGAAGCAGCCCCGAGGCCAGCCGTCGGACGTCCGCGTGGAAATCGGTGTAGGTCCAACGGCGCCCGGCCTGGACGTCGACCAGGGCATCGCGGTCGCCGAACCGTTCGACCGTGGTGGCCAGGTTGTCGGCGATCGTCTGCGTGAGCAGCGGGACGTCGGTCTCACCGCGCGTATGGGACAGTGCGGGGTCGAGGGGGGTGGAATCGAGATCGGTGGTGGTCATCTCGGTGCTCCTTGAAGGTGTGGCGGACGGCCCACGAAGTGGGGGTTGCAGTATCAGGTGGTGACGGCCGCGGCGCGACGCATCGTCGCCTCGGCCTGGCGGAAGACGGGGCCGTCGACCATGCGGCCGTCCAGCTGGAAGACGCCCTGGTTGCTCTCGGCGGCAGCGAGGACCTTCCGGGCCCAGGCCACCTCGTCGTCGTCGGGCGCGTAGGACTGCCGGACCACCGCCACCTGGGACGGATGGATACAGGCCGTGCCCACGAACCCGAGCGCGACGGCGTCGAGCGCCTCGGCGCGCTGACCCGCCTCGTCGGCGATGTCGAGGTGGACCGAGTCCACCGCCCAGCGCCCGAACGCCGCCGCGGCGAGCGCGACCTGCGCACGGGCGTGCCGGGGGACGTCTCGGTACTCCCCCGCGACCCGGGGGCCTCCCGCCTCGACGTCCGAGAAGCGGCTGGTGGAGCCGCCCATCGCCGCCAGCAGGTCCTCGGCCCCCCACATCATCCCGGAGCATCCGGGGGCGGCGGCGATCTCCGCAGCGCGGATCACGCCGAGCGGGGTCTCGACCAGGGCCAGCACCGCGGCGCCGGTCGCCGAGTGAACGTCGGCGACCTGTGCGGCGGACTCGGTCTTGGCGAGCATGACGCACCGGTAGTCGGTGTCGGCGAGGGCCGCGAGGTCGGCATCGTGGTCGTCGGAGCCCACCGGGTTGACGCGCACGATCGTGTGCTCCGGATCGAGAGCCGACGCCCGCAGAGCCTCGCGGGCAGCCGGGCGGGACTCGGGCGCGACCGCGTCCTCGAGGTCCACGATCACCACGTCCGCACGCTCGGCGGCCTTGCCGTACCGCTCCGGTCGGTCGGCCGGGCAGAACAACAGTGCCGGACCGGGCGGGGTCCACACGGGCGCCGGGGTCATGCCGATCCCTGGCCCGTGGACTCGGTGGGGCGCTTGCGGACCAGGGTCTTGCGGACGGCCTTGGCCACGATGTCGCCGTGTTGATTGCGTCCGATGTGCTCGAGGGTCACGATGCCCTCGCCCGGACGCGACTTCGATTCCCGCTTCTCGGTGCACACGGTCTCGGCGTAGAGGGTGTCCCCGTGCAGCATCGGCTTGGGGAAGCTGACCTCGGAGAAGCCCAGGTTGGCCACGATGGTGCCCTGCGTGAGCTGGGCGACCGACAGTCCGACGAGGGTCGAGAGCGTGTGCATGGAGTTCATGAGCCGCTCCCCGCCGAAGCCCGGCTGCTCGGCCGACCACGCGGCGTCCAGGTGCAGGGCCTGGGTGTTCATGGTCAGTGTGGTGAACAGGACGTTGTCCGTCTCGGTCATCGTGCGGCCCGGGCGGTGGAGATAGGCGGTGCCGACCTCGTACTCCTCGAACCACAGACCACGCTGGAGAACCTCTTTGCGGGTCTCGGACATCTCTACAGCCCCAGCCCGCGCGCGATCAGCATGAGCTGGACCTCGGTGGTGCCCTCGCCGATCTCGAGGATCTTGGAATCGCGGTAGTGCCGGGCGACCAGGTACTCGTTCATGAAGCCGTAGCCGCCGTGGATCTGGGTGGCATCGCGGGCGTTGTCCATGGCCGCCTCCGAGGAGACCATCTTGGCGATGGCGGCCTCCTTCTTGAAGGGCTTGCCCGCCAGCATGAGACGCGCGGCCTCGTAGTAGGCACAGCGCGCGGTGTGGGCGCGGGCCTCCATGCGGGCGATCTTGAAGGAGATCGCCTGGAACGAACCGATCTTCTGGCCCATGGACTCGCGCTCACGCGCGTACCTGACCGACTCGTCGACGCAACCCTGGGCGGCACCGGTGGCCACCGCGGCGATCGCGATGCGGCCCTCGTCGAGGATCGACAGGAAGTTCGCGTAACCGCGCCCCTCCTCACCGAGGATGTTGTCCGCCGGGACCCGCACGTCGGCGAAGGTCAGCGGGTGCGTGTCGGAGGAGTTCCAGCCGACCTTGTCGTAGGCCGGTTCGACCGTGAAGCCGGGCGTGCCCGACGGGACGATGATGGTCGAGATGGCCTTCTTCACCGATCCGTCCGCGGCCCGCCGCTCCCCGGTCACCGCCGTGACGTTGACCAGCGAGGTGATGTCGGTTCCCGAGTTGGTGATGAACTGCTTGTTGCCGTTGACCACCCACTCGTCGCCGTCACGCTTCGCGGTGGTCTTGGTGGCCCCTGCGTCCGATCCCGCACCGGGCTCGGTGAGGCCGAAGCCCGCGAGCTTCGTGCCCGTCGCGAGATCGGGCAGCCACGTGTTCTTCTGCTCGTCGGTGCCGAAGTGGTAGATCGGCATCGCGCCGAGGCCCACTCCGGCCTCGAGCGTCATGGCGGTCGACTGGTCGACGCGGCCCAGCTCCTCGAGCGCCAGGGAGAGGGCGAAGTAGTCGCCGCCCATGCCGCCGTACTCCTCGGGGAAGGGCAGACCGAACAGGCCCATCTCGCCCATCTTGGCCACGATCTCGTACGGGAACGTGTGGTTGCGGTCGTGCTCCGCCGAGGCGGGGGCGACCACCTTGTCGGCGAACTCCGCGACGGTGACCTTGAGGTCCTGGTAGTGCTCTTCCAACTCAGGCATCGGTTTCTCCTTGGGGATCCTCGGTGGAGGGGTGGGGCTCGACCGTCGCGAGCAGGTGATCGGCGGGCACCTGCTCGCCGGTGGAGACGTGCAGCCGGACCACACCGTCGACCGGCGCGGTGAGCGCGTGTTCCATCTTCATGGCCTCGACGGCCAGGACGTTCTGCCCTGCGGTCACCTCGTCGCCGTCGTCGACGAAGCAGGCGATGACCGAGCCGGGCATGGGGCTGAGGATCTGACCGTCCGACATGCCGGCGTCGTGGATCCGGGAGTCGATCAGCGGGAGCATCCGCAGGTCCCAGGTCCCGCCGTCGCCGGCCACCCAGAAGGTGTCCGCAGCCCTGTGGTCACGGGAACGGACGACGGTCCAGCGCTGCTGGGTGCCGTCGACGGTCAGTCGGAGCGACCCGCC
The DNA here is from genome assembly GCF_033790845.1 of Dietzia sp. PP-33. Lineage (NCBI taxonomy): Bacteria > Bacillati > Actinomycetota > Actinomycetes > Mycobacteriales > Dietziaceae > Dietzia > Dietzia sp. PP-33. Next base: position 58,955 of record NZ_JAMYEI010000008.1, read on the forward strand.
GTCGCGGGCGACCCTGGCCCGGTGCCGGGAGGAGACCTCGGGTTCGGCCGTGGAGCCGATGGTCGCGTCGGTGATGGTGACCTCGGCGTCGTCGGGGGTCCCCTTGAGTCCGACGGTGACGGCATCCGAACCCGGACCTGAGTCCAACCGGGTCCACACCTCGGCGCGCCCACCGACCCGCCAGCCGTTGGGCACGTCCCACGGACCCCGCCGGTTGGCCGGCACGCGGGCCCAGCGCTCCTCGGTGCGGTGCATGGCCACGGCGACCAGTGCACCCTCGGGCGCCGGGGTGGCGGTGTAGTTGTCGACCGTGCGGTCGAGCAGACCCGTGTCGAGATCACCGGCCACGACCTCCGGCTGCGAGAGCAGGAAGCGACAGAAGTCGATGTTGGTCCGCAGGCCCAGGACGTGGGTACTGGCCAGCGCGGCGTCGAGACGGGCCAGCGCCTCGCCGCGGTCGGCGCCGTGCGCGATGACCTTGCCCAGCATGGGGTCGTAGTCGCTGCCGACGACCGTGCCGACGCGCAGGCCGGAGTCCACGCGGATCCCGCTGCCCGTGGGCTCTTCGAGTCCGAGGACGGTGCCGCCGGTCGGCAGGAAGCCCTTGGCCGGGTCCTCCGCGTAGACGCGCGCCTCGATCGCGTGACCGGTGAGGGTGATGTCCTCCTGGCGCAGCGTCAACTCTTCGCCCGCGGCGATGCGTACCTGCCAGTCCACCAGGTCCACGCCGGTGACCATCTCGGTGACCGGGTGCTCGACCTGCAGTCGGGTGTTCATCTCCATGAAGAAGAACTCGTCCGGAGCTTTGGCCGAGACGATGAACTCGACGGTGCCGGCGCCCACGTAACCCACCGAGCGGGCGGCGTCGCACGCGGCGGTGCCGATTCGCTGACGGGTGACCTCGTCGAGCAGCGCGCTGGGCGCCTCCTCGATGACCTTCTGGTGGCGGCGCTGCAGGGAGCACTCACGCTCGCCCAGGTGGATGACGTTGCCGTGGGTGTCGGCGAGGACCTGCACCTCGATGTGGCGCGGGGTGTCGACGAACCGCTCGAGGAACAGCGTGTCGTCGCCGAAGGCACCTGCCGACTCGCGGCGGGAGGAGTCGAGCGCGGCGCGCAGGTCCTCCGCTCGCTCCACGCGGCGCATGCCCTTGCCGCCGCCGCCCGCGGACGGCTTGACGAGAACCGGGTACCCGACCTCCTCGGCGCCGGCGACCAGGTCGTCGTCGGTCAGTCCGGGCCGGGAGATCCCGGGCACGGTGGGAACGTCCCGGGCCGACACCGCGGCCTTGGCCGTGATCTTGTCGCCCATGGTCTCGATCGCGGTGGCCGGAGGCCCCACGAAGATCAGGCCCTCCTCCTCGAGCGCCCGCGCGAACCGCGAGTTCTCGGACAGGAAACCGTAGCCCGGGTGGACGGCCTGCGCGCCCGTCTGGCGGCACGCGTCGATCACCTTCTCGAAGTCGAGGTAGGACTGCGTGGCCGGGGCCGGGCCCAGACGAACGGCGGCGTCGGCCATGCGCACGTGCAGCGCGTCGGCGTCGGCATCCGAGTACACGGCGACCGAGCGGATTCCCGCCGCCCGCAGCGAGCGGATCACGCGGCACGCGATCTCGCCGCGGTTGGCCACCAACACGGTGTGGAGTTTCTGGGACAATTCCTCTGACATGGGGCTTCTCACATCCTGAAGACGCCGTTGTTGACCGGCTCGAGGGGGGCGTTGGCCGCGGCCGCGAGGGCCAGGCCGAGGACGGTGCGGGTGTCGGCGGGGTCGATGATCCCGTCGTCCCAGAGGCGGGCCGTGGAGTAGTACGCGGTGGACTGCTCCTCGAACTGCTCACGGATGGGCGCGGTGAACTCCGCCTGCTGCTCGTCGGTCCACTCACCGCCCGCCTTGGTCACCTGCGCGGCACGGACCGACGCGAGGGTGTCCGCCGCCTGCGGCCCGCCCATCACGGCGATCCGGGCGTTGGGCCACATCCACAGGAAGCGCGGCGAGTACGCACGGCCACACATCGAGTAGTTGCCGGCGCCGAAAGAACCGCCCACGACCACCGTGAACTTGGGGACGCGCGCGCACGCCACGGCGGCGACCATCTTGGCACCGTTCTTGGCGATGCCGCCCGCCTCGTACTGGCGGCCGACCATGAAGCCGGTGATGTTCTGGAGGAAGATCAACGGGATCTTGCGGCGGTCACACAACTCGATGAAGTGCGCGCCCTTGAGCGCGGACTCGGAGAAGATGACGCCGTTGTTGCCGATGATCCCCACAGGATGACCGTGGATGTGCGCGAACGCGGTGACCATCGACGTGCCGTAGTCCTTCTTGAACTCGGTGTACTCGCCGCCGTCGACGACGGTGCCGATGATGTCGCGGACGTCGTACGGGGTCCGGGAATCGACCGGCACCAGGTCATAGAGGTCGGTCTGCGGGCGTACGGGCTCACGGGACTCGAGCACCTCCCAGTCCGGCTCGGGCGCCGGCGGACAGGTCGCGATGATCTCGCGGACCTTCATCAGGGCGTCGTAGTCGTCGTCGGCCAGGTGGTCCACCACGCCCGAGGTCTTGGCGTGCAGATCGCCACCACCGAGATCCTCGGCGGTGACCTCTTCCCCGGTGGCCGCCTTCACCAGCGGCGGACCGGCGAGGAAGATCGTGCCCTGGTTACGGACGATGATGGCCTCGTCGCTCATCGCCGGGACGTAGGCACCGCCGGCGGTGCAGGACCCCATGACGGCGGCGATCTGCGGGATCCCCTGGGCCGACATGGTGGCCTGGTTGTAGAAGATGCGGCCGAAGTGGTCCCGGTCCGGGAAGACGTCGTCCTGCTGGAGCAGCATCGCTCCGCCCGAGTCCACCAGGTAGATGCACGGCAGGTTGTTGGCCAGCGCCACCTCCTGGCCACGGAGGTGCTTCTTGACCGTCATCGGGTAGTAGGTGCCGCCGGAGACCGTCGCGTCGTTGGCGATCACCAGGCACTCGCGCCCGGACACGCGGCCGATCCCGGCGACGACGCCGGCGCCCGGCGCCTTACCCCCGTACATCTCCTCAGCGGCCAGCGGGGAGAGCTCGAGGAACGGGCTACCGGGGTCCAGGAGAACGTCCACGCGCTGGCGGGCGAGCAGCTTGCCCCGCTCGAGGTGACGGGCGCGGGCCTTCTCCCCGCCGCCCAGCGCGGCCCGCTCGAGGCGGTCGCGGAGGTCGGTGAGGAGTTCCTCGTGCGCCTGGCGGTTGGTGGTCGGGTGATCGGTGGTCGCGGAAGTCATCAGTGCCGCTCCCTTTCAGTTAAGTCGGATTAACTGAGTTTGACCATAGTGCCCTGCCTCACAGAAGTCCAGAGTGCGCGACCTGAATCCTCACTCGCAGGTCTAGATTTATGCAACCAAATGGGTGCATAATGGGCGGGTGGACGTCGACCCGATCTTCCGAGCCCTGGCCGACCCGACCCGTCGGCGACTTCTCGACCGACTCCGCGAGCAGAACGGACAGTCCCTGGGCCAGCTGTGCGACCGGCTTGACATGACCAGGCAATCCGCCACCAAACACCTCGACATCCTCGTCCGCGCTCACCTCGTGACCGTGGTCCGCCGAGGTCGTGAGCGACTGCACTATCTCGACCCCACACCGATCCACGACATCGAGCGCCGGTGGATCTCGGAGTTCGACGCCCCGAGACTGCGCGCCCTCGCCGCCATCCGATCCACAGCAGAAGGAGCCGTCATGATCCCCGACTACGTGTACGTGACCTACATCGAATCGACGCCCGAGCGGGTGTGGGAGGCGCTGACCGACGCCGACCTCACCGCCGCCTACTGGGGCCACGCCAACGTCTCGGACTGGCAGCCAGGCTCAACGTGGGAGCACCGCCGAACCGACGGCAGCGGCGCGGCCGACGTGACGGGCACCGTCCTCGAAGCCGTCCCCCCGACCCGACTGGTGATCACCTTCGAGGACTCCCCCGGACAGGCGGCGCGGCGCGAACCGTCCGTCGTGACGTTCGAGGTGGAGCCCTATCACGAGATCGTCAGGCTCACGGTGACCCACGAGAAGCTGCCGGACAGCGAGATGCACGCGGGGATCTCGCATGGTTGGCCAGCGGTCCTGGCCAATCTCAAGTCCCTCCTCGAGACCGGTTCCGTCCTCGCCCGGCCCCCCTGGGAGGTCCCGACCCCCTGAGCCCACCCGAATGTGCCCGCCGGCGACGACTCACGACGACAGCGTGGTCACGGGGCACGCAGGTGAATTCCGGGCGAAACTGCAGTTCAGTCGCTAAGGCTTACCTCTCATAGCAGAGCCTGGCCTTGCTTGCAAGTCGAGGTGATCAGGGGTTGACTCGGTGCCACCCGAACGGTCCGACACGACCGGATCGGAGTCGACACCCCCGGAATCATCACCCCCGGAGTCACCACCCCCGATACGAGGAGCAACCACCATGGCCACTCTCACCGGAATCAGCACCTGCACCGCCACCACGTGCTCGTTCAACGCCGACGACGCCTGCACCGCCCCGGCCATCACTGTCGCCGGATCCCCGGACCACGCCGAGTGCGGCACCTTCATCTCCCTGGACGTCCGCGGCGGGCTGCCCACCGCGAGCGCACACGTGGGCGCGTGCCAGCGTGTGGAGTGCACGCACAACAAGGACCTGCTCTGCTCGGCGGAGTCCGTCACGATCGGTGCGGGCGCCGACACGGCCGATTGCCTGACCTACTCCACGGACTGATCCACCCCACGGAGTAGGGAGTCGGCCCGGCAGCGGGCCGGGCACCGCGGCCGGGCACCGTGGGTGGGACCGGTCAGCTCGCGCGTGCCACGTAGTGGCCCATCTCGCGGACCACATCGCCCGCGCACTCCGCGCGCGTGCTGAACGGCACGTGCATGACGTCGGCGTCGACCCCCAGGGCGGTCAGCAGATGGAGACCGTCCGGGTCGACGCCCAGCACGAACGGCGGCTGCGCCGGGTCCTGCGACCCGGCCAGGATCGCCAGTTCCTCGCCGAAACGCGCCCGGATCTCGTCCGCGAGACCGGGCGCCGCGCTCGCCAGCGGGTCCGAGGGCACCGAGTCCAGCTCGCGGGCCAGGACGGTTCCCTCGTGACCGAGCCGACGAACCTGGAGCTCACCGAGTTCGATCTCGATCTCCACGACCCACCCCTCGCCCTGGCGGGCCGCCCGCGCCACGCCGAAGCCGTAGAGGCTGGCCACGTGGACCTTGGCCTCGACGATCGGAGCGAACTCGTCGATCATCACGACGACCTCCACGGAGGAGCCGGGTTCCACGATCAGGCCCGACCAGGGCGCCGGGGCCCCGGTGACGACGACGGCCCCGCCACCGATCCAGCGGTGCTGGGCGGAGACCATGACATCCGAACGGTCCTTGGTCCCGCGGACGGCGATGGTGGCGATACCCGCCCCGTCGAGCAGACGTCGAGCGCCCGTGACGACCGGATCCGACACGATCGGGTGCACTGTCATGGTTGGCCCTCCACGGGTTGCCTGCTCGACGTCTTGCCGGCTCGACGACGAGGATAAGGTGACCCTCGCCTAAGTTAGGTACCCCTAAAATGCACGAGAGGGTCAGCGATTGTCAAGGGGGCGCCCCTACAGTGGGGGCGTGACCGACACCACAACCGACTCCCCCGCCGACACGACGTCCGCCACCGCGCGACGCCGCCTGGACGCCTTCCGGGACGACGCACTCGGCTACGACGACGCCACCGCGCTGGCGGCCCGCATTCGCGGCCGGGAGGTCTCCCCGACTGAGCTCGTGGAGGCGGCGATCGAGCGCTGCGCTGCGGTCGACCCCGTGCTCGGGGCTCTGGTGCACACCGATTTCGACCGCGCCCGCCGCCGGGCGGCCTGGGTCGGGACCTCACAACTGTCGGCCCCGCTCTCCGGCGTGCCGTCGGCGTTCAAGGACGCGGTCCGGGTCGAGGGCCTGCCCATGACACTCGGTTCGTCCGCGGTCCCCACGGACCCCGCGCTCCGGGACGGCCCCTACGCGCCGCTCTTCCGCGCGACCGGCCTCAACCCGGTGGGGACCACCGCGATGCCACCGTTCGGCTGGACGGCCGCCACCGAGCGGCAGGGTGGCCTGGTGACCCGGAACCCGTGGGACACCGGTCGCACCAGTGGCGGGTCATCGGGGGGTTCCGCAGCACTGGTGGCCGCCGGAGCGCTGCCGATCGCCCACGCCAACGACGGCGGCGGGTCGATCCGCATCCCCGCCGCGGTCACCGGGTTGGTGGGGTTCAAACCGAGTCGCGGCAGGCACCCCGACGAGAAGTTCTCGGCCGGTATGCCGATCCCGATCATCTCCCAGTCCGTCGTCACCAGGTCGGTCCGGGACACCGTCGCGTTCCTCACCGCTTTCGAAGCCGGACACCGCCCCACCGGCGTCCCGCCGATAGGACCGGTGGCCCCGGCCCCCGGCCGGCGGCTGCGGATCGGCCTGGTCGAGCACAGCCCGGCGGGCGGTCCGACCGACCCCGCCACCCTGGCCGTGGTCCGCGAGGCCGCCGAGCGACTGGCCGCGCTGGGCCACGAGGTCGTGCCGACCCCCGCGCCGGTCCCGGCGTCGTTCCGCGAGGACTTCATCGCCTACTGGGGGCTGCTCGCCCTGGGTACCGCCACCGGCGGCCGGGGCATGTTCGGCCCAGGGTTCGACGCCGACCTCCTCGACCCGTTCACCATCGGCCTGGCGGGGATGGCCAGACGGAGACTGGCCGCACTGCCCGTGCACCTGTACCGCCTGCACCGGACCAGGCGTCGGTTCGACGCGAGCTTCGGCGACGTCGACGTCTACCTCAACCCCGTGGTCGGTCACGAGACCCCGGAGGTCGGATACCTGGACGCGGACCTGCCCTACGAGACCCACCTGCGGCGGGTCTCCGACTGGGTCACCTTCACCCCACTGCAGAACATCGCCGGCTCCCCCGCCGTCTCACTCCCCACCGGCACGGCCCCGGACGGCATGCCGATCGGCGTGCACCTGTCCGCCCGTATCGGCCAGGACCGCCTCCTCCTCGAGCTGGCAACCGAGTACGAGGCGGCCCACCCGTTCGCGCGCATCTGGGAGTGACCCTCACCCGTCGAGCAGTTGCGCGAGACGGGGACCGACCCGCTGACGCAGGATCACCTCGGTCCGGGTCCGCAGGACGCCTCGCGTGGAGATTATCGCGCTGAACACCTCCTCGAGATGCGCGTGATCGCGGGCCACCACCCGGCAGACGATGTCGAACTCCCCCGCCACGCTCATCACCTCGAGGATCTCGCGCACCTCCGCCAGGCCGGCACACGTCTCCTCCAGCTCGGCCTGCGCCATCTGGATGTGGACCAACGCGGAGAGCGGGTAGCCGAGCGCCGCCGGATCGAGCGTCGGCGCCCACGACCCGAGCACACCCCGCGCCTCGAGTTTGTCGAGCCGGGCCTGAGCGGTTCCGCGGGCCACCCCGAGACGTCGGGAGAACTCGCGCACCCCGACCCGGGGGGCCGCCAGGACGATCTTCAGGAGCCGACGGTCGGTGTCATCTATGTGGGGAGCCGCGTCCATGTGCACACGATATATGACGGCTAGGTGGACAGTATGCTCACTCGTTGCAGGTTGTCGCCCGACCTTCTGTACAGAGTGCCCAGGGAAACACTGACCACGTGACGCGCATCACCATCGCGCCTAGCCTGGGCATATCAGTTCACGACTTCGACTCAGTTCACGACTTCGACAAGGCCGGGTGAGACCGATGACCTCCCTACTGGGCCCGCCGAGCGGCACACACGACGATCTCCCACGTACCGGACGGGCAGACGCCGGTTCGTTCTCGCTCTCTGACCGCTACACGCGCGAGAGCGGCAGCGTCTTTCTGACCGGGATCCAGGCGATGGTGCGCACGGTCCGTGATCGCGCCCGGCTCGACCGCAGGCAGAACCTGTTCACCGCGAGCCTGGTCAGCGGGTACGAGGGGTCACCGCTCGCGGGGTACGACCTGGAACTGGCCCGGCGCCGTGAGTTCCTCGACCCGGTCGATGTCGTGCACCGCCCCGCCCTCAACGAGGAGGCCGGCGCGACCGCCGTCATGGGTTCTCAGCTCGCCCACCGCACGGGAACCCTGCGATCCACCGCGAACACCGGGGGTGCGCCACTGCAGGGTGTCGTCGGGTACTGGTACGGCAAGGCCCCCGGGCTGGACCGCGCGACCGACGCGATCCGCCACGCCAACCTCATCGGGACCGACCCCACCGGCGGTGCCGTCGCGTTCGTCGGCGACGATCCCGGTGCCAAGTCGTCGACGGTGCCGTGCTCCTCCGAGCTCGCGCTCGCCGACCTCTACCTCCCGACGCTCTACCCGGCGGACTCCCAGGACGTCCTCGACTTCGGGGTCCACGCCGCACTGCTGTCCCGGGTCTCCGGCCTGTGGTCGGCCATGAAGATCTCCTCGCACGTCGCGGACGCCTCGTCGACCGCGATCGTCGACCCGGACCGGATCCTGCCGGTCTACGGCGACCTCGGGACCAGCCCGCACGTACCGTCGGGCCAGCTGCTCGGGGCCAGTCTGATGGAGCTGGAGCAGAACCAGCTCACCATCCGCATCCCCCGCGCACTGGAGTACGCGCGGCTCAACAGGCTCAACCGGATCGTGCAGTCGACGTCTGACGACCGGATCGGCATCGTCGCGGCCGGCAAGACCTACCTCGAGGTCCGCGAATCCCTGCGTCGACTCGGCCTGGACGACGCCGCGCTCGGACGCCTCGGCATCCGGATCCTCAAGCTGGGCATGATCTATCCGCTGGAGCGCACGATCCTGGACGAGTTCATGACCGGCCTCGACGAGGTGATCGTGGTCGAGGAGAAGCGCGACTTCATCGAGACCATGATCCGGGACATCATGTTCCGCCGCCCCGGGGTGGCGGGCGTCGTGGGCAAGGCCCACGAGGACGGTTCGACGTTGTTCAGCCGTTTCGGCGAGCTGGACGTGGACTCGGTGACCCGCGGCCTGGCGCAGCGACTGGGCACGGTCCACGGAATCGAGCCCGCCCGGGCCTGGCTCGACGGACCCGGCCGCGGTCGCTCGCGCATCGCGTTGCCGCTCGCCACCACCCGCACCCCGTACTTCTGCTCCGGCTGCCCCCACAACAGCTCCACCAAGGTCGCCGACGGAACGCTCGTGGGCGGTGGCATCGGCTGTCACGCCATGGTGCTGATGATGGACGAACAGCAGGTCGGTACCGTCACCGGTGTCACCCAGATGGGCGGCGAGGGCCTGCAGTGGACGGGCATGTCGCCCTTCCTCACCGAGCGCCACATGGTGCAGAACATCGGCGACGGGACCTTCATGCACTCCGGGTCGCTCGCACTCCGCGCCGCCGTCGCCTCGGGTGACAACATCACCTACAAGCTGCTCTACAACGGCACCGTCGCCATGACGGGCGGCCAGGACCCCGTCGGTCAGATGGACCTACCCGAGATCCTGCGACTGCTCCAGGCCGAGAAGGTCGCCAGGATCGTCGTCACCACCGACGACGTCAAGGCCACCAGGTCCCAGGGGCTCCCGCGCGGCATCGAGGTCCGCGATCGCCGGGACACCCTCGAGATCCAGCGGGAGCTCGCCGCGGTCCCCGGCGTCACGGTCCTGGTCCACGACCAGTACTGCGCTGCGGAGAAGCGCCGCCACCGCAAGCGTGGCACCTACCCGACCCCCGCCGAACGGGTGGTCATCAACGAGCGCATCTGTGAGGGCTGCGGCGACTGCGGCCGCAAATCCAACTGTCTGTCTGTCCACCCCGTCCAGACCGAGTTCGGTCGCAAGACCCAGATCGACCAGTCGACCTGCAACTTCGACTTCTCGTGCCTCGAAGGCGACTGCCCGGCGTTCGTCACGGTGGTCCCGGGCGAGAAGACCGAACGGGTGGCCACCGCCCCGGCTCTCGACGCGACCGCGATCCCGGAGCCGACCCGCGCCGCGGTCGACCCCGCGCGTGGTTTCTCGCTACGCCTGACCGGAATCGGGGGCACGGGCATCGTCACCGTCTCGGCGGTCCTGGCCACGGCGGCGGTCCTCGACGGCAACTCCGCCCGCACCCTCGACATGACCGGGTTGGCGCAGAAGGGCGGCGCCGTGGTCTCCGACATCCGGGTGTCCCGGACCCCGCTCGAGCAACCCCCGAAGATCGGCGCCGGCGACTGCGACCTCTATCTGTGCTGTGACGGGCTCGTCGGTGCGGACAGCACCCACCTCAAGGTCGCGGAACCCGGGCGCACCACGTCGGTCGTGTCGACCACGCAGGTCCCGACGGGCCAGATGGTGATCGATACCTCCGTGCACTTCCCGTCCGACTCGGACATCCAGGCCGTCATCGGCCGCGCCTCGGACCGAGGCGTCTACCTGGACCCCGGCACGATCACGGAGAACCTCTTCGGCTCCACGCAGTCGTCCAACATGCTCATGGTGGGCGCGGCATACCAGAGCGGTGCGCTGCCCATCTCCGCCACCGCGATCGAGCAGGCGATCGAGCTCAACGGCGTGGCCGTCGAGGCGAACCTCCAGGCGTTCCGCCGCGGGCGTCAGGCCCTCGCGGATCCGGAGGCCCTGACGAGGCTGGTCGCTGATCTCCACCAGCCGGTATCCACCGCGACCACTGACCGTCACGTCCCGTCGCCGGCGTGCGAGCGGTTGCTCACGGTCCTGGGCGAGGAGGCCTCCGACGAACTCCGGGCCGTCGTGGCCCTGCGCACCGACGAGCTGATCGGCTACCAGAGCGAGACCTACGCGGCGGACTACGTGCGCCGGGTCGAGGACCTCCGCGCGGCCGAGGCCCTGCAGGACCCCGGCGTGGGCGGTGCCGCCCCAGGTCAACTCACCCTCGCCGTGGCCCGTCACCTGCACAAGCTCATGGCCTACAAGGACGAGTACGAGGTGGCCCGGTTGGCCGTGGACCCCGGGTTCGCCGCGCAGGTCACCGAGGACTGGGGCGAGGGCGCCGTAGCCGAGCTGCGACTGCACCCGCCGGCCCTGCGTGCGATGGGGATGAAGAAGAAGATCTCGATCGGCCCCAGGGCCATGCCGGCCATGGCGGCGCTGGCCCGGTTGAAGCGCCTGCGCGGCACCCCGCTCGACGTGTTCGGCTACGCCGGGGTCCGCAGGGTCGAACGGGAGCTGCTGGCCGAGTACCGCGGGCTGGTCGACCGGCTGACCTCCGAACTCCGGCGGACGGGCCCGGCCGGCAGGGACGCGGCCTGGCACGAGGCCGCTCTCGCGCTGGCCGGGCTACCGGACATGGTGCGCGGATACGAACACGTCAAGCTGGAGAACGTGGACCGCTACCGTGCGGAGCTCAGCCGTCTGCTGGACGATCTGGGCTGGCGCTGACCCCGCCGGAGACACGGTGGTTCCAGGCGAGCTCGCGCGCAACCGTCACGGCCGTCACGAGGAACACCAGGCCCATCGTCAACCAGACGAGCAGGGCGGCATCAGGGGCCCACAGCGAAGCGACCCCGAGCGGCACCCCGACCACCGCGGGGACGCCGAGCAACCCGCCCACCAGGAGGGCGGCGCCGACGAGTGACACCAGCAGGACGCGCGTGACGGTCGCCCGTGTGGACCTGCGTGGCGAGGGCCTCCTTACCAGTCCGGTCACCACCCATCCGAGCAGGGCGACGAGCAGCAGCACCAGCACGATCCCGCCGACGATCACCCCGGTGTACAACCCGGAGTCGGGTTGCGCACCGGAGGGCAACCCCATGATCCGGTCGGCGAACGCCCCGGCCGCGCCGGCCGACTCCCCCGATCGGAGCTCGCCGTAGGAGTTGGCCACCAGCACCACCCCGACGTCACGCTCAGGGGCCAGGGCGAGATAGGTGAAGTACCCGGGGACCGCTCCGGAATGGCGGACCACGGTCACCTCGTCGTCGTCGCCGTCCGACCTGTCCTCGAAGATCAGGCCGTTGCCGTACCGGCCACCGGTCCCCGTCCCCACCGCTCCGTCCCGCCGCTCGACCGACTCCGTCGACGTGGACCGGAGGTCGCCGAGCTGCCACGCCGCGTACTTCGCGAGGGAGTCCGTCGGGCCGGACAGGTAGCCGTAGGCGAGCCCCGCGGAGTCGAACCCCACGTCCACGGGTCTCTCGCCGAAGAAGTACGGCGCGTGGCCCGGAGGGACGTCCTCGGCGAACCGGCCCGGGTCGGTGACGACGTCGGTCACTCCGGCGGTCGAGGCGAGGACCTCGTCGAGCACGTCACCGTAGGGCCGCTGCGTCACGGTCTCGACAACCGCCTGGAGCAGGAGATAGTTGAGGCTCGAGTATCGGTAGGTGCCCCGCGGTCCGAGGCCCGCCACGTCCGCGATCTCGGGGACGACCTCCGAGGCAGGGCTGGTGCGCCCCCACACGTCTGTGATTTCCACCTGGTGCGGCAGACCGGAGACGTGGTGGACGAGGTCGGCGATGGTGACTCCCGTGGTGTCGAGCTCACCCCCGCGCAGGGCCGGCAGGACCGAGGCCACCCGGTCCGAGGCGGACAGCGTCCCCGACTCGTCGAGCACGGACACGACGAGTGCCGCGAAGGACTTGGACACCGACCCCCAGACGAACGTGGTCCTCTCGCCGACCGGCGCACCGTCGCCGTCGACCCCGTGGTGGGCGCTGCCCACGACACCCGTGGAGTCGACCACCGCCACGGCGACACCCGGGGCCCCGAGCTCGTCGGCGAGGCGGGCGGCCTCCGCTTCCAGATCGACTCCCCCGGCGGCGGGCCCGGCGGCAGCGGGGGCCACGGTTGGCGCGATCACGAGCACCGCCAGGAGCGCGATGACGGCCACCAACGCGATGCCGACTCCGGACCATGTCCGCGGTACCGCCGCGGCGCGGGCTGGGCCGGGTATCGCTCCGGTGCAGGTCACGTCCGGGACCATATCCACGAACACTGGCGGCTGGGCCCCGCTACCTTCTCCACTGGCCCAGAGGGCGTTGCCCCCGGTTCACGCTCGGAGTGACGCCGCCGCCATCGCCGTGAGCACCCGCCGCAGTTCAGCCTCGGCCATCGACGGCAGGCGGGGACTGGAGTTGAGCAGGCCGAACACCGCGTGGACGTGGGCGCGCGCGTCGACCGCGGCCAGCTCGGGTCGGAGGCGGACCAGCGCGTCGACCCACATCTCGGCGTACTCGCGCTGGAGACTGCGCACCTCGTGCCGGGGGCCGGCCGGCAGGGCGCCCAGGTCACGGAACTGCACGCTGATCAGGTCGGGTTCGGTCGCCACGAAGTCCACGTGGACCCCCAGCAGCGAGTCCAGCACCTCCGCTGGATCTCCGCCCCGCTCCACCGCCTCACGTCCGCCGTCGCGGAGTCGGCGCGAGATGTCGAGCAGCATCTCGGCGAGCACGTCCTCCTTCGAGGTGAAGTACCGGTACATGCCAGGCCCGGAGATGCCCACCTCGGCGCCGATGTCGTCGAGGCGCACGGCGTGGAACCCACGCCGGGCCATGAGCCGGGCGGCCGCGGCGAGGATCTCGTCGCGGCGCCGGGCCTTGGCCTGGGCACGTGGGGTCAGTGCCGTCGCGTCCTGCTGCTCCATCTACATCCTCAGTGGAAGAAGTGCCGGGCGCCGGTGAAGTACATGGTGATTCCCGCCTTCTCGGCCGCCTCGATCACCTCGGCGTCGCGGACGGAGCCCCCGGGCTGGACCACCGCGCGCACGCCGGCCTCGGCCAGCACCTCGAGACCGTCGGCGAAGGGGAAGAACGCGTCCGACGCGGCTACGGCCCCGGTCACCCGCTCCCCTGCCCGCTGTACCGCGAGCCGGGCGGAGTCGACACGGTTGACCTGCCCCATGCCCACGCCGACCGTGGCGCCGGACTGGACCAACAGGATGGCGTTGGACTTGACCGCCCGGCAGGCGCGCCAGGCGAAGAGCAGGTCGCGCAGGGTCTGCTCGTCGGCCTCGTCGCCGCAGGCCCTGGTCCAGCCCCCGGTCACGTCCCCCTCGGCGTCGAGCGAGTCGCGCTGCTGCACCAGCACTCCGCCGGAGATCTGCTTGCGTTCGAGCTCCCCCGCGGTCGGGGCCTGCGCCTCGAGGATCCGGATGTTCTTCTTGCGCTGCAGGATCTCCACGGCCCCGTCGGCGTAGGACGGCGCGATGATCACCTCGGTGAAGATCTCGGCCACCTGTTCCGCCATCTCCACACTGACCTCGCGGTTCGCGGCGATCACACCGCCGAACGCGCTGACGGGGTCGCATTCGTGGGCGCCACGGTGGGCTGCGGCGATGTCCGCGTCGATCGCGATCCCGCACGGGTTGGCGTGCTTGATGATCGCCACGCACGGCTCGGCGTGGTCGAAGGCCGAGCGCCACGCGGCGTCGCCGTCGACATAGTTGTTGTAGCTCATCTCCTTGCCGTGCAGCTGCTCGGCCTGCGCGAGTCCGGGTGCGGCGGCGGAGTCGGTGTACAGCGCGGCACCCTGGTGCGGGTTCTCGCCGTAGCGCAGCGTCGCGGCGAGGTCGAGGCTCTGTCCCTGCCACACGGGGAAGACGTGGGGGCCGTCCGCCGCGGCGTCGTCCACGGGAGCCGCGGTCTGCTCGGTCATCCAGGTGGCCACCGCCACGTCGTACGCACCGGTGTGGCGGAACGCGGCGGCGGCCAACCGACGACGCTGCTCGATCGGGAACCCGCCCGCGGCGACCGCTTCCAGCGCCTCGCCGTAGCCGGCCGGGTCGACCAGCACGGCGACGGACGGGTGGTTCTTGGCGGCGGCGCGGACCATGGACGGCCCGCCGATGTCGATCTGTTCCACGCACGCGTCGTAGTCCGCGCCGGAGGCCACGGTGTCGGTGAAGGGATAGAGGTTGACGACGACGAGCTCGAACGGTTGCACACCGAGATCCGCGATCTGCTCGAGGTGCTCGGGCTTGCGCGTGTCCGCCAGGATGCCCGCGTGGACCCGCGGGTGCAGGGTCTTGACCCGACCCTCCAGGCATTCCGGGAACCCGGTCAGCGCGTCGACGGGCGTCACGGCGACCCCGGCGTCGGCGATACGCTGCGCGGTCGAACCGGTCGAGACGATCTCTACCCCGGCAGCCGCCAGGCCCCGGGCGAGGTCCTCCAGTCCGGTTTTGTCGTAGACGCTGATGAGCGCGCGCCTCACGGGCCTGCGGGAATCGGTCACGTTAGGTGCACCTTTCGACCTTCGATGTGGAGTCGGCCACTGGCGGCGGCCGCGAGGACGTCGACGAGCAGCTCGCGCTCGACGACCTTGATTCGTTCGTGGAGGGTGTCGTCCGTGTCGTCCGGGCGGACGTCGACCGCACGTTGCGCGATCACCGGCCCCGTGTCCACCCCGGCATCGACCAGGTGCACGGTGCATCCGGTGACCGTGACGCCGTAGGCGATCGCGTCGCGGACCGCGTGGGCTCCGGGGAAGGCCGGCAGCAACGCCGGGTGAGTGTTGACCACGCGGCCGGCGAACTCGTCGAGGAAGGACTCCCCGAGGATGCGCATGAACCCGGCCGAGACCACCCAGTCCGGGGAGAGCCCACGGACCGCATCGGTCAGCGCACCATCCCAGGCCGGACGGTCGGGGTGATCGGCGGGCCGGACCACCGCGGTGGGGAGCCCGGCGCGCTCGGCGCGGGCCACGGCCTCGCAGTGGCGGTCCGAGACCAGGCCGACGACGCGGTAGGGGCAGCCGGGCTCGTCGGCGGAGTCGAGCACGCTCTGCGCGAGGGTGCCGGCACCGGAGGCGAGGAGCACGACCGGACAGGTCGCCCCGGACTCGGCACTGACCACGTCCTACGCTCCTGCCCGTCGATCCTCCTGCCCGCCGTTTGCCCGGGCACTGGGGGGAGTCTAGTCGGAGGCCTTCGGGTCCCCCGCGGGGTCCTCGTGGGGGCTCTCTTCGGGGCCCTCTCCGGGATCCGCCGGTGGGGCCGGATCGGATGTCTCCTCGGGGTCCGCCCCGTCGGGATCGGCGGGCCCGGCGGACTCGGGATCGGGCTCGGCACTGCCCTCGGAGGGCTCCTCGTCGTCGCCGTCCGGCTCGTCGCCGTCCGGCTCGTCGCCGTCCGGCTCGTCGTCGACGGGTGCCTCTACTCCGGCGGGCACCTCGTCGCCGGATCCCGGTGACACCTCCTCCGGCTCGGAGCCGGTTCCTCCCCCGGCCACGGTTCCCACCCTGCGACGGCGACGCTCGAGCTCGCTCTCGGCCCGCTCGCGACGCCGGGTCAGACCTGCGAGGGACAGGGCGATGGTGGCCGAGCCGATCACGCCGAACAACGCGAGCGCGGTTCCCGCGGCGATGAGCGATCCGGTGCCGACGGTACCGAGCACGCCGAGTTCGCCGCCCGCCACGACCGGGCTCACCGCCACCACGACCGCGACGACGACGGCCGCGAGCCACGCGGCCCTGACCGCATCGGCGGTGGTGCGGAACCAGTGAGCGACCGCGCGGGCGAGCCCGGCCGCCACGAGAACCGTCACCAACAGGAGTCCCTGCACCACCCAGTGCGGGTCCGTCGTGGGCAGCGCCGCGGCGAGCGGGACCTCCGGCATCGGCCCCCGCGAGACCGCGAACACGCTGTACGAGGCCTCCCCCAGGTGGACTTCCCCACCGACCGCGAGGGTGGCGGACGCCATCACGACGTTGGGTAGGTAGGCGACCGAGATCGCCGTGAGTGCCGCGGTGCCCGTGAGATCCTTGCCGATCTCCAGGACCGAACCGATGGGCCCCCACGCCGCCAGCAGGCCGATCAGCAGGAGAACCGTCGCGATAGCCCACAGCGCCGCCACGAACGCGGACCCGAGGTGGATCCCGCCGCGCACCCACAGCGGCAGGACCTCGCGGAGCGCCCGCCTGAAGTACAACCACACCCCCAGTCCGGACCCGAACAACGCCACGGCCACCGTCCACAACAGCGCCGCCGGCAGGGAGGCCTCGCGCACGGCGAAGTCAGAGGCCGACGATCCGACGAACAGGGAGGCCAGCGCGGTCAGCAGGACCCCGGCGAGCGTCACGCCCGCCACCGCGGCACCGGCCTCGCGGGGGCCGGGTAGTTCGATGTCGGACAACACTGCACGCGTCTGCCGGGCGAGCACCGCGACGTAGACCAGCGGAGGCAGCAGCGGGAGGAAACCCAGGGGCACCGCGTCGACGGCGAGGGGCACCCTGTTGACCACCAGCCACTCCACCGCGACCACCGCGAACAGAGAGTCGAAACCGCGGGCGGAGAACACCAGGACCGCCAGGGTGACCGCGACGAGGACCAGCGCGGTGACGATGACCGGGAGCGCCGCGGCCGCCGCCGTCCACAGAAGTGACCCGACGCCCGCGGGCGTGCGTCTCGCTGCGGGGCGGATGACTCGGGGAGGGCTCACCCTGACACCGTAGATACCCGTCCGCGCGTGGCACCCCCCGGCACGCCGCGACCCCCGCCATCCGGGGATGACGGGGGTCGGGGAGGCGCACCTGTGATCGGGAGATCACATGGCGTCGAGGATCTCCTTGGCGAGCGCGGCGGTCGCGGACGGCGTCTTGCCGACCTTGACGCCCGCGGCCTCGAGGGCCTCCTGCTTGGCCTGCGCGGTGCCCGCGGAGCCGGAGACGATGGCGCCGGCGTGGCCCATGGTCTTGCCCTCGGGTGCCGTGAAGCCGGCCACGTAGCCGACGACCGGCTTGGTGACGTTGTCCTTGATGTAGTCGGCCGCCCGCTCCTCGGCGTCGCCACCGATCTCACCGATCATCACGATGACCTTGGTCTCCGGGTCGTTCTCGAAGGCCTCGATGCAATCGATGTGCGTGGTGCCGATGATCGGGTCGCCGCCGATGCCGATGGCGGTGGAGAAGCCGTAGTCGGCGAGCTCGTACATCATCTGGTAGGTCAGCGTGCCCGACTTGGACACGAGTCCGATCGGGCCCTTGCCTGCGATGTTGGCCGGGGTGATGCCGACCAGCGACTCGCCCGGCGTGATGATGCCCGGGCAGTTGGGGCCGATGATGCGGGTCTTTTCGCCCTTGGCCACGTTGTAATTCCACGCGTCGGCGGTGTCCAGGACCGGGGCGCCCTCGGTGATGACCACGGCGAGCGGGATCTCCGCGTCCACGGCCTCGATGATGGCGTCCTTGGTGAACGGCGGCGGGACGAAGAGGATCGTCACGTCGGCACCGGTGGCCTCCATGGCCTCGGACACGGAGCCGAACACGGGGAGCTCGACGTCGTTGCCGTCGGCGTCCTTGTGGGCCACGGTGGTGCCGGCCTTACGGGCGTTGACGCCACCGACGACCTGGGTGCCGGCCGCGAGCATGCGGGCGGTGTGCTTGGTGCCCTCGCCGCCGGTGATGCCCTGGACGATGACCTTGCTGTCCTTGTTGAGGAAGATCGACATTTCGTGTTGTTCCTACTCTTCCTACTTGGAGGCCAGCTCGGCGGCCTTGTCGGCGCCGGAGTCCATGTTGTCGGCCAGGGTCACGAGCGGGTGGTTCGCGTCGGCGAGAATCTTGCGACCCTCCTCGACGTTGTTGCCGTCCAGGCGGACGACCAGCGGCTTGTTGGCCTCGTCGCCCAGCATCTCCAGAGCCTTGACGATGCCGTTGGCCACCGCGTCGCACGCGGTGATGCCGCCGAAGACGTTGACGAAGACGCTCTTGACCTGCTCGTCGCCGAGGATCACGTCGAGACCGTTGGCCATGACCTCGGCCGAGGCGCCGCCACCGATGTCGAGGAAGTTGGCGGGCTTGACCCCACCGTGGTTCTCCCCGGCGTAGGCCACCACGTCGAGCGTGGACATGACCAGTCCGGCACCGTTGCCGATGATCCCGACCTGACCGTCGAGCTTGACGTAGTTGAGGTCGTTCTCCGCAGCCTTCTGCTCGAGCGGATCGGTGGTGCCCGCGTCGGAGAAGTCGGCGAAGACGTCCTTGTGACGGAACTCGGCGTTCTCGTCCAGCGTGACCTTGCCGTCCAGCGCGAGGATCTCGTCGTCCGGGGTGCGGACCAGCGGGTTCACCTCGACGAGGGTGGCGTCCTCGTTGACGAACACCTCGTACAGCTTCGCGATCGTCACGGCGGCCGCGTCCAGCACCTCTTCGGGGAGATGGCCGGCGGCTGCGATCTCGCGCGCCTTTGCCACGTCGACCCCGACCGTGGGGTCGATGTTGATCCGTGCGAGGCGGTCCGGGGACTCCTCGGCGACCTGCTCGATCTCCACGCCGCCCTCGACCGAGCACATGGCCAGGTAGTTGCGGTTGGAACGATCGAGGACGAAGGAGATGTAGTACTCCTCCGCGATGTCGCTGGCCTCGGCCACGAGGAGCTTCTTGACTATGTGGCCCTTGATGTCCAGGCCCAGGATGTCCTCGGCCCGCGCACGTGCCTCGGTGGCGTTCTCCGCCAGCTTCACGCCGCCGGCCTTACCGCGGCCTCCGACCTTGACCTGCGCCTTGACGACGACAGGCTTGCCGATCTCGGCCGCGACCTTCTCGGCCTCTTCCGCGGTATCCGCGACGCGCCCCGGGGTGGTGGGGACGTCATGCTTCGCGAAGAGAGCCTTTGCCTGGTATTCAAAGAGATCCATCAGCTCACCATCTTGACGTGGGTAGATTCGCCCGGCCCTGTTGAAAGCCGAGTCAACCCTCATCCTAAGCGCGCGGTGTGTCGCCCGTCGCACACTGGGGGTGCCAGTGTGCGTTGGATCACCGCAACGGTCATGCCCGTTGCGCTCGAGGTCGCCACACGGGACCCACGCGTCATCGTCACACCCGTGCACCACTGGAGTCACACCAGTGTGATCCACCCCTCGCTCCCCGGTTGCCGGTTACCTTGCGGCACCGTTGCCGATCCGTTACCTTGGACGACGTCTTGGTCACGGAAAGATCACAGCACGACCTCAGAGGGGAAACACCACCGGTGATGAACGAGTCGCAGTACGTACCACCAGCGGCTCCTGTCGTCGTGCCCGCCTCCGGTGCACCCCGCACCGGACGCCACCGTCTCCCCGCTCCCCCGCACGCACTTCGCGGTCGAGCCGCCGTTCTGGCCGTCGCCGCGGGCGCCGCGGTCTCCGCCGCCTCCGCCGGTTCCGCCCTGGACCTCGCGGGCACCCACTCGGCGGAGGCCGGTGACATCGCCCTGCTCGCCAACGGCGAGTCCGCCCCGGCGACCACCGCGCCCACCGCGTCGTCGAGCTCCGCCACCGCCACTCCCTCGCTGCCCGAGCCCGTCGTCGTGCCGGTCGTCGCCACCGAGTCGGAGAACGCACAGTCGGCCATGCTCTACGCCGGCACCGAGATCAACACACAGCGTGAGATCGCCGAGGAGCAGGCCCGCCGCCCGAAGGTCTCCCTGCCCGCCATCGGAACGTTCACCTCGGGCTTCGGTATGCGCTGGGGCGCGATGCACGCGGGCATCGACATCGCCAACTCCAACGGCACCCCCATCCTCGCGGCCACCGACGGGGTCGTGGTCGACGCGGGTCCGGCCCAGGGCTACGGCAACTGGGTGCGGATCATGTCCGACGACGGGACGATGACCGTCTACGGCCACATGGAGACGGTCGACGTCCGTGAGGGCGAGCGGGTCTACGCCGGCCAGAAGATCGCCGGCATGGGCAACCTCGGCTTCTCCACGGGCACCCACCTGCACTTCGAGGTCCTGCTGAACGACGGCACCCAGCACATCGATCCGGTGATCTGGCTGGCCCAGAACGGCCTGCAGCTCCCCGGCGCCGAAAGCTCCGAGAGCAGCTCGGTCTCCCCTCTCTTCGGGAGCTGATCCGCTCTCCTAGAGCTTCTGCATGGGGACTCCCCCGATAAGCATCAACCGCACCTTTCCCGAGGCGCCGAAGTCGATCGTCGCCGTGGCCCGCGGACCGCTCCCGTCGCAGGTCAGGACCTTGCCGAGACCGTACTTGTCGTGGGTGACGCGATCTCCGGGAACCAGCTCCAGTGCGGGTGCGGACGTCTTCGCGCGCGGGATCCCCGAATTCCTGCCCCCGCCGGAGCCGAACCCGCCGCCGGTTCCGTAGCCGCCGCCCCCCGCTGTCCCTGCGCCGAAACGGCGCCGGGGCGCATACGAGTCGCCGTCACCGAAACCGCTGCCGCCGGCCGGCTCCTCGCGCTGCCATTCGATCGCCTGTGAGGGGATCTCCTCGAGGAAGCGCGACCCCGGATTGGTCATCGGTTGACCCCACGACGAGCGCATCATGGCGCGGGTCAGGTAGAGCCGCTTGCGGGCACGGGTGATCCCGACGTAAGCGAGACGCCGCTCCTCGGAGAGCTCGGCCGGATCCCCGAGTGCGCGCATGTGTGGGAACAGCCCGTCCTCCATCCCGATGAGGAAGACCACCGGGAACTCGAGCCCCTTCGCGGTGTGCAGGGTCATGAGAGTGACCTGTCCCTGGTCCTCGGCGGGGATCTGGTCGGCGTCCGCGACGAGCGACACCCGCTCGAGGAATGCCGCCAGCGAACCGGGCTCGGCCAGACCCTCGTCGAGTTCGGCATCAGCCTGGTCGGCGACGGCGCCCGCGGCGTCTCCCGCCTGTTCCTCCCCGAAGCCCTGTTCGCGTGCGGAACGCTGTAGCGCGGCCTCGGAGGAGAACTCCCGCCCCACTCCCACCAGCTCGTTGAGGTTGTCCAGACGCGCCGCGTCCTGCGGGTCGTTGGACGCCTCCAACTCCGCCCGGTATCCGGTCCGATCGAGCACGGCCTCGACGAGAGCTCCGACGTCGGGAGCGGATTCCTGGCCCCCTGCGTGGTCGCCACCGTCCAACCGCCCGCGGAGCTCGTCGAGCAACGCGACGAACCCCGCGATCGCCTTGACCGAGCGGGTGGGCAGCAGCGAGACCTTCCCCTCGGCCGCATCCCTGAGCGCTTCACCGAACCCGATGGCCCGCTGCTCGGCGTGGACCACCACACAGGCCTCGGCGCGGTCGCCTATCCCCCGCCTCGGGGTGTTGAGGATCCGGCGCAGCGCCACCGTGTCCTCCGGATTCGAGAGGGCCTTGAGGTACGCGACCACGTCGCGCACCTCCTTGCGCTCGTAGAACCTGGTGCCCCCGACGACCTTGTACGGCAGTCCGAGTCGCACGAACACGTCCTCGATCACGCGCGAGGAGTTGTTGGTCCGGTAGAACACCGCCACGTCCGAGTAGCCGGCAGCCCCGGAGTCCACGAGTCGGTCGATCTCTCCGGCGATGAACCGGGCCTCGTCGTGCTCGTTGTCCGCCACATACCCCACGAGCAGCTCGCCGGCCCCCTCGTCGGTCCAGAGGTTCTTCTCCCGGCGGCCGGGGTTGCGGGAGATCACCGCGTTCGCGGCGGAGAGGATCGTCTGCGTGGAGCGGTAGTTCTGCTCGAGCAGGATGGACCTGGCGTCCGGGTAGTCGTGTTCGAAGTCCTCGATGTTGCGGATCGTGGCGCCACGGAACGCGTAGATGGACTGGTCCGCGTCACCCACCACGCAGAGCTCCGCCGGGGTCACGCCCGCCGCCGCGTCCGCCTCGGACCCGGCGGCGCCGCCCACGAGCGTCCGGACCAGGACGTACTGCGCATGGTTGGTGTCCTGGTACTCGTCCACCATGACGTGCCGGAACCGGCGCCGGTAGTACGCCGCCACCTCCGGGTGGGCCCGGAGCAGCCCCACCGTCTCCCCGATCAGGTCGTCGAAGTCGAAGGCGTTGGCCGACTGCAGGCGCGCCTGGTACTCGGTGAACACCGCCGCCACCGTCTGCCCGGTCCGGTCCGAGTCCTCCAGCGCACGGTCCATGGCCTCCGACGGCTCACGGAGCTCGTTCTTGTGGTTGGAGATGGCCGAGGCCAGCATCCGCGGCGTGAACTTCTTGACCTCGAGGTGCTGCTCCTTGGCGATCATGCCCAGCAGCCGACGGGAGTCGTCCGAGTCGTAGATCGTGAAGTTGGAGTTGCGGGTGCCCAACAGCGCGGACTGCGCGCGCAGGATCCGCACACAGATCGAGTGGAACGTGGCCACCCACATCCGCTCGGCATGCGGCCCGACGAGCGCCGACACCCGCTCCCGCATCTCGGCCGCGGCCTTGTTGGTGAACGTGATGGCGAGGATCTGCCCGGGGTGCGCACCGCCCTCGGCCAGCAGATAGGCGATCCGCCTGGTCAGCACACTGGTCTTCCCCGACCCCGCCCCGGCGACGATCAACAGCGGTCCGCCGCGGTGCGTGACCGCAGCGACCTGCTGAGGGTTGAGCCCGTCCAGGAGAGGCGAGCGGGGCGAGGTGGGGCTGACTGGGGCCGGTGCGGAATAGGTCATCGTGGCGTCCAATCTACCCACCCGGTCCGACACCCCGGACTCAGCGCTGGCGGGCCCCCATGAACTCCTCGACCTGTGCCGCCGTCGCCTTCAGAGACGGATCGTTGTCGAGGTAGTGCCGGGTCTCGCGGGCGATGAGACCGGAGAGAACCAGGAGGCCGATGAGGTTCGGGATGGCCATGAGCCCGTTCATCACGTCCGCGAAGTTCCACACCGTCTCGAGCTCGGTCACGGCGCCCACGAACACCACGCACGTGAAGACCATCCGGTACGGGATCACGCCACGGGCACCGGCAAGTCTCTCGACGCACCGCTCGCCGTAGTACGACCAGCCGAGGATCGTCGAGAACGCGAAGAAGGCGATCGAGACCGCCACGAGTTTGTCCCCGTACGGCATCGCCTCGGCGAACGCGTCGGCGGTCATGGTCCCGGCCGAGTCCCCTCCCCGCTGCCACACCCCGGAGGTGACGAGGACCAGGCCGGTGAACGTCACCACGATGATCGTGTCGATGAACGTCTGCGTCATGGACACGAGGCCCTGGCGGGTGGGGTGGGTGGTCTTGGCCGCCGCGGCCGCGATGGCCGCGGACCCCATGCCCGACTCGTTGGAGAAGATGCCACGCGCGACACCCATCTGAATGGCGTACAGGATCGCCGAACCGGCGAAGCCCCCCACCGCGGACGTGCCGGTGAAGGCCTCGGAGAATATCTGACCGAACGCCCCGGGGATCGCCTCGGCGTTGACCACCAGGACGACCATGCCGCCAATCAGGTAGAGCACGATCATCAGGGGCACGAACCCGGCCGTGACCCGGCCGATGGCCTTGATGCCGCCGAGCAACACCGCACCGGTGAGGACGAACAGGATGATCCCGGTGGCGACCACGGGCACGCCGAAGGAGTTGTCGAGCTGGGCGGCGACCGCGTTGCCCTGCGTCATGTTGCCGATACCGAAGCTCGCCAGTACGGCGAACACCGCGAAGACGAGCGAGAGGACCAGCCCCACCCTGCCGCCGGTTCGCCCGAACAACTCGGCGAACCCCCGGTGAAGGTAGTACTGCGGGCCGCCTGACTGCTCCCCGCGGGCGTCGGTGACGCGGTACCGCACACCGAGGAACGCCTCCGAGTACTTGGAGGCCATACCCACGAGGGCGGTCACCCACATCCAGAAGAGCGCTCCCGGACCGCCCAGGGAGATGGCCGTGGCCACGCCGACGATATTGCCCACGCCGACGGTGGCGGCGAGCGCCGTGGTGAGCGCCTGGTACTGGGTGATGTCACCCGGTCCGGCGTCGTCCTTCCTCCGCACCAACCCCAGATTGAGAGCGGGACCCAGTTTGCGGAACTGCAGCAGCCGCAGGCGGATCGTGAGGAAGAGGCCGGTGCCGAGGAGCAGCGGGATGAGGACGAACGGTCCCCAGATCACGGATCCGATGTCCGCGAGAAGCGATGTCAAGTTCTCCACGGGCGGAAACAATAGACGGTACTGCGGCCTCCTCGGAAGGGAGTGGGATAATCCCGGTATGAACACCGACCCCGCCGGCACCGACGATCCGCTTTCCGAGGCCCAGATCCAGGAGCTACGCCTGGAGATCGACCGTCTCGACGCCGAGATCCTGGACGCGATCGTCCGCCGCAGCGAGATCTCCAAGCGCATCGGTCGGACGCGCATGCAGTCCGGTGGAACCAAGCTCGTCCACACCCGCGAACTCAAGGTCTACGAACGCTTCTCCTCACTCGGTCAGGAGGGTCAGACCCTCGCCGGCATGCTCCTTCGCCTCGGTCGCGGCCGACTGGGCTAGAGACCTGTCAGGCCGACCCGGGACGGCCCGAGGCGAACGGACGCCGAGGCGAACCCCGGCCACGTGTGGTGGTTGTTCACCCAGTACCAGCCCACCTTGGGGGCGCCCTTGTTCTCCCGCCCGTCGCGCCCGGTCCCGCCACTGATCCACAGAGCCGGCGTCCGCGCGTCGAGCGCGCCGTTCGTCTTCCGCTTGCGCGAACCGATGCACATGAAGCACCTCCCCGGTTCGCGCCGGTCCGGCTCCTGCAGCAGCCAGCTCACCCCTTCAGAGATGGTCAGCGGTGTGCGCGCCCGTCGTGCGAGCTCGGCGTGTGCCTCGGCCGGCGTCCAGTCCAGCATGTCGTCGCCGCGCCTCACGTCCCCCACCAGATAGAGCGGGACGTCCGGCACGTGGACGTCGTCGGTGCGCGGATCGGCGGAATCCGGGCGGGCAGCGTCGAGGGAGGCGGCGTGCTCCCGTAGCTGCGCGGCGGTGGTCCCGCCGAGCTCGGGCACGCCCGATTCGACCAGTCGTTCGGCCTGAACGGGCGACGCCGCCCCCGTATTCGCGACTAACCTCGAAGAAGGACGGGCGGGCGATCCCCGGCGGCGACTCTCGGCAGGAGCAGTGATGACGGACATCAGCACGACACGGCAGTGGGCGGCGGTCGAGGATCTCGTCCCGGCGATCGGAGAGGTGACGCTCCGCGACCTGTTCGACGCCGACCCGGAACGGGGCCGCCGCATGTCCGTCACCGCCGGCGACCTGCACGTCGATCTGTCCAAGAACCTCGTCACAGACGAGGTGTTGGCCGCCCTGACCGAGCTGGCCCACGCCGCCCGGTTGCCGGCGCAGCGGGCCGCCATGTTCCGGGGAGACCGCATCAACACGACAGAGGACCGATCCGTGCTCCACACGGCGCTCCGTCTCCCGGCGGACGCCGAGCTCGTCGTCGACGGCTCCGACGTGGTCGCCGAGGTCCACGCGGTGTTGGCGCGCATGACCGACTTCGCCGACCGTGTCCGGTCGGGCGAGTGGACAGGCCACACGGGCGCGCGGATCGACACCGTGGTCAACATCGGCATCGGCGGCTCCGACCTCGGGCCCGTGATGGTCGACAAGGCCCTCGGCCACCTCCAGACCGCCGGGATCCGCGCGCGGTACGTCTCCAACGTGGACCCCGCGGACCTCACGGCCGTGCTCTCGGAGATCGACCCCGCCACGACTCTCGTGGTGGTCGCCTCCAAGACCTTCACCACGCAGGAGACCATGGCCAACGCCCACGCGGCGCGCCGGCACTTCGTCGAGGCCCTGGGCTCCGAGGACGCGATCGCCGCGCACTTCGTCGCGGTGTCGACGGCCGCGGACGAGGTGACCGATTTCGGTATCGCGGCGGACAACATGTTCGAGTTCTGGGACTGGGTCGGGGGCCGGTACTCGGTGTCCTCGGCGATCGGGCTGTCCGTGATGCTCACCGCGGGCCCGGCGGCCTTCGTGGAGATGCTCGAGGGCTTCCACACGATGGACCTGCACTTCGCCACCGAAGCCCCCGAGCACAACGCGCCGGTCCTCATGGCACTGCTCGGTATCTGGTACACCTGTTTCCTCGGCGCCCAGGCCAAGGCGGTGATCCCGTACGCCCAGGGTCTCCTGCGATTCCCCGCCTATCTGCAGCAACTCACCATGGAATCCCTGGGGAAGTCGGTGCGACTCGACGGCTCCGACGTCACCTACCCCACCGGTGAGGTCTACTGGGGCGAGCCCGGCACCAACGGCCAGCACGCGTTCTTCCAGCTCCTCCACCAGGGCACGCACCTGGTACCCGTGGACTTCATCGGCGTGGCGCGCCCCGCGACCGACCTGGCCGCCCGCCTGCCCGGCCAACCGGATCCGGTCTCGATGCACGACCTACTCATGGCCAACCTCTTCGCGCAGTCCCGCGTGCTGGCGTTCGGCAAGACCGAGGACGAGGTGCTCGCCGACGGCGTCGACCCGGCAATCGCACCGCACAAGGTCATGCCGGGCAACCGACCGTCCACCACCATCCTGGCGCCGTCGCTCTCGCCCGGCGTGGTCGGTCAGCTCATCGCGCTCTACGAGCACGTGGTGTTCGTCCAGGCGGCTGTGCTCGGGATCAACGCGTTCGACCAGTGGGGCGTCGAGCTGGGCAAGGCGCAGGCCGGTGAGCTGCTGCCCGCGCTGATCGCGGACAAGCACCCCGGGGACGGCTTCGACTCCTCCACGGACTCGCTCGTCGAGATCTACCGAGAGGCCCGCGGACGGCGTTGAGCCGTTCATGTCGTAACCGGGTGCCACCATATGCCCATGGCCACGATCTACTGCACTGCAACCAGCCTGGACGGGTACATCGCCGACGACGACGAGAGTCTCTCCTGGCTTTTCGCGACGTCCGGTGAGGCCGAGCCCGCGGGCTACACACCGACCGACCCGGATCCCTCCCTGCCCGACCTCCACTTCGACCGCTTCTACGCCGACGTCGGTTCGATCGTCTGTGGCGTCAACACCTTCGAATGGGTCCGCCGCGACCTGACCAGGGACGGCCAACCGTTCGCCTGGCCGTACACGGTGCCCAGCTGGGTCGTCACCCACCGCGATCTCGCTCCGGTCGACGGCGTCGAGTTCTTCTCCGGTGACGTCACCGACCTGCACCCACTCCTCACGGAGGCCGCCGACGGCAAGGACGTCTGGATCGTCGGCGGGGGCGACCTCGCGGGCCAGTTCGCCGACCACGGACTACTCGACCGCGTCTGGATCCACCAGTGCCCGGTGGTACTCGGTTCCGGGCGACCCCTCCTGCCCCGCCGACTCCGTCTGCACCGTCAGAAGATCGAGACCCACGGCCAGTTCACGGCGATGCTCTTCGACGTGGTGGGACGCGAACCCCGAGACCCGGGCAAGGACCGATCCGGCTAGATCACACCCTTGCCGGATCGAAAGTATGTGCGTATAATAGAACGTATATTCGATGATGGGATGGCGACCCGGGACGGAGGGGCAGGGCATGACTGACGACACGGCCGGCGCCTCCTCTGCCGCGCCGAGCGCGTTGACCGACTTGACCACTGCAGCCCGCGCCGGGTGGGCCGCGGAGAACCGAGCCTGCGCGCAGCGGCTCACCGCCTGCTATGAGCTGTTCCGGGAGTGCGTGCGCAGAGAGGACTCCGGCGCAGGTCAGGATTGCCAGCCCGGTCACGCGGTGGTCGATTCGTTCGTTGTGGCCTCCGGCTACGTGGTGGCGGCGATGGCCGTCTCCACCCTGCGCGCCGAATCGATGATCAGCTTCGCGGTGGACCTGCACGAGCGCTACCCCGCGATCCTCGCGGCCCTGGCCGCCGGACGGTTGGACCACAGCGCGGCCCAGTTGTTGGCCAGGCAGATGTCCACAGTCGACGCCGACGTGGTCGCACTGGTCCAGCAGGAGGTGGTCGAGGAGTACCTGGCCGCGCTGGAGGCCGGGGAACGCCTGGGCGCCCGGGCGGTGCGCGAGAACGTCGACGCGATCATCGCCCGCTACGACGCCGACGGGATCCGGCGCCGCAGAGAGGAGGCCAGCCGCGACCGCGGGGTGCGCATCTCCAAGGGCACCGACGGCATGTCCACCCTGTCAGCCATCCTCGCCTCGGAGGAGGCCGCCGTCCTGGCCGAAGCCATCGACCAGCGGGTCGCGGAACACGCCGACGCAGACGCGGACGCCGCCGACACTGCCGGTGACTCGTCGGCGGAGGCGGCAGCGGACCGGGAGTGTTTCTACACCAAGGCAGAACGCCGCGCCGACGCCCTGCTGTCCCTGGTGTGCGGCGACGCCCTCCGCACCTACGAAGCGGACGAACCCCCGGCGCCCCTGCGGCCCAGGGTCACCGTCATCGCGCCGTGCGACGGCGTGGACGGGGAGCAGGCGCGGGTGGAGTTCACCCGCACCGGCCAGTCCGCACTCCAGGCACTGCTGGACATGCTCGTCACCACTGACGGAGCCAGCTTCGAGAAGATCGATCCCCGCATCGGAGCGGCCGACGATGCCCGCCGGGCGTTGACATACCGCCCCGGCACCGAGCTCGCCCGCCGCATACGGCTACGAGATGGCACCTGTCGCCACCCCGGCTGCGCGGTGCCGGCCGACGACTGCGACGTGGACCATGTTCGCCCGTTCGATCACGCCGACCCCGCCCGGGGCGGCCCGACGGAAGAGCGCAACCTGATGTGTCTGTGCCGGCGTCATCACCGGTTCAAGACGTTCTCCGAGTGGATCTACGACCTGCAACCCGATGGCACACTCCTCGTCATCACCCCGGACGGGGCAACCATGATGACGCGACCGTCCGGGCCGCTCGGGGCCTACCGACGTGAGCAGGCCCGTGCTGAGACCCGCGCGTGGGACAGGCAGCAGCAACGCAATCCGGACCCCACCACCACGCTCGGCGACGCTCGCTCCGAGCCCACGTACTGGACCCGCCGCGCCTCCCGCCTGAACGCTGAACGCGCCCACACCCGCGCCGAGCCCGCCCGTGCTGGTGGTACCGGGCCCGGCAACACCCGCCCCGCCGACCACAGTCGTTGGTGGCAGCGCAACAGGCCCGTGATCAGCGAGGTCGAGCAGCAGGTCCAGGTTCTGCTCGACGAGATCCTCGACCCACCGCCCTTCTGAGCCGGTCAGACGAACTTGCGGCTGGCCTTCTCCGGCAGCAGGGTCAGAAGCGGTCCGAGTGCCTTCCACGGCTTTGCGGGGACGAGCGCGCGGGTGGGTTCGGCGTCGATCGTCGTGACAAGGGCGTCGACACCCTCGTCGAACTCGGTCATCAACTTGGTCTTGACCGACCGGTTGATGTCGGTGCGGATGTACCCGGGCAGGATGTCGGTGACCTTGATGCGGCTGCCGGCGCTGTCGAGCTCGGCGTACAGCCCCTGCGCGAGGGAGGACACGAACGCCTTGGTGGCACCGTAGGTGTTCTGGGCCTTGGGCATACCACGCAGGGAGCTCACCGACGAGATGAACACCAGGTGCCCCTCGCCCCGCGCGTGAAGCAGTTCCATGGCGGCTTCCGCCTGATTGAGCGTGCCGACCACGTTGACCATCGCGGTCTCACGGTTGGCGTGCGCCTTGCCCGTACCGATGGACGCGCCCTTGCCCAGACCGGCGTTGAGGACGAACCGGTCGATCCCGCCGAGTTCCGCGTCGAGCTCACCGAAGACCCGCTCCACCGCGTCGCCGTCAGACACGTCGAGCTCGCGGACCGCCACCGTGATCGACGGGTTGGCCGCCAGGAGCTCGGTGCGGAGCTCCTCCAGGCGCTCGAGACGACGGGCACAGAGCGCCAGGTTCTTTCCCTGCGCGGCCCAGCGACGAGCCATGCCCTCGCCGAGACCCGCGCTGGCGCCGGTGATCAGGATCGTGTTGCGGTCGGTCACAGGTTCTCCTCCGTTGGCGATTGCCCCAGTGTGGCACGCGCCGGCTGGCACGACGGGCAACGGTAGGCGATGCGATCGAGCGAATCGCTCGGCTCGTCCGGGTCTGCGAGACCGCCCAGCCGGAAAGTCTCCACCCCGGTCCCGCACCTGCGGCACGGCTTGCCGTCCCGCCCGTACACCCACAACTCCCGCCCACGCCGGGTGTCGCCGGTGGTCACCCGGACCGCGCGATCAGCGTTGGCGACCAGCAGTTTCCGCGCAAGAGTGACGGTGGCGGGAAGGTCGGACACCGCCCCCACCGGGTCGCGCGGGTCCAGGCCCCGCAGGAAACACAGTTCGGCGCGGTAGACCGTACCGATCCCGGCGAGATTGCGCTGATCCAACAGCGCCTCACCGATCGTCCGGGACGGTCGCTGCTCGATGCGGCGCACGATCTCCGCCGTACTCGCCCCCGGATCCCAGTCCGCACCCAGCAGATCCGGGCCGAGATGGTCGATCGCCCGGTCAGCTTCGGAAGGGCTCAACGCCCGCAACAGCCCGAGCTCGGTGCCCACCACTTCCATGTCGCCGGCGCGCAGCACCAGCCGGGCGGTGTGCGCGGGGAACCGCCAGCGCTCCCCTACCCGCTGGACGTGGATCCGGCCCTCCATCTTGAGATGGACGTGGAGCGTGACGGGGTCGCGCCCCCGGTCGTCAGGGCCGACCGCGAGAAAGAGGTGCTTCCCCCGGGACCGGGCCCCCTCCACGGTCCTGCCGCGGAGATCGACCGCCGCGAACCGCGGGACCCGGAGCTCGGCCCTGTCCAGGGTCCGCCCGGCGATCGCCTGCTGGACCCGCCTGGCCGCCCTGTAGACCGAATCGCCCTCCGGCACCGTTGACCCCTTCGCCCGGCAGCTGAATGTAGAAATCCCGGTGCCTTCGTGGCACCGACCGCGGCCGGTTCACCAGTCGCCGGGTTCACCATCCCAGTTCGCGACACCCCACGACACCGGCGGTCTCGATCTGCACCGTGACGTGCTCGATCCCGTGCTCGTCGAGCAGGACGCGTCGCGACTCCTCCAACACGTCGGAGTGGGTCACGTCGCTCCCCACCACCAGGTGCACGGTACCCACGTCCATCCCGGAGGTCAGGGTCCACAGGTGCAGGTCGTGCACCTCGTCGACGCCACCCACCGAGGCGAGGTGGGACTCCACCGCGGCCGGATCGATGCCGGCGGGCGCGTGTTGAGCGAGTACCGCGAGAACCTGTCTGCCGAGCATCAGCGAACGAACGACGATGAACACGGCGATCGCCACCGCGACCACCAGGTCCCACACCGTCGAGCCCGTGGCACGCATGAGCAGCGCGGCCGCGATCACCCCGACCGAGCCGGCGGCATCGGCGACCACCTCGAGGTACGCACCTCGGACCGCGAGGCTCTCGGAGGACCCGCCGCGCAGCAGCAGGATCGAGATGACGTTGACGACGAGCCCCAGAACCCCGACAAGAAGCATGGTTCCGGTGGCGACGGGAGCATGGGACCCCCACCGGCTGACCGCCTCGAGCAGGACGTACACGCCCATTCCGAGCATGATGAGCACCGCCAGACCGGAGGCGAAGATCTCTACGCGGTAGTGGCCGAACGTGCGGCGTCCGGTGGAGTCCGGCCGCGACGCGATCATCGTCGCCAGCAACGCGGCCCCGAGCGCCACCACGTCCGCCGCCATGTGCCCGGCGTCCGAGAGCAGAGCCAGGGAGCCGGAGACGAGGCCCGCGATCAACTCCACCACGAAGAACGCCGAGGTCAGCGCAAAAGCGATCGCCAGCCCGGTCCGATGGCGCGCTCCGGCGTGACCGGTCGGCCGCGCGTGAGAGTGTCCGGCACCCATTCGACTTCACCTCCAGATACATGCATCTATGCGCATATCCTAACTGAAGGGGTCACGGGACTCAACGGCCGCTGTCCGAACGCCTGAGATCTCATGGGTTCGGATCCTCACCGTCTGAGAGACACCGACTGAGAGTTACCGCCTGAGAGTTACCGCCTGATGCGCAGCCCCTTGGGCGTGGCCCCGAAGCCTGCGGACTCGAACGCGGCCGCGGCGGATGAGGTGTGGACGGGTTCGCCGCCGAGGGTGGTGACCGTGAGCGGCCCGACCGCCCCCGATCGCACGACCTCCGCGAGCGCCGAGGCCGCGAGCGGTACGGCCTCCGGGCGATCGTCGAGCACGAGCACCGTGCGACCGCCGCGTTCGACGAACAGGACGCACAGCCCGTCGACCAACACGACCAGCGCCCCCGCCTTACGGCCGGGCCGGTGACCGGACCCGGCGTCCACACCGCGCGGCCAGGGCAGTGCCGCGCCGTACGGGTTGGCCGGGTCGGTGGCGGCGAGGACCCGGACGACGGGAGCGTCGGTGCCCGAGGGCCAGTGCGCGTCATCGGCGGTGTCGTCGTAGGCACGGAGTCTGTCGATGGTGTTGCCGGTGGCGAACTGAGCGGCGCCGAGCCCGTCGACGAAGTAGCCGCGCCGGCAGCGACCCGAGTCCTCCATCTGCGCCAGGACCTTGTAGACGGCGGCGAACCCGCCCGGGATCTCCTCGGCCTCGACCGCGCCCCGGGTCACCACGCCGTGGCGCAACAGCAGGGTCTCGGCCCAGGCGTGGGCGCGCAGGGTCGCGTCGGTGACCGGTTCGGGG
This sequence comes from Dietzia sp. PP-33, assembly GCF_033790845.1. Lineage (NCBI taxonomy): Bacteria > Bacillati > Actinomycetota > Actinomycetes > Mycobacteriales > Dietziaceae > Dietzia > Dietzia sp. PP-33. The sequence goes on from NZ_JAMYEI010000008.1 coordinate 92,097, forward strand.
ACCAGCGACCACCGACCGGCGAGCACCGGCGGGGTGCGGCTGCCGGCAGACATGGCGCCGTTGAGCTGCGCCATGGAGGTCCGGCCGAGGCGGGCGCGACGCGGCCGGGCCGTGGAACGCCGTGAGCGGTGCGCGGTGCCCAATCCAGACGAGCCGCCACCGGCAAGGACCGCGCGCAACGGGGCGAGCGTGTCGTTGGTGACCAGCCCGTCCCACACCAGGTCCCACAGCGCGTCACGAACCGCGGCCTCAGTGATGGGCGCCTCGGTGACGGGCGCCCCGGTGACGGGCGCCCCGGTGACGGCGGGAGACTCACCCGCTGCCGGCTCCTTCACCCGCGCGACGACGTCACGGAAGAACAGCGCCCCGCCACGTAGGGACTCGATGACGGCGAGGTGGACCGGCCCCTCCGGCTGCAGGCGATCAAGCGGCAGGGTCGCGCCGGCGGTGTCGGCCGGGTGCAGGGAGACCCAACCGTCGCGGGATCCCGCGCGGCCGCGCCCACTCCAGATCACCTCTCCCCCGGCGAGGAGCTCGTCGAGCATCGCCGGCGAGTAGTCACGCACGCGGGGCGCCAGGACGAGCGGCTCGAGCGCGGAGGCGGGCAGCGCGAGGCCGTCGAGTTGTTCGATCACCGCGAGCACCCCGTCGACGCCCGACTCGGCGCCGCGCGACTCGACTTCACCCGACTCGACTCCACCCGACGCAGCCGCCCCCAGGCTCTGCCAGCCGGGCAGGAACCGGGCGAGCGCCGTGTGCGAGACCGGCTCGATCTGACTTCGCAGCGCCGCCAGCGACCGCCGACGGATGTGGCGCAGCACCTCGGCGTCGCACCATTCCGGTCCCGACGCCCCGGGCCGGAACTCTCCCGCCAGCAGGGTCCCGGCCGAGGTCAGCCGGTCGAGAACCCCGCGGGCCACCGCCACCCCCAGGCCGAAGCGCCCCGCGAGGGCGTCCACCGTGAACGGACCATGGGTCCTCGCGTAGCGCCGGACCAGTTCGCCGAGCGGATCCTCGACGTCGCCGAGGAAGGCCGAGGAAACCCCGGGCGGCGGCGGCACCCCCAGCCCGTCCCGGAGTCTGGGCACGTCCTCGACACCGGCCCACCAGGTACACCCGGCGTGCTCGAAGGTGACCACGCGGAACGCCTGTGACAGTGTCGTCAGCCACCCGGGCACGGCCTCGGGCTCGGTCGACCGATCGGCTATCTCCTCCGCGGTCAGCGGGCCGAGCAGTCGCAGCAGGTCTGCCACGGCCTCGGAGTCGCGGGCCGCGCGATCGGGCTCGAGGTGTTGGAGACGGCGTTCGATCGAGTCCAACACCGGGGCGTCGAGCAGCTCCCGCAACTCGACGCGACCCAGGAGCTGGCCGAGCAGGGACGGGTCGATGGCCAGGGCGGCGGCCCGTTTCTCCGCCAGCGGCGAGTCGCCTTCGTAGAGGAACGCGCCGACGTAGTCGAAGAGCAGTGACTGGGCGAACGGCGACGCGCTCGGGGTGTCCACCTCCACGATCCGGACGTTCCGGGACTCGATCTCACCCAGCAGCCGCTCCAGCGCGGGCACGTCGTAGACGTCCTGCAGGCACTCGCGCACGGCCTCGAGGATCATCGGGAAATCCGGGTAGCGGCGTGCCACGTCGAGTAGCTGGGCCGACTTCTGGCGCTGCTGCCAGAGCGGCGCCCGTCGACCCGGGTCGAGGCGCGGGAAGAGCAGGGCTCTCGCCGAGCACTCCCGGAATCTCGAGGCGAAGAGCGCCGACCCGCCCACGTGGGTGGTGACCAGGTCCACGGCCTCCTCGGCGCTGATGGCGAACGTCTCGGCTCCCGGTCGGGCGCCGGCCTCACCGTCGTCATCGATCGTGTCCGGGACCCGCAGGATGATGCCGTCGTCCGACACCACGGGCACCGCGTCGAACCCGTGCGCGGCGGCGAGCCTCGCGCGCACCGCCTCCGCCCACGGCCAGTGCACGCGGGCCCCGAACGGCGAGTGCAGGACGACGCGCCAGTCCCCCACCTCGTCGCGGAAGCGCTCCACCACCAGGGTCGTGTCACTGGGGATGTGGCCGGTGGCCTCGCGTTGTTCGGCCAGGTAGCGCCGCAGGTTGGCCATCGCGTTGGCGTCGAGACCAGCGGCCTCGAGGCGGGGGCCCACCTCGTCGTCGGGCCCGTGTCCCACCTCGCGCAGGAACCCGCCGAGGGCGCGCCCCAGTTCGGCCGGGCGCCCCTGGTCGTCACCGAGCCAGAACGGCAACCGTCCGGTCCCGCCGGGAGCGGGCGTGACCAGGACGCGGTCGTGGGTGATCTCCTCGACTCGCCAACTCGACGCCCCGAGGGCGAACACGTCTCCGACCCTGGACTCGTAGACCATCTCCTCGTCGAGCTCGCCGACCCGGGTCGCCTTCTCCCCCACCATGAACACACCGAACAGCCCGCGGTCGGGGATGGTGCCGCCCGAGGTGACGGCCAGGCGTTGCGCTCCCGGGCGGCCGGTCAGGGTCCCGGCGTCGCGGTCCCACACGAGCCGCGGCCTGAGTTCCGCGAAGTCCGCCGACGGGTACTTGCCCGCCAACATGTCGAGCGTCGCCTCGAACGCCGACCGCGGCAGCCCGACGAACGGGGCGGTCCGGCGTACGGCGGCGAACCAGTCCTCCACGTCGATCGGCTCGAGAGCGCACGCGGCCACCGTCTGCTGCGCGAGGACGTCCAACGGGTTGGTGATGACCGCCATCGCCTCGATCGCGCCGCCGATCATCCGCTCGACGGTCACCGCGCTGTGGAGCAGGTCGGCGCGATGCTTGGGGAAGACCGCCGCGCGGGAGACCTCGCCGACCTGGTGCCCGGCGCGGCCGACACGTTGGAGCCCCGAGGCCACCGACGGCGGCGATTCGACCTGCACCACCAGGTCGACCGCACCCATGTCGATCCCCAGCTCGAGCGACGACGTGGCCACCACGGCGCGCAACCGACCGGACTTGAGGGCGTCCTCGATCATCGCCCTACGCTCCTTGGACACCGATCCGTGGTGCGCCATCGCCAGCTCCGGCGGGGCGCCGCGGGAGACCTCCGACGGCACCATGATCTGTGCTGGTGGCCGGGCCGGAGCGGGCGGAAGGGACCCCGGATCGGTGTCCTCCGCGTGGATCTCGTTGAGCCGGGCGGTCAGGCGTTCGGCCAGGCGTCGGGAGTTGACGAACACGATCGTGGAGCGGTGCGCGGTGACCAGGTCGACCACCTGCCGCTCGACGTGCGGCCAGATCGACCCCTCACCCGGGGTGCCGGGCGGCGCCGTGACGTCCGAACCGGCCGAGGACAGGTCCGTCATGTCCTCCACGGGCACCCGCACCGTGAGCTCGAAACGCTTGTCGGATCCGGGCGCCACCACCGTGACGGGCCGCTCCCCCGCCAGGAAGCGGGCCACCTCCGAGTGCGGCCGGACGGTGGCGGACAGGCCCACCCGCTGGGCGGGGGTCTCCAGCAACTCGTCCAGACGCTCGAGGCTCAGCGCGAGATGGGCGCCCCGCTTACTGGCGGCCACCGCGTGGATCTCGTCGATGATCACCGTGTCGACCGTGGCCAGGGTCTCGCGCGCGGCGGAGGTGAGCAGCAGGAAGAGCGACTCGGGGGTGGTGACCAGCACGTGCGGCGGCCTGGCGCGCTGCCGGCGGCGCTCGTCCGGCGGGGTGTCACCGGTGCGGATCCCCACCGTCACGTTCGCGGTCTCCACGCCGAGGGCCGCCGCCTCCCGCGCGATCCCGGCCAGTGGCGCCCGGAGGTTGCGCTCGACGTCCACGGCCAGCGCCTTGAGCGGGGAGATGTACAGCACGCGGGTGCCCGGCGCGGGCGTGGCCGCGCCGCTGTCGTGATCATCGCTGCCGTGATCATCGCTGCCGCTGCCCAGCATCAGCCGGTCCAGCGACGCGAGGAAGGCCGACAATGTCTTGCCCGACCCGGTGGGCGCCACCACGAGGGTGTGCGCGCCGCTCGCGAGTGATCCCCACGCGCCCACCTGTGCGGGGGTGGGGCGGTCGAACGCGCCGCGGAACCACGATGCCGTGGCCGGGTGGAACCGCTCGAGTACGTCGGACATGAACTCATGATGGCGCACGCCTACGACATCGACCCGACCCGCGCCCCGCCTCCGTAGGCTGTCGACATGCGCAAGACTGTGAGCATGCACAGCGACAGCATGCGCGATCTCGACGACGACGACCTGGCCTACTTCCTCGCCACCGGGATCGGGGAGATCGTCAAGGGCACCCGGGCCGGGGGGCTGCTGCGCGGGCGCTCTCTCGCACGGGTCGCCAACGAGGTCGCGCAGAACTGGACCGACGAGGTGTTGGCCGTGCACCGACCGGACGACGGCACCCTCTCCGAGGGGGTCTCGGACGACCTCAGTCGGCTGGAGAAGTCGAGGGTGTGGATCATCGACGTCATCGACGGCACCAAGGAGTTCTCCACGGGCCGTTCGGACTGGTCGGTCCATGTCGCGCTCGTCGTCGACGGGCACCCCACCGTCGCCTCCGTGGGACTTCCCGACTCGGGTCGCGTGTTCCGCTCAGACCAGGTCGCCCACGTCGACGGCCCCCACTCCGGGACCATGGTGATCAGCCGCAACAACCCCCCGGCCGGGGCGCGCCAGGTGGCGGACGCCCTGGGCCTGGACGTGAGACCGATGGGGTCTGCCGGCGCCAAGATGCTGTCGGTGCTGCTCGGGGACGCCGACGCCTACCTCCACGCCGGCGGTCAGGACGAGTGGGACCAGGCCGCGCCGGTCGGCGTCGCCCTCGCGGCGGGACTGCACGCCTCCCGCCTCGACGGCACGCCGATCCAGTTCAACAAGGCCGACACCCACTCCCCGGACGTCCTCATCTGCCGCCCCGAGCTCACCGAGAAGATCCTGGCCGCGACGGCCGCCCAGGCCACTCGAACGTAGACTGACCGCATGACCGTCCCCACCCCGTACGAGGACCTGCTCCGACTCGTCCTGGAACAGGGCGCCGCCAAGTCCGACCGCACGGGAACGGGCACGCGGAGCCTGTTCGGCCACCAGCTGCGCTACGACCTGGCGGCGGGATTCCCCCTGATCACGACCAAGCGCGTCCACTTCAAGTCGGTGGCCTACGAGCTGCTGTGGTTCCTGCGCGGTGATTCCAACGTGGGGTGGCTGCGGGAGAACGGCGTGAGCATCTGGGACGAATGGGCTGACGACGACGGCGAGCTCGGCCCCGTCTACGGGGTGCAGTGGCGGTCCTGGCCCACCCCCGACGGTCGACACATCGACCAGATCGCCGCCTCGATCGAACTGCTGCGCACCGACCCGGATTCGCGGCGCAACGTCGTCTCCGCATGGAACGTCGGCGAGCTCTCGGACATGGCCCTGCCGCCCTGCCACCTGCTGTTCCAGTTCTACGTGGCCGACGGCAAGCTGAGTTGCCAGCTCTACCAGCGCAGCGCCGACCTCTTCCTGGGCGTGCCGTTCAACATCGCCTCCTACTCACTGCTCACCCACATGGTGGCGCAACAGGTGGGGCTCGAGGTGGGCGAGTTCGTGTGGACCGGGGGCGACTGCCACATCTACGACAACCACGTCGATCAGGTCCGCACGCAGCTGACCCGGGACCCCTACCCCTACCCGGAGCTGCGCCTGCACCGGGCGGACTCGGTCTTCGACTATCGCTTCGAGGACTTCGAGGTGGTCGGCTACGAGCACCATCCGGGCATCAAGGCCCCGGTCGCGGTCTGAGTCGGGAGCACGCAACCGTGCCGGTGCGGATGGTGTGGGCGCAGGCCCGCGGCGGGGTGATCGGTGACGGCCGGGACATGCCGTGGCACGTCCCCGCCGATCTCGCCTTCTTCAAGGAGGCCACGGCGGGCCGGGCCGTCGTCATGGGCCGCACCACGTGGGACTCGATCCCCGTGCGCTTCCGGCCTCTGCCCGGCAGGCGCAACATCGTGTGCACGCGCGATCCCGGGTGGTCGGCCGAGGGCGCCGAGCGCGCCGGATCGGTGGACGAGGCCCTGGAGATGGCCGGCCCCGATGCCGCCGTGATGGGGGGCGGCCAGATCTACGCCACCGCACTCGCCGCCGCAGACGAGTGCCTGGTCACCGAGATCGACGCCGACGCCCCCGGGACGGTGCTGGCGCCGGAGCTGGACGAGTCGTGGGAGCGGGTCGAGGTGGGTGAGTGGATCGCCGATCCACGGAGCCGCGTCCGGGGTCACGACGACGAGGTCAGGCACCGACACACCGTGTGGCGTCGACGGCAGGGCTGAACCGGCCGGGACCGCGCCGGCTAGAACCACTTCCAGGTCTTGGGGATCTTCTCCCCCGCCCCGAGGATCTTGATCTTGACGCCGGCCATGAACCCGTTGATCTCGATGTCCAGATGGGGGCCGCCGCGGATGTCGTAGCGCCCCTCGTCGATCTTGAGCTCGGACCACGTCCGGTTGCCGGTGACCGCGACGGAGACGCCCGGCGGGAGCAGGATCTTGGCGTTGGCCCCCCAGAGGTCCAGTTGGAGGTGGGTGCGCGGGCGGTCGACCACGGCCTCGCGGGCATCCAGGTAGATCTCGCCCATCCAGGACGTCAGCCGGTAGTCGTCCGGCAGTGACCAGCGACCTTCCCGCTTGAGCGTGTCGAAGACCGAGGTCTTCTTGTGGCTCTCGTCGACGGTGATCGCCCCGGTCTGACGAGTGGCCGGCACTCTCGCCGAACCCGGGTCCGGCCCCGTCGCGGGCCCCGCCGGTAGTCCGCTCAGGGCCACCTCGAGCTCCGCCGGGCAGGTCGCGGCCCAAATCTTGGCGGCGCGGTCCGAGAACTCGGCGAGGGACAACTCGCCCCGACCGACCATCGCCTCCAGCCTCTGCTGTGCGAGGGCCCGCGGGTCGATGTACGGCTCTTGGGTCATGCCCCCAGGCTACTCAGCGGGTGAGGTCCTTCATCATCGACCGCATCTGGACCGACAACTCGTCGGCCATGTCCTGCAGACCGCCTGAGATGACCTGCGCCAGCAGCGCCGGGTTCTGCGCCTCGATGACACAGCCCCCGGCCGATTCACGGACCACGACGTTGCAGGGCAGCAACAGCGCCACGTCCTTGCTCACGTCGAACGCGTCTCCGGCGAAGCCGGGATTGCACGCGCCCAGGATCAGGACGCGCTCGATGTCCTTGTCGATCTTCGTCTTGAGCGTCGCGGTGAGATCGATCTCGTGGAGGATCCCGAAGCCACGCTCGGCGAGCGCAGCGCGGGTCGCCTCCACCGCCTCGTCGAATCCCATCTCCGTGTACGTACCGATTCCGACGTCCATGTCTCAGTCCTCACGTCTGTGGTCGGGTGGTGTCTCCGCGTTCCGGGCCAGCATCCCACGCCCCGCGGCCCGCGGTCAGGCGAGCGAGAGGAACAATTTCTCCAGCTCCGCGACCGTGATCCCGTCCTCGCCGGTGTCCCCGTCGCTCTTCAGGCATTCCTGGATGTTGGTGCTGATGATCTTGAACCCGGCCCTGTCCAGCGCCTTGGAGACCGCCGCGAGCTGTGTGACGACCTCCTTGCACGGGCGCTCCTGCTCGACCATGTCGATCACCGCGTTGAGCTGTCCCCGCGCCCGGCGCAGCCTGTTGAGCACCTGCGTCCTCGCCTCGTCGTCAGCCATCTCGGGCCCTCCTGCTCTTCTCCGCGGATACGGGATTCGATCCAGAACCCGATTGTACCCGTGGGGGTATCGGTGTCCAGTCCCCACTGACGATGAGGGCCCCGGTCCACCCACGCGGGGGAACCGGGGCCCGCGCCCACGACAGGGGCCGAAGGGGCAGTCGTCGTGGGCCCAGTCGTCGTGGACTCAGTCGTCGTGGACGATGATGCCGCGGACCATACCCTGGCCGCCGGACTCCATGATCTCGTAGCCCTCGTTCACCTGGTCGAGTGTGAACCGATGCGTGATCAGCTCGTCGAGCTTCAATTGCTTCTCGTCCCACAGGCGCAGGATGTTCGGGATGTCGTGGAAGGCGTTGGCCGAGCCGAACAACGAACCCTTGATGACCTTCTCGTACTGCGAGACGAACAGACCGGTGAGGTTGATGGACTGGTTGTCGAGCCCGCCCATGGACGTGAGGACCACGACCCCGCGCTTGCCCACCATGTCGGTGGCGTCGGCGGTGACCTTGGCGTCGGCCACGCCGATCGTGATGATGGCCTTCTCCGCCATGTTGCCCCAGGTCATTCCCGGGAGCTCGGCCTTCGCCTGCTCGACATCCGAGTAGACGTGCGTGGCGCCGAACTCGGTGGCCTTGGCCAGCTTCGACTCATCGGTGTCGATGGCCAGGATGAATCGCGCGCCGGCGTGCTTGGCACCCTGGATCGCGTTGATCCCGATACCGCCGATGCCGAACACCACCACGGTGTCACCGGCCCGGACGTCGGCGGAGTAGACGGCCGAACCCCAGCCGGTGGTGACGCCGCAGCCCACGAGCGCCGCGACCTCGAACGGGATCCAGTCCTGGATCTTGACCACCGAGTTCATGTTGGCGACGGTGTACTGCGAGAACGTGCCGAGGGTGCACATGGCTCCTGCGGTCTCGCCGTTGGCCAAGGCGAACGGGTAGCGGCCGTCGGCCATCTCGCCGATCGTGCCGTTGAGCCCGCCGTCGCAGAGGTTGGTCATGCCGCGCGCGCACGCGGAGCACTTGCCACAGGCCGGGATGAACGAGCCCACCACGTGGTCGCCGGGTTGGACGTGGGTGACACCCACGCCGACGGCCTCGACGACGCCCGCGCCCTCGTGGCCGCCGACGATCGGCAGGCGGCCGGGCAGGTCACCGCTGGTGATGTGCAGGTCCGAGTGACACAGACCGGCAACCTTCCACTTGACGAGCACCTCGCCGAAGTTGGGTCCGTCGAGTTCGGCCTCGACGATCTCGAACGGCTTACCCAACTCGCGGGCGATGGCGGCCTTGGTCTTCATGCGACTCCCTCCGGGCGCGACGAGCGGAGCCCGTCACTGGAACGTGTTCTCATCACGGTATCCGCATTGTTGCATCGGGTGTCGCAATTCCGAGAACCTGTTCCAGTTCCGGCTCGATCGTTCGCGGAGGCGGAGGGTCGCGCAGGCCGTGCAGGATCAGGCCTGGGCGTCGCCCTGCTGGGCCTGCGCCTCCTCGACGGCCTTGCGGACCTCGTCCATGTCGAGCCCCTTGATCTGCTCGACCAGGTCGTCCAGCGCCTGCTCCGGGATCGCACCGGAGTGGCGGAACACGGCGATGCCCTCGCGGAACGCCATGAGCGTCGGGATCGACTGGATCTGCAGCATCGCGCCGAGCTGCTGCTCGGCATCGGTGTCGACCTTGGCGAAGGTCAGCTCGGGGTTCTTGCCGGAGACCTTCTCGAAGACCGGCCCGAACGCCTTGCACGGGCCGCACCACTCGGCCCAGAAGTCCACCAGGACGATGTCGTTCTCCGTGACGGTCTTCTCGAAGTCGGCGGTCGTGATCTCGACGGTGGTCATACGAATGCCCTCCTAGTGGGACGGGGCGACTCTCGTCCCGTCGTTTCTCGTCGCCAGCCTACGGACAGCCCGCGCCGGCGACGACCTTCTCGCACGAACAATACCCATGAGGGTATTGCCGACCGTGCAGTCAGGACCAACGCCTCCCGATCGGGGTTATTCCCCTGCCGCCCCCGGGCGGGGCGGGGAGCCCATGACCTCCGCGAGAAACCACTCGAGCTGATCGAGGAAGACCGCGTTGTCGTCGCCCGCCACCATGTGGCCGGCGTCCGCGACCTCGTGGGTGTACGCGTGTGGGAGGTGCTCGAGGAGGTGGGCCACCGACTCGTCACTGACGATGTCGGAGCGCGAACCCCGGATGAGCATGGTGGGTTCGACCACATGGGGCACGATCCCCTCGAAGTAGTCGTTCCCGATCTCGGCGTTGTCCCCCGTCGCGCCCGCGACGAATCGCGGGTCCCAGTGCCAGTACCACCGGCCGTCGTTCTTCTGTCGCAGGTTCTTGCGCAGTCCGTCGAGGTTGGCCGGGCGGCGACGGCCCGGCTGGTAGGCGGCGATCGCGTCCGCGGCCTCCTCGAGGTCCGCGAAGCCCTCCAGGCCCGACCGCATGAAGTCGCCGATCCGCTCGACGCCCTTCGACTCGATCCTGGGCGTGACGTCCACCAACACGAGCGCCCGGGCGACGGATTTGGCCGTCCCGAGCGCCAACAACCCGGTCAGCCCCCCGAGTGAGGCCCCCACGAGCACCGGCAGGCGGCCGGGGAACCGCGAGGCGACGATCAGCTCGAGATCGTCGACCATGCGGTGGATGTCGTAGTCACCGTCGTGTGCCCAGTCGCTGTCACCGTGCCCGCGGGCGTCCATCGTCGTGACCCTGTACCCCTCCGCCGCGAGGCGCCGGGCGGCGCGGTTCCACGAGTTCCGGGTCTGCGCCCCGCCGTGGAGCATGAGGATCTCGTCGACGGGATCCGCGCCGCCGTGCGGCTCCCACACGTCGCCCACGAGAGTCCCGGCCGCTCCGGCGAGCGTGAACGACCGGGGTTCGACGGTATGGGCCTGGGTGTCGCTTCTCGTCATGGTGAGCCTTCCGCCCCGCACTCCCACCGATCAGTGGAACGTGTTCTCGTTCGGTTCTACCACGACGCGCCGGATATCACCCGCGCGGCCAGATCCTCGGCCACCGCGAGCACCGAGACGTAGGGGCCGCACCGGGGCAGCGACGGCAGCACCGAGGCATCGGCGACCAGCAGCCCCTCGCAGCCGAGGACGCGCCCGGACCCGTCCACCACCTCGCCGATCCGTGCCGAACCCGACAGGTGCTGGGAGGTCGACGGGACGGGTCCCGGCCGGCCGCCGTCCGGTCGGGTGATCCCCAGACGATCGGCGACCAGACCGGCGGCCCCGGCGAGAGCGGCGGCGTCCCGGGCGTCGTCGCCCAGCACCACGCGGACACCGCTGCTTCCGACACCGCTGTTCCTGGTGATCTCGCCACGGCCGACCGGGTTCATCAGGGCCACGCCGATCCGGTGCGGCTGGGGGGCGAGACCGGGGACCACCCGGTGCAGCGGGACCGCGTACGGCCGCACCTCGAACTCCGCGATGCCCGTGGGTCCGGGCAGCGCGAGCCGCACGACGTGTGAGAGCAGGGGCTCCACGGGGACCTCGACCGCAGAGCCGGTCCCTGGGGACTCACCCGCCCGGGTCCGCCTCGCCGGGGTCCACTCGGCCGGCAGGTCCAGCAGGACCTCCGGATGCTCCTGCGTCCCCCGGCCCACCGGGTGCCCGGACTCCGGTCCGATCCCCGAGCCCAGCAGGAGTGCGGCGGTCCCGATCGACCCCGCGCTCAGGATCACCTGGCGGGCGGCGATCTCGTCGTCGTCGAGCACCACGCCGTCGCACCGCCCCCCGGTACGCCCGCCGACCCACCGGAGCCCGCGGACGGTCGCGCCCGTCACCACCCGCACGCCCGCGCCCGCGGGATCCCAGGCGTCGAAGGCGGTGACACGCCGGCCGTCGCGCCGCGCCTGGGCGATGGCGGACACCCGACCGGGGAACGCCGCCGCCACACGAGAGGCGACCAGGCCGGCGGGCGCGAGGCGCGGCCGCAACCGCTCGGTCGCCCGGGCGAGACCCACCTCGTACCGGCGGGGCCAGTCCGGGCCCCACGCGGCGAGGTCGGACGGCCGGGCCGGGGCGCAATACCCGCCGTTGACCGCGCCCGACCCGCCGAGTGTGCGACCGCGCGGCAACTCCACCGCCGAGGAACCCAGCGTCGCGGGATGTCGCGAAACCACCCGGGACCCGGGGCCTATGTCGAGCACACCGGCGCGCGCGGGTGCCCGATCGGACCCCGCCTCGAGCAGGACCACCTCCGCCCCGGCCTCGGCCAGGCGGCGGGCCATCACGCATCCGGCCGGCCCCGCCCCCACCACCACCACGTCTGCGGCGCGCACCCCGTGGGCCCTCATCGTCTGAGCTCCGGTCGCAGGGCGCGCGTGGATCGGGCGTCCCACGCGGAGCGCCACACGCCGACGCCGTAGGCCAGGTCGTCCAGACGGTGCAGGACAACGTGGCCCGCCGGCTCGTCGACCGGGAGCCGGCCCGGCTCGCGGGCCGACCACCAGTGCCACAGCCCCTCGGCCGCCGCGGCCACCACCACGCGTCGACGCAGGCCGCGGGCGAGGCGGCTGCGCGAGCGCGCGGTCGCCGCCAGGACCACCGCGGTGAGCGGCCAGTAGGGGCGCAGCACCGCCTCGGGCAGCTGCCGGATCGAGGCCCCGGCGCCGCGTGCGACCAGTTCGGCCGCGGCGCGGTCATCTCCGGTCAGGGCCCGGGTCCTGTGCCACGCCCGTCCGGCCGCCGCCGTCGCCACGAGCACTCCGACGGGGGTCGCGCTCCAGAACCCCAGCGCCACCGCGAGCGACCACGGGGCGGCTACCGCGGGTGCCACGTGCGCGCCGTGCCGGTCCGCCAGCGGGGCAGCGCCCCGGCCGTAGAACGCCCTCCGACCCAGCAAGGGCCCCACGGTGGTGCGGTGCCGGTGGGCCACCAGCGACGCGGGTTCGTAGCGGATCAGTCCACCGGCGTCGTCGGTGCGCCAGCACAGGTCCACGTCCTCGGCCACCCGCAGCCGCTCGTCGAACGGCCCCTCTCCCCCACCGCCGGGAACCGTGGGCAGCCGGTCGGGCCGCACCGCCAGGGCCGCGCTGGGGACGTACGCCACTCGGGTCCGCGGCCGCACCCGCGCCGGTTCGGTCCCCATGTCCAGTGCCGAACGCGCGGTCTCGTAACCGCGGACCCAGAACCTGCCCGGATCGGCGGCCACGATCCGGGGCGCGACCGCCGCCACCCGCGGATCGTCGAGGTGCGTGAGCAGAGGACCCAGCCATCCGGGCCGCGGGATCACGTCGGCATCCAGGTATACCACGACCTCGGCACCGCCCGAGATCGCGACGGCCGTGCCGGTGTTGCGCGCCGCGGCCGGGCCCCGCGAGTCGCCGTGCCGGACCACGCGGACCGGGCCGGGCGCGATGGACGGGGCAGACGGGACAGACGGCATCGCGAGGGGAACCGCCGAACCATCGTCGACGACGACGACCCGCAGTCCGCGCGCGATGTCGGCCCCGAGGGTGTCCACCAGGGCCGCGACACCGTCTGCGTCGTCGTGGACGGGGACCACCACGGCGACGGCGCCCAGGTCTCTCGCATCGACGGGTCCGCGGACGTCGGGGTGGGCCATCCCGCGGTCGGTGAGCGCCCTTGCCAGAGCGGCTCCGGCGGGGGTGTCGGTGGGGATCGTCCCCGCGCCCAGGAGCGCGGCCACCGCGGGAGACGGGGTGACCAACGTGACCGGATCCCCGCCCAGCACCCGGACCACGCCGCCGCGCTGCAGCACCCGGGTGCGCCGGTCCAGCACGACGGGCGGGACCGTCATCTCAGCATCACCGTCATCGCAGCATCCCGTCGGACCCGCCCGGCTGCCACCGCGCGAGACGGCCCCCGGCATCGGTCAGGAGTTCCTCCCACAGCCTGCGGCCCTCGGCGGCGGTGGCCGTGGTGGGATCGCCCAGGACCCCGGACGGGCTCACCGCGGCCACGCCGCCGGCGCGCAGGGCCGGCAGGATCTCCGCCAGGGGGCGCGTGCACCCCGCGGCCGCGCGCTCCATGTGGACCAGCTCGGGGTGCAGGTGCAGCATCAGCGAGGTCTCGGCGTGACCGGCGTGGGAGTCGGCGGGGTCCTCGGACGTCCGACACGGCAGCCACGCGGCGTCGCGGCCCTCGACGCGCAACCTCGGGATGGCGCGGCGCAGCGCGTCGACGTTGCCGCCGTGGCCGTTGACCACCAGGAGACGGGTGGCCCAGGTGGACACCGACCGGCCGAGCTCGACCACCGCGTGCTCCAGCGCCTCTGTGCCGAGGGACACCGTGCCGGGGAACGACTGGTGCTCCCCGCTCGCACCGTAGGCGAGAGCGGGGAGCACGTGGGCATCCGCGACCACGAGGCCGCGTGCAGCCTCGAGGCCGCGTGCTGTCGCCACCGCCAGCAGGGTGTCCGTCTGTGTGGGCAGGTGCGCGCCGTGCTGCTCGGTGGCGCCGAGCGGCAGCACCGCCAGGACTGGCTCGATCGTCAGACCTTGATCGCGCCCATGTCGACGGTGAAGGTCGACGCGGTGATGGTGCGGGAGGAGTCCGATGCCAGGAACAGCACCGAGTCGGAGATGTCGTCCGTCGTGGCCATGCCCATGCCCAGGATCGGCGTGAAGTGCGGCAGGAACTGGGGCATGTTGCTGAACACGTCGTGCGCGGCCGGGTCCTCGGCCCCCATCGGGGTCAGCACACCGTAGGGGTGGATCGTGTTGACCCGGATCCCGTGCTCACCCAACTCTTTCGCGGTGGTCTGTGCCAGACCCACCACGCCGTACTTGGACGCCGAGTAGGGCGACTGCACCGGCATGGCCTTGAGTCCCGCCACCGAGCTCACCAGGACGATCGACCCACCGTTGTCCGCTGCCAGCATGTGCGGGATGGTGGCCTTGAGGGTCTTCCAGTACCCGGTGAGGTTGATGTCGATCGTGTCCTGCCACTGCTGCTCGTCGATCTCCCAGACCTTGCCCCAGTTGCAGATGCCGGCGTTGGCGATCACCACGTCGAGACGGCCACCGAACTGCGCGACGCCACGCGTGACCAGATCCTGTTGGAAGGCCAGGTCGCGGACGTCTCCGACCTCGGCGAGGATCTCCCCGCCCTCGGCCCTGACCTTCTCCACCGTCTGCGCGAGATCGTCCTCGGTGGCGGCCTTGTAGCCGACGTGGTCCGACGGCGAGGCGCACAGATCCATGCCGATGACCTTGGCGCCCTCGCGAGCGAAGCGGATGGCGTGCTTGCGGCCCTGACCGCGGGCGATACCGGTGATGTAGACGACCTTGTCGTCGAATTCTCCCATTGACTCGGCTTCCCTCTTCTCTACAGGTGCACAGACGCGGCGCCCGGACGGGCGGCCCCGGAGGTCACTCTCCCAGGCGACGCATGAAGTCGTCGGGGATCACGTAGTCGTCCCTGCCGAGTTCGGAGATCGATGACTTGCTCAGGCCGATCAGGCTGGAGTCCAGGCCCGAGCGCAGGATGTCCAGCACGTTCTCCACACCGGCCTGGCCGTTGGCGCCCAGGCCCCACAGGTACGCGCGGCCGATCATCACGGCGCGGGCGCCCAGCGCGAGCGCCTTGGCCACGTCCGACCCGCGGCGGACGCCGCCGTCCATGAGCACCTCGACCCTGCCGTCGACGGCGTCGACGATCGGTCCGAGGCAGCGGATCGACGCGGGCGTGCCGTCGAGGTTGTTGCCACCGTGGTTGGAGACCGAGATCGCGGCTACTCCGGCGTCGACCGCCCGCTTGGCGTCGTCGATGCGGGTGATGCCCTTGAGCATCACCGGGCCGTCGAAGTTGTCCACGACCCAGGCGATGTCCTCCCACGTGGCCGGCGGGGTCCCCATCCACTCGCCGTATGCGCCGAAGAAGGTGGGGCCCATCTCGCCCGGGGGGACCAGGTTGGGCGTGGTGAGGTCGGGGAAGCGCTTGTTGACGACGACGTCCCGGGCCCACTCCGCGGCCCAGCGCGGACGCACCGCGATCTCCGGGGCCAGCGTGAGCATGGCCTTGGCGTCGAGCTTCTCCGGGATGGTCGGGCTGCCCCAGTCGCGGCCCATGGAGAACGACCAATCGGTCGTGAGGATGACGCCCGCGGCACCGGCGGCCTTGGCCCGCTCGAGGCGCTGGAGGACCTGCTCCTTGCCGCCCAGCCAGTACACCTGGAAGAAGGTCTGCGGATTGGCCGCGATCACCTCTTCGATCGGCTTGGAGGCGAACGAGGACAACCCCATCGCGGTACCGCGGGCGGCGGCCGCTCGGGCCACGTCGACCTCGCCGTCAGGGGTCACGGCCTGCACCCCGGTCGGCGAGATCATCACCGGCATACTGATGGGCTGACCCATCACCGTGGTGGCCATGTCCCGCTCGGCCTTGGCGCCGATCACGTGCGGCTTGGGGCCCAGCTCGGCGAACGCGGCGGTGTTGTCGTCGATCGTCACGCCCTCTTCACTGCCCGCCACCAGCGCCATGTAGACGCTCCGGGGCAGCTTCTTCTTGGCACGACGCTGGGCCTCGGCGACCGACTCGAACCAGGGGTTGGTGCGCCAGGGGTTGGCCTCGGCGATTTTCGACAGGCGGGACACTGGAGATGGCTCCTTCTGGGAGATCGGGACGGTCGGGTCAGACCGGGGACTCGTCGCACAGGCTGGTGGGCCTGCGCGGCGGGGTGGTGACGAGGGTCAGCGGGACGGGCCCGGTGGGCTGCTTGCGCGCGGCCAGGCCCTTGACGCGGGAGTGGTCCTGTGACGGCGAGGGGATGTTGCGCTCGGCCGCGAGCAGTCCCTCGCCGTACCCCTGGACGCACTCGGGGTCCGGCCCGTCCATGGGCAGACCGGTGAAGAACTTGGCCGCCATGCACCCGCCGCGGCAGCTGTCGTAGAAATCGCAGGACGCGCAGGCCCCGGCCGACTGCGGCTCGCGCAGCTCGCGGAAGAGCTCCGAGGTCTGCCAGACGGTCTCGAAGCCACCGTCCGAGACGATGTTGCCGGCGAGGAACTCCTCGTGGATCGCGAACGGGCAGGCGTAGACGTCGCCGATCGGATCGATCAGGCACACCACGCGCCCGGCGCCGCAGAGGTTGAGGCCGGGCAGCGAACCCTGGCCGTCGCCGAAGGCCGACAGGTGGAAGAAGCTGTCCCCCGTCAGCACGTTGGAGCCGTGCTCGACCAGCCAGTCGTAGAGGTCCTTCTGCTGCTCGGGCAGCGGGTGGAGGTCGTCCCAGACGTCGGCGCCGCGGCCCGAGGGACGCAGGCGGGTGATGCGCAGCGTCGCGTCGAAGCGGTCTGCGAGTGCCTTGAACTCGTCCAACTGGGTGACGTTCTCGCGCGTGACCACCACGGAGATCTTGGCGTCGGTGAAGCCGGCGTTCTGGAGGTTCTCCAGGGCACGGACCGCCATGTCGAACGAGCCCGGACCGCGGACCGCGTCGTTGACCTCGGCCGTGGCGCCGTCCAGGGAGATCTGCACGTCCACGTAGTCGCTGGCGGCCAGGCGCTGCGCCACCTTCTCGTCGATGCGCACGCCGTTGGTGGAGAACTTCACGCCCACCTGGTGGCTCGTGGCGTAGTCCACGAGCTCCCAGAAGTCGGGGCGGACGGTGGGCTCGCCACCGCCGATGTTGACGTAGAAGACCTGCATCTTCTGCAGCTCGTCGATGATCGCCTTGCACTGCTCGGTGCTCAGCTCGCGGGGATCCCGCTTGCCCGACGAACTCAGGCAGTGCACGCAGGCCAGGTTGCAGGCGTAGGTGAGCTCCCAGGTCAGACAGATCGGGGCGTCGAGCCCGCGCTCGAACTGGTCCACGAGTCGGCCGACGGGTGCGGGGGCCGCCGGGCGGCTGAGCGTACTGGTCATGAGGTCTCCTCGATCATGCGCGAGGCGGCGAGCTGCCCGAGCGCGTGCAGGTACAGGCGGGCGGTCCCGGGGTCGTCGATCGGTACCCCGGCGGCAGCGCACGCGGCGCGGGCGGTGGGGTGATCGGCGAGGATGCGGACCACCTCGACGATGGTCGGCGACTTGAGAAAGCTGAGCTTGCGGGTGTGGAAGTGGTAGAGCAGGGCCCCGAACGGCTCGGGACGCAGTGCCACCCCGGGGTGCAGGCGCCAGCCGGCGTCGAGATCGAAGGCCGCGGGCGCGGAGTCCTGCCCGGCGCCGGCCGGCGCTGCAGCGGGTTGCATCTCAGTAGACCCCGCACATGCCGTCGATCGAGACCTCCTCGATGAGGGCCTCCTCCAGCACTACCTCGGTGTTCTGGGTGTTCTCCACGGCGGTTCCTCTCTTCAGACCTGATGGACGTCTCACCTCTCGAGGTGAGACCTGCATCATATTGGCACTTGGTGCCAATTGCAATGGTTGCTCCTCTAGGCTTTTCTGTCATGGTGACGACCGAGCCGGACGACAGCCGCATCCCCGGGCGGCGCCCGTCCACGACGCGGGCCTCGATCGTGACCGTGGCACTGGACCTGTTCGAACGCCAGGGATACGAGTCGACCAGCGTCGACCAGATCGCCGAGGCCGCGCACATCTCCCGCCGGACGCTTTTCCGCTACTTCCCCGGAAAGGCCGCGATCGCGTGGGGCGAGTTCGACGTGCAGATCGACGGGATGCGGCGTGAGCTGAACGAGATCCCCGCCACCACCCCACTCCGGGACGCTCTCGCGGACTCACTCGTCGCGTTCAACACCTTCCCCGACTCCGAGACGCAGGTGCACCGCCTGCGGATGGGCCTTCTGCTCGGAGTGGACGAACTGCAGGCCCACTCGACGCTGATGTACGCCGACTGGCGGCGCGCCGTCGCCGAGTTCGTGGCCGCCCGCCGCGGGGAGGCCGTGCACGACCTGATCCCCGCCGCCACGGCCTATGCCGCACTGGGGATCGCCATCTCGGCCTATCGGCGCTGGGTGAGCGAGCCCCACGCGGACCAGGCCCGGCTCCACGAACTCCTCAGGCAGGGGACGTGCATCCTGGCCTGAGGCGGACGGCCGGGCGGTGGGCACCGCGGTGCATCCGGTGGTGCACGACACCCGGAACCTACCGGGGAGTAATATCTCCCGAATGACCGACACCACGCCCGTCCAGCCGACGCCCACCCAGACGTTCCGCCTCTGGCAGAAGGCGACCCGGCTGCCCTTCGGCTCGCGCCTGTTCAGCGCGGCCGTGAGCCTCAAGGCCCCCTACTTCCGCACCGTTCTCCCGCACGTGGTGGACGTGCGGCCCGGACGGTGCGAGGTGCGCGGCCCGGGCTGGTGGGGCAACCGCAACCACATCGGCACCTTCCACGTGATCGCCGCCTTGAACCTGGCCGAAATGGCGATGGGCGTGCTCGCCGAGGCGACCGTGCCGGCCACCCACCGGTGGATCCCCGTGGGCATGAACGTGCGCTACCCGGCCATGTCGACCGGCGGCTTGACCGTCACCGCCGAGTGGACCGAGCTCCCCGACTTCGCGGCCATCACCAGCGGCCGGGACGTCGAGGTACCGCTGCGCTTCGTCGACGACGCCGGCGTCGAACCGGTGGTCGGGTCCATCACCATCCGGGTCTCGCCCCGGAAGAAGACGCGATGACCCCCGGCCCCTGACTTTCCGTTGCGGAAAAAGAACGGCGGAACTACTGTTTCCGTCATGGAAAACGAACGTGCGTCCCAGCCCTCGCCAGAGCAGCCGAGCGGGTCGCACCCCGCGGATTCCTACGATCCGGCGACCGCACTCGCCGACGTTGACGCGGCACGCCACTCGGTGGCCGACCGGCTGATCACCCCCTGGTGGTACCACCCCGCACTCGGGGCGATCGTCGCCGCGATCGTCCTCATGGGCGCCCTCGACCTACCGAACCTGGTGAGACTGCCCATCGCGCTGGCCTGCGCCGCGGGCATCGGGCTGTTGGTCTCCGCCTACCAGCGGGTGACCGGCCTCTGGGTGGACGCACGCAACCTCGGCCCCACCTCCCGCAAGTGGTGGTTGGTGTACGGAGTGATCGCCGGCATGGCGGTGTGCGCCTCGCTCATACCTCTGGCCACCGGCGACGCATTCCCCCTGTGGCTGTCCCTCCTGCTCGCCGTGGTCACCGTCGTCGCGACGATCGTCCTGGGCCGACGGGTCGACAGCACCATGCGCGCGGAGATCCGCTCCGGCGCCGCCACGATCCCCCCGACACGTCGATGACGAGGAGACGACCGGCGGCACGGTTCGACGAGATCATCCACGCTCCCCACCGTCTGCGGATCTGCGCATTGCTCGCCCCCGTGGAATCCATGGAGTTCGGTTCGGTCCGCGACGAACTCGGCGTCGCCGACTCCGTCTTGTCCAAGCAGTTCAAGGTCCTCGCCGACGCCGGCTACGCGAGCACGTCCAAGGCCGCCGGGGACACCGGCCGCGCGCGGACGTGGCTGACACTGACCCGGGACGGTCGCACGGCGTTCTCGGCACACCTCGAGGCGCTGCGCGAACTCGCCGCAGCCGCGGAGGGCGCGTCAGTCGCGGGTGCGGGCGTCGAAGGCCTTGACGGCGATCGGGGCGATCACCACGGTCAGTCCGACGATCCACAGCAGTGACGCCAGCACCGGGTACTGCAGCGGCAGGGCCGCTTCCGGGCCGACCGCGGGGGCGTTGCCCCAGAGCTGGCGCATCGCCTGGACCACGGAGGAGATCGGGTTCCACTCGGCGATCACCCGCAACCAGTCGGGCATCGATTCCGGCGGGGCGAACGTGTTGGCGACGAACGTGATGGGGAAGGTCGTGGTGAACATGACACCGTTGACCGCCTCGATGGTCTTGAGTCGGGAGCCCACGACGATCCCGATCCAGATCATGACGAAGCCGAAGCCCAGGAGGATGAGGTAGCCCAGCAGCGCGTCGAGGATCCCGCTGCGGATCCGCCACCCCACGATCAGGCCCGTCAGCGACATGACCACCACTCCGATCGACGAGTGGATGAGGCTGGAGGCGCTGCGCGCGATGAGGATGGACGCGCGCTGGATGGGCAGGGTCCGGAAGCGGTCGATGATCCCCTTGTTGAGGTCGTTGCACAGCCCCGCGGCCACGACGAACGAGGAGAACGCCATGGTCTGCGCCATGATCCCCGGGAGCAGCCATTCCCGATAGCTCACGCCGCCGGCCACGGCAATCGCGCCGCCGAAGACGTACGCGAACAGCAGGACGAACATCACCGGCTGGATGGTGACGTCCGCGAGGTTCTCCGGCTGGCGGCGGATGTGGAAGAGGTTGCGGCGCACCAGGGCGGAGATCTGGCGGCCGAACGTCGGCCCGTCGGGGCGCACCGGCATCGCGAAGCGCTCGTGGGTCGCGGAGGTGTGGGTGGGGTCGGCGACGGTGCTCATACCCGGTTCTCCTGTTCGATGGTGTCAGCGTCCCGTGAGTCCTCGGCCTTGCGTCCGGTCAGGGACAGGAAGACGTCGTCCAGGCTGGGGCGCTGCAGCCCGATGTCGTCGAGCTCGATCCCGGCCTCGGTGAACGCGGCGGCGATCCCCGCCAGCGCCGAGACCCCCTCCGAGGCCGCGGTCAGCCGGCGGGCGTCACGGTCCACGTGCAGGTCGCCGATCCGGCCGTCGAGTACCCGGACGGCCTCGTCCACGTCGTCCGCCCTCGAGACGGTGATGACCAGGCTGGCCGCCCCGGAGCGGTCCTTGAGCTGCAGCGGGGTGCCTTCGGCGATCACGCGGCCGTGATCGATCACGATCACCCGGTCGGCCAGTTGGTCGGCCTCGTCGAGGTACTGGGTGGTCAGCAGGAGCGTGGTGCCGTCCCGCACGAGGTCGCGTAGGACGTCCCACAGTTCGTTACGGGACCTGGGGTCGAGCCCCGTCGTGGGTTCGTCGAGGAACAACACCGGCGGGGCCGCGACGAGGCTTGCGGCCAGGTCGAGGCGGCGACGCATGCCACCCGAGTAGCTCTTGGCCACCTTGGTCGCGGCGTCGGCGAGGGAGAACTTCTCGAGCAGCTCGTCCGCGCGCGACTTCACCGCCTTCTTGGGCAGCCCGTACAGGTCGCCGATCAGACGCAGGTTCTCGCGCCCCGTGAGCAACTCGTCGACGGTGGCCGACTGTGCGGTCAGCCCCATGGCCTTGCGTACGTCTGCCGGGGCGCCCATGACGTCGTGGCCGGCGACTCTGGCCGTGCCGGAGGTGGGCGGGCTGAGCGTCGTCATCATGCGGATCGTGGTGGTCTTGCCGGACCCGTTGGGGCCCAGCAGGCCCAGGACCGAGCCGGTGGGAACGGTGAAGGAGATGTCGTCGACGGCGGTGAAGTCGCCGAACTTCTTGACGAGGTGTTCCGCCTCGATCGCCGGCGAATCGGACGGTGGTCTTGTACTCACCCGGAAAGAGTGCCGCGACCGGAATCGGTAGTCAATACTCACGCCGCCCCCGTGCTCGCACAGAGGACTGTTCCTGTCCTTTGCACGCGCCCCGCTGCCCTGCCGGTGTGCCCCACTAGTACGCCGCGCTCACGGCGTCGGCCATGTGCTGGGCCAGGCTCTCGGCGGTCAGCACCATCCCAGCGTTGTACATGGTGGGAATATCTGCCACCCGGTTCGCCTCGACCGCGGGCAGACGATGCCACGCCTGGGACTCGAAGACCGGATCATCGTCCAGGTTGACGACGAAGAGGAAGTCCGCATCGGCGAAGACGTCGAGGTTCTCGCTACTGTACGAGCGGAGGAACCCATCCGAAGGCTGCAAGTCATCGCTGGAGACGACCTCGAATCCGAGGTCCCGGGCCACGAACACGTTCAACGGGCCATGGCCGAGGGAGACATCGGCTCCGGTCATCTCCCCTGTGGCAAAGGCGAGAGTCACCCCCTGCCCGTCTGCTGGTAGCTCTCGGCTGAGGTCCGCGACGGTCGCGTCATACTGATCCAGCAGTTCCTCGGCCTCGTCGCTCTTGTCGACCACGCTCATGTTGCCGGCGAAGGTCTCCTTCCACTTCTCTCCGACGTCGGGCTCATCGACGATGAACACCGGGGCGATGTCCCCGAGGGGGACGTCGTTGTCCTGGTAGTAGTTCCACCACGATTCGCTGACGACAAGCAGGTCAGGGTCGTGGCTCGCGACCTCTTCGAGGTCGGGCTCCGTGCGTGTTCCCGACAGGTGGGCAACATCGTCGGCAAGCGCATCCACGATCGGCCCGCCCTCATCTGAGAAATCACTGGCGGCGATCGGCCATTCAGCCAGAAGCGCGAACTCCAGTCCGGTGCGTGAGTCCAGGACGACGACTCTGTCGGGGTCGGCCGGGAGCTGCGCGCGGTACCCCTCGAACTCGAAGTCGATGGTGTTCTGGCCGTCGGCTCCGCCGGAAGTGGACGCGTCGCCGGTGCTACAGGCGGAGAGTCCGAGGGCGAATGCGGCGGCGAGGAGGGCACCGGCGGTGCGGCTCGTCACTGTTCCCATATGGTTCTTGTCTCCTGTGGTTCGTGGATGATCTTCGAGTCGTCCGCACCGGTCGAGATGCTCGGTACTCCGGCCACCGCCGACGATCAGATCGGGATCCATCGCCGCGGTGTTTTAGTTCTGGACAGCCTCGGCGATGCGGGGAGCCAGGGTGTCGAGGGCGTAGGCGATCGACAACGGGGTGTTGACCGAGATGGCCTGGCGCTCTCTCGGGTCCACGATCAGCAGTGCGGCATCGAAGCGCTCGAAGAGCTCGTTGTCGTGGCTCGGCACGAAGTCCTCGTCGTCGGTCAGGAACAGGACCACGTCGCCGTCGAACAGCTCTACCTCCTCGGCTGACACCTCCAGGGTGAAGCTGGTGCCGTCGTCCCGGGAGCCGATCGCCTCGGGAGCCTGCATCCCGATCGTCTCGATGAACTGTCCGCGGCCATCCCGGTCGTTGTAGACCGCTGTAGTGGCTCCATCAGAGCGAACAACGGCACCGGTCTTCCCCTCCAGCTGCGGGAACCTGGCCTTGGTTTGAGCGACATGCTCCTCCAGCTCGGCGAGCAGCTCGTCGCCAGCCTCTGCCCGACCTAGAGCCCGGGCGAGCTGGCGGGTCGCAACTGCGCGATCCACTTGCCACGGGTTCGTTCCGGCCGGACGAACCACCGTGGGCGCGATCGAGGACAACCTCGAGTACTGCTCGGCGTCCGTGCCCCCCTGAACATCGACGATCAGATCCGGCTCCAACGACGCAAGCTCCTCATAGTCCAGTTCGATGGCTGAACCAAGATCCGCCGCGTCGATCTCACCGGCGGTGTCCTCGGCCCAAGGATGCAGCCCCGCAACACCGGGCATGCGCGTATAGCCGACCGGGTTCACACCGAGGGCGATCGCATTGTCGACGTCCCCCCACCCGAGCGTCACGACCCGCTGAGGCTCGGACTCGACCGTGGTCTCACCGAATTCGTGCTCCACCGTCACCGGAAACGCTGACCCGCCGCCGGCACCAGCCACCTCACCTCCGGGCGCAGGCACAGCGCCCGGACCACAGGCGGACACTCCGATCGCAAGTGCTAACGCAAGCAAGCCACCGACGGTGCGGCGCGTTGTCGTTCTCATAGTGTTGGACTCTCCTGTGGCATGTGGGGCGTTCAGTTCTGGACGGCCTCGGCAATGCGGGGAACGAGGCTGTCGAGGGCATAGGACAGTGAGGCCGGGGTACCGAGGGAGATGGCCTCCCGGTCGAGCCCCGCAACAGGCAGGAGGGTCGCGTCGAAGCGCTCGAAGAGCGGATTGTCCGCAACCGGGTCGTAGTCGGGATCGTCTGCCATGAACAGCACTACGTCTCCATCGAGGATGTCGACCTGTTCCGGCGAGAGCTCAAGACTCAGCTTTGTGCCGAGCTCAGGGGCATTGACCTGTTCCGGTAGGACCAGCCCGATCGATTCCAGAAACGCACCCCGGCCGTCTTGGGGCCTGAAGACGTAGTAGGAGCTGCCGTCGTAGGTGATCACAGCGGCGCCGCGCTTTCCCTGAAGTTCCGGGTTCGCCTCCCGCACCGACTCCTGCTTTCGCTGGAGGTCGTCGAGCAGCGTCTCACCGGCTTCCGGGGTGCCCAGCGCCGTGGAGACCTGGCGGGTGCCCTCTGCCAGCGGGACCGACCATCCTCCCGTCCCGGCTGGTCGCGCCACGGTCGGCGCGATCGCGTCGAGGATCTGGAAGCTCTCCTCGTCGACGCCTGTTCCGTTCACGGCGATGATCAGATCGGGGTCGAGGGCAGCGATCTCCTCGAAGTCGAGCTCGGTGGTGTCCCCGAGATCGATCGGCTCGGCGTCACCGACGAGCTCTGCAGACCACGGCGGAAGCTCCCCATCAGCGAAACCTGAGTAGTAGCCGACCGGTATCACATCAAGGGCGAGGATGCGGTCGAGATCTCCCCAGCCGATGGAGACGACCCGCTCCGGTGCCGACGTGATCGTGGTCTGGCCGAACTCGTGTTCCACCGTCACCGGGAACGCGGAGCCGTTGTCGGCGGCACCGGCGTTCTCAACGCCGTCGGGTTCGTCGCCCGAGCTACAGGCGGAAAGTCCGACGGCAAGTGCTGTTGCGAGCAGGGCACCGACGGTGCGGCGCGTTGTCGTTCTCATAGTGTCCGGGGCTCCTATGGCGTGTGGATGCGAGAAGTTCCGCAGCGGGCGAGATACTCAGTCGTCCGGGGATCGCTTTCGATCTGATCGGGATCCACCGTCGCGGCGTTCAGTCCTGGACCGCGTCGGCGATCCGGGGAACCAAGGTGTCGAGGGCGTAGGCGATCGACAACGGGGTATTGACCGAGATGGCCTGGCGCTCTGTCGGGGTGAGGGTCAACAGTTCCGCATCGAAGCGCTCGAAGAGCTCGTTGTTCTCGCTCGGCACAAAGCTCTCGTCATCGGTCAGGAACAGGACCACGTCGCCGTCGAGCATCTCGACCTCCTCAGCCGACACCTGCAGGGTGAAGCTGGATCCGTCGTCCCGGGCTCCGATCTCCTCGGGGATCCGCATCCCGATCGTCTCGATGAACTCCCCGCGACCATCCCTGTCGTGGAACGCCCAGTAGGTGGTCTGATCGGAGACGAGCACGGCGTTACCCGTCTTGCCCTCCAAGTGCGGGTACCGGGCTTTGGTCTGAGCGATCTCTTCGTCCAGCTCGGCGAGCAGCTGCTCGCCCGCCTCGGTCCGGCCCAGTGCCTGAGCGATCTGCCTGGTCGCCGCAGCGCGACTCACCTGCCACGGATTCGTTCCCGCCGGACGGGCCACCGTGGGAGCGATGGAGGAGAGCCTCGCGTACTGGTCGTCGTCCGTCCCTCCCTGCACATCGACTATCAGGTCCGGCTCCAACGCCGCGATCTCCTCATAGTCCAGTTCGCTGTCCGTGCCGAGGTCCACCGCGTCGATGTCGCCGGCGACCTCCTCGGCCCACGGTTGCAAGCCCGGGAAGTGTGCGCTGCGCGTGTAGGCGACCGGGTTGACGCCGAGGTCGATCGCGTTGTCGACGTCCCCCCATCCGAGCGTCACGACGCGCTGAGGTTCGGACTCGATCGTGGTCTCTCCGAACTCGTGCTCCACCGTCGTCGGGAACGCTGAACCGCCACCGGCGGCTCCGGCGTCCCCGCCGGGTGTGGAGTGGTCGGCGGAACTGGCGCAGGCGGACATTCCGATTGCGAGTGCTGTTGCGAGCAGAGCACCGACGGTGCGGCGCGTTGTCGTTCTCATAGTGTCCGGGGCTCCTTCACTTGTGGATGGTGCTTCCTCGACGGTCACGCCCGAGCGGTATGACCTGTGGCGTTCCAGCGACGGGGTCCGGGACGACTCGGCAGCGCAGTCCGAAGACCTCGTCGACGAGTTCTTCCGTGAGGACGTCCTCGGGGGCGCCGGTGGCCATCACCTCCCCCTCTCGCATCGCGATCAGGTGGGTGGCGTAGCGGGCCGCTTGATTGAGGTCGTGCAGCACCGCCACCAGGGTCCTGCCCTGGTGGTGCAGGTCGGTGAACATCTCCATCAGGTCGATCTGGTGGGCGATGTCCAGGAACGTCGTGGGCTCGTCCAGAAGTAACAACGGGGTCTGTTGCGCCAACACCAGGGCAACCCAGACTCGCTGGCGCTGACCGCCGGAGAGCTCGTCCACCAGACGTGCGGACAGATCAGTGGTTTCAGTGGCGGCCAGTGCGCCGGCGACCGCGTCCTCATCCGCTCTCGACCACTGGCGCAGGAACCCCTGGTACGGGTTGCGGCCACGGGCGACGAGATCGGCGACCGTGATCCCATCCGGCGCGAGCGAGCTCTGCGGCAGCAGCCCCAGACGCCGGCCGACCTCCTTGGCTTTGTACGAACTGATCTCGCGTCCGTCCAGGATCACCTGCCCACCGGTGGGTGCGAGCAGCCGAGACAGGGCGCGCAGCAGAGTGGACTTGCCGCACGCATTGGGGCCGATGATCACCGTGAAGGAGTCCTCGGGGATCGACACCGTCAATCCTGCGGAGATGACCCGTTTGTCGTAACCGATCGTGATGTCGTCGGCGTACAACGGAGAGATGGTCATGGGAGCTTCCTTATCTCGTGGATCAGCAGCCAGATCAGGTAGGTGCCGCCGATGACGACGGTCACCACCCCCACCGGCAGCGGCTGGGGCAGCGCATGCTGGGCGACCAGATCGGAGGCCAGCAGCAGGACGGCGCCGACGACCGCGGCCGGCCAGAGGGTGATCCCGGGCGTGCGGGTGAGACGGCGTGCGATCTGCGGTGCGGCCAGGGCGACGAACGAGATCGGGCCGGCGGCGGCGGTGACGGCGGCCGTCAACGCCACCCCCACGATGATGAGACCCAGTCGAGAGGGTTCCACCCGGATGCCGAGGGCTTTGGCTGCATCGTCACCGAGCTGCAGCTGCTGCATCGGCCGAGCCAACAGGCCGATCACCAGCACGAGCACGATCACGACGCAGGTGGCCACACCTGCCTGCTCCCAGGTGATCCCGTTCAACGACCCGGCACCCCACACCGCGGCGCTCATCGCGACCTCGAGCTCGGCCCGCAACAGCAGCCAGGTATTGACCGCGGTGAGCATCGCCGACACACCGATGCCGACGATGATGAACCGGAACCCGGTGATCCCTCCCCGGTACGCCAACAGATAGACCACCGCAGCGGTGGCGATGCCGCCCACCAGCGCCCCGGAGGCCACCTGGGTGTAGCCGCCACCGAGGACGATGATCACGATGATCGCCCCGGTGTACGAGCCGGTGGCGAACCCGATGACATCCGGGCTCGCCAACGGGTTGCGGGTCAGGGCCTGGAAGACGCCACCGGAGGCGCCGAGAGCCGCGCCGAACACGACAGCGGCCAGAACTCGCGGTGCCCGCCACTCGAGCACCACTGTGCGGGCGAAGGTCTGGTCGGCACCACCCAGCACACTGAACAGTTGGCCGATGTCGATGGCGTAGCTGCCCACGGCGAGACCGACGAGCGCGCCGATGCCGAGCAGCACCCCCAGCGCCGCGCAGACGAGGAGCGCCCGGACCGGGAACCGGACCGAGAATCGGCCACGGCGCCACTGCGTCTGCCTGGTCCCGAACTCCACCCGGGCACCTGAGACGAGCGCGCCATCGGCACCGGGGGGTTCGATGGCGGTGCCGCTCGTCGAGACCCGGGTGACAGTGTCGCTGCTCATAGCCCGCTCGCCTTCTTGCGTCGGATCAGGGCGATCAGGACAGGTGCACCCACGAAGGCGGTGACGATTCCGACGGGCAGTTCACCGGGGCGGATCACCACGCGGCCGAGGACGTCGGAAACGATCACCAGGATCGGCCCCATGACCAGCGAGTAGGCGATGATCCAGCGCTGCTCTGGGCCGGTGATCCACCGGGCCACATGCGGAACCATCAACCCCACGAACATGATGGGGCCCGCGATCGCCGTCGCCCCGCCGGCGAGCAGCGTCACCGCGATGATCACCGT
This sequence comes from Dietzia sp. PP-33, assembly GCF_033790845.1. Lineage (NCBI taxonomy): Bacteria > Bacillati > Actinomycetota > Actinomycetes > Mycobacteriales > Dietziaceae > Dietzia > Dietzia sp. PP-33. The sequence continues at coordinate 120,617 of NZ_JAMYEI010000008.1, forward strand.
GGTTCGAGTGAACACCACCCGCGTCCCGAGGGACGTCGCGAGATCGTCGCCGAGCGCGATCGCGTTCAGCGAAGACGCCGCACCCATGGCCAGCACCACCCCGACTACCAGAAACGGCAGCACCGGCAACAACACGTCATAGCCGCGCCCGGCGATCGATCCGGCGTTCCAGTTCCGCATCTGGTCGAACGCCTCCGGGTCCAGCAGCGTCATGCCCAGGGTGATGCCGGAGAGCACCGCACCGAGAGCCACACCTGCCAGGGTGAGCCGCACCGGATCCGCCGGGCCGCGGCCGGCCGAACCGATCAGGTACACCCCCACCGTGACCACCAGCGCCCCGAAGAACGCGAACCACACATACCCGCTGACCGAGGCCACCCCGAGAACTGCGACGCCCAGGGCGACGAAGAACGCCGCTCCGGCGTTCACTCCCAGAATGCCCGGATCGGCGAGCGGGTTGCGCGTCAGAGCTTGAATGAGCGCACCCGCCACCGCGAGCCCGGATCCGACCGCGACACCTGTCAGGGTTCGCGGTAGGCGCATCTCCCACACGATGAAGTGCTCGTTCAGCCCGACGTCGTAGTCGCGGAACGCTTCCAGCACCGTGGGCAACGGGATGTCCTTGGAGCCGACCGCCACACTGACCAGCACGGCGACGGCCAGGACGGCGAGCAGGACCACCAGCCCGGCCGACCGACGCGTAGCGGTCCGCGCCACGCCGCGGCGGGAGCCGCGCTGGGGGCGGGCGGGCACGACAGCGCCCTTCGTCATGGTTGTACTCATGGTCAGGTGCGTGCCTCGCCCTGGCGCCAGTAGCCGCTGAACGTGATCAGCTCCTTCGCGACCCCGCCCTCCGCGATGAGGAAGCGGCGGGTCTCCTGCACCAGCGAGGCTTCCGCGCAGACCCACGCATAGCCGATCTCATCGGGCGGAATGCCGTCGAGGACTCGCGGGATCGCCAGCCCCGGTCTGCGTCCGTCCCGGACATGCCAGTGCACGGTGGCCGCGGTGTCGATCGGCTGGATGTCGGACTCGTGCTCCACCTCGATATGCGCCGTCGCCTCGCGTCCGAGCGCCGGGCATCCGGGGGACGGCTCCGCAGAGGCGAGTATCGACGACAACGCGGGCAGCGCGGTCTCATCGGCGAAGAACAGCTGGCGCCCCGCCGACACCGGTGGGCTGTACACGCCGTTGCCCTCCACGAAGCCCGCCACGTCGCCCGGTCCGGCGGCGGCGGCCCATCGACCGCCCGGCCCGCTCGACGCCTCGTCGTCGCCGTGCAGCACTATATCGACATCGATCTCACCGGCCTCCGGCCGATGGGAGCGGACGGTGTACCAGCGCAACTCGGGCCGGAACCGGGCAGGGATGAGCTCCGCCGCTGCACGCGGTGACGAACCGACTAGTGCGCCGGCGGGGAGGGCGAGCCCTTCAAGTCCGGGGATCAGCAGCGCGAAGAAGTCATCCGGGCGAATTGGTTCGTAGTCGGTGAACTCCGGCGCCCGAAGAGTGATCCGGCGCATCCGCGGGGTCAGCGACACCGCCTCCGTCACCGTCACAGCAAAGGCCCGATAGCTGCCGCGCGGCTCGGGACGATGCGCCCGGGTCGGTGGTGAGAGTGTGCCCATCACTCGGTCGCCATCTCTTCGAGACGGCGAGCGATCGCGCACGCGGCCCTGGCCAGCCCCTGGTTCAGGGTGAGATCGACCGAGAAGACGCGTCCGGCCTGCGCCGCGGGAAGGCGTTGGAACGCTGCGGACTCCCCGAGGGCGGGCCGCTCCTCGAAGGCGAAGATCGCCAGGGTGTTGGCATCGGCCACCACATCGAGATTCTCGGCGGAGACCTCGTAGTAGGTCTCCTCCGTCTCCTGCGGATCGAAGAGCGGCACATCGATTCCCAGATCCGCGGCCACCTCGTAGCCCAGGGCGTTGACTATGACGTACATGCCCCCGTCTGGGAGGGCCGTGCCCCAGATGAGGCGCATCTCGGCGAGGCGATCCCCGGAACGACCCCTGATCTCGTCGACGAGGGCGCGGTAGCGGTCGATCTCGCCAGCGATCTGGTCGACCCTGTTCAGCTGTAGAGCCTGATCCCGCATGAGGTCCTGCCACCCGGGCATCCCCGTCTCCAACGCCAGGATCGGCGCGATCTCGCCGAGGCGGGCGTTGCCGTAGAAATCTCCGGTGTAGGCGTTCTGCCTCATCACGATCAGGTCCGGCTCCAGGGTCGCGATCTTCTCGAAGTCCGCCTCGTTGCTGTCAGCGAACTCGAAGGTCTCAAGGTCTTCCGGCACCATCTCGCCGAGCTCCTCGAACAGCGCGCCCTCCCGTCCGAAGTAGAACCCCGAGGCGACCACGGGGTAACCCACCTCCAGGGCGAACTCCAGATCAGCTCTCCCCTCGATCACCACCACACGCTGCGGATTCGCGGGTATGGATCCGCTGAAATCCAGGTAGTCGAAGTCCACCATCTCGGCCGACGCCGCGGGCCTCTCTCCGCGCGGACCGCATCCGGCCACCAGCGCGACCGCCCCGACCGCTCCCAATCCGAGCAGCCGACGGCGGGTGAGGTCGAGACGAGGGTGCACGCACAGTTGCCGCACATCGAGCCGTGCACTCACATGGTCTTGTGGCCGGACCTGCGTGATCACTCGGAACCTCCAGAATAGTTGGGAGCAAACATAGGATAGCCTACCCTTCATAAAAATTGTCTACGGTGCGGGGTCTACGGGGACGTGATGGTGAGAGCGGTCCGGACCGCGTCGGCCCTGCCCCTGTGAGCCTCGGGGATCCGCCCTGGCACCAGAGAGCCGCGTAGCTGCCGCCGGAGTCGAGAAGAGCGTCGTGGGTCCCGATCTCGGCGATGGTCCCGTCTTCCATGTAGACGACAGTGTCGGCGAGGAGACACTGTTCGAGCCGGTGGGCAACGAGGAGCGCGGTGCGGTTGGAGACGAGTGCACCCACAGACTTATCGAGAACCAGGGAGTCGGTGCTGCCTGCTTCGGCTGTGGCCTCGTCGAGGACGACGAGGCCGGGACGCGTCAGGTGCGCCCTCACCAGAGCCAGATGCTGTGCGTGAGCGGCGGGGAGTGGATGCCCACCGTCGCCGAGGATGGTGTCCCCGGCGGCGGGCAGAGAGTGGATCCAGGTGGCGCCGAGCTCGATGGCGGCGTGTTCGAGCTCGTGCTTCGTGGCATGTGGAGCGGCGAGGCGCAGGTTGTCCCATACCGTGCCACGGAAAACGTGGATCTCCTGGCTGACCATGGCCACGCGGGTGTCGCCGGGGCGGTGGACGTCACCTTCGGTGGGGCGGAGGAGCCCGGCGACCAGTTTGGCCACCGTGGTCTTCCCGGCGCCGCTGAGACCGACCACGGTCGTGGTACTCCCCGGCGCCAGGTCGAGTTCCACGTGGTGGAGGACCTCACGGCGTCCCGGATAGGAGAAGCTGACTCCGCTCAGGCGGACCTGCGGCATCCGTTCCTGGCGGCCACCTTCTCGGCGCCGGCTCGCCGATGCCGAAGCGGGGGCGCTACCCAGGACGCCGGTGAGTCGGGCGAGGCTCGCGGCAGCGTTCTGGAGCTCGTCCACGCTGGAGAGCAGGACTCCGATCGGGCCGAAGAGATTGTGGAAGGCCAGGGCAGCTGCGGCCACCGCACCGGCGGTGACCAGGTCAGCGCCGGCGAGCAGGAATCCGGCCGCGAGGACTGCACCCAGTCCGAGCAACTCGGCGACGTTGAGTCCGGCTTGGAAGCCCGTGCGCACACGGGCGGCCTGGCGTTCATAGCCCACGACGGCGCGTGAGGCCCGGGCGAACCGTTCGCACAGAACGGGTTCGGCACCGAGGGCCCGCAGGCTCTCCGCTCCGGCGAAGCCTTCCACCAGGTGCTGTGACCGTTGGCTCTGGCTGGCCTTCAGCTGTCGATAGACCGGCCGTGAGCGGCGCAGGAAGCGCCGCAACGAGAGCAACTGGACGGGGACGGCAATCAGCATGACGGCCGCGAGTCGGGGATCCAATACTGCGACGCCCGCGAGAGTGACCACCGTGGTCAGGGTTGCCGAGACGAGTACGGGTAGCACCCTGGAAGCGGCACTACCAACGGCCGCGGTGTCCTCGGAGACTCGGGAGACCACGTCTCCGCTGCCCGCAGCCTCGATCTGTGAGGAGTCGCTCGTCAGTGCGGCACGCATGACGCTCTCGCGCAGTCGTGCGGTGCGTTCGAGCAGCACCGTTCCCAGCAGTCGTGTGCCCTGCCAGGCCAGAACGACTCCGGCCACCGAGCAGGTGGTCAACAGCGCCAACAGCCAGGCGAAGGCCGTCGTGTTCTGTGTAGTGACGGCATCCACGATCCCGCCCAACGCGAGCAAGGAGACGACCCGCCCGATGGACGCGGCGAGCAACACCAGCAGTGCCACGCTGAGCGCCCAGGCGCGGGGTCGCAGCTGCCGGGCGGCCTCTCGGCGGGTCTGCGCGGCGGTGGCGACCGGCAGCGCACTCACTGTGGAGTCCCCCCTAGGGCGACGCGGTCGCAGTGCGAGAGCAGCTGGGGCTGGGAAGTGACCACGAGGATGCCGCAGCCACTGCTGTGCGCATGCTCCGCCAGTGCCCCCATGATGCGGTCTGCGGTGAGTACGTCCACTGAGGAGAGCGGTTCACGCAGGATCAGGAACGGCCTTCTCTGGTGCAGGGCCCTGGCGAGCAGGATGCGTTGGCGTTGCCCACCGGAGAGGATGCGCGCCTGTTCCCCCAGGGGCGTGTCCACCCCCGCGTCCAAGTGCTCCAGCACATCGTCCACCGCTGTCGCGAGGAGGAGTTGCTCATCGATCTGGTCGGTGAAGAGATTGTCGGCGACTGTGCCCGAGAACACCCGATCCACAGCAGGCTGCGCGAAGACGGCGGCGCGCGATCGCTGGAGATCATCGGGGAGCGGAACCAGACCGGCACCGCCCAGGTCGACGCCGACGAGTTCACCGGGACAGAGTTCTACCGGGATGTCGCCCAACTGAACAGCAAGGCACTCCGGCACGGTGCCGGCCGCGTCTTCGGGCGCCGTCTCGAACCACATCGAGGTCGCGATCCGGGCCGCCGCTGCCCGAGCGGTGGCGACGTCGACGCTGGTGTCGACCAGGGTGGCAAGCGGAATAGGAAGCATCGCGGCGACCCCGACAACGGTCACCAGGTCACCGGCGGTGATGCCACCGGCGAAGGCGGTGGTTCCCGCAGCAACGGCGACCACGATCAGGGCGGCCGCGGCGATTCCCCGTCCGATCGCCGACAACCCCGCTTGGGTTCGCAGGCGGCTCGTCCCCGCGTCGAGCGCTTGGCTGCTGGTAAGTGCGTATCGGTCGGCAGCGTGCCCAGTGGCGCCGACGCCGCGCAACACGCGCATTCCGGCCACCAGATCGGCGGCCGTGGCCGTCGCTTCCGCCAGCTCGTGTTGTTCAGCGGCGACCCGTCGCTGCAGAACCCGACCGAGCTTGCTGACCAGAACCACCTGTAGCAGTGCCAGGGCAAGGACGATCAGCGCCAAGGGCCACGAGATCACAACCAGTACGAGGACGGATGTCGCCAGCGCCACGAGAGAGGCAACCGCCCGCGGTGCCGATATGGCCAGCACACCGACCCTGTCGACATCGAGGGTGGCGATCGACACGGAATGGCCACTGTCGGAGGAGCGCGAGCGGAAACTCACTCCGGTCTCGACCAGCCCGACGCGCAACCGGTGCTCGACCTCGGTACTGAGAGTGACGGAGGCGAGCACCCCGAGGCGCCACCCGGCGATGAGGATCCCAAACACGAGCGCGAGCACGCCGAGCCACGTCAGCAGGTCGCTCGATGAGCCCCTGGCGACAGTGCTCTGAACGATCGCCCCGATCAACACGGGCACGGCGACCTCGGCGATCTGGTGCACGCTGAAACCGGTGGCGGCGGCGGCGAGCAGCCGACGATGACCGCGATCAGCACCGATGCCGGTTCGGAGTATCCGGCGGGCCGAGGTCGTCATCTGCTGCAGGAGAGAACGACCGGACAGGGCGGGGTTCGCCGCGTCATGCGGGAATCTCTGCGAGCACCTGTGCGCCGAGGGCGTCGAGGTATCGCGTGGCGAGCACGTAGTTGAGTGGGCGGCTGGGTGCCGTCAGCTCGAAGGCGTGGCCGGCTTCCACGCTCGGGAGTGTCCGGAACAATCGGTGTTCGAAGAGCGGCGCGAGCGCCTCGATGGTGGTGCCGTCCGGCCGCGTCGGGGACACGATGACGTCTGCCTGACCGAGGATCTCCGGGATCTGCTCGTAGGGGAACGGGGCGAATCCGGTCTCCGGTTCCTCATCCGGGATGCTCGGCGCATAGGTGACGCCGAGGTCCTGATAGAGATCTCCGGGGACGCCGTTGGGATACTGCACGGAGAACTGCTCCTCCTGGACTCCGACCGTGACCAGCGCGAAGGTCTGCCGGTCCAGCTGGTCGGCGTAGGTGTCACGCATTTCGGCAATCTTCGCCTCATACGCTGCGCTGACCTCGGCTAGGGACTCCTCCGCGCCGACGATGTCAGCAAGAGCGTCCACTACTGGTTTCCAATCGCCTCGGTTCTCCCCGAACACGATGGCGGTCGGTGCGATCAGGGCGAGCCGCTCGTAGGCCTGCTCGTCGATCTCGTAGGCGTCCCCGACGATGAGATCCGGCTCGAGCGCGGCTACCGCCTCGAAGTCGAGTTCACCGAACGCGCCGATCGGCTCGGTACCGGAGAGGTAGTCACGCTGGTCCGCTGTGAACTCCTGTTGGTTACGGCTGTAGTCCTGTGCGCCCAGGAGCGGCACTCCCAGTGACATCATCTGCATCGGCGTGTCGTAGGACACTCCGACGATCCGTTGCGGGTCGCCGGGTACCTCCACCTCGCCGTAGTAGGTCTCGACCACACGCGTCTCGCCCCCGGCATCCGCCGATTCCGTGTCCGACGAACAGGCCGACACCAACGACACCGCGACGGCCAGAGCCGCCACCGAGGACGAACGCAGGAATCCTGCGACCGAGAACCTGCCGGACATACTTCCTCTCCCACGCAACTTAGTTAGGTATTGCATCCCTAAGTCTCGCAGGTCTCGCTGTCCGTTTTCTCGCCCATGACCACGCTCGTCGGCCAGCTATGTGCGGAAAACGGCCAACTGGTCTCTTCGGTTGCTACGACAGGAGCCGGGCGTGATCCGAGGGGGTGTGCCCCGTGACTTCTCGGTAGGACTGCGTGAAGGCGCTCACGCTGCGATACCCCAGCCCCCGGGCGACTCCTGCGACGGTGGCACCCGCACGCAACTGCCCGATAGCGGTGTGCACACGCAACCGGCGTCGCCACTGCGCGAATCCCATCCCCGTCTCGGCGACGAAACGCCGGCGAAGAGTGCGCTCTGTCGTCTGGGCGAAGCGCGCCGCGTTCACAACCGACCACTCCCCGCCCGGCTCCTCCTGCATCGCCTCGGCCAGTTCACGCAGCGCCGGGGTGGTCGGTAAAGGCAGGGACCACGCGGCATCGAGTTCGCCGTCGAGGAGATCGAACGCGAACAACTCGGCTCTACGCCTGGTGGCGAGCACGACCTCGTGCACGTCCTCAGGAATCTGGTCGGGCAATCGTAGATGCTCCAACACCTCCTGGAGCAGAGTGCTCAGTGGCAGGGTGAGCGTCTCGCGCCCCGACCACGGCGTGTACTCGGGGCTCAGCCACGTACAGGTCAGCCGTGTCGCGGACAGGTTCACCACTCGGTGCTCCAGGCCGCACGGGACCCATAGGCCATGTCGAGGCGGCACGACGAACCGATGGTCGCCGACATCGACCGTCACGGTGCCATCCACCCCCCACAGCAGCTCATGCTCGGGGTGTCGATGTGCGGACCATTCCTGACCGGGAACGGGCACGATCCAGTTGCTCGCGATCAGGATGGGATCACGGATATCGGACTCAGCGGCCATCGCCCGGGCCACCATGGCCCCGAGGGCCGTTGTTGGCGAGTACTCCGTCACGGCCGAGCCCTTGCCGTCGTCCCGCGCCGAGGCCTGTCCCAACCCCACATCCACGGTCCCACGGTGTCACAGCGGCTTCCCGCTTGGCACCTCGTGTCATCCCCGGCGTATCGTGGGGAGGTTGCGGCGCGACGTCCACTGCCCGCGCACAGCCGTTTCCCGAACAAAGGATGACCGGTACCCATGAGCCCCTTGTCGACCATCCCGCCGACGATCGCCCGGTCGTGGCTGCTCCTGCCCGCCGACAAGTCCGAGCGCTTCGACGCCGCGGTGAGCTCGGAGATGGACGTGGTGGTCCTCGACGTGGAGGACGGCTGCCGCCAGTCGGAGAAGGAGCGCGCGCGTCGCGAGGTCCGCCAGTGGCTCGAGGCCGGCAACCACGCGTGGATCCGGATCAACGACGTCCGCTCCTCCGAGTGGGAGAAGGACCTCATGGCGCTCGGGCACTGCCCCGGCCTCGACGGTGTGATGCTGGCCAAGACCGAGAATCCCGAGCACATCTCACTCACGGCCGCCCGGCTGGCCGAGAACACCCCGATCGTGGCGTTGGTGGAGTCGGCCGACGGTCTGGCCGCGGCCGCGGAGATCGCCAAGACCGACCAGGTGGTCCGGTTGGCGTTCGGGGTCGGCGACTTCCGGCGCGACACCGGCATCGGGTCGTCACAGATCGCGCTGGCCTACACCCGCTCGCAGTTCGTGGTGGCCAGCCGGATCGCCCGTGTGGCACCGCCGATCGACGGCCCCACCATCTCCAACGACACCCAGGTCCTCATGGACGCCGCCGAGCACGCGGTCGAGATGGGCATGACCGGCAAGCTGTGCCTGCGGGTGGATCAGGCCCCGTACATCAACGAGGTCCTGTCCCCCTCCGCCGCCGACGTCTCGTGGGCCGAGTCCGTGATCGACGAGCTCGGCCCCGGGGGCGAGCGGTGCCGCGACGGCGCGGACCTGCCGCGGCTGGCCCGCGCGCAGAAGATCGCGCATCTGGCGCAGGCCTACGCCGTCACGCGCTGACCCACCCCTCGGGGGCCGGGCGGGCCGCCTCAGCGGGGTGAGTCGCCGGTGACCAGCGGGAGCTCCGGGTTACCGGCACAGGCGGTCATGGAGTCGACCAGCATGGTCTGCTCGTCCTCGAGCCCCTCGGCGATGTCCTGGGTGGAGCGGATCAGCTCGGGCCGGCGGGTGCCGGTGAAGGTGCGCGGGGTGGGCTCGGGGACGACGTCGGTGACCTCGTATCCGGCGACCTTCCGGGCGGGGGTCCGCCGTCGAGCATCGTGACGTCGTCGACGCCCTCGAAGTGCAGGTGCCACCGGTCCTTTCGTGAGGGGCGCGCACCGAGGGTAGGTGGACGAACTCCGGCCGGGGGCGATGAATGCCCCCGGCCGGAGTTGTCTGGTGCAGGAGCTCTCAGTGCACGCGCTGCAGCCGCACGTTCGAGAATTCGCCCAGGCCCCAGCGGCCCAGTTCGCGTCCGTAGCCGGAGCGCTTGACGCCACCGAAGGGCAGGCCGGCCATGGTGGTGCCGTGCTCGTTGACGTAGGCCATTCCCACCTCGAGCCGCTCGGCCACCTCGGAGGCCTTGTCGGTGTCGGTCCCCCACACCGAGCCGGAGAGGCCGAAGGGCGTGTCGTTGGCGACCCGCACGGCCTCGTCGACGGAGTCGTAGCCGTACACCATCGCCACGGGGCCGAATATCTCCTCGGTGTAGGCGTCCATCTCCGGAGTGATGCCGGTGAGGACGGTGGGCTCCATGAACGCGCCCGGCCGGTCGATCGCGCGGCCGCCGGTCACGAGCGTGGCTCCCTGCTTGACGGCGCGTTCGACCTGTTCGACCACTCCGTCTCGGGCGTCCTCCGAGGACAGCGGACCGAGCCCGGTCCCCTCGTCGGCGGCCGGGCCGACCTGGGTTCCCTCGTACAGATCGCGCAGCTTGCCCACGAAGTCGTCCTTGAACTCGGATGGGACGAACATCCGCTTGGGCGAGTTGCAGGCCTGGCCGCAGTTGGACAGTCGGGCCTTGCCGACGGTCTCGACCAGCTCGTCCAGGTTGTCGGTGTCCAGGACGATGAGCGGGTCCGAGCCGCCGAGTTCGAGCACGCTGGTGGTGAGGTGCTCCCCCGCCACCTTGGCCACGGCCGAGCCGGCGGCCTCACTGCCGGTGAGCGAGATGCCCTTGACCCGGGGGTCGGCGATCATCTGCGCCACCGTGTCGCTGGAGGCGTAGACGTTGAGGTAGGCGTCCTCGGGGAGCCCCGCCGCGCGCTGGACCTTCTCGATAGCGGCGGAGGAGCGGGCACAGATGCTCGCGTGCTTGAGCACGATGGTGTTGCCCAGGAGCAAGTTGGGCGCGGCGAAGCGGGCCACCTGGTAGTAGGGGTAGTTCCACGGCATGACGCCGACGAGCGGACCGATCGGCTCGGTAGTCACGCGGTTCAGGCGGGCGCCCGGCACGTCCAGGGTCTCGGGCTCGAGCAGCGCCGGGCCGTGTTCGCCATACCACCGGTAGATCGACGCGGCGAGCTGTACCTCGCCCTGCGCCTGGCCGGGGAGCTTGCCCATCTCGGTGGTGATGGCCTTGGCCAGTTCCTCCGCGTGCTCCTCGAAGGCGTCCGCGACCGCCAGGAGGATCCGAGCCCGCTCCGCCACGTCGGTGGCGCGCCACGTGGTGAACCCCTCGGTGACGGTGCTCAGGATGCCGGCGACATCCTCGGTCTGGTCGTACTCGCGGTCGGTGGTGCCGGTCGACGGATCGTGGGTGACGTACATGTGGGTCCTCCCGTGGTTCGCGTCAGCCGGGTGATCGACCCGGCTCTGCTCGCGACGGTAGGACAGCCTGTCCTCGCCTGCATCCGGTCGCACCCGCGGGGCCGGTCGGTGGCGTCGACAGCAGGACCCATCCAGCGAGGGACGACGACCCCACCCACCGTGTGTCACGGAGCGGGGTCGTCGTTCCCGATGTGCCGTGGCAGTCGCGTGCCCGGGGAAGACGGGTCAGCCCCACCCCTGCGCGGCGCGGCGATCGGCATCGGCCATGCCCTGGTTGCCCTGACTCGCGGCGCGAGAGATCTCCTCGAGCATTGCCTGGAGTGCGGCCGCCGCCTGGTCCCAGTCGTTCTGGTGCATCTGGTAGGCGACGGCGGCGTCACCTTCCCATTCGGCGACGAGAGGCGCGAGGTAGGCCTTGAGATCGTCGAGGGTGGTCCGCAACGCGGTGGACGCCGAGCCGACCTGGCCGACGAGCGCCTCGATCGGGCCGTGGTTGTAGGTGATCTGCCCTGAGGTCATGAGAGTTCTCCCGGTGCTGAGATAGGTGGTCAGATGTTCAGTGGGCCGGCCGCGCCGACCCTGCTGATCGCCTGCGCGGAGTCCTGGTCGGCTGCGTCGAAGGATGTGCTGTTGGTCCGCATCGTCTCCGAGATCCCGGAAAGGGCGGTGTTGAGCTTGGTGCTCTGCTGCTGCCACTCGGACATGATCGTCGCGAACCGCGCCTGGGCCGCGCCCCGCCACACCGAGCCCCCGAGCTGGGACACCGAATCCCGCACGTTCCCGAGCAGTCGGTCGATCTCTGTGTTGACGTCGTCGACCCGCCTGGCAGCGGTGTCCATGGTCCCGAGGTGGGTGTTGAAACCGGCCATCTCGTCCTCCCCTTGCGATCTGCGCGGATCCCCCTTCTGGGTCCGTCACAGTGTTCGACGTACCCGGAGCCCTGTTCGGTTCCACTGGTATCGAGGCGCACCCGCTACCCCGTCACGCGCCCTCGTGGAGACGCAGCGCCGTTTCGACCGGCGCGAGTTCAGGCACGACGAAGGAGAGCAAGCGTGCCTGATCGCAGGCGTCCACCACGCGTTCGGCGTTGCGTCCACGGGCCAGGACCTCTGTCGAACCGGTGCCGGCCTCCCGCCGCCCACGCCGGAGAGCGGCAACGGACTCGAGCACCCGGGACACCTCGTCGTCGCGCACAGAATCCCGGCACGGATCCCACCGGTGCACGACGGTCCGGTCGATCAGAGTCAACTCCCCGCGGGTGCGTTCGACCAGACTCACCGTGGTCCCGGACTCGCACGCTTCGACACACACCGCCCAGCGCGCGGCGGACGAGGGCAGCGCCTCAGCCGTCACCAGTGCGGCTCGGACCATCCGGGTCGGTGCGCCCAGACCTCGTGCAGCCGACGCCATCCGGGCGGAACGGGCAGCACCCCAGTGACTGGGGATGATGAGTACCACCCCGTCTCCTGACTCCGCGCCGGCCCACCGGAGCGCCCTGGAGACCGGTGCCGCGAGGAGCTCTGTCACGGGTACGGACAGCCCGGCCACTTCCGTGCGGTCCCGATGCGCGCCGGCGACCGGATCAGGAAGACACCGCTCCGGATGACGGACGGCGACGGCGTCGACCCGGTCGGAACACTCGATCCGGTCCCCTCCGGGCGGCAACACCGAGCCGTCTACACCAGCGAGAACGGACACGGGGGCGACCACCGGGGAGAGCGTCGCCGACGCGGAGGCCGACGCGACCGACAGGCCGGAGCAGGAGAGGTCGACCGCGACGATCGCACCCGCGTCCGCGTCCGGCATGGTCGCATCTGTCTTGGTCGGGTCGGTCACGGCAGCGCGAGCGCCGTCTGCACCAACCGTGGGCCCCCGCTACGTGTGACGAGGCGGCCACGGCCCGCGGGCAGGGGCGCCGGGCGCACCCCGCCGAGCAACGGCCCCTCCTCCCGACTGCCCGACATGATGAGGCCGGCGCCGCCCAGATCCCGGATCCTGCCCACGAACGGGTCGTACAGTGCTCGAGACGAACCCGCACTCCTGCGTGTGAGCACGACCGAGAATCCGATGTCGCGCGCGTGCGGGAGGAACCGGGTCAACGGGGTCAGCGGATTGCCCGCACCGGTGACGACCAGGTCGAGATCGTCGACGAGGAGGTGTATCCGTGGACCGCTCCACCACGAGCGCGCGCGCAGTTCCTCCGGGGTGATGTCGGCTCCGGGCATGCGGTCCTCGAGGATCGAGACCAGGTGATCGACCATCGGCACCAGCGCCGACTCGGTGGCAGCGTAGCCCGCGAGGTGGTCTCCCCCTACTTCGCCGAGCATGGTCCGTCGGTAGTCCACCACGATGAGCTTGGCCGACTCCGCGGTGTTGCCGGAGACCAGACCGCGGGCCACGGCCCGCAGTACGGAGGTCTTGCCGCATTCGGAGTCTCCGAGTACCAACATCAGCGGGTCGACCTCGAGATCCGCGTAGACCACTGTGAGATCGGATTCGTCCACACCGAGGGGAACGCGGGCGCGCGTGCCGTCCGGACCCGGCCTCGACAGACTCGCGAGCTGGGCGTACGGGAGGACCTCCGGGAGCATCCTGACCGGAGCGGCGGCGATCGCACCGACGAGTCCGCGCCACCGTTGCGCCAGATGACGGCAGGCCGAGGCGGTGGCGTCAGCGATGCCTGCCACATCGACCAACCCGTCGAGACGAGGCTGGTAGACGAGCATCTGGTGACGTTCCCGGGTCAGTCCCCGTCCGGGTTCGGCTGGGACCGTCATCGCAGCTCGGCGATCGATCATCGAGTCCGTGGGATCGCCCAGGCGAAGTTCGACGCGGGTGCCGAGCGCGTCGCGCAGTGCTGGCCTCAGGTCGGCCCACCGGGCTGCCGACAGTACGACGTGCACACCGTAGGACAAACCGTCCGCAGCCAGCGCCAGCACGCGCTGCTCGAGGTCGTCGAACTCCGTCCGGAACGCCTGCCAACCGTCGATCACCAGCAGAAGGTCGGGGTACTCCGCCACAGGGCGACCGTCCCTCTCGGTCAGTCTGCGGCGCGCCTGGTCGAGAGAGGTCACATCCTGCTCACGGAACGTCGACTCCCGCCGTCTGAGCTCGACGTCCACCTCGGCAATCGTGCGGCGGATCTTCTCGTCCTCGCCGCGACGCGCGACAGCGCCGACGTGTGGCAACCCCACAACCGACTGCAGCAGTCCACCGCCGAGGTCGACGATGTACACGGAGAGCCGGTCGGGCCCGGTGGTCACCGCGGCGGACAACACCAGAGTGCACAGGGTGGTCGATTTTCCCGATCTCGTTCCGCCGACGACCGCGACGTTTCCGTCCGCGCCCGACAGGTCGACCACCCAGGCGTCTCGGCGCTGTTCGAAGGGCAGGTCGACCTCTGCGATCGGAAACCGCCACGAGGGTGGCCGGTCATCTCCCGCCCCCGACGGCTCGGTGCCCACGGCCGCGTCCAACGGGGCTCCGGTTCCCAGGGGCGGGAGCCAGACCTCGTGTGCTGGTCGACCGTGTCCGGACAACCGCCCGACGAGGACGTCGAGGAGGCTGGACTTCACGTCGCGGCCCTCCGGGTCGGCGTCATCGGGCGGATCCTGGTGGTAGGCGGCCCCACCCCTGGTCACGGGGGTGGGTGCCGCCACCGGCATGTACCAGGATGAGAACAGTCGCACGCTGGCGCGGACGGCCGGTGTGGCGACCCTCGAGCCGTCCAGTCGGCGGTCCTCCCGGTACGGGCCCGAGACGTAGGCGGCGTCGAATCGTACCGGCTCACCGGCATCGATCTTCAGGAACCCGGCGCCCGGCGTCGCCGGGAGATGGTAGGCGTCGGTCACGCCGAGGACGGTGCGCGACTCCGTCGCGGAGAAGGTCTTGAGGGCGATCCGGTAGGACAGGTGACTGTCGAGACCGCGCAGCCTGCCCTCCTCCAAGCGCTGCGACGCCAGCAGGAGGTGGATGTGCAGGCTCCTCCCGAGCCGACCGATCGTGAGGAAGAGTTCGGCGAACTCGGGTTTGGAGGACAGCAGCTCGGAGAACTCGTCGACGACGATCACCAGAGCGGGCAACGGGTCGAGCGACGCCCCTTTGGCCCGCGCCGCCTCGTACTCGCCGACATTGGAGTAGTTGCCCGCCGCGCGCAGCACCTCCTGCCGCCGGTTCAGCTCGCCCTCGAGCGCGTCCCGCATCCGGTCGACCATTGTGATCTCGGCCTGGAGGTTGGTGATCACGGCCGAGACATGAGCCAGTGACTCGAGTCCCAGGAAGGTGGCTCCGCCCTTGAAATCCACCAGTACGAGGTTCAGCGCATCCGGGTCGTGCGTGGCGACCAGCCCGAGGACCAGGGTGCGTAGGAACTCTGACTTCCCACTGCCGGTCGCGCCGATACACAGGCCGTGGGGGCCCATTCCGCCGTGCGCCGCTTCTTTGAGGTCCAGCTCCACGGGCGCGCCATCGGGGCTCACCCCCACCGGGACGCGCAGCCGGTCGCGTTCGCTGCGACGTCGCCATGCCACAGCCGGGTCCACCAGCGCGGCCGTCCCTATCCCCAGTAGATCGGGCAGCCCCGGCGCGCGCCGGGTGGAAGTGGAGCCGTCGGCATTGGTCACGGTGGCAGCGGGACGGAAGCGGGAGAGCGCCATGGCCAGCCGCTCGGCCTCCGGCAGGCTCATGGCGTCGACCCGTGCGATCTCCTCGTCACAGCCCTCGGTACGAACCGATGCCCGCCCGTCGTCGTCCACACGGATGCACAGTCCCCGCCGCGACGCGAGGTCGCGGAGCTGTCCGGCGCGGCTGCCGGAGATCTCGAGCACGGTCATCCCCTCGAGGCCGTCCTCCGCGACGAGGCGCTCTGCGCCGGTGACCCCTACTCCGTCGACGATCATCACGAGGTGCGTGACTCCCGGTCGGACAGCCGCACTCGGGGAGAACGCACGGCGCTCCGCGACGTCCTCGGCGAGCATCGATTCCACCCCGGCGAGCGAGAACTCGGTGAGTCGCACCCGCCCGGCACCGTCCGTGTAGATCGGGTGTTCGTGGTGCGGGAGCCACTTGAGCCACTCCCAGGCCCGACGCGCATGTCCCTCGCTCGCGGCCACGGCGACCCTGACCCGATCAGGCCCGTGCAGCACGACGAGCCCGGCGAGCATCGCGCGGACCGCCGACCGCACCACGTCCACCTCGCCGTCCAACGAGATCGCGGCGAACGCTCTCAACTCCAGCGCGACCGGTAGATCGTCGACCACCGAGTGCACGCGCACGAAACGCCGCATACTCACCACCGAGACCGGTTCCAGGTCATCGACCGCACCGGTGTCGGGCGCTGTCAGTCGGGTCGCCAGCGACTGTCGTCCGGGCCCCACCCGAACGGTGAGGTACTCGGCATCGCCCTCATCCCGCTCCCACATCCGTGGTGTGCCCACCAGTGCGGCCAATTCCACCGGCTCCGGGTGCCGCCACAGCGCGGCCCTCCGCTGTGCGGTCGCGGTCTCACGGACGGTGTCGCGGGTCTGCCCCAGGTAGCGCAGGTAGTCCTTTCGCAATTCGTCGGTCTCGCCGGTCTTGTTCCCGCCGGACAGGGTGCCGGCGAGCATTCCGAGCGCCGACACGGCCATCATCACCGGAAACAGCATGAACATCGGGTTGCGCATCATGCCGGTGCGCATCATCACCAGGACCATGCCCACCACAGCGACGACCAGCACGATCGGCAACACGATCTGGATCAGCGGCCGGGGGGTGGGCCGGGGCAGGACCGGCGGGGACTGGAGCACCAGCTCCCCGGTCGACACAGTCGGGGCCTCGGGCCGGTCGGCGCGGGTGAACACGACGTCCCCCATGTCCGACCCCCTCCCCTCCCGGTTGCCCGCCACCCGCCCCCCGGTGCACCCGACGCCGGACGTGGGCCCCCCACCGATGCAGCTCGCCGTCGACAATGGTCGCCGTACCGAAGGGCGATGTTAGGGCAGTGCACGTCCTGACGGGGACGCCATCCAGCGGTGTCGGCGGCCGGACGGCGCGGGTGACTGGACGAGCGGGAGGACCGGGTGTGACGGAGCAGAGCGGTGTCCGAGGTGTCTCCTCCGGCGTCGAACCACTGGATCAACGGCGGGTCTCCATCGTGTGCCGCACGACCCGTGTGGACCTGAGCCTGCCGGCGCACCTCGAACTCGTCGCGGTGATCCCCGAGGTCGTGGACCTTGTGCGAGAGCGCATCCGCGCGACTGCGGGCCCGGCCTCGGGCATCGACGTCGACGCCAGGATGGGTGGAGGAGCGGGCGGCTCCTGGCAGCTGTCACGACTGGCCGGAGGGTCGTTGGCCGTCTCGGAGACCCTCGCCCAACAGCGCGTCCACGACGGTGAGATCCTCGTCCTGGATCACCGGCCGGTGCCCACGCCCGCGCCGTTGTTCGACGACGTTCTACAGGGCCTCACCGATCCGGACGTCGCGCGCTCCTCCACCTGGAGTCGCCGCGAGACGGTCTACGCCGCGACAGCGACGACGGGTGTACTCGCGGTCGCGGCGGCGACCGCTGTCCTGCGCCAGTGGTGGAGTGCAGGTGGGTTCCTGCCCCCCACCGTCGCGTCCCTGCTCGCCCTGTTCGGGCTCGCGGGGGTCCTCGCGCTTCGAGGCACCACCGCGCCCGGCGCCGCGCACGCCGTGGCCGGGGCGTCCGCAGTCGGATTCACCGTCCTGGCGGCGGCGACGACCGGTTCCGCTCCCGCCGGGGCGGGTCACCTGGTGGGCGGGCTCACGGCGGGCGCGGTCCTCGCCGGGGTGCTGAGGTGCACCGCCTTCCGACCAGGGCCCCCTGCGTCCTACGGGCCCGCCGCGGGATACCTGTCCCTGACCCTGACATCGGCGGTCGGCGCCGTCGCCGCGGTGATCGTCGCATCCACCCGCGTCCCGGCCCACGCCGCGGGAGCCGGGGCCCTGCTCGCGGGCCTGATCCTGCTCACCGCCGCTCCCCGGATCGCCGTCTCCGCAGCCCGGATCCCGATCCCACCGGTACCGGCACCGGGCGAGGGCGTCGAGGCCGGGGACCTCGAGGACATCGACCACGACGTGCGGGGCCGGGATGCCGACGACCGGCGTCCGCGCGGCCCGCTCCCCACCCCGACCGTCCTCCGTCACCGGTTCCTCACGTCTCGCTCCTGGCTCACCGGTCTGCTCGCCTCCGCGGGCACGATCTGCGCGGCGGGGTCTCTGGTCTCTCTGACCGGTGGGCCGGGACCCACTCGGTGGGCGGCCCCCCTGGCGGTGGTCCTGACCATGGTGTTGGTCCTGCGTGGTCTCGGGTACGCCGACCGCGTGCACACCGCGTTACTGCTCGGGTCGGCACTGGTGCTGACCGCCGGCGTCCTCGTCGGTGCGGTCATCACCCAGCCCTCACCGGTCGGAGTCGTGGTCCCGACTGCTGCGGCCGTCGCCGCGGCGGTCGTACTGGCGGCGACTGTGCTCCCCCACGTCACGTTCTCCCCGGCCGCTCTGCGGGCTGTGGGGACGATCGAGGCGATCGGAATCTGCGTGCTCGTGCCACTCGCGGTGGGAGCGATGGACGTCTACTCGCTCGTCCGCCAGCGATGAGATCTGCACCGGGGGTCTGCCTGGTCACCACCGTGGTGCTCCTGACCGCGCATCCGACGGGCGGCGTGGTGGCGCTCGCGGTCGAGCGGCCCTCGATCGACGGACCCGTACCGCAGGCCGGTCCGATCGACCCGGGGTCCGCCCAACCCGGCGGGGTGCGCACGGGTGGCTCGTGCCGCACCACCGCCGCCGTCCTCGATCCGACCTCCCCGTCGGCGTCCGCCACGGCCACCGAACTCGGCGCCGCGTGGATCCACGGGCGGGGCGAGGGGCAGACGGTGGCCGTCATCGACACCGGGGTCAACCGTGGCCCCCGGCTACCCCGGGTGCGTGGTGCCGGCGACGTCCTCCGCGGCGGGGACGGTACCGACGACTGCGACGCACACGGCACCCTGGTCGCCGGGGTATTGGCGGCGAGCGAGGACGAGACGGGACACTCCGGGGTGGCTCCGGGGGTCGAGATCATCTCGATCCGACAGTCCAGCAGCGTCCTGAGGTCGACCGAGAGGAGGGCCGGGAACGCCGTGGCCGGATCCGGGGTGGGAACCCTGTCGACCCTCGCCAGGTCAATCCGGACGGCTGTCGACGCCGGAGCCGACGTCATCAACATCTCCGAGGTCGCCTGCGTTCCCGCCGGAACGGTGCTGGCCGACGAGACACTGGGCGGTGCGATCCGCTACGCCGCGGTCGACCACGACGTGGTGCTGGTGGCGGCCGCGGGCAACGTCGGCGACATGTGTGTCGATCAGAACCCCGACGCCCCCGACCCGGCCACCCCTGGGGACGATGGGTGGGACGGGGTCCGCACGGTCGCCGTGCCGGCCTGGTATGACGACCATGTCCTGGCAGTGGGCGGCGTCGGTCCAGACGGCTCCCCGGCGGACTTCACGCTCCGGGGGCCGTGGGTGGACGTCGCCGCCCCCGCCGTGGGTCTGCGCTCGGTCGGCGCCGACGGCGCGGGCATGTCCGACCTGGTGGTGTCCGGCGACGGGTCCCGCACCGCCATCAGCGGGACGAGTTTCGCCACCCCGTTCGTGGCCGGCACGGCCGCGCTCGTCCGTCAGGCCTACCCCGGGCTCACGGCGCGCCAGGTGATCGCCCGGATAGAGAACACAGCGATCCCGGCGGCCGGTGGGCACGACTTCGCGGTGGGCCACGGCGTGGTGGACCCCGTCGCCGCGGTCACCGGGGTCCGGCGATCCGGTCGCCCCGCGCCCGCGACGACGACCATCGCGGCACCGCAGGCGGACGGGGCCCCACCCGGTCCCGGCACGGGTGGGGTCGTCGCGGCCGGCTCACTCGCGCTCGGGACGCTCGTCCTCGTCGTCGTCGCCCTACTACGACCCAGGGGTCACCGCCGCTGAGTTACGACCACCGCAGGCCGCTACCGCAGTCGACCGCCACCGGGAGCGTCTCCCGCGGCACGGCCGCTCACCCGATCGTCATCCCACCGGCGTCGTGCGCGGGTCGACGGCGCTCTCGAGCGCGGTGCCGTCCCGGCTGACGAGCGCGGACTCCCGGTCCAGCCGGGGCCCGGCAGGCAGCCGGCCGAGGAGTCCGGCGTCGACCGGGGCCGGGCTCCCGCCGACACCGAGGACCGCGGCGGTCTCCGCGTCGGGCACATCGAAACGTACCCCGGTATCCGAGACGATCGTGGTCACCGGTGCCCGGGTGGAGGTCCCCCGGCCGACCGCGGACACCAGCAACCCCCCGCCCGGTATCCCGACGGAGTCGACTGCCGGGCCGCCCCCGTCGGAACCGGCCACCTGCCGCGCCTCATCCGGCGAGGGAGCCGGGGCGCCCGCGACCATGGTCACCCGCCGGACCCCGGCGTCGTCCCCACCGGTGTCGCGGACGCACAACACCGGAGAGTCGCTCGTGGTGAGCACCGTGGGGCGATCCGCCGGGAACGCGTCGACATCCAGCGCCACCGATCGCGGAACCCCCATCCGGTCGGGTTCCACCGACACGACCGCGCCCACGGTCGAGGTGGACCGGATGACATCCGCCACCACCGGACCGACCTCCTGGACACCGTCGGCGAGAGCGACATAGGTCCTGGTCCCCGACGCGGTGTCGACGACGAAGACTTGTCCGATCCGCAGCGAGTCGAGTCCGTAGTCCACCGGTCGGCCCGCCATCTCTATCTCCGGACGGACGACCGGGTCGACCTCGTGCAGCGGATCGATCAACGCCGCCGTGACCGGTCGGGGTTCGACTTGGTCGAGTCCGAGGATCGACAGCAGATCCCCGTCCGACAGATCGATCCTCGCGCGGGAGCCTTCCCTGAGCAGCCACCCCCTGCCGTCCTGGCTGGCCAGTACGATCTCATCGCCGGCGGTGACGCGTCCCGGCCCCGCGGTTCCGTCACGGGCGACCACACTCGTCGAGACGACCCGAGGTCGACCCCGGTCCGCGTCAGCCACCTCGTCGCACACCGTCCATGACACCGCTGCCGCTCCGCTCACGTCGCGGTGCGCGGGAAGCACCGACGGCGCCCCGGGGATGCCGATCAGACCCCCGCGTCGGGTCGCCGCGACATCCGAGTCCCGTACGGTGGCCGGTTCGGCGGGGTGCCCCGCCGCCAGTCGGGCCGAGGCCAGATTGAACACCGGGTGGACGATGTCCCCTGCGCGGACGTACATCTGGCCGGAGTCGCGGCCCACCATGACGACGGCGCGATCGACGTCCGGCGTCGGATCCAACAGCGCCAGGACTGCCGCTCCGGCGCACCCCAGGACGGCCGCGACCGCACCCACCACGAGCCCCGTCGACTGGCGCCTGAGTGGATCGTGGAGCATCCGGACGTCGCGGGCGACCACCGCGTGCCGGGCTCGTCGGGTCAGGAAGCGGTGCCCGTCGACCTGCGCTCTGGTGGTCGGCTTCAGCGGCACGGACCGGCCCCTTCCCACAGATGTGACGCCCCGCGGCGGGGAGTTCGGGGGGTAGGGTACGCCACGATCCCGGCCCCGTGGCCGGTCTTCCCCGGGCGCCCGCAGACGCCCTTCGACCAGGCCAGGAGGACGGGCGATGACGGCTTCTCCCGCCCTCCCCGGCCTCACGGTGGTACTCACGTCCTCCGTGGTGTTCGCGGTCCTCTGTCCTCCGGCCTGGCAACCATGGGTGCAGTTCGCCGTCGCCGCCCTGGTCGCCTGCGTGATCTCCGTCCGTCACCGGGGCCGTCCCCTTCTCACCCGCGCTCCGCGCCGGCGTCGGACGGCGGTCGATGTCGTAGACCTCGTCGCACCTGACCTCTCCCTCGTCGGATGCGTCGAGGGAGACCACGTGCTCACCACCGCGGTCGAGATCACCGCCGGCGCCCTCACCTACACCGACGTCGGCCGCGACGACCCGGCGGATTTCCACGGGACGCGTCTCCCCCTGGGTGTGGTGGCACGTCAACTCGACCAGGGTGGCGTGTTGCTCGAGGGGGTCGACGTGGTGGTGCACGGTCGACGGGCGACGTCGGGCCCCGACGGCGAGGTGTACGGCTCTCTGGTGGGCCCCCTCGCCCTGATCTCGCATCGACGTGTCCACCTGCTCCTCCGGTTCGACCTGGCGCAGCTCACCCGTACGCCGGGCGTGGGCTCCGACACCTCGTTCCAGCAGCTCGTAGCAGTGGCCACCGAACGACTCCGGCGCGCGTTGGTGCACCACGGCGTGCCGAGCCGGGTGCTCGACGCCACCGCTCTCGCGGCGCTCTACCTGGAAGCCGAAACCGAACCGCCGGACGGGGTGGGCCTGCTCGTCCGGCCGGTCTCGAACCCGCGTCAGGTCGTCGACGCGCTCACGGCTGTACGCGCCTCGACCGTGACCGAGGTGCTCCGCCTGCGGAGCGTCCGGGGACGCGGCGACGTGGTCGACATGGTCACCTCCATCGGACTGACCGGGACCACCGCCGAATCTCTCCACGCGTCCGCGGGGGCGTGCCACCCGCTCCCATCAGGTCGAGTCCTCCCGGTACCGGGCGAGGCATTGCCCGGTGCTCTCGCCGGTTCGCTGGTCAGGTGTCGAATCGAGAGACTGGACCTCCTCTCGCCGCCCGCCCACGGCGCCGGACAGATCCTCGGCGCGACCCGCACCGGCTGCGCCTCTGCCCTCCAACTCGCCGGGCCGCACCTGCGATCTGTGCTCCTGGCGGGACGGCCCCCGCTCTGCCGCCAGGTTGTCTTTCGGGCCGTCGCTGCCGGCTACCGGGTGGCCGTGGTGACCGATGTCCCGGTGAGATGGCGACCCCTGTTGGCTATCGCCGATGACTCGCGATACCGGATCGTGGCCCCCGGGGCCTCCGACGCCGGCGCCCCCGTGGACGCCGTGGTGTGGGACGTCGACGGCGCGCTCAGCGAGGGGCGGATCGATGCGTTCGCAGGCCCCGGCGGTCCCGACGTGCTCCCGCCGACCGTGATCCGAATCGAGACGGACTGGGAGGCGGGCGGTGCACACCGGACCGATGCTGCTGCTCGTCCCGACCTCATCCTGGACGGCCGGGTAGAGGGATGGCTCTCGGTCGAACCGCGGGATGGTGACGCTCATCGCGTGGCGGTCGTGGCCGGCCCGGGCGAGGAGAAGTATCTGGGAGCACCCCGCGGGGACGGGGCGGCTCAGCCGGCGTGACCGGCCGCGAACATCGCCGCCCTCGACGCCAGCACCCGTGAGGCCGCCGCCGCGACGGAGAGGCCATCCGGATCCCTGGGCTCGGCACCCGAGGCGTCCAGCAGTTCCAAATCATCGGCTCGTTCCAGGCCATCAACCCCGGAGAACTCCACGTGCGCGACCTCACACCCGCAGGTGCTGCACCTTCCGCCACCCCGGGTCGTCGGTGATCGTCAGGGTCACCTCGCCCTGCTCCCACCCGGAGGTGGCCACGCGCAATTGCTCGTGCGCGGGGGTCGTGGAGTCCACGTAGAAGTGCATGAGCCTGCGGCCGTTGCAGCTCTCCGCACCCACGCACTCGCCGTTGCCCTCCAGGCGGTCGACCAGGTGGTCCTCGAAGTCCCGCAGCCCGGGCAGGGAGCCGGGCCCGGGCAGGCCCCCGTCCTCGACATCCGTATAGGGGACCTCCACCGCCACGTGCCGGTCGAACTCCGGGGCCGAGAGCGCCACCAGGGGGATCCGGACCACGGCCACCATCGGGCCCCGGGGGGTGTCTCCGTGCAGGATCTGCCAGGCGGGCTCGCCCGTCTCGTCGGTGTTCTCCTGCTCGATCTCCCGGAGGATCCCGGGTAGTGCGGAGAGTAGGACGGCGTCGTCCCCCGGGGCGGTGGCGTTGGACCGGATCATCCCCACCCATGTCTCCACCGCGGCCTCACCGCACATGGCGTCGAGCAACAGGTAGGCGGCGATTCCGGCGTCGGCCCCGACGAGGCCCGCGAACCCCGGGTGGTGGACGGTGACGTCGGCCCGGGAGAGCCCGACGTCCACCACCACCTCCGCCTCGTCGAAGCCCAGGCGCCGGTCGCGAAAGTACATCGCGCACCCGGAGACCGGATCACGCAGGTCCGCGAACGACCAGGTGGAGTCGGCATCGGGTGCGATCGCGAGCCACCGGCGCGCGGCCCCCCGGAGCTCGGGGACCCCCGCCGCGGTGACGGTCAGTCGGTGCGCCCCACCGTCAGACGAGGGCACGAACTCCCACGACAGCCCGGGGTCGATGGCCTCGATCAGCGACGTGATCTCGGGGACCACGCGGCGGGCGTCACCGGACTCGAGAGCGGCGGTCGCACGTCGGCGACCGCCCTCCTCCCACCACCGCCAGAAGGTGGTGACGGCCCGGTCCGACCGCAGTCTGGCCGTCTCGATGCGGACACCGGAGAGGTCCAGGGATCTGGAGAGCTGCCGGGGTCGTGCCGCGCCGATCGCCATCTGTTCTCCCTTCGCCCGCCACGGTCCGTCTGCGTTGTCTGACTCCAGTATCCGGATAAGCCGCGTCCCGTGCCCGGAACCGCTCACCCCGACCGGGCCCCCGGACCGGTCCTGTCCCCCTGCAACGGGTGCGCGAGGGCCTGTGCACTGGAAGAGTCGGGGCATGTCCACGCCCCACGGATCCCCCGACGCCCCGACCGGCCCGCGCGTCCTCGTCATCGGCGCCACCGGGTACATCGGCTCCCGTCTCGTCCCACGACTGCTCGCCGACGGCGCCGACGTCTCGGTCCTTGCCCGCACTCCCGCACGACTCGACGACGTGCCGTGGCGGGACCGGGTCACCGTCCACGAGGGCGGCCTCGGGGACGAGGAGGCGATGCTCGACGCGCTCCGCGGCGCCGACGTGGCCTGCCACCTCGTCCACTCGATGGGCCACTCCGCCGACTTCGAGACGGAGGAACGCGAGACCACCGAGGCGTTCGTCCGCGCCGCCGAGACCGCCGGGGTCGGGCGGATCGTCCACCTGTCCGGGCTGCACCCCGAGGACGAGACCGACCTGTCCCCCCACCTGCGCTCACGCGTCGAGGTCGGACGCATCATGCTGTCCTCGTCGGTGCCCGCGCTGGTGATCCAGGCCGGGGTGGTGATCGGCTCCGGGTCCGCGTCGTTCGAGATGATCCGGCACCTGACCACCCGGCTCCCGGGGATGGTCACCCCGAAGTGGGTCAGCAACCGGATCCAGCCGATCGCGGTGCGCGACGCGGTCCACTACCTGGCCGCCGCCACCACGGTTCCGCTCGACGGTGACCTCGCGAACGGTCGCATCATCGACGTGGGCGCGCCGGATGTGCTGACCTACGGGCAGATGATGCAGATCTACGCTGAAGAGGCCGGGCTGCACCGCCGGCTCATGGTCCCGGTCCCCGTGCTCACGCCCAAGCTGTCCTCGCTGTGGATGGGACTGGTCACCCCGCTCGAACCCGCCCTGGCCCGGCCGCTGGTGGAATCGCTGCGCTGCGAGGCGATCGTCCTGAACGACGACGCCGACGAGGTGCTCGGCGCCCCGCCCGGCGGTCGCACGAGCTACCGGGAGGCCCTCCGCGAGGCCCTGCGCGTGCCGCACGGCCCCGCCCGCCCGGCGCTGTGGCCCGCCGCCGACCCGCTCGGTGACCCCGCCCGGCTCCTGCCCAGCGACGCCGACTGGGCCGGGGCCCGCCCGCCCGCCGTGTGGCACGCCCGCGCGAGGCGATGAACACGGTCACCGATGAACGCGGGCAGAATCGATCCCATGCCTGAGCCTGCGCCCGGCACTCTCCTCGGCCGATACCGGCACGCCTTCCGCACCGGCGAGATGGAGACCGCGCCGGTGCCCCCGTCGCGCCGCCGCCTCGTCGTCGTCGTCATCACCCTGGTCCTGGGGACGGCCGTCAGCGCCTGGGCGCTGCACATCCCCGCCGGCGACGCGATGTTCTATCCCGCCACTGCCTTGCTAGCGACGGTGTGGCTGGTGGGGGCGTTCGCCTCCGGCCCGATCCGGGTGGGGTGCGAGCCGTACCGTCCGGGCCGGCCGGTGGCGTCCTCGATCCTCGCCGCCTCAGCACTGGCCGTGGTGTTCTGCGTGGGTGCGGTCGTGGTGGCCCGGATCGAACCGCTCCGCGAGCCGGTGTCCGCCCTGCTCGCCCACGCCACGGTGGGCAACCTGGCGTTGGTGGCCCTGCTCACCGCCGTCAACGGCGCCGCCGAGGAGTGTTTCCACCGCGGCGCCGTGTACTCGGCCACCTCGCGCGTGCACCCGATCCTGGTGACCACCTCGATCTACGGCGTGGTCACCGCCGCCGCCGGCATCCCGTTGTTGGTGGTCGCGGCGGTCGTGCTCGGGCTGGTCACGGCGGTGCAGCGGCGGTGCACCGGCGGGGTGTTGGGACCGATCATCACCCACGTCGTGTGGTCGATGGTCATGCTGTTCGCGCTCTCACCGATCTTCGACGCCGCGAGCGGGTAGCCGCCTAACCCCCACAGCAGCCCGCCCCGGCGGCGCCCGCGCGCCCGGTCCCCGGACCGGGTCGCACCTCCCGCGTGGTGCGGTTCCGGGCCGCCAGGTCCGCCTCCGCCGGGTAGTCCACCCCGACCAGCGACAGTCCACACGCCGGCGCCACCGGGACGGCCGAGGACCGCTGCCTCTCGTGCAGCAACCCCGCGATCCACTCCTGGCCGCGACGCCCCTCCCCCACCGCCATCACCGCACCCACGAGGCTGCGCACCATGGACCAACAGAACGCGTCGGCGCTCACCGACGCCGTCCACACCTCTGACGCCCCGGGCGCGTCCGGCCCGCGCGGGTCCGGCTCGGCTCGCCACTCGAAGCGCTGGAGCTCACGGACCGTCGTGGCCCCCTCCCGGCGACGACAGAACGCCGCGAAATCCTGCAACCCCAGCAGTCGCGAGGAGGCCTCCCGCACGGCCTCGAGGTCGGCCCGTCGGGTCCACGCCGCGGTGTCGCGGGCGCGGGTCGGCTCGGGCCCCCACGGCGCGGTGGTGAGCCGGTACTCGTAGTGGCGGCGCAGGGCGGAGAAGCGGGCGTCGAACTCGGCGGGCACCCAACGGGCGTCCATCACCGCGACGTCGGCGGGCAACAGCCGGGCGAGCCTGCGCACCAGCGCCCCGGGACGCCCGTCGAGAGACCGCTGGTCCAGCCACGCCGGATCCACGTCCAGATGACACACCTGGGCCCGGGCATGGACGCCGGCGTCGGTGCGGCCCGCCACCGTCAGCGTGACGGGATGACGCAGGACCGTACCGAGCTGCTCCTCCAGGACGCCGCACACCGTCCGCAGTCCGGGCTGGCGGGCCCACCCGGAGAAGTCGGTGCCGTCGTAGGCAACGTCCAGACGAACGCGGCGGGTCGGCTCGTCGGCCGCGTGCTCCGACTGGGTGGTCATGACCGTCGACGCTAGCCCACCCGCCCCGGCCGTGGCAGGCTCGGGTCATGCCACGACCGACGAGCAGGGCCGGGCTCCTCGAGGCGGCCACCGGCGAGTACGAGCGACTGCACCTCGCCCTCGGCCGGTTCGAACCCGCCGTCCTGGCCGACATCGCCTGGGAGGCGGACATCGAGGACACCTCCCGGCACCCGCGCGACGTCCTCACCCACCTCCACGCCTGGCAGCTCCTGGCCCTGGGCTGGGTGGAGGCGGGCGAAGCGGGCGGCACGCCCCAGATCCCCGGCGAGGGTCGCACCTGGCGTGAGACCCCGGAGATCAACGCCGAGATCCGCGAGCGTTACCTCGATACTCCCTACGCCGACGCCATCGATCTCCTCGCGGGGAGCCACGCCCGGTGCCTCGCGGCGATCGAGGCGCACACGGACGACCAGCTCTTCACCCGCGGCCGCTACGCCTGGACCAAGAGCACCACCCTCGGCGCCTACCTCGTCTCGGCCACCTCGAGCCACTACGTGTGGGGGCAGAAGACCCTTCGACGGATCCAGCGCGCGCTCCCGCGGCCGTGAGCGTCCACCCCGATGCGCCGCGGTGGTCACGGGGAGGCCGACGGCACCCTGGCGGTCCCGGGGTGGCCGGGGCCCGGCTGATGCGCGTCGGAGCGGCGACGGCCAGGATGGGGTCATGAGCTCCCGCAGCCTCGCCGTCCTCGTCACCGCCGCGCTCGCACTGGGGGCGTGCACACCAGCCGACGACGACGAGGTCCCGCACGACGGTCCGGTCACCGCCACCACCGGAGCCGCACCCGACCGCACCTCCGACGCCGGCCCGGTCTACGCCCGGTACGTGGCCCTGGGTGACTCGTTCGCCGCCCTGGGACCCACCGCCGCGCCAACCAGCGGCCCCGCACGATGCATGAGGTCCACGCGCAACTACGCGTCACTGCTCGCCGAGCGGCCCGAGGTGGGCGAGCTCGTCGACGTCACGTGCGGAGGAGCCGAGACCCCTGACCTGACGGCTCCGCAGAACCCCGGGACGCCCGCCCAGTTCGACGCCCTGACCGGGGACACGGACCTGGTGACGCTCTCGATCGGCGGCAACGACATCGGGTTCGGGACGATGGTCGGGTGCATCGTGCAGACCCCGCGGGTGGAGATCGGAGCCCCGTGTCGGGACCAGCTCGAAATCGCGGTGACCGGGGAACTCGACGGCCTCGGGGAGCGACTGGACAGGGTCTACTCGGGGATCCGCGAGCGCTCCCCCGACGCGCGGATCGTGACCACCGCGTACCTGCCGCTGGTCCCGGACCACGGCACCTGTGAGTTCGTGTCCGGGATGAGCCCGGGCGATGTGACCTGGATACGACACGTCACCGAGCGGATCAACATGATCGTCGCGGACGCCGCGGAGCGCGCCGGCGCGGACGTGGTCATGCCCACCGATGCCGACGAGCGACACGCCTGCGCGCCGGCCACCCACCGCTACACCGACTTCACCGGTGCCCAGACGGGTTCGCACCCGATGCACCCCACCGCCGCCGGGCACCTGGCGATGGCCGAGGCCGTGGGTGCCGTGCTCTGAGGAGGGATGGCCCCGGGGAGGGCCGCCTCCGGCCGCGGCCCCGGACGACGAGAAGGGCCCCGCCCCCGCGTGATGCGGGGACGGGGCCCTTCTCTCCGGATCCGCGAGGGAACCGGCGCGTTCGCTCAGGCCTTGTCGGCGTCCGGGCTCTCCGCGTGGGTGGTGTCCTCGGACACCGACTCGGCGGTCTCCTCGGCGGTGTCCACCTCGGTGTCGTCGGCGGCGTCGACCTGATCGGCGATCGGGCTGTTGGCCTCGGCCTCGGCAGTCACGTCGTCAGTCGTCACCTCATCGGTGGTCGCGTCGTCCGTCGACTCCGAGGCCTTCTCGGCCGTCTTCCGGGAGGCGGCGGCGCGGGTGGCGCGTGAGGCCTCCGCGGACGCCAGCGGCTCGGTGACGAGCGCGATCATCGCCATGGGCGCGTTGTCGCCCTTGCGGTTCTCGAGCTTGACGATCCGGGTGTAGCCACCGTCGCGGTCGGCGACCCGGGGGCCGATCTCGGCGAACAGCTTGTGCAGCACGTCCTTGTTCCGGACGAGCTTGGCGGCCTCACGGCGATCGGCCAGCGTACCGCGGCGGGCCTTGGTGATGAGCTTCTCCGCGTACGGACGAAGCAGCTTCGCCTTGGTCTCCGTGGTGCGGATCGCATCATGCTCGAACAGCTGGGTGGCCAGGTTCGACAGGATGAGCCGCTGGTGGGCCGGGGATCCGCCGAGGCGGGCGCCCTTCTTGGGCTTGGGCATCAGATTCTCCTAGGAATGGTGTGCTGAGAGCTCGTCAGAGCTGCTCGGTCTCGGCGTAATCCTCGCCGCCCTCGTCGGTCCACGTGCCGGTCTCGGCGTCGTAGCCGGCGACCGAGGCGGGGTCGAATCCGGGGGGCGCATCCTTGAGCGACAGGCCGAGCTCCACGAGCTTGACCTTGACCTCGTCGATCGACTTCTGACCGAAGTTGCGGATGTCGAGCAGGTCCGACTCGCTACGCGCCACGAGCTCGCCCACGGTGTGGACGCCCTCACGCTTGAGGCAGTTGTAGGACCGGACGGACAGGTCGAGATCGTCGATCGGCATGCCGTAGGCGGCGATGTGATCGGCTTCGGCGGGGCTGGGCCCGATCTCGATGCCCTCGGCCTCGTCGTTGAGCTCCCGCGCCAGGCCGAAGAGCTCGACCAGCGTCTTACCCGCGGACGCCAGGGCGTCCCGGGCGGTCATCGAGTTCTTGGTCTCGACGTCCAGGACCAGGCGGTCGAAGTCCGTGCGCTGGTGCACACGGGTGGCCTCGACCTTGTAGGTCACCTTGAGGACGGGCGAATAGATCGAGTCGACCGGGATGCGGCCGATCTCGTGGCCCGCGTCCTTGTTGAGACCGGCGGGGACGTACCCGCGACCGCGCTCGACGACCAGCTCGATCTCCAGACGGCCCTTCTCGTTGAGAGTGGCGATGTGCAGGTCCGGGTTGTGCACCTCGACGCCGGACGGCGGGACGATGTCACCCGCGGTGACCGCGCCCGGACCCTGCTTCTTGAGGTACATGGTGACCGGCTCGTCCTCGACGGACGAGACGACCAGGCCCTTGAGGTTGAGGATGATGTCGGTGACATCCTCCTTGACGCCCGACACGGTGGTGAACTCGTGCAGGACACCCTCGATACGGATGCTGGTCACGGCCGCGCCCGGGATGGACGACAGCAGCGTGCGCCGCAGCGAGTTGCCGATGGTGTAGCCGAAACCGGGCTCGAGGGGCTCGAGCACGAACCGCGAGCGGTTCTCGGCGACGACCTCCTCGGTGAGGGTGGGCCGCTGGGAGATGAGCATGTGCTACCTCTTTCGATTCTCGACGTCCGCTATTTGACGTCGTAGTAACCCAGGCGTCGCCGGGGGGCCGCGATGAGCGGCCCGCCCGGCGACGAGGGGGGACGGATCACTTCGAGTAGAACTCGACGATCAGCTGTTCCTGCAGCGGCACATCGATCTGCGCACGCTCGGGGAGCTGGTGGACGAGGATGCGGAGCGTCGTGGGGACGACCTGCAACCACGCCGGAACGGGGCGCTCGCCCAGCATCTCGGTGGCGATCTCGTACCAGTCCATCTTGGTGGACTTGGGACGGACGTCGATGATGTCGTACTGCGACACCCGGTAGCTCGGGATGGTCACCTTCTGGTCGTTGACCCGGAAGTGGCCGTGGCTCACGAGCTGGCGTGCCTGACGACGCGTCTGCGCGAGACCCGCGCGGTACACGACGTTGTCCAGACGCGACTCCAGGATCTGGAGCAGGTTCTCGCCGGTCTTACCCGCACGCCGGTGGGCGTCCTGGTAGTAGCGACGGAACTGCTTCTCCATCACGCCGTAGGTGAAGCGGGCCTTCTGCTTCTCCTGCAGCTGAGTGCGGTACTCGGACTCCTTGATCCGCGCGCGGCCGTGATGACCGGGCGGGAAGGGCCGACGCTCGAATGCGGTGTCTCCACCCACGAGGTCCACGCCAAGACGGCGTGACTTGCGGGTGACGGGGCCGGTGTAACGTGCCATGGTTCTCTACGTTCCTTCCGGCTCAGACTCGACGCCGCTTGGGCGGACGGCAGCCGTTATGGGGCTGGGGGGTGACATCGGAGATCGTGCCCACCTCGAGGCCGGCGGCCTGGAGCGAGCGGATCGCCGTCTCGCGACCCGAACCCGGGCCCTTGACGAACACGTCGACCTTCTTGACACCGTGCTCCTGCGCCTTGCGGGCCGCGTTCTCGGCGGCGAGCTGGGCGGCGAAGGGCGTCGACTTACGCGAACCCTTGAAGCCGACGTGGCCGGAGGACGCCCATGCGAGGACGCCACCGGACGGGTCGGTGATCGAGACGATGGTGTTGTTGAACGTGCTCTTGATGTGGGCGTGGCCCAGCGGGATGTTCTTCTTTTCCTTGCGACGGCCCGTCTTCTTGGGGCCCGCAGCGCGTGACTTGGGGGGCATTACTTCTTCTTTCCGGCGACGGTCTTCTTCGGGCCCTTACGGGAGCGGGCGTTGGTCTTGGTGCGCTGTCCGCGGACGGGGAGACCCCGGCGGTGGCGCATGCCCTGGTAGCTGCCGATCTCGATCTTCCGGCGGATATCGCCCTGGACCTCGCGGCGGAGGTCGCCCTCCACCTTGTAGTTCCCTTCGATGTCGTCACGAAGGACGGTCAGCTGCTCGTCGGTCAGATCCTTGGTGCGCAGATCCGGGCTGATGCCCGTTCGCTCGAGGATGTCGACGGCCCGTGTACGACCGATGCCGAAAATGTAGGTGAGCGCGATCTCCATACGCTTGTCGCGTGGGAGATCGACGCCGGCAAGACGTGCCATGTGGCGTTTCTCTTTCGTCATGCGGTAGGTCTGCTCCCCGACCGTCCCCGATCCGGTTGGTCATCTCGCGATGAGCAGCCGTATGGGGCCCTGGCCTCCGCGTCCAGGGGTGTGGAACCCG
This sequence comes from Dietzia sp. PP-33, assembly GCF_033790845.1. Lineage (NCBI taxonomy): Bacteria > Bacillati > Actinomycetota > Actinomycetes > Mycobacteriales > Dietziaceae > Dietzia > Dietzia sp. PP-33. The sequence goes on from NZ_JAMYEI010000008.1 coordinate 152,809, forward strand.
CCTCACCTGACTACGGAAAGGCGGCTGGTACGGGGAGTTGTGCGCTTTACTTGTACCGGTAGACGATCCGACCACGGGTGAGGTCGTAGGGCGAGAGCTCCACGACCACGCGGTCCTCGGGCAGGATGCGGATGTAGTGCTGCCGCATCTTCCCGCTGATATGGGCGAGGACCTTGTGTCCGTTCTCGAGCTCAACGCGGAACATTGCGTTCGGCAACGGCTCGACAACGCGGCCCTCGACCTCGATGGCTCCGTCTTTCTTTGCCATGCTTGTTACGGTCCTCCACGTTTCCCCGGGTGACATCTACCGGATTCTGGTGCACTGGTGGGCACACCGACGTATAAGCCTACGTCAGTGGTCGTTCGAGTGCCAATCGGCGCTCGCCCGGTGGCTCACCCGTAGCAGGCCCGGCCCGCCGGTACGCCGTCGAAGCGCTGCTGCAACCAGTTCATCGCCGCCGGCAACTTCTCCACCGCCCCGAGGAGGTGCTCCGGGGCCATCCCCGGTTCCCACGTCAACCTGGTCCCCTCCCGGCAGTACCGCATGGCGGTGTCCTCCGCATCCCAGAACGGGACCAGCGGGTCCGTCCCGGAGTGCCACATGAAGACCGGCACCCGGGGGACGTCCGGTGACAGCCGCACGCTGTTCTCCGCGAACGCGCGCATGAGTCCCTCCTCCGCCATGAGGTCTCCCCCCTGCAGGACCAGTGGTACGGACCGGAAGGCGCCGAAGGTCAGCAGGCTCGCCGTGCACCGCCCCTTCATCTGGTCGAACAGCGCCCAGCCCTCGGGGGTGAGACTCTCCTCCAGCCGGACGTCCTCCGGATACTCCCGAGCCATACCGACCGCCGCGGCGAAGGCCAGCCCGAAGGCGGGGTGCGGCCCGTTCCCGATCATGCGCGCCATCGTGGTCATGTCCGTCGGGATACCACCCTGCGCGACCCCCACGAGGTCGACGTCCGGGGCGTAGTCGTCGTGCATGAGGGAGACCCAGGCGCTGGCGATACCGCCGCCCGAGTAACCGAGGGCACCGAACCGGCTGTGTCGCGAATCAAACCGGGGATCGTCGCGCACCGCCCGCATGCCGTCGAGGACGATGCGTCCGGACAGCTTCCCGCCGGGGTAGGCGACCTTGGGGCCGAGGTGATCGGGGATGATCACCGTCCACCCCTGGTCCAGGCGGACACGCAGGAACGCCATCGCGTTGTCCTGCACGGTCTCCAGGGTCGGGTTGACCAGGGTCTCCGTGGGAGCGCACCGCTGGCCGAGCGCGTTGAGGTAGTGCTGGTAGCTCAGGACCGGTCCGTTCGGGCGGGCTCCCGGCGGCCGGACCACGGTCGCGGTGGCCAGGATCGGCCGGTCACGGGTGTCGGTCGAGCGGTAGGCGATCTCGGTGACCTGATAGCCCTGGAACGCGGGCATCGTGACCACCCGGGAATTGATCACCTGTCCGAGCTCCGCCCCGGCGAGCACCTCCGGGTCGGCGTGGTAGAACGGCGCCGGCTGCGGGTCCTCCATGAGGGACCCCTGCCCGCCTTCCATGAGCGACTGCGCGGCCACCGACGGGGTCGGCCCCGCCATCTGGGCGAGGATCACGACGAGCGCCAGGAACGCCGCCAGCGCGCCGCGCCCCGGGGTGGTGACGGGACGACGCGCGTGGGGGTGAGCGAACATGCTCTGACCTTTCAGGCCGGTGGTCAACAGTGGGAACACCCTAACCTGGCCGTCCGAGCATCTGGTGTACGTGGCCCCGGGCCGCGGTCAGTTCGTCGGTCTGGGCGTGAGCACGCGGGGACCATCAGGGGTGACGGCCACGGTGTGCTCCCAGTGTGACGACGGCGAGCCGTCCACCGTGACGACCGTCCAGTCATCCGTCAGCGTCCGGGTGTCTGTCTCCCCGCCCAGGACGAGCATCGGTTCCACCGCGAGGACGGACCCCTCCTGGAGTCGCGGCCCCTTTCCCGGCTTGCCCTCGTTGGCGAGGAACGGCCACTCGTGCATCTCGCGCCCGATCCCGTGACCGCCGAACCCGTCGACGATCCCCAGGGTGACCCCGTGGCGCCGCTCGGCGCGGCGGGTGGCGGTCTCCAGCGCGTGCGAGACGTCCGTGAGCCGATTTCCCGGCACCATGGCGAGGATGCCCTCCTCGAGGACCTCACGCGTCGCCTCGTTGAGCAGTACGACATCGGGTGCCAGGTCCCCCACGCCGAATGTCCAGGCGGAGTCGCCGTGCCAGCCGTCCAACACCGCGCCGCAGTCCACGGACAACAGGTCGCCCTCGCGCAGGACGGTGTCCGACCCGGGGATCCCGTGGACCACGACCTCGTTGACGGAGGTACAGACGGAACCCGGGAAACCCTCGTACCCCTTGAACGACGGGATCGCCCCAGCGTCACGGATGAGCTGGTCGACCAGCGCGTCGAGATCCGCCGTGCTCGCGCCCGGAACGGCCGCCTCCCGCGCCGCGACGAGTGCCCGGCCGACGATTCGGCCGGCCGCCTCCATCGCGTCCAGCTCGCCCGGGGTGCGGGCGGTGACGACACTCGTGCGCGAGCGACCGAACACGCGGGTCAGCTGTCCAGCGCGGAGAGCGCGCGGGCGTTGATCTCGTCGATCTCGCCGACCGCGTCAACGGTCGTGACCGCGGCGCCGTAGTACTCGAGCAGCGGAGCCGTCTCGGAGTGGTACACCGCCATGCGGTTACGGATCACGTCTTCCGTGTCGTCCTCGCGGCCGCGCGCCAGCATGCGCTGGACCACGGTGTCCTCGTCCACCCTGAACTCGATCACGGCGTCGAGGGACTGACCCGCGTCCGCGAGCATGCGGGTGAGGGCATCGGCCTGTTCGACACTGCGGGGATAGCCGTCGAGGAGGAAACCCTCCGTGGCGTCGGGCTCGCCGATGCGGGCCTCCACCATCCGGTTGGTCACATCGGCGGGAACGAGGTTCCCGGCGTCGATGTAGGACTTCGCCTCCTTGCCGAGGTCCGTGCCCTGGGAGATGTTGGCCCGGAAGAGGTCGCCGGTGGAGATGTGCGGGACGCCGAGCTTCTCCGACAGCAGAGCGGCCTGGGTTCCCTTGCCGGCGCCGGGGGGGCCGAGGAGGACGAGACGCATGGTGAGGACCAGCCTTTCTTGCGGTGTGAGTTACTCGGGGACGCGGGCGCCTACTTGAGGAAGCCCTCGTAGTTGCGCTGCATCAGCTGCGCCTCGATCTGCTTCACGGTGTCGAGACCAACCGACACCATGATGAGCACGGCGGTACCGCCGAACGGCATGTTCTGCATGTCTCCACCCCCGCTGCCCATGTCGAGGAAGACGTTCGGCAGCACCGCGATGAGCCCGAGGTACAGGGAACCGAACAGCAGGATCCGGTTGAGCACGTAACCGAGGTACTCCGCCGTCGGCCTGCCCGGGCGGATGCCCGGGATGAAGCCGCCGTACTTCTTCATGTTCTCGGCCTGCTCCATCGGATCGAACTGGATGGCCACGTAGAAGTACGCGAAGAAGATGATCAGCGCGAAGTACAGCAGGATGTATCCCCAGCTCGAGGGGTTCTGCAGGTACTGCATGATGTACCGCTGCCAGAATCCGTCAGCGGCGGGGTCCGGGCCCTGGATCAGCTGGGTGATCAGGATCGGGACGTACATGAGCGAGGACGCGAAGATCACGGGGATCACGCCCGCCTGGTTGACCTTCAGCGGGAGGTAGGTGGAGGTGCCGCCGTACTGGCGACGACCCACCATGCGCTTGGCGTACTGGACGGGGATCCGGCGCTGGCCCTGCTCGACGAACACGACCGCGACCACGATCAGGACGACCGCGAACATGACCGCGACGAACTTCAGCGTGGACGAGTTCTGGTAGATGTTGATGCCCTCGGCCGGGATCCGCGAGGCGATGCCGGCGAAGATGAGGAGCGACATGCCGTTGCCGACCCCGCGGTCGGTGATCAGCTCACCGAACCACATGACGAGGGCGGCGCCGGCGGTCATCACGATGACGATGGTGGCCAGGGTGAGGATGTCGTCGTCCATGAGGACGGATTCCCCGTTGCCGAGCAGCTGTCCACGGTCGGCCAGGGCCACGATGCCCGCGGACTGCAGGACGGCCAGGGCGATGGTCAGATAGCGCGTGTACTGCGTCATCTTGGCCTGGCCGGACTGTCCCTCCTTCTTGAGCTGCTCGAAGTAGGGGATCACCACGGTCAGCAACTGCACGATGATGCTCGCGGTGATGTACGGCATGATGCCGATCGCGAACACGGACAACTGCAGGAGCGCGCCACCCGAGAACAGGTTGACCAGGGAGTACAACTGCGCGTTGTCTCCGGTCATCGCCGTGTCGAGCAGACCCCGGAGTTTGGGGTAGTCGACACCGGGCGACGGGATCTGCGCGCCGATGCGGTAGAGGATGATGATCCCGAGGGTGAAGAAGATCTTCTTCCTCAGGTCCCGGTCCTTGATCGCGGACGCGAGTGCGGAGAGCACATGTCCTCCTGGTCATGGACGGCCCGTAGCCGCCGCCGTCGTCGAATGCAGATGCGTCGGCAGGGTCGGACCGACGGCAGTCGAGCCGGACCCCGAACGCACAACAGGAAAAACTCTATCAAGATGAGCGCAGGGGCCGGATCCGAGACTCTCGGACCCGACCCCTGCACCCGTCATCCGACCCCTGGCGGGGCCGGCCGGGGACTCAGGCCCCGGCCTCCGACACGCTGCCGCCGGCGGCCTCGATCTTGGCTCTCGCCGAGGCGGACACCTTGTCGACGGCCACGGTCACGGCCACGGAGATGTCTCCGTCGCCCAGGACCTTGACCGGCTGGTTCTTGCGGACCGCTCCCGCGGTGACGAGCTCGGTCTTGCCGACCTGCCCGCCATTGGGGAACAACCGCTCGATGTCGGACACGTTGACGACCTGAAAGACGACCTTGTTGCGGTTCTTGAAGCCCTTCAGCTTCGGGAGCCGCATGTGGATCGGCATCTGGCCGCCCTCGAACGCCGCGGGGACGTTCTTGCGGGCCTTGGTGCCCTTGGTACCGCGACCGGCGGTCTTGCCCCTCTTACCGCCCTCACCGCGACCCACGCGGGTCTTGTCGGTGTGGGCGCCGGGTGCCGGGCGCAGGTGGTGCAACTTGATGGTCATGGCGTCACTTCCGTCTCTTCAACCACGACGAGGTGGTTCACGACGTTGATGAGACCCCGGTTCTGCGCGTTGTCCTCACGGACGACCGTCTTCCGGATGCCCTTGAGTCCCAACGTACGCAGGGAGTCCTTCTGGTTCTGCTTGGTCCCGACGGTGCCCCGGACCTGGGTGATCTTGAGATTAGCCATGATCTAGGCCCCCTGTCCGGCGCGTGCACGCAGCATGCCCGCGGGCGCGACGTCCTCGATGGGCAGGCCGCGGCGGGCCGCGACCTCCTCGGGACGGTGCAGACCCTTGAGAGCGGTCACGGTGGCGTGGACGACGTTGATGGCGTTGTCGGACCCCAGCGACTTGCACAGGATGTCGTGGACGCCCGCGCACTCGAGGACCGCGCGAGCGGCGCCGCCGGCGATCACACCGGTACCCGGCGAGGCCGGACGGAGCATGACGACGCCGGCCGCGGCCTCACCCTGGATCGGGTGCGGGATGGTGGAGCCGATGAGCGGGACGCGGAAGAAGTTCTTCCGTGCCTCCTCCGATCCCTTCTGGATCGCCGCCGGCACCTCCTTGGCCTTGCCGTAGCCGACGCCGACCATGCCGTTGCCGTCACCCAGGATCACGAGGGCGGTGAAGCTGAAGCGCCGACCACCCTTGACGACCTTGGAGACACGGTTGATGGTGACGACGCGCTCGATGAACTGCGACTTCTCGTCGTCGCGGCCACCGCGGCGATCGTTTCCGCCACGGCCACGACCGCCGCCGGCGCCGCCACTGCGGCCGCCCTGGGCGTTGTCGTTGGTGGTGGTGGTCTTGTTGTCCGCGGCGGGTCCGTTGCTTCCGCCGTCACGACGCTGACGTCCCGGCATCAGACGGTCCTTCCGTTAGCGGTCAGTGCAATGTTGTTGGTCATCAGAACTCCAGCCCACCCTCGCGGGCGGCGTCGGCGAGGGACGCGATCCGGCCGTGGTACTTGTTGCCACCACGATCGAACACGACGGCCTCGATGCCGGCGGCCTTGGCGCGCTCGGCCAGGAGCTGGCCGACCTTCGCACTCAGGGCCTTCTTGTCGCCCTCGGAAGCGCGCAGATCGGCCTCGATCGTCGACGCGGCGACCAGCGTGCGGCCGGCCGAGTCGTCGATGATCTGGGCGTGGATGTGGCGCGAGGACCGGTTGACGACCAACCGCGGCCGCTCGGGGGTGCCGGCGACCTTCTTGCGGAGGCGGTAGTGGCGCCGGGCGCGACCGACACGACGTGCTGTCGAGACGTCGGTACCCAGCGGGGAACGCTTCTTTGTGCTGCTCATGGTCACTTACCCGTCTTTCCGACCTTGCGACGGACCTGCTCGCCCTCGTAACGGATGCCCTTACCCTTGTACGGGTCGTGCTTCCGCAGCCGCTTGATGTTGGCGGCGATCTGGCCCACCTGCTGCTTGTCGATCCCGGAGATCGAGAACTTCGTGGCGGTCTCGACGGCGAACGTGATGCCGTCGGGTGCCGCGATCGGCACCGGGTGCGAGTAACCCAGGGCGAACTCGAGGTCCGTGCCCTTGGCCACGACGCGGTAACCCACGCCGAAGATCTCCATCTTCTGCACGTAACCCTCGGTGACGCCCACGACCATGTTGTTGACCAGGGAGCGGGAGAGTCCGTGCAGGGACCGGTTGTCGCGGTGGTCGTCGGGACGGTTCACCGTGATGGTGCCCTCCTCGACCGACACCGTGATCGGTGCGGGGATGTCCTGGGTGAGCTCACCCTTGGGACCCTTGACGGTGACGGTCTGGCCGTCGACGTTGATGTCGACACCGGACGGGACGTTGATCGGAGCCTTGCCGATACGTGACATTTCTCGCCCCCTTACCAGACGTAGGCGAGGACTTCCCCGCCCACCTTCTTGTTGTTCGCCTGACGGTCCGTGAGCAGACCCTGGGAGGTCGAGATGATCGCGACACCCAGTCCGCCGAGGACCTTGGGCAGGCCGGTGGACTTGGCGTACACGCGCAGACCCGGCTTCGAGACGCGCTTGATGCCCTGGAGACTGCGCTGGCGCGACGGGCCGTACTTGAGGTCGATGGTGAGCGTCTTGCCCACCTCGGCGTCGGAGACGGCGTAATCGTTGATGTAACCCTCTTGCTTGAGGATCGCCGCGATGTTGCCCTTGAGCTTGGAATGCGGCATGGAGACGGTGTCGTGGAACGCCGAGTTGGCGTTACGCACACGGGTCAGCATGTCCGCGATGGGATCGGTCATCGACATGGATAAACCATGTTCCTTTCTCGCAACGGTTCCCATGCAACACGGTCCCGGGCGGCCTGTGGGCCACCCGCGTCCGTCGTGGGCCTATCGCGAAGAGTTCGAATGTTCATTTGTGTGGGGCCCGGCATCGGTGACGATGCCGGGGTACCCGCCGCGCGTGGCGCTCTTCTCACCACCTGCGACCCGACGGCTGGGCCGTCTGCCCGTCGCCGGGGACCCGCGTGTGCGGGGCCCCGACGAGGACGGCCGGTCCGGCCCTGACGCGAGGTCAGTCCTCCTTGAAGGGGAAGCCGAGGTGCTTGAGCAGCGCTCGACCCTCTTCATTGTTGGTCGCAGTCGTGACGACCGTGATGTCCATACCCCGGGGACGGTCGACCTTGTCGACGTCGATCTCGTAGAACATGGTCTGCTCGTTGAGCCCGAAGGTGTAGTTGCCGTGCCCGTCGAACTGCTTGCCCGACAGACCACGGAAGTCGCGGATACGCGGGAGGGCGACCGTCGTCAGGCGGTCCAGGAACTCCCACATGCGGTCGCCACGCAGCGTCACACGCGCACCGATGGGCATACCCTCGCGGAGCTTGAACTGCGCGATGGACTTGCGGGCCCGGCGAACCTGCGGCTTCTGGCCGGTGATCAGCGTGAGGTCGTTGAGGGCGCCGTTGATCAGCTTGGCGTCACGGGCGGCGTCGCCGACACCCATGTTGACGACGACCTTGACGACGCCGGGGATCTGCATGACGTTCGCGTACTCGAACGTCTCGTTCAGTGCCGGTCGGATCTCGGATCCGTACCGAGCCTTGAGCCGCGGCGTGTAACCGGTGGGGAGAGCGGTTTCAGTCATGGTCACAGGTCCTTCCCGGTCTTGCGCGAGACACGGACGCGCTTACCGTTCTCGTCGGTGCGGATTCCGACGCGCGTCGGAGCGCCGTCGGCGTCCACGACCATCACGTTGGACACGTGGATCGGGGCCTCCTGGGTGACGATGCCACCGGAGGAGGCGCCGCGCTCGGCAGCCGAGTTGGCGGTGTGCTTCTTGATGCGGTTGACGCCCTCGACGAGGACCTTGGACCGCTCGGGGAAGGACTGGATGACCTTGCCCTTGGCGCCCTTGTCCTTACCGGAGATGACGAGGACGGTGTCGCCCTTGTGAACCTTCATGTCAGAGCACCTCCGGAGCCAGCGAGACGATACGCATGAACTTCTTGTCACGCAGTTCGCGACCGACGGGCCCGAAGATGCGGGTGCCACGCGGGTCGTTGTCGTTCTTGATGATGACGGCGGCGTTCTCGTCGAACTTGATGTACGAGCCGTCCGGGCGGCGGCGCTCCTTGGCGGTGCGCACGATGACGGCCTTGATGACCTCACCCTTTTTCACGTTGCCACCGGGGATGGCGTCCTTGACGGTGGCGACGATGATGTCGCCCACGCCTGCATAGCGACGCTTGGACCCACCGAGAACGCGGATGCAGAGAATCTCCTTGGCACCCGTGTTGTCGGCGATCTTGAGTCGCGACTCCTGCTGGATCATTGTTCTCCTGACCAGGTTTGTTCAGATGTGTGCCGGATTCCGACCCGACACACGCGGCCACGTCACCCGGCGCCGGTCTTGCGACTCGAACATCACGGGCAACTGTTCCAGTGTAGGGCTCCCGGTCTCCCAGCCCCAAATCAGCGTCAGCGACCGGCGGAACCGGCCGACCCGCCGGAGCCGGTCGAACCCGCCGAGCCGGTCGAGCCGAGGGAACCGGCCGAACCGAGGGACCCGGGCGCGTCGACGGAACGTCCGTCCGGTCCCCCGGCGATCGTGCGCGCGTTCGGGGTCGCCGCTGCGAGACCGGACAGGACGTGATCCATGCCCGGCAGCATCTGGGTGATGAACACGGGCCAGTTGTGGATGCCGGTCGGGAGGTAGTTCATCCGCAGGTCGACCTCCGGGATCGCGCCGAGCGCCGATTCGAGTTGCCGCGTGCTCTCGTACGACCCCTTCTCGAGGACGTGCCCGTCGATGAGGACCATCTCGTTGCTGCCGAAGTGACCGAGCTCGGCGGAACCGACCCGGCCCGTGGCCGCACTCAGGTACACGGTCTTGCCTCTCAGTCCGGACGGGTCGGCCACGGTGTCGTGCTCCCGCCACTGGAGAGAACCCCGGGGGCCCCACATGTTGGTCACGTCACCGTTCCGGGCGGCGACGGTCAACCGCGCGTACTGGTACCCGAGTTCGTCGGTGGTGGAATAGGCTCCGCTGACGCCGGCCACCGCGTCGAACATGTTCGGATTCGCGTTGGTCAGGTGCACGGCCGCGGACGCGCCCATCGACACACCCATCACCCCCCAGCTCCCGTTGTGGGCCAGCGGATCGACAGTCCCTGGTCGGCCCTTCGCCAGCAGGAGCGGGAGTTCGTCGACGAGGAAGGTCTCCCACTTGTTGGGCCCCAGGACAGGGTCGTCCGTCTGCCAGTCGGACCACATCGAGGCCGGGGCACCCGTCGGCGCGATCACGTTGACCTCACGCTCGCGCAGCGCGGGGTCACCCCAGCCCATCCCCGTGCTCCATCCCGAGGGGGACTCGCTGCCCACCCCGTCGAGGAAGTACACGTTCGGGGCGTCCACCCCTGCCGGCGCCCGGTACACCTCCACCCGGACCGTCCGCTGCATCGAGGCGGAGGTCACCGTCCACACCTCGGCACGTCGGTCCTGCGGGTTCAGTGAACCCGGGAACAACGGCGCGACCTCCCGGACGGTGGTCTCGGTGATGGATCCGTCTCGCGTGGCGACGGGCCCCGCGGGGGACTGGGAGCTTCCCGGCCGGGGGAAGTCACCGGAGCCCGCGGCGGCGACGGAGCCGAGTACGGACGTCAGCGGTATGGGCGCACCCAACTGGGTGAGCGCGGCCACACTGAGCGAGGGGACCCCGAAGAGGCTGCCGGGGGCGACGCTCGGCGTGAGGGAGGCCGGGTCCAGGCTCTGTGCGCCGGCCGTGGTCCCACCGGCACCGACCAGCAAGGTCACAGCCACCGCCGTGCCTGCCCGGAGAGTGGTCCGGATTCGCCGCCGCCCCTCTCCCCCATCTCGGTCGAAGTCCGGCAATACCGTCATAGGGTGATCCTGTCCTCGTGCGCGACGCGGTCCACGGAACTCCCCGGGCCGCGGGGTGGTCACCGGCTCGACAGCCGATGACACAATACAGAGATGTCGTATCAGGCACCGGTGTTCGTTACAGGTGCCGACGCCGAAGGCCCGGCCCCGAGAAGTCGGGGCCGGGCCTTCGGACGATTCGGAGCGGGATCTTACTTGGCGCGCTCCAGCACCTCTACGAGGCGGTACCGCTTGGTGGCGGACAGCGGGCGGGTCTCCATGATCCGCACGCGGTCGCCGACACCGGCGGTGTTGGACTCGTCATGAGCCTTCACGCGGTCGCTACGACGCATGATCTTGCCGTAGAGCGGGTGCTTCACACGGTCCTCGAGTTCGACGACGATGGTCTTCTCCATCTTGTCGGACACGACGTACCCGATCCGCACCTTGCGGCTGTTGCGCTCGGTGTTCTCGCTGGCCTCAGTCACGGCTGCTTCCTTGTCACTCACTTGGCATCACCCGGCGCCGCCGACAGCCCGAGCTCGCGCTCACGGATGACGGTGTAGATACGTGCGATGTCGTGACGGACGACCCGCAGGCGACGGTTGTTGGTCAGCTGACCGGTGGCCATCTGGAAGCGCAGGTTGAACAGCTCTTCCTTGGCCTCACGCAGACGCGCGGTCAGCGCGTCGGCGTCGAGTTCGCGCAACTCGGGGGCGGTGGTTCCACTAGCCATCAGAACTGCTCCTCCCGGGTCACGATACGAGTCTTGCACGGGAGCTTGTGCTGCGCGCGACGAAGTGCCTCGCGTGCGGTCTCCTCATTGGGGTACGACATCTCGAAGAGGATGCGACCCGGCTTGACGTTGGCGACCCACCACTCGACGGAACCCTTACCGGAGCCCATGCGGACCTCGGCGGGCTTCTTGGTCAGCGGGCGATCGGGGTAGATGTTGATCCACACCTTGCCACCACGCTTGATGTGACGGTTGATCGCGATACGTGCGGACTCGATCTGACGGTTCGTCACGTACGCCGGCTCGAGAGCCTGGATGCCGTACTCGCCGAACGTCACCTTGGTGCCGCCCTTGGCCCCGCCACTACGGCCGGGGTGGTGCTGCTTGCGGTGCTTGACGCGCTTGGGGATAAGCACTGTCACGCCTCCCTGGTCTGATTCTGCGGAGCCTGAGCGGGCGCCTCGGCAGCCGGGCCGGAACCGGCGCGGCCGGTCTCGGTGCTGGTGGCCGTGGTGCCCTGGGCGCCGGAGCGACGCGGACGGCCGGCGCCGCGCTCGCGACGAGGCCCTCGGTCTGCGCCACCGCGGTTGCTGGCTTGGGCGAACTGGTCCGACTCGCGACGACCGCCGACGACGTCACCCTTGTAGATCCACACCTTGACGCCGATCCGACCGAAGGTCGTCTTGGCCTCGTAGGTACCGTAGTCGATCTCGGCACGCAGGGTGTGGAGCGGGACGCGGCCCTCGTGGTAGCGCTCCGAACGCGACATCTCGGCACCGCCGAGACGACCCGAACAGACCACCTTGATGCCCTTGACCTGCGGCTGGCGCATGGCGGATTGGATGCCCTTACGCATCGCGCGACGGAACGCCACGCGATTGGACAGCTGCTCCGCGATGCCCTGCGCCACGAGCTGGGCGTCGGCCTCGGTGTTCTTGATCTCGAGGATGTTGAGGTGGACCTGCTTGGCGGTGAGCTTCTCGAGCTCCCCACGGAGGCGGTCGGCCTCGGCCCCGCGACGACCGATCACGATGCCCGGGCGGGCGGTGTGGATGTCGACGTTGACGCGGTCACGCGTCCGGGAGATGTCCACACCCGAGATGCCGGCCCGCTCCATGCCCTTGGACAGGAGCTGGCGGATCTTGATGTCCTCGGCGACGTAGTCCGCGTACTGCTTGTCGGCGTACCACTTGGACGTCCAGTCCGAGGTGATGCCGAGACGGAAGCCGTGCGGATGGATCTTCTGTCCCATTTAGCGGGCACCTCCCTGGTTACGACGGCCCCGGCCGGTCGAACCGGCCTTCTCGGGCACGCTGGTCACCTCGACGGTGATGTGGCTCGTGCGCTTGCGTACGCGGAACGCACGACCCTGTGCTCGCGGGCGGAACCGCTTCAGGGTCGGTCCCTCGTCCGCGAAAGCGGCCGACACGACCAGGGTCCGCGGATCCAGGTCGAGGTTGTTCTCGGCGTTCGCCATCGCGGACGCGAGGACCTTGCCGACCGGCTCACTGGCGGCCTGCGGCGCGAAGCGCAGGATGTCCAGTGCGTCGGCGGCGTCCTTGCCGCGGATCAGGTCGATCACACGACGCGCCTTCATGGGCGTGACGCGGACGAACTTGGCGGTGGCCCGGGCGGTGAGCGTCTGCTCGTCCTGCGCCGAACCTTCGGCGATCTTTCTGGTATCAGTGCTCATCGACGCTTACTCTTCCGATCGTCCTTGATGTGCCCCTTGAACGTGCGCGTCGGCGCGAACTCGCCGAGCTTGTGACCCACCATGGAGTCGGACACGAATACGGGCACGTGCTTACGGCCATCATGGACGGCGAACGTGTGGCCGATGAAATCTGGCAGGATCGTCGAGCGACGCGACCAGGTCTTGATGACCTGATGAGTGCCCTTGTCGTTCTGCACGTCCACCTTCGCGAGGAGGTGTTCGTCGACGAACGGACCCTTCTTGAGACTACGAGGCATCCTAGTTTCCCTCCTTAACGCTTCTTACCGGTGCGACGGCGACGGACAATCATCTTGTCACTCGCCTTGTTGGGCTTGCGGGTCCTGCCCTCGGGCTCGCCCCACGGGCTGACGGGGTGACGTCCACCGGACGTCTTGCCCTCGCCACCACCGTGCGGGTGGTCGATGGGGTTCATCACGACGCCGCGGACGGTCGGGCGAACGCCCTTCCACCGCATGCGGCCGGCCTTACCCCAGTTGATGTTTCCCTGCTCGGCGTTGCCGACCTCGCCGATCGTGGCGCGGCAGCGTACGTCGACCCGGCGGATCTCACCGGACGGCATGCGGAGGGAGGCGTACGCGCCCTCCTTGCCGAGCAGCTGGATGCCGGCACCGGCCGCGCGCGCCATCTTGGCACCGCCGCCGGGGCGGAGCTCCACCGCGTGCACGACGGTGCCCGCGGGGATGTTGCGGAGCGGCAGGTTGTTGCCGGTCTTGATGTCGGCACCGACGCCCGACTCGATCCTCATACCCTGCTTGAGATTGCGCGGGGCCAGGATGTACCGCTTCTCGCCGTCCGCGTAGTGCAGGAGGGCGATGTTGGCGGTGCGGTTCGGGTCGTACTCGATGTGCGCGACGGTGGCGTCGACGCCGTCCTTGTCGTTACGACGGAAGTCGATGACGCGGTACTGGCGCTTGTGTCCGCCACCCTTGTGACGGGTGGTGATGCGACCGTGTCCGTTACGACCGCCGGTCTTGTGCAGTGGACGCAGCAGCGACTTCTCGGGCGTCGAGCGCGTGATCTCGGCGAAGTCCGAGACGCTCGAGCCGCGACGGCCGGGCGTCGTGGGCTTGTACTTGCGGATAGCCATGAGGTTCTCTCGTCCTTAACTCTTCCCGCCGTCAGGCGGTCAGACCCGGGATCTCGATGGGCTTGCTGTCAGCCGCGAGGGTCACGATGGCGCGCTTGGTGCTCTTGCGCTGTCCGAACCCGGTGCGGGTGCGCTTGCGCTTGCCCTGACGGTTGGCGGTGTTCACGGACTCCACGGTGACGCCGAAGATCTCCTGGATGGCGATCTTGATCTGCGTCTTGTTGGCGTCCGGGGCGACCAGGAACGTGTACACGCCCTGCTCGAGCAGGCCGTAGGCCTTCTCGGAGACGACGGGGGCGAGGATCACGTCCCGGGGGTCGGCGACGGTGCTCACTTGTCGGCCTCCTTCGCGGCGGTGTTCTTCGTGCCTGCGGCACGCTGGCTCGCCTGCGTGACGAACGCGTCCAGAGCCTCCACCGTGAACACGACGTCGTCTGCACGCAGGACGTCGTAGGTGTTGAGCTGATCCGGAGCGATCGGGTGGACGTGGTCGAGGTTGCCGACCGAACGCCACGCGGCGGTGTCCTCGCGGCTCACGACCACCAGGAACTTCTTGCGGTCGGACATGCTCCCGAGGAAGTCACGGACGCCGGCCGTGGAGGGCTTCTGGCCCTCGACGAACTCGGTGACGACGTGGATCCGCTCGCTCGCGGCCCGGTCCGAGAGGGCGCCACGGAGAGCGGCGGCCTTCATCTTCTTGGGGGTGCGCTGCGAGTAATCGCGCGGCTTGGGGCCGTGCACCGTGCCACCGCCCGTGTAGGCGGGGGCGCGGGTCGAGCCCTGACGGGCGCGACCGGTCCCCTTCTGGCGGAACGGCTTGCGCCCACCGCCACGGACCTCGCCGCGGGTCTTGGTCGAATGCGTCCCCTGACGGGCCGCGGCGAGCTGCGCCACCACGACCTGGTGCATCAGGGACAGGTTGGGCTCCACGCCGAAGATCTCGGCGGGCAGCTCGACCGACCCGTTGGCCGAACCGGCCGGGGTACGGACGTCAAGCTTGAGATTCACGGTGTTCTCCGTCGTGGTCATGCGCGCGCACCGCCCTTCACTGCGGATCGGACCATCACGAGGCCGCCGTTGCGGCCCGGGACTGCACCCTTGATGAGGAGGACGCCGGCCTCGGCGTCGACCTTGTGGACCTTGAGGTTCATCGTGGTCACGCGCTCGTTGCCCATGCGGCCGGACATCTTCTTGCCCTTGAACACGCGACCGGGAGTGGACGCGCCACCGATGGAGCCCGGACGCCGGTGCACGGCCTGCGTGCCGTGTGAGGCGCCCTGACCATGGAAGCCGTGACGCTTCATGGTGCCGGCGAAGCCCTTGCCCTTCGAGGTGCCGGTCACGTCGACGAACGCGCCGTCGGAGAACGCGTCCGCGCCGATCTCCTGGCCGAGTTCGAAGGCCGCGGCCTGCTCGGCGTTGTCGAGCCGGATCTCCGCGAGGTGGCGACGCGGGGTCACACCCGCCTTGGAGAACTGACCCGTGACGGGCTTGGTGACCCTTCGGGGGTCGATCGCGCCGAAGGCGATCTGTACGGCGTTGTAGCCGTCGGTCTCTTCTGTACGGATCCCGGTAACGACACACGGCCCGGCCTTGATGACGGTAACCGGGACGACCCGGTTGTTCTCGTCGAAGACCTGGGTCATGCCGAGCTTCGCGCCCAGGATTCCCTTGATCTCGGTAGTACTCATCTGTTCACTGTCTCCGCTGCACGTTGCTTGCTGACCGCTGCTCGGTCGGAGGTCACTGGATGTTGACGTCGACGCTGGCGGGCAGGTCGATGCGCATGAGCGCGTCCACGGTCTTGGGCGTGGGGTCGAGGATGTCGATCAACCGCTTATGCGTCCGCATCTCGAAGTGCTCGCGCGAGTCCTTGTACTTGTGCGGCGAGCGGATGACGCAGTAAACGTTCTTCTCTGTCGGCAACGGCACCGGGCCGACGACACGAGCTCCCGTACGGGTGACCGTCTCGACGATCTTGCGCGCCGAGGCGTCGATGGCCTCGTGGTCATAGGCCTTGAGCCGGATGCGGATCTTTTGTCCCGCCACTTCGTCCTCATTCTCCCCCCGCCCGTGAAGGCGGCTGTCGTGAGCGCCCTCGCTTCGCGGGGGACACTTCTGTGTTCGCTGGTCATACGTGACACCGTCAGACCGTCGATCACCCGGTCACATGCATCGGTGCTCTGTCGTGGAGGACCTCCGTCGCGCGCTCACGAACGTGACACGACTCAGGGACCTCCAGAGGACGGAGTGCCGCACTCCCGCGGGGCGAGGGTGACGGCGGAACCGATCCGCTGCCGCTGTTGACGTGTCACGACGCGTCCACGCGGTCGGGCGTGTCGCCCTCCCACTTTTCCGGCGGGTGATCGCTCACCCGCCACGTCGTGCTCGCCCGACCAACCCGGCTGTCCGCGGGACCCAGGGGTCCACACGAGTTCGCCGTCTTGTCCGGGCAACTCGACCAGTATGCCGTACAGGGGCGCCGGGAACAAAATCGGAGGCCTCGGCGGTGACGAAGCCGCGCGGCGATCACCACGATTTCTGTACCGTCGAACCATCAGCGCCCACGCGCCACGTCCCCCCAGGAGAGCAGAACGTGAACAGCCGACGCGAGCCACGCGACCCCGCCGCCTACAAGCGGGACAGGCGCCAGGCCGTCCTGCGCCACCATCCCGACAAGGGTGGCGATCCGGACGAGATGCTCCGCGCGCTGCAGGAGGTCGACCGTCGCCATGGGCTCGCCGCCGGCAGACGCCCGGACAACGCTGCGACGGCAGAGCAGGTCGCCGCTGTGGCCGTGACCGCTCTCGCTGGCGTGGCCGCGGTCGGGCTGTCGGTGGCGATGAGCGTCATGGGGCGACGACGGTAGTCGCCGCACCCGTCCCCGCGGACGACTGAGGGGCGCCCCACCTCGCGGTGGAGCGCCCCTCACTCTTGTGGTCCGGACGTGCCGTCCGACCCGCAGGGTCAGTCGATCACTTGACGATCTTGGTGACCTGACCGGCGCCGACGGTGCGGCCACCCTCACGGATCGCGAAGCGCAGGCCCTCGTCCATGGCGACCGGCTGGATGAGCTCGACGCTCATCTCGGTGTTGTCGCCCGGCATGACCATCTCGGTGCCCTCGGGGAGGGTCACGACGCCGGTCACGTCCGTGGTGCGGAAGTAGAACTGCGGACGGTAGTTGTTGAAGAACGGCGTGTGACGGCCGCCCTCGTCCTTGGACAGGATGTACGCCTGGCCCTCGAAGTTGGTGTGCGGGGTGTAGGCGCCCGGCTTGATGACGACCTGACCACGCTCCACCTCCTCGCGCTTGAGACCGCGCACGAGCAGACCCACGTTGTCGCCGGCCTCGCCGTAGTCGAGGAGCTTACGGAACATCTCGATGCCCGTGATGGTGGTCTTGGTCGCCTTCTCCTTGATGCCGATGAGCTCGACATCCTCGTTGACGTTGACCTTGCCACGCTCGATACGGCCGGTGACGACGGTGCC
This sequence comes from Dietzia sp. PP-33, assembly GCF_033790845.1. Taxonomy (NCBI): domain Bacteria; kingdom Bacillati; phylum Actinomycetota; class Actinomycetes; order Mycobacteriales; family Dietziaceae; genus Dietzia; species Dietzia sp. PP-33. The sequence goes on from NZ_JAMYEI010000008.1 coordinate 170,331, forward strand.
ACGACCGGTGATCGTGAAGACGTCCTCGACGGGCATGAGGAACGGCTTCTCCGTCTCACGCTCGGGGTCGGGGATGGAGTCGTCGCACGCCTTCATGAGGTCGACGATGGCCTGGACCCACTTCTCGTCACCCTCAAGCGCCTTGAGAGCAGAGATCTGGACGATGGGGGCGTCCTCGTCGAACTCCTGCGAGGCGAGGAGCTCACGCACCTCCATCTCGACGAGCTCGAGGATCTCCTCGTCGTCGACCATGTCGCACTTGTTGAGCGCGACGAGGATGTAGGGCACGCCGACCTGACGCGCGAGCAGCACATGCTCGCGGGTCTGCGGCATCGGACCGTCGGTGGCCGCCACGACCAGGATCGCGCCGTCCATCTGCGCGGCACCGGTGATCATGTTCTTGATGTAGTCGGCGTGACCGGGGGCGTCGACGTGCGCGTAGTGGCGCTTCTCGGTCTGGTACTCGACGTGGGAGATGTTGATCGTGATACCACGAGCCTTCTCCTCCGGCGCCTTGTCGATCTGGTCGAACGCGAACGCCTCGTTGAGATCGGGGAAAGTCTCCGCCAGAACCTTGGTGATGGCCGCGGTGGTGGTGGTCTTGCCGTGGTCGACGTGACCGATGGTGCCGATGTTTACGTGCGGTTTCGTCCGCTCGAACTTCGCCTTCGCCACTTGTTGTCCTCCTGGACTGGTCTGTCCGCACTGGATAGTGGGACCTGCGTTGTGTGGGATCTGATCTTACTCATCGTGCCGTGGTGGGCACGAACCGGCGGCCACCCGGAGGTTCGACCGTGCGCCGCCGATAATCGGTCCCACCCCCTCTCGTCGACGGGGCGGGACCGCTACCGGTTACTCGCCGGTCGCCTTGGCGATGATCTCCTTGGACACACTCGCCGGGACCTCGGCGTAGTGGGAGAAGACCATCGAGTAGTTGGCCCGGCCCTGCGTCTTCGACCGGAGGTCGCCGACGTAGCCGAACATCTCGGACAGCGGCACGTTGGCCTTGACGACGCGGGCGCCGGAGCGCTCCTCCATCGCCTGGATCATGCCGCGACGGGAGTTGATGTCGCCGATGACGTCACCCATGTAGTCCTCCGGCGTGACGACCTCGACGGCCATCAGCGGCTCGAGGATCACGGGCTGACACCGGCGGGAGGCCTCCTTGAAGGCCATCGAGCCCGCGACCTTGAACGCCATCTCCGAGGAGTCGACCTCGTGGTAGGCGCCGTCGATCAGCGTGGCCTTCACGTTGACCATCGGGTAGCCGGCGAGGACGCCGTACTGCATGGCGTCCTTGATGCCGTGGTCCACCGAGGGGATGTACTCCTTGGGGATACGGCCACCGGTGACCTTGTCGGAGAACTCGTACGTCTCCCCGGCCTCGATCTGCTCCTGCGGGAGGGGCTCGAGACGGATCTGCACCTTCGCGAACTGACCGGAACCACCGGTCTGCTTCTTGTGGGTGTAGTCGTACTTCTCGACCGTGCCCTTGATGGTCTCCCGGTAGGCGACCTGCGGCTTGCCGACGTTGGCCTCGACCTTGAACTCGCGCTTCATGCGGTCGACGAGGACGTCCAGGTGGAGCTCACCCATGCCGCCGATGACGGTCTGTCCGGTCTCGTCGTCCAGCCGGACGGAGAACGTCGGGTCCTCACGGGCCAGCTTCTGGATCGCCGTACCGAGCTTCTCCTGGTCCGCCTTGGTCTTGGGCTCGATCGAGACGTCGATGACCGGCGCCGGGAACGTCATCGACTCGAGGATGACCTGGTTCTGCAGGTCGCACAGGGTGTCGCCCGTGGTGGTGTCCTTGAGGCCGATGAACGCGTAGATGTGGCCGGCGACGGCCTCCTCGACGGGCATCTCCTTGTTGGCGTGCATCTGGAAGAGCTTGCCGACGCGCTCCTTCTTGCCCTTGGTCGCGTTCTGTACCTGCGTGCTCGGGTCGATACGTCCCGAGTACACGCGGACGAAGGTCAGCTCACCGAAGAACGGGTGCACGGCGATCTTGAACGCCAGCGCCGCGAACGGCTCGTCCTTGGACGGCTGACGACGGATCTCCTTCTCCTCGTCGCCCACGGCGTGGCCGTGGATCGAGCCGACGTCCAGCGGGTTCGGGAGGAAGTCGATGACGGCGTCGAGCAGGGGCTGCACGCCCTTGTTCTTGTACGCCGATCCGCACAGCACCGGGTAGATCTCGGCGTTCACGGTCATCTTGCGGATCGCGGCCTTGATGTCCCCGGTCGACAGCTCCTCGCCACCGAAGTACTTCTCCATGAGGGCCTCGTCGCTCTCGGCGACGGCCTCGAGGAGCTTCTCCCGGTACTCGTCGGCCTTCTCCTGCAGATCGGCCGGGATGTCCTGGACCTGCGCATCGGCGCCGATCTCGGTCTTACCGGGCCAGACGAGGGCCTTCATCTCGACGAGGTCGACGACACCGTCGAACTGGTCCTCGGCGCCGATCGGCAGCTGGAGGACCAGCGGCTTGGCGCCAAGCCGGTCGATGATGGTCTGGACCGTGTAGTAGAAGTCCGCGCCCATCTTGTCCATCTTGTTGACGAAGCAGATGCGCGGGACGTCGTACTTCTCGGCCTGGCGCCAGACCTGCTCGGACTGGGGCTCGACGCCCTCCTTGCCGTCGAACACCGCGACCGCGCCGTCGAGGACGCGGAGAGACCGCTCGACCTCGACGGTGAAGTCGACGTGACCCGGGGTATCGATGATGTTGATCTGGTTGTCGGACCAGAAACAGGTGACGGCGGCCGAGGTGATCGTGATGCCGCGCTCCTTCTCCTGTTCCATCCAGTCGGTGGTCGAGGCGCCGTCGTGCGTCTCGCCCGCCTTGCGGTTGACACCCGTGTAGAACAGGATGCGCTCGGTGACGGTTGTCTTACCGGCGTCGATGTGCGCCATGATGCCGATGTTGCGGACCTTGTTCAGGTCGGTCAGCACGTCCTGTGCCACGGATGGTCCCCGATCGTGAGTCTTAGGTGGCCCGGGCGGTCGTCATCGACCGTCCGAACCGGGTCTGTGGTGCCGGGCCGCGCCCCGCTTCGCCTCGCGCGGGGCCGACCCTCGTTCAATGATGCCACCCTCAGGGCGGCGGGGGGACCCCGGAGAGGTGACGCCCGGTGGGCGTCCCCCGCTCCGGGGCCCGGCTGGATCACCAGCGGTAGTGTGCGAACGCCCGGTTGGCCTCGGCCATCTTGTGGGTGTCCTCGCGGCGCTTGACCGCGGCACCCAGGCCGTTCGAGGCGTCGAGGATCTCGTTGGCGAGACGCTCGACCATGCTGTTCTCGCGACGCTGCCGGGAGAAGGTCACCAGCCAGCGCATGGCGAGGGTCGTGGAACGGCCGGGCCGGACCTCGACGGGCACCTGGTAGGTGGCGCCACCGACGCGGCGGGAGCGGACCTCGAGGGCCGGCTTGACGTTGTCGAGGGCCTTCTTGAGGGTGAGAACCGGGTCGGTACCGGTCTTCTCACGGCAGATCTCCAGCGCCGAGTAGACGATGCGCTCGGCGGTCGTCTTCTTGCCGTCGAGGAGGATCTTGTTGACGAGCTGCGTGACCAGCGGCGACCCGTAGACCGGGTCGTTGATGAGCTGGCGCTTCGGGGCGGGACCCTTACGAGGCATTACTTCTCCTTCTTGGCGCCGTAGCGGGAGCGGGCCTGCTTGCGGTCCTTGACACCCTGGGTGTCGAGCGAGCCGCGGATGATCTTGTACCGGACACCCGGGAGGTCCTTCACTCGACCGCCACGAACGAGCACCATCGAGTGCTCCTGCAGGTTGTGACCCTCACCGGGGATGTAGGCGGAGACCTCGATGCCGCTGGTCAGACGCACACGCGCCACCTTCCGCAGCGCGGAGTTCGGCTTCTTGGGGGTGGTGGTGTACACGCGGGTGCACACGCCGCGGCGCTGCGGCGAGCCCTTGAGGGCGGCCGTCGCCGACGACGTCTTCTTGTCCTGGCGGCCCTTGCGGACCAGCTGGTTGATGGTTGGCATGAACCGACTTTCTCTAGCTGGCGGCCTCCTCGGGGGCGACCACCGGTCACTGGGACGTTGCTCGTATCCGGACTCTCGCGCTCCCCGACGGGCGCACGGGCGACCACGTCAGCCGCTCTCGCTGGCCTACTGGGCACGATCCTCCAGCTCGCATACTGCGAGCACGATGGTCAAGCCTAACCGCCGCCTGGATGATCGGTCAAAACGGGGCCGGGGCGACACCGTCGCTCCGGGTCTCGCCGGTGTCGGCGAGCACCAGATCGAGCGTCTCGGCCCAGAAGCGGATCACCTTCTCACGCCTCGCCGAGTCGTCGGAGAGCACGTCCGCGAGACCGAGCCCGCGGGCGAGGTCGAGGGTGGCCTGGAGGGACCGGCGCACCCGGGCGTCGCCGGGGTCGCGGCCGAGGGCGGCCGCGGCGATCGCCAGGACCTCACGGGACATGTGGCTCTCGAGCGGCAGCACCCGATCGCTGAGCGCCGGATCGCTCGCCGCCGCGGTCCACACGTGTAGCGCGGCCTTGAACAGGTCCGAGGTGTAGTGCTGGACGATGAGACGCACGACGGCCACCGTCCGCTCCGGCCCGGGATCGGGGAGGTCCAGCCCCACACTGCGCACGTCCTCGATCCGCTGTTCGATCATGTGGCCGAGCGCGGCGGTGATGAGGTCCTCCCGGGTCGGGAAGTGGTGCTGCGCGGCACCCCGTGAGACGCCGGCGGCGGCGGCCACCGCACCCACGGTGGTCGCCGCCCAGCCCTGCGTCGCCAGGAGATCGATGGAGGCACCGAGCAGTCGTTCCCGCGTGAGGCGGCTACGGTCCTGCTTGGGGGTCCGTTGCTCGGTCTCCGTCATTCTTCCTCCTGTTACCAGTCCCGCTCGTCGTAGATGATCACACCGCGGATGTTCTTGCCGTCGCGCATGTCCTGGTACCCCTGGTTGATCTCGTCGAGCCGATAGGTCTTGGTGACCAACTCGTCGAGTTTGAGGTTGCCGGCCCGGTACTGGTGCAGCAGGTGCGGGATCTGCTTGCGCGGACCGGTACCCCCGAAGATGGCACCCTGCAGGGTCTTCTGCTGCATCGCGAGGTCGAGGATGGACACCTGGGCGTCGACGGCCATCATGTCGCCGAGCCCCACCACCACACACCTGCGACCCTTGCCCGTGAGCGTCAGCCCGGGCAGGAGGTCCTTGCCCTCGACGACGCCCATGGTGAGCAGGACCAGGTCGGCCATACGTCCCCAGCTGAGCTCCCCCACCAGCGCCATGGCGTCGTCCATGGAGGCGCACGTGTGGGTGGCCCCGAACTCCATGGCCTTCTCGCGCTTGAACTCGACCGGGTCGACGGCCACGATCACGCGCGCCCCGGCCGCCGCGGCGCCCTGGACCGAGTTGATCCCGATCCCCCCGACGCCCACCACGACGACGACGTCGCCCTCCTTGGCCTGTCCGATCTCGGTGGCCGAACCCCAGCCGGTGCACACGCCGCAGCCGAGCAGCGCTGCCTTGTCGAGGGGGATGTCCTTCTCGATCTTCACGACCGAGGACTGGTGGACGGTGACGTGGGGCGCGAAGGTCCCCAGGACGCACATGGTCGCCACGGGCTCGCCGTCGGCGGTGTGCACCCGGTAGCCGTCGTCGCTGATCGCCCGTCCGCTGAGCAGACCGGCGCCGTTGTCACAGAGGTTCTGCAGTCCCTCGGAGCAGGGCGGGCAGGTGCCGCAGGCGGGGATGAACGCCAGGACGACGTGGTCCCCCTCCTCTAGGCCGATCACACCCTCGCCGACCTTGGTGACGACCCCGGCGCCCTCGTGACCGCCCATGATCGGGTAGGACTCGAACTGCAGGTCGCCGGTGAGCAGGTGCTCGTCCGAATGGCAGAGCCCCGACGCGGCGAGCTTGATCTGGACCTCTCCCGCCGTGGGATCGTCGATGTCGACGTCGACGATCTCCCAACCGTCCTGCTTGGGCTCACGGATGATGGCGGCCTTGGTGCGCATACTCTTACTCCTCGAACGAGAGCTGATGATGTAGCACTGGTCATGTGACCAGGGCCACATCACACGCTACTCTGCGGTGCTCGCCCAGGAGGGCTGTCGGCGTTCCAGGAACGCGGTCATTCCCTCGGCAACCTCGGGCGTGGTGAACAACCGCGCGGTGACCCCGGCGAGGTCGTCTCCACGGGCGTCGAGCTCGGCCAGGATCGGCCCCGCCAGCAGCGCCTTGTTCTCCGCGAGGCCCTGCGGTGAGCAGGGCCGGAAGGAGTCGACGAGCTCGTCGACGGCGGCGTCGAGGTTATCGACCGCGTCCGACAGCAGGCCGATCCGCCGGGCGTGTGCGGAGTCGAACTTCTCCCCCGTCAGGAGTGCACGTGCGAGGTCCCGTGAGTTCACACGCGCTGCCAGCGGCACCGAGATCATGGCCGCCGCCAGACCCAGGCGGACCTCGGTGAGCGCGAACGTCGACGCCGGTCCGGCGAGCGCGAGGTCGCAGGCGGCGAGCAGGCCCATCCCGCCCGCGCGGACGTGGCCGTCGACGGCCGCGATCACCGGCTTGGGGTGCGAGATGATCGCCCGGAGCAGTCCCAGGAAGATCCGGGTCCGCTCGGCGGCCTGATCCTCCGGGCTGCTCCCGTCGGCTCCGGCCGCGGAGGCTTCGCTGAGGTCGGCACCGGCGCAGAAGGTCCCGCCGACGTGACCGAGGACCACCACGCGGGCGCCGTCGTCCGCGGCCGCCCGGTCGAGCGCCGCGTGCAGCTGCTCGACCAGCGCGGTCGAGATGGCGTTGCGGTTGTGCTGCGAGTCCAGAATCACGCGGGCGGCACCGCCGGTGACCTCGTACCGCACCACGGTCTGATCACCCGCCGTCTGTTCACTCACCGTCTGATCGTCCACCGCGGCCACCTCAGTAGCTCCTCGGCAACCCGAGCGAGTGCTGGGCCACGTAGTTGAGGATCATCTCCCGGCTCACCGGGGCGATGCGGGGCAGGCGCGACGCGGCGAGCATGCCGGCGAGGCCGTACTCCACCGACAACCCGTTGCCGCCGAGGGTCTGGATGGCCTGGTCGACGGTGCGGGCGGAGACCTCTCCGGAGGCGTACTTGGCCATGTTGGCGGCCTCGCCGGCGAGGTCGTCCAGGCCGGCGTCGACGAGCGCGGCGGCCTTGCGCATCATGAGCCGGGCCAGTTCGAGCTCGATCTTGCACTGGGCGAGGGGGTGGGCGATCCCCTGGTGGGCGCCGATCGGGGTCTTCCACACGGTGCGCTCGTTGGCGTACTTGGTGGCCTTGTCCATCGCGTAGCGCGCGGAACCGATCGCCATTCCGGAAGCCATGATGCGTTCGGGGTTGAGGCCCGCGAAGAGCATGAGCAGCGCGGTGTCGCCGTCTCCGATGAGCGCGTCGGCGGGCAGCCGCACGTCGTCGAAGTACAGCTGGAACTGCCGCTCGGGCGTGCGCACCTCGGTGGGGATGTGGGTGCGCTCGAGCCCCGGGGCGTCGGTGGGCACCATGAACAGTGCCGGCTGGAGCTTCCCGCTCGCGGCGCCCTCGAGTCGGGCCACCACGAGGATGGCGTCGGCCTGGTCGACGCCGGAGATGTAGGTCTTCTGCCCGGTGAGCAGGAAGTCCGAGCCGTCCCGGCGCGCGGTGGTGGTGATGGCGTGGGAGTTGGACCCGGCGTCCGGCTCGGTGATCGCGAAGGAGGTGATGATTTCGCCCGAGGCCAGGCCCGGAAGCCAGCGCTTCTTCTGCTCCTCGGTCCCGAAGCGGGAGATGATGGTGCCGTTGATGGCGGGCGAGACCACCATCATGAGCAGCCCGGCACCCGCGGCGGAGAGCTCCTCCTCGACCATCGCGAGCTCGGTCATGCCGGCCCCGCCGCCGCCGTACTCCTCGGGAAGGTTCACGCCCAGCAGTCCGAGCCTGCCCGCCTCGGTCCACAACTCGTCGGTGGTCTCACCGGCGTCGGACTTCTCGCGCATGTACTCCATGCCGTATCGCGAGCCCAGGTCGAAGGCGACCTTGCGGAGTTGCTTCTGCTCCTCGGTGTCGACGACGGGGTTGGGGATCTGTGAGATGTCGGTCATCGTGGTCACTCCTGGGGGGTGGTGGTGTCGGAGGTGTCGGTGCTGTCGGTGTCGGTGCCGGGTTCGGTGACGACGGCGAGGATGGTGCCGGACTCGACCTGGCTGCCCACCTCGACCGGGAGCTCGCTGACGATGCCGTCGACGGCGGCGGAGATGGTGTGTTCCATCTTCATGGCCTCCATCCACAGCAGCGGCTGGCCGGCGGTGACGGTGTCACCGACTGAGACCGCCACGCGGATGACCGCGCCCGGCATGGGCGCGAGCAGTGAACCGGCGGCGACCTCGGCGGCCGGGTCGGTGTAGCGGGGCGGTTCGACGAGCGAGACGGGGCCGAGCGGGGAGTCCACCTCGACGACGGTGTCCGCCCCGGCAACCTCGTAGCGGGCCACGGCGAAGGTGCGGCGCACTCCCCTGACCTCGAAGTCGACGGCGTCCGCGCGGACCTGGCCGACGCTGACGACCTCGGCGAGATCGCCGTCCGCGCGGGCGCCGGAGCGGTCGCGGATGTATGCCACCTCGAGCTCGTCCTCGCCGTGGCGGAAGGTCCGCTTCTGCAGCGTGCGACCGACGTTGCGGAATCCCGCCTGGGCCAGGGCGACGGGCCCGGCGGCGTGGTCGGCGGTCCCGGACACGACCGCGGCGGCCAGCGCCGAGATCTGCACGGCCTCGTCATCGGCCAGCGGGGCGACGAGCGCCTGCGCACCGTTGTGATCGACACCGTGGTCGTCGAGGAACGCGGTGGACAGGTTGCCGGCGATGAACTCCGGGTGACGCAGCACGCGGACGAGCTGGGCCCGGTTGGTGATCAGGCCGTGGACCTTCGCGCGGGCCAGGGCGCCGGCGAGGGAGGCGCAGGCCTCGGAGCGGGTACGGCCGTAGGAGATGACCTTGGCCAGCATCGGGTCGTAGTGCACGCCGATCAGCGCGCCGTCCGCCCCGGGTTCGACCCCACTGTCCAGGCGGATTCCGGGCCGGTGCGGTCCCTCGAAGGTCGTGGACACCCCGGGCACGTCGAGCGCCCACAGCGTCCCGGATCCCGGCGTGTAGTCGCCTGCCGGGTCCTCGGCGTAGAGGCGGGCCTCGAACGACCACCCGTGGGGGGCCGGGGGTTCGGCGGACGGCAGAGGCAGGCCCGCTGCCACGTCGAACTGGAGGGCGACCAGGTCCAGACCGGTGGTGGCCTCGGTGACCGGGTGCTCCACCTGGAGGCGGGTGTTCATCTCGAGGAAGAAGAACTCGCCGTCGTCGGTCGCCAGGAACTCGACCGTGCCCGCACCGGTGTACCCGATCGCGGCGGCGGCGTCGCGGGCCGCTGAGTGCAGCTTCTCCCGCATCCCCGGGGTCCGCTCGACGAGCGGACTCGGGGCCTCCTCGATGACCTTCTGGTGGCGGCGTTGGATCGAGCACTCGCGCTCGCCCACCGCCCAGACGGTGCCGTGGGCGTCAGCCATGATCTGGACCTCGATGTGGCGTCCACGCTCGAGGTACCGCTCGCAGAACACGGCGTCGTCGCCGAACGCGGACTTGGCCTCACGCTGGGCGCCCGCGATCTCGTCGTGCAGCGACTTCAGGGTGCGGACCACGCGCATGCCGCGGCCGCCGCCACCAGCGGAAGCTTTGACCAGCACCGGGAGGAGGTTCTCGGTGACGTCTGAGGGCTCGAGGTCGGTGAGCATGGGGACGCCCGCCTCGGCCATCGTCTTCTTGGCCTCGATCTTGGAGCCCATGGATTCGATGGACTCGGGCGGAGGGCCGACCCAGGTGAGACCGGCGTCGATCACGGCGCGGGCGAACCCGGCGTTCTCGGACAGGAAGCCGTACCCGGGGTGGATGGCATCGGCCCCGGCGGCTTTCGCGGCCTCGATGACGAGGTCGCCGCGCAGGTAGGTCTCCCCGGGGGTGTTGCCCGGGAGCCGGACGGCCGCGTCGGCCTCGCGGGTGTGCGGCGCGTCGGCGTCGGCGTCCGAGAATACGGCCACCGTGGTCATGCCGAGTGCGCGGGCGGTGCGGTGGACTCGCCGGGCGATCTCGCCTCGGTTGGCCACCAGCACCGAGGTGATCGGAGCTGGGGTGGGTGAATTCTGCATGGTTTCGTTCCTCACATCCGGAAGACGCCGAAGCGGTCGGTTCCGGCGACTTCTCCGGAGTGGATCGCGGACAGGCTGAGGCCCAGCACCGTCCGGGTGTCGCGGGGGTCGATGACGCCGTCGTCGTAGAGCATCCCGGACAGGAACGCCGGCAACGACTCCTTCTCGATCTGGTCGGAGATCATCGTCTTGAGACCGTCGATGGTCTCGGTGTCCATCTCCTCACCACGGGCGGCGGAGGCCGCCGCGGCCACGGAGGTCACGACGTCGGCGAGCTGCTGGGCCCCCATGACGGCGGACTTGGAGCTGGGCCAGGTGTAGAGGAACCGCGGGTCGAAGGCGCGGCCGCACATGCCGTAGTGGCCGGCACCGTAGGAGGCGGCGGTGATCAACGACAGGTGGGGGACCTCGGAGTTGGAGACAGCGTTGATCATCATCGCACCGTGCTTGATGATGCCGCCGCGCTCGTACTCGGACCCCACCATGTAACCGGTGGTGTTGTGCATGAACACCAGCGGGGTGTCGTAGCGGTTGGCCAACTCGATGAACTGGGTGGCCTTCTGCGCCTCCTCGCTGAACAGCACGCCGCGGGCGTTGGCGATGATGCCCACCGGGTAGCCGTGGATCTCGGCCCACCCGGTCACCAGACTCGCGCCGTAGAGCGGCTTGAACTCGTCGAAGTCGGAGCCGTCCACGACGCGGGCGATGATCTCGCGGGGGTCGAAGGGGATCTTGAGGTCCTCGGGGACGATGCCGAGCAGGTCCTCGTTGCCGTACAGGGGCTCGATGACCTCGGCTCGCGGGGTGCGTCCGGACTTCGACCAGTTCAGCCGGCGGACGATGCCGCGTGTGATGCGCGCGGCGTCGGCCTCGTCGCGGGCGAAGTGGTCCGCGAGGCCGGAGACCCGCGCGTGCATCTCGGCACCGCCGAGAGTCTCCTCGTCGGCGATCTCGCCGGTGGCGGCCTTGACCAGCGGCGGACCGGCGAGGAACACCTTCGAGCGCTCCTCGATCATCACGACGTGGTCACTCATGCCCGGCACGTACGCGCCGCCGGCGGTGGAGTTGCCGTAGACCACGGCGATGGTGGGGATGCCGGCCTTCGACAGGCGCGTGAGATCGCGGAAGAGCGCACCTCCGGGGATGAACACCTCCTTCTGCGTGGGCAGGTCGGCGCCACCGGATTCGACGAGGCTGATCACCGGGAGCCGGTTCTTCATGGCCACGTCGTTGAGGCGGAGGATCTTGCGCAGCGTCCACGGGTTGGACGTCCCGCCCTTGACCGTGGGGTCGTTGGCGATGACCAGGCACTCCACGCCCTCGACCACCCCGATCCCGGCGACCACGGAGGCGCCGGTCTGGAAGTCGGAGCCCCACGCGGCGAGCGCGCACAGCTCCAGGAACGGGGACTCCCGGTCGAGGATCATGTCGATCCGCTCCCGGGCGGTGAACTTGCCGCGGTCGCGGTGACGCGCGACCTTGCGCTCACCACCGCCGGCGAGGGCGGGTTCGAGGTCGGCGGTGAGCTGCTCGAGCTTGCTCTCCATCACCTCTCTGGCGGCGCCGAACTCGGCGCTGGTGGTGTCGAGCGTGGAACGCAGGATGGTCATGCGGTGTACCCCAAACGTCGTCCGGCGAGGGTGGTCAGGATCTCGGTGGTGCCTCCGCCGATTCCGAGGAGACGGACGTCGCGGAACTGGCGGCTCACCTCGGACTCGGCCATGTAGCCGAGCCCGCCGAAGAGTTGGACCGCCTGGTTGGCGACCCATTCGGCGCACTCCACGGCGGTGTTCTTGGCAAAGCAGACCTCGGCGATCGCGTCGTGTCCGGACACGGCCAGGTCCACGCAGTGGTGCGTGTAGGTGCGGGCGAGGTCGATGCGGCGGGCCATCTCGGTGACCGTGTTCTGCACGGCCTGCCGGGACAGCAGTGGCCGGCCGAAGGTCTCGCGCTCCCGGACCCATCCCAACGTCAGGTCCAGGCAGCGCTGGGCCTGGGAGTATCCCTGGCAGGCCAGCGCGGCACGCTCGCCGACGAATCCGATCGCGATCTGTGCGAAGCCGTCGTTCTCCGCACCGACGAGGTTCTCCGCCGGCACCCGGCAGTCGGTGAAGGTGAGCTCGGCGGTGTCGGAGGCACGCCACCCCAGCTTGTCGAGTGGCGCCGAGATGTGGAAGCCCGGGGTGTCCGTCGGGATCACCAGGAGGCTGACGCCGGCCGCTCCCTTGAGCTCCGCGCCGCCGGTGCGGACCGCGGTGACGACGTAGTCCGCGCGGGTCGCGGAGGTGATGTAGGTCTTGGCGCCGTTGACGACATAGTGGTCGCCGTCGCGCCGTGCGCTGGTGGTCAGGTGCCCGACGTCCGAACCGCCACCGGGTTCGGTGATGGCCAGGGAGCCGATCATCTCGCCGGCGAGTGTGGGCTTGACCCAGCGCTCGATCTGGTCCGGTCGCCCGGACTGGGCCAGGTGCGGGGTGGCGATGCCACAGGTGAACAGCGAGGCGAACACACCGCCGGACACACCGGCCTCGTGCAGTGCCTCGCACACGACCAGGGAGTCGCGCATGTCGCCGCCCCCGCCGCCGACCTCCTCGGGGAACGAGACCCCGAGCAGGCCCAGTTCGCCCGCCTTGCGGTGCAGTTCGCGGGGAATCGACCCCGCCGCCTCCCATTCGTGCAGGTGGGGCAGTATCTCGCGCTCGGCGAACCGGGTCGTGGTCTCGCGCAGGGCGAGACTCTCGTCGGAGTACCAGGGATCCCCCGGTACATGGGGCGGGACGGCGGGGGCCGTACTGCGTGGGACGGCGGGGGCCGTACTGCGTGCGTTGGTCACGCGTTCTCCTCGGCATGGGTCCCGGCGGCGCTGGCCGGGGCGGGTACGGGTGCGGTGATGTGGTCGGGGACGTCGACGACGCGGGAGCGCAGCCACTCGGCCAGGCCCTTGGCCTGGGGATCCCAGCGGTAGCCGTGGGCGACGCCCTTGCCGAGCAGCCCGTCGACGACGAAGTTCACCGCGTGCAGGCGGGGCAGCTCGTAGCGCTCGATCGGCAGGTCGGCGGTCTCCGGCAGCAGTCGACGGAGTTCGTCGACGGTCAGGGTGTCGAGCATCCAGCGATAGGCCTCGTCGTCACCGGCCCACAGTCCGATGTTCGCGGTGCCGCCCTTGTCGCCGGAGCGCGCGCCGAGGACGTCGCCCAGGGGGCGAGGGGTGGAGGAGCCGGTGGCGGGGGTGGACGCCGGCAGCGGGGCGCCGTCCGCGTCGAGTCCGTCGGAAGCGTGGCCGTCGCCCATCTCCGCCCTGGACTCCGGGGGCGCGATGTCCACCCGGTTCCCGTCGGGGAGCACCGCGACGTGCGGCACCTTTTCCTGCTCGAGGTACGCGGGGATGTACACGCCATACGGGCCGCCGCGACCGGGGGGCGCGCTGGGGGTTGCACCTGGGTAGCTGGCCAGGATCATGGCCACCGCGGCGTCGGAGAACGCCCGGCCCACCACGTCGGAGTCCGGATCCCAGGCGACGACGGTCAGCAGGGCGGTCGCCGCGGCCTGGGTGTCGGCGTCCGCGTGGTCCGTGCGGCTCAGGCGGAAGTCGATCTCCGCCGGGCGGGTGGCGAGGCCGGCCAGGAACTGGCGCTCGACCAGTGCGGCCTTGTCCTCGATGTCCAGCCCGGTGAGCAGGAACGTGACCTCGTTGCGGAAGCCACCGAGGCACGTCACCGACACCTTGGTGGTGGTGGGGGCGGTCTCGCCCCGCACACCGGAGATGCGGACGCGGTCGGGGCCCTCCTGCTCGAGGCGGGCGGTGTCGAGACGGGTGACGACGTCGGGCCCGCCGTAGCGCGCGCCGGTGACCTCGTAGAGGAGCTGCGAGGTGACCGTGCCGACCGTGACCGCTCCCCCGGTCCCGGCGTGCTTGGTGATGACCGAACTGCCGTCGGCGGAGATCTCGGCGATCGGGAATCCGGGAGTGACGGGATCGGCGATCTCTCCGCGGTTGAAGAACGAGTAGTTGCCGCCGGTGGCCTGCGTGCCGCACTCGATGACGTGCCCGGCGGCGGTGGCGCCGGCCAACGCGTCGAGGTCGGAGCGGGTCCAGCCGAAGTGGCTGATCGCGGGTCCGACTATCACAGAGGCGTCGGTGACCCGGCCGGTGACCACGACGTCGGCCCCGGCGTCGAGGCAGCGGGCGATCCCGAACGCACCCAGGTAGGCGTTGGCGGTGACCGGGAAGCCTGCGTCGTCCGGGACGTCGAGCTCGCCGATCCGGGCGATGAGGTCGTCGCCCTCGACATGCGCGACCCTCGGCGACAGGCCGAGACGCGAGCCCAGGTCACGCACCGCGTCGGCCAGGCTCGCGGGGTTGACCCCGCCCGCGTTGGCCACGATCGTGACGTTCTTCTCCAGCGCGAGTCCGAGGCAGTCCTCGAGCTGACGCAGGAAGGTCTTGGCGTACCCGAGATCGGCGCTCTTCATCCGGTCGCGGCCGAGGATGAGCATGGTCAGCTCGGCCAGGTAGTCACCGGTGAGGACGTCGAGCTCGCCACCCTCGAGCATCTCGCGCATCGCGGAGATGCGGTCGCCGTAGAAACCGGACATGTTGCCGACGCGGAGCGGAGGCACCGTCGACTCCGAGCCGACGGACTCAGCGCCGACTCGCAGCGGCGCGGGGTCGGTGGACGACGCGGGGGTGGACGCGGTCATGCCCGTGCTCCCTTCTCACGGCCGCCGCCGGGGAGTCCGGCGAAGGCCTGGGCGATGCGCAGCCAGCCCAGCGCGTCCTCGCCGACCGCCTCGAGGGCGGTGTCATCGAGGTGGACGCGCTGCGTGACCAGCAGACAGAAGTCGAGGATCGGGCCCGTGACACGCTGCTCGGCGTCGGCGGGGCCGAACTCGAGGATCGTGCCGTCGGCCAGGGTGAGAGCGACGTGGACCTCGGAGGCGGGGGCCTCGAGCCCGTTCATCAGGTAGGCGAAGCCGCGGGTCTTGACGCCCAGGCGGGCCACGTGCGGCAGCGCCGAGACGAAGGCCGGATCGACGTCCACGGAGGTACCGACGGCGTCGGCGACGTCGATGCCGTGTGCCCAGGTCTCCATGATCCGCGCGGTGGTCATGGACTTGGACCGCATCGGCGGGCCGAACCACGGGATCTGGTCGCCCGGATCCGCGGCCTTGAGAGCGTCCGCGAGTGCTCCCCTGGCCAGGCGCCAGCGGGCCAGGACCTCGTCGCGGCCGGTGGCGGCGATCTCGGCGGCTCCGGCGTCGACGAATCCGGTCGGGTCCGCCATGGCCTTCTCGACGACCGCCTGGAAGGCGTCCGGGTCCGTGACGGCGGTGACGGAGACCTCGTCGGTCCAGGCCAGATGGGCGATCTGCATACCGACATCCCAGCCCGCGGCCGGGGTGTCCAGGTTCCAGGCGTCGGGACCGGCGGTCTCGACGAGGTCGTCTACTCGGGCACTGAGCGCGGCCAGGACCGCGTGCGGGTCCTCCGTCGCCGAGGGCTGGTTGCTCGTCTGCATGGCACCAGACTCCCACCCGGCCATAAATAAAGCAAGCATGCTTGCTTGCTTGCTTTATCTCGACCGATTTGCGAGTGTGATCGAGCGGTGATCCCGGTCACATCAGGACGCGGGACGCCCCGACCCCTCTTGGAGACATCGTGCGCCTGGACCTCACCGGAATGGACCCCGTCGACCACGCCCTGGCCCGCCGCTGCTCGGTGGGCGACGTGCCCACCCGAGCGGCGGCCACCTTCTCGCGCCGGACGGCGGTCACGGACGACGCGGGCTCGTGGACGTACGCAGAACTCGAGTCCGTCGCCAACCGGATGGCGCACGGGCTCGTGGAGCTGGGGATCGAGGAGGAGGAACCGGTGTCGATCCTGTCGACCAACTGTCGCGAGTTCGTGGCGGCGTACTTCGGCACCGCCAAGGCCGGGATGGTCTCGCTGCCCATCAACCTCCTGTCCGGGCTGGACAACATCGCGCACGCCCTGACCGACTCCGGTACGCGCGTCCTGCTGGTCCACCGCTCACTCGCGGAATTGGTGATGGGGGCGGTCGCGGCCATCCCTGCGATCCGCACCGTCGTCGTCATCGGGGGTGTCCCGGACGGACTGGAGGCCGGGAACGACGGTCCCGCACTGATCGGGTGGGACGATCTGCTCTCGGCGGACGACTCCGACCCGGACACCGTGATCGCCGACCGCCAGGTGGTGCAGTGCCTCTACTCCTCCGGCACCACCTCGCGCCCGAAGGGTGTGCTGACCTCCCATCTCGCGGTGACCATGGCGGGGTTGGGCAACGCCGCGGTCTTCGGTCTGGCCTGGGGCGCGCAGGGTTCGGTGACCGTCTGCCCACTCCCCCTGTTCCACACCGCCGCCCTCAACGGTGTCCTGGTCCCCTCCATCACCATGGGCGCGACGGTCCACCTCCTTCCCGGGTTCGACCCCGCGCAGTACGCCGACACCGTCGCCAGGGTCCGGGCCACCCACCTCGTCGGCCTCCCACTCATGCTGGAGGCGCTCGCCGACGGCACGGACCGCGGTCTCGACTACTCGTCGATCGAGGTCCTGCTGTACGCCATGGCACCGATGTCCGACGCGATGCGCAGACGGCTCGAGGCCGCGTTGCCGCACGCCAGGATCGTCCTGGGCTCCGGCATGAGTGAGTGCACACCGGCCACCGTGATGCAGTGGCCCGAGCTCAACCCCGACAAATCGGACTCGTGGGGATACCCCACGCCGATCGCCCAGAACCGGATCTGCGAGCCGGGCGGCGACCAACTCCTGGACGCCGACACCGACGGCGAGATCGCCTACCGCGGCCCCACGGTGATGGAGGGGTACTGGAACAACCCGGAGGCCAACGCCGAGGCGTTCGTGGGCGGCCACCTGCACTCCGGCGACCTGGGGCGGATCGATTCCGAGGGCGTGGTGTGGTTCACCGACCGGGTCAAGGACATCGTCAAGTCCGGCGGGGAGAACGTGAGCTCGCTCCACGTCGAGCGGGTCCTCCTCGACCACCCGCACGTCGCCGAGGTCGCGTGCGTGGGCCGGCCGGACCCGACGTGGGGCGAACTCGTGACCGCCGTGGTGGTTCCCGCCGGGGGTGCACCTTCCGACGCCGAGCTGATCGACTCCGTCAAGGAGTTCGGCGCCGACCGGCTCCCCTCCTCGCACCGCCCGCGCTACGTCGTGATCACCGACTCCATCCCGCGCACCGCCACGGGCAAGATCCGGAAGGTGGAGCTGCGCGGGAGGACGTGACCGGAGCTCAGCGGTCGAGTCGAACGCTCAGGGACCGACCTCGAGCAACTCACCCGGGATCCCCAGGCGGGCCGAGGCGAGGTCCGACCCCAGTCCGGCGACGACCTCGGAGCCGCGCGGGGGGCGGGCCACGAGGTTGACGGCCCGGAGGTTGGGCAGCAGATAGAGGTGGGTCTCCATGCCCTCGAGGTCCGGCAGGAGTTCGCGGAAGCGGTCCACGGTGAGCTCGCCGGCCAGCCAGGCGAACGCGGAATCGTCCCAGGTCCACACCGCGATATTGACCCCGCGACCGACGACTCCCCGATGCACGCTGGCGACCGAGCCCAGCACGGACGTGACCGGGACCCCGCCGGGAACCGCGCCCGGCGTCCACGGGGTGGGGAGCTCACCGGGGCCGACGTCGGCGGTCTCCACCGGGACCGGCACGGTGACCCGCTCGCCGCCGGGGAGGACCACGGCGTGCCCGGCCTCCTCCTGCGCCAGGGCGCGGGCGATACGCCGGGGACGCCCGGGGCCCCTGGCCATGCCCACCACCGCCACGACCGGTGGCGCCGGTTCGCCCCGGGCACCGCTCATGCGGACCCGGTCGGTGCCCTCCTGGGCCAGCCGGACGGAGTCGAGACGCAGGACCACGTCGGGAGCCGCGTACCGGGCTCCCGCGACCCCGTCGAGGAGCTGGTCGGTGACGGTCCCCACGGTGACGGACCCGAACGCCGAGGGATGGCGCGTGACGACCGCCGAGCCGTCTGCCGCGATCTCGGCGATCGGATAGCCACCGGTCACCGGGTCGGTCGTGCGGGTGACGTCGGTGGAGGAGTCGACCACGCCCGTCGCACCCGGGCCGCCGGAGAGCACGTGACCCACCGCCACGGAACCGGCGAGTGCGTCCAGGGCCGAGGCGGTCCACCCGTGATGAGCCGCCGCGGCGCCCGTGACCAGCGCCTCGCGGCTGACGCGACCGGTGACGACGACGTTCGCGCCCGCAGCGAGCGTACGTGCGATCCCGAACGCCCCGTGACGAACGGTCGCGACGTCGACCTCACCGAGGCCGAGCGCGGCGGCACGATCGGTGACGACACCCGAGTCGACCGATGCCACCGACAGCTCGACACCGGCCTCGGCGGCCATGGAGCGCAGGGACGCGGCCAATCCGCCCGGATCGAGGGCGCCGGCGTTGGTGACGATCCGCACGCCCGCATCGCCGATCAGATCGAGGCATTCCCCCAACTGGACGAGCAACGCGCGTTCGTGGCCCGGCCCTCCCGCCGAACTCTGTTCGGCGAGCTCGAGCACGGCCTCGTCCGAGAGCATGTCCACCGCGAGGACGTCCAAGGACGCGGCCGCGAGGAACTCCGCGGTCGCGGTGGCACGGTCGGTCCGCGAGGCGGAGACGTTGCCGATACGCAGCGGGCTCTGGGTGCTCGTCATCGATCCTGCGGCTCCTTCTCGATCGGGGCGTCCACCGTCCCCAGCATGCTCCCCGTGTCGACCGGGCGGGCGTGGAACGCGAACGCTTCCCCGAGCATATGCGCAGTGTCGCCCGCGGCCGATCGGCCCTCGACGCGGTGGAGGATCCGGGGGCCACCCTCGTGGGCGGGGTCGATCCCTCTCACCGACATCGGTCTCGCTCGTCGTCCCGGACACGCGGGGTCGGTACCGATAGACTCACCTGACCCATCGCCCGCCGTGTCCTCCAGGAGTGAGCCGTGCCCCCCAGGACCGCCCCGATCCCCGACCGCATCGACCAGGCCCGCGCCAACTGGGAGCGCGAGGGATGGACCGACGCGGCACAGGGGATGACCGTCGTGACCTCGGTGATGCGTGCGCACCAGATCCTGTTGGCGCGGGTGGAGGAGACACTGCGGCCGTGGAACCTGTCGTTCCCCCGCTACGAGCTCCTCCGGTTGCTGGCCTTCTCGCGGTCCGGCGCACTTCCCATCACCAAGGCCTCCGAGCGGCTGCAGGTGCACGTCACCAGCGTCACCAGCGCCATGAAGCGTCTCCTGGACGCCGGACTCGTGGAGCGTCGTCCCCACCCCACCGACGGCCGTACGACCCTGGTGGAGATCACCGCCGAGGGCAGGCGGGTGGTCTCCGAGGCCACCGCCGCGCTCAACGCCGGCGTGTTCTCCGATCCGGGGATGGACCAGTCCGACCAGCTGGCGTTGATCGAGGCCATCTCCTCACTACGCCAGACCGCCGGCGACTTCTGACGACCGCGCTCCACCGGCCGGGCGCCGCCCACCGTTCCCGGGTCGCTCCGGGCCCCTACGGACACAGCACCGCGCCCGGCCCCCTCTCGGGTGGGGCCGGGCGCGGCTGTTCGTGGGATGGAACCGTGTGACGGTGGGTGACGCGAGAGCGTCAGGACCGGGTCACGGCACCTCGGAGGCGAAGGCGTCGGACTTCGCGACGTCCTCGGTATCGGCATGCATCACGTTCTTGCTCGATTCCTTCATGAGCAGGATGCAGATGAACGACATCACGGACAGCGCACAGAGCATGATCCCGACACCGAGCGTGTTCCCGTCGCCGATCATCTTGGCGGCGGCCAGCGGCGGCAGTGCGCCACCGAGGATGCCGGCGAGGTTGTAGCCGAGTCCGGCACCGGTGTAGCGGTAGCGGGACTGGAACAACTCGGGCAGCAGCGCGCCGGCCGGACCGTAGGCGATACCGAAGATGATCAGCGTGACGAACAGGACCAACCCGAACGCGAAGGTCGAACCGGTGTCCAGGATCGGGAAGATGAACATCGTCCACAGAACCGCCAGCCCGACCGAGGTGCCGATGACCTTCCGGCGACCGATGCGATCCGAGAACAGCGCCGACAGCGCGATGGCGGCACCGAAGACGAGTGCGGCGATCATGCCCATGCCGAGGACGAACGGGCGCGAGTGTCCGAGGGTCCCGGTGGCGTAGCTCGTCAGGAACGAGGTGCCCATGTAGAAGAGGGAGAACAGCGAGGTGAGCGCGCCACCGGCGATGAGGATCTCCTTCCACTGATAACGGAGAGCGTCCGCGAACGGGAGCGTCTTGGGGGCCGGGGCCCTGTTCGCGGCCTTGTCCGCGGCCAGCGTCGCGGCGGCCTCCCTGGCGTCGCGCTCCTGGTTCTGGCGGAAGACCGGGGTCTCCTCGACAGTGAGACGGATCCACAGGCCGACCAGGACGAGGACGGCGGAGAGCAGGAACGGGATGCGCCAGCCGTACTGAATGAACGGGCTGTTGACGTCCGCACCGGAACCCGCGATGAGGGAGAACAGCAGGAACGTGCCCGAGGACAGGAAGAACGCGAAGGCTACGCCCAGCTGTGGCCACATGCCCATCATCCCGCGCTTGCCCTGCGGCGCGTACTCGGCCGTGAGGAGGGTCGCACCAGCCCACTCCCCACCGACGGCAAAGCCCTGGAAGAAGCGGCACATGACGAGCAGGATCGGCGCCCAGATCCCGATACCGCCCTCGAAGACACCGAACGCCCCGGTCTCATAACCGGGTAGCAGGCCGATGAACACGGTCGCCACGCCCATGATGATGAGCGTCCACACGAGCGTGTTCTTGCGGCCGATCCGGTCACCGAAGTGACCGAAGATCGCCGCGCCGACGGGACGAGCGAAGAAGGCGACGGCGAACGTCGCGAACGAGGACAGCGTCGCTGCCGCGGGTTCCTGGCCCGGGAAGAACAGGGTCGGGAAGACCAGTGCGGCAGCGGTGCCGTAGATGAAGAAGTCGTACCACTCGATCGTGGTGCCGATCGAGGACGCCGCGGCGACCTTCTTCAGCGAGGTCTTGGGCTTGACCGGTGCAACTGTTGAGGACCGCGGTGCCGCGTCCCCCGGTGGGGTGTTCATGGACTGCGTCAAGACAAACTCCAGTCTTGTCAGGTTCGCCGGGTATCGGACCTCCGGCGAGGCGGGTGATCGCCGACGCATCAACGTCGATTGGAGCAAACAGTATGTGATGGCCACCACACTCGGTACACCCGAAAGTAGAGGGGTCGTGATCCGGGCCACACCCGCGGAGGCCGCGGAGGACCGGATGCCCGGAACCCCCGTCACTCCTAGGGTGTCGGTCGAGAACGCACCCCCGAGCCAGTGGGAGACACAGATGACGTCCAGCAACGGCCAGATGCTCCGCGACCAGTCCCTCGAGTTCCTGCGATCCGGTTACCTGTTCGCCTCCCGCATCCGGCAGCGCGCCGGGGTTCCCTCCGTCTCGCAGGTCCCCGTCCGACTGCGGCTCATGGGCCGGCCCGCGCTGCTCATCCGCGGCACCGAGGCGGTGCGCGATTTCTACGACTCCGAGAAGTTCTCTCGTGAGGGGGCGATGCCGGCGTTCATCCGACTGCCCCTGTTCGGCGGCGGCGCAGTCCACGGACTCGACGGACACGCGCACGCCGTGCGCAAGAACGCACTCGCCGACATGGCATACGACGACGACCGGGTCGCGGGGTTCGCGGAGATCGTCGCGGAGGAACTCGAGACCATGTCGGCCGGCTGGGAGCGCCGCGGGACGGGGACCGAACTGCACCGAACCCGCCTGCGGGGCACCAGGGCCCCGGTCGGATCGATCAGAGCAGGACGCCGAGCAGGCGGGCGCGCGCCACGGACTCCATCCGCGACCGCGTGCCCAGCTTGATACCGATGTTCCGCAGGTACGCCTTGATCGTCTCGGGGGACAGGGACAGGCGGGCACCCACCTCGGCGTTGGAACAGCCGAGGGCCACCTGGGCGAGGACATCGATCTCCCGCGGGGACAGGACCGACTGCGCCGGGACCGCGTCCCCTCCCGCCTCGGGAGTCCGGCCCACCCCCGCCAGCGCCGAGCCGGCGGCCAGGAGCCTGTCACGCAGGGCGGGGTCACCGAGTTCTGCGGCGATGGCCCGCAGCTCCCCGTGGAGGGCGCGCAGCTGTTCGCGGTCCGTCGTCTCGAGGCCCACGCTGTGCTCGGCCGCGGCGAGGTCCGACATCCGCAGCCGACGGTCCACCTCGTCACGGACCTCGAACTCCGCGGCCAGATCGGTCGCGGCGGAGACGAACGACTTGGACACCTGGTCCCCGAGTTGGGTGGCCATTCGCACCGAGCCGTACAGGATCGTCCGTGCCACCCCCGAGACCATGACCGGCACCGAGATGATCGCCCTCAGACCCTCGCGCTCGACCGCGTGGGCGTAGTCGCGGGTGATGTTGGAGCAGTCCTCGTAGTCGCGGACCATCGCCGGACGACCCGAGGCCATGACGTGACCGCCGAGCCCCCGACCCTTGGCCACGGCGAGCCCCTGCATCGAGTCGGTGCGGGCACCGATGAAGCGGGTCAACCTGGCCGTCTCGCCGTCGGCCTCACCGGCGAAGGCGATCGGGATTCCGGTCTCGCTCCGAACCTTGCGAAGCGCACTGAGGACTGCGTCTGAATCCTTGGGTCGAAGGGTGGACATGGCGATCTCCCGAGAGTGGAGGGGTCAGCCCCGCGAGGAGTCGCGGATACTGGTGATGATAGCGCTGAAGTCCTGGCCACCGTGGTCCTGGGCGAACTCGTCGTACAGGGCAGCGGCGGCCGCGCCGAGCGGTGCGACCGTACCCGTGCTCTCCAGCGCCGCGACCGCGAGCCCCAGGTCCTTGTTCATCAGGGCCGTGGCGAATCCGGGCGTGAAGTCGTTGTTGGCGGGCGAGGTGGGGACCGGTCCGGGGACGGGGCAGTTGGTGTGCAGCGCCCAACTGTTACCGGTGGCGCCGGTGACCACGTCGAACAGGGCCTGGTGCTCCAGCCCCAGCCGCTCCGCGAGCACGAACGCCTCGCCGATCGCGATCTGGTGCACCGCGAGCACCATGTTGTTGCAGACCTTGGCGGCCTGGCCGGCACCCGTGCCACCACAGTGGATGACCTTGCCCGCCATCGGCTCGAGCACGGGCTCCGCGGCGGCGAACGCCTCGTCCTCCCCGCCGACCATGAACGCCAGCGTGCCGGCGGTCGCACCCTTGACCCCGCCGGACACGGGGGCGTCGACCTGCAGCATCCCCGCGTCGACGGCACTCGCGTGGACCGCTCGGGCGTCGTCGACCGAGATGGTGGACGAGTCGATGAAGAGCGTGCCCTTCTCCGCCTCGCCCAGCACCTCGGCGTAGGTCGACGTCACGAGCGCGCCGTTGGGCAGCATGGTGATGACCACCGACGAGCCGCGGACCGCCTCGGCCGGCGAGTCGCACACGGTCACCCCAGCGGTGCGCGCGGCCTCCTGAGCGGCCCCGACAGGGTCGAATCCGCGGACCTCGTGCCCGGCACCCACCAGGTTCGCGGCCATGGGCCCGCCCATGTTGCCGAGCCCCAGAAAAGCAATGGTGGTCATTACTACGCTCCCAGTCCGCGCGCGGCGACGGCCCGGCCGACGACGACACGCATGATCTCGTTGGTCCCCTCCAGGATGCGGTGCACCCGGAGATCTCGCACGATCTTCTCGATTCCGTACTCGGCCAGGTACCCGTACCCGCCGAACAGTTGCAACGCCCGGTCCGCGATGTCGAAGCAGTGGTCGGTGACGAAGAGCTTCGCCATGGCGCACTGCTCGACGTGGTCCGGCTCCTTGGCGTCGAGCGATGCGGCGGCCCGCCACAGCATGAGCCGACTCGCCTCCAACTCGGTGGCCATCTCGGCGAGCGTGAAGCGGATCGTCGGCTCGTCGATCAACGCGCCGCCGAAGGCTTCCCGGTCGCGCACATGGGCGACGGCCCGCGAGTACGCGTCCTGCGCGCCGCCCAGCGAGCAGGCGGCGATGTTGATGCGCCCGCCGTTGAGCCCCCGCATGGCGATGGTGAACCCGAGTCCCTCCCCGCCGGAGTCGGCGCCACCGATGAGGTTGGCGGCCGGGACGCGCACGCCCTCCATGATCACCTGCGCGGTGGGCTGGGCGTTCCAGCCCATCTTCTGCTCGTCGGGTCCGAAGCTCAGTCCGTCGGAGTCCGCCGGGACGAGGAACGCCGAGATGCCCTTGGCCCCGGCCTCGCCGGTGCGCGCCATCACCACGTAGACGTCGGACTGTCCGCCACCGGAGATGAACTGCTTGGTGCCGGTGAGGACGTACTCGGCGCTCTCGCCCTCGCCCTCCTTCACGGCCCTGGTCCGCAGCGCGGCCGCGTCCGAACCGGCGCCCGGTTCGGTGAGGCAGTAGCTCGCGAACAGCTCCAGGGACGCCATGCGCGGGATCCACTCGTGGCGCTGTTCCTCGGTGCCGAACTCGTCGACCATCCACACACACATGTTGTGGATGGACAGGTACGCGGCCACTGACGGGCATCCCCGGGCGAGCTGCTCGAAGATCCGGACACCGTCCAGGCGACGCATCCCGCTGCCCCCGACGTCCTCCGAGATATAGATGGCGCCCATCCCCATCTCGGCCGCCTCGCGGAGGACGTCCTTGGGGAAGTGGTGGGTCGCGTCCCACTCCTGCGCCTTGGGCGCGATCCGCTTGACCGAGAAGTCGTAGGCGGTGTCGACGATGACCTTGTCGTCGTCATCAAGGGTGAACATGGGTGTTCCTCTCGTGGCGATGCCCGATCAGTCCATCGTGGGGATGACGAACTCGGCGCCGTCCTTGATGCCGGAGGGCCAGCGCTGGGTGACCGTCTTGACCTTGGAGTAGAACTTGATCGACTCCGGGCCGTGCTGGTTGAGGTCGCCGAAGCCGGACTTCTTCCAGCCACCGAAGGTGTGGTACGCGATCGGCACCGGGATCGGCACGTTGACTCCGACCATGCCCACCTGGACGTTGGACACGAACTCGCGGGCCGCGTCGCCGTCGCGGGTGAAGATGGCCACGCCGTTGCCGTACTCGTGCTCGTTGGGCAGGCGCAGGGCCTCGTCGTAGTCCTTGGCGCGGACCACCACGAGGACGGGGCCGAAGATCTCGTCGGTGTAGACACTCATGTCCGGGGTGACCTTGTCCATGAGCGTGGGGCCGACGTAGTAGCCGCCGGAGATGTCCTCGCCGTTGAACTCATTCGTGTAGCCCCCGACGCCCCGGCCGTCGACGAGGAGCTCCGCGCCGGCCTTCTCGCCCTGGTCGATGTAGTCCAGCACGCGGGCCTTGGACTCGGGGGTCACCAGCGGGCCGTAGTCGGACTGCGGGTCGTGGCTGTGGCCCACCTTGAGCGCCTTGACCTTGGGCAGCAGCTTCTCCAGCAGCGCCTCGGCCGTGCCCTCCCCCACCGGGACGGCGACCGAGATGGCCATGCAGCGCTCGCCGGCCGAGCCGAAACCGGCTCCGACCAGGGCGTCGGCCACCTGCTCCATGTCCGCGTCCGGCATGATGACCGCGTGGTTCTTGGCGCCACCGAAGCACTGCGCCCGCTTACCGGTGCGGGCCGCGTTCTCGTAGATGTACTGCGCGATGGGCGTGGATCCGACGAACCCTACGGCCTGGATCGTGTCGCTGTTCAGGATCGCGTCCACGGCCTCCTTGTCGCCGTGGACGACCTGGAAGATGCCGTCGGGCAGGCCCGCCTCGGTGAAGAGCTCGGCCAGCCGGACCGGGACGGAGGGATCGCGCTCGGAGGGCTTGAGGACGAACGCGTTGCCGCAGGCGATCGCCGGGCCGGCCTTCCACAGCGGGATCATGGCCGGGAAGTTGAACGGCGTGATGCCGGCGACCACACCGAGAGGCTGACGCATGGAGTACACGTCCACTCCCGTGCCGGCGTTCTCGGTGAACTCACCCTTGAGCAGGTGCGGGATACCGATCGCGAACTCGACGACCTCGAGGCCGCGCTGGATGTCGCCCTTCGCGTCCGGGGTGGTCTTTCCGTGCTCGATCGCCAGCAGTTCGGCCAGCTCGTCCATGTTCTCGTTGACGAGGGCGACGAAACGCATGAGCACGCGGGCGCGCTTCTGCGGGTTCTGTGCGGCCCACGCCTTCTGCGCCTCGGCGGCCTTGGCGATCACGTCGTCGACCTCGGCGGTCGATGCCAACGGCACCACGGCCTGCGCCTTGCCGGTGCTCGGGTTGAGCACCTCGTGGCTCCGCCCGCCCGTCGCGGTGACCCTCTCGCCGTTGATGTAGTGCTCGATCTGCCTGAGATCCGACATGGACATCCCTTCGTCGTGGGGCCGCGGTGCCCGAATGCCCGCGCGCCACTTCTCCCGTGATGCCCATCACCCTATACTTGCATCTCCTAGTAATCCAGGGGCGGCGCCCTGCGGTGCCCCCACCCCTCCCCTTTCGGGTGTACCGCCACCTCCCCGCGCGCCCATACTGTGAGCTGACTCACTCCCCATGTCCGCTATCAGGAGATTTCATGGCCCCGATCGCCACCGACGCCACCACCAGATTCCGCACCGCCCGCGACTTCCTGCAGGCCAACGCGAACGACTACGACGCGGCGCGGGCCGGCTTCAGCTGGCCCGAGCTCGACGAGTGGAACTGGGCGCTCAACTGGTTCGACGTCCAGGCCGAGGGCAACACCGACCCCGCGCTGTGGATCGTCGAGGAACACGACGGTGGCGGGGCCCCCAGCGAGGCGAAGTACTCCTTCGACGAGATGCGGATCCGCTCGGACCGCACCGCCAACTGGCTGCGGGCCCGCGGCGTGGAGCCCGGCGACCGGATCCTGCTGATGCTGGCCAACCAGGTCGAACTGTGGGACGTCATGCTGGCCGTCATCAAGCTCGGCGCCGTGGTCATCCCCGCCACCACGCTGCTCGCCGAGGGCGACCTGCGCGACCGGATCGCCCGCGGCGGGATCAAGCACGTGATCGCCCGCTCTGAGCTCGCCGACCGCTTCGCCGACATCTCCGGCGACTACCAGCGGTTCTCGGTCGGCCGCGCCGACGCCGGCGACGCCACCGGGAGCGCTCCCGACGGCTGGACCGACCTCGCCGCGGCGATGGACGCCTCCCCGGACTTCGAGCCCAGCCACATCACCCGCGCCGACGACACCCTGCTGCTCTACTTCACGTCGGGGACCACCAGCAAGCCCAAGCTCGTCGAGCACACCCACGCCTCGTACCCGGCCGGCCACCTGTCCACCATGTACTGGATCGGCCTCCAGCCCGGGGACGTCCACCTCAACGTGTCCTCGCCCGGCTGGGCCAAGCACGCCTGGTCCAACGTGTTCACCCCGTGGATCGCCGGGTCGTGCGTGTTCATCTACAACTACTCACGCTTCGACGCCACGGCGATGATGCGCGAGATGGACCGGTGCGGGGTGACCAGTCTGTGCTGCCCGCCCACGGTGTGGCGCCTGCTCATCCAGGCGGACCTCAGCCAGCTCATGACGCCGCCGCGACTGGCCGTGGGCGCCGGGGAGCCGCTGAACCCCGAGGTGATCGGCCGGGTCCGCGACGCGTGGGGGGTGACGATCCGCGACGGCTTCGGCCAGACCGAGACCACCGTGCAGATCGCCAACACCCCGGGCCAGCCCATCAAGGACGGGTCCATGGGCCGCCCGTGCCCCGGCTTCGACGTGGCGTTGGTGGACCCGGCCACGGGACAGGAGGTCACGGGCACCGGGGCGGAGGGCGAGATCTGCCTGCGCCTGGACCCCCGACCGCTCGGCCTGATGGTCGGATACCACGGTGATGCCGAGCGCACCGACGCCGCGTACGCGGACGGTTTCTACCACACCGGCGACGTCGGTTCACGGGACTCCGAGGGCTACATCACCTACGTCGGCCGCACCGACGACGTGTTCAAGTCCTCCGACTACCGGATCTCCCCGTTCGAACTGGAGTCGGTCCTGCTGGAGCATCCGGCCGTCGCCGAGGCGGCGGTCGTGCCCTCCCCGGATCCGGTGCGGCTGAGTGTGCCCAAGGCGTTCGTCGTCCTGGCCGGCGGCTGGGAGCCGACCGAGGACACCGCGCGCCAGATCTTCGAGTACTCGCGCACGCACCTCGCCGGCTACAAGCGGGTCCGCCGCCTCCAGTTCACCGACCTGCCCAAGACCATCTCCGGCAAGATCCGACGGGTCGAGCTGCGCAGGGGCGAGAGCGAGAACGGCCCGTCGGTGGACTTCCCCGGGGAGTTCCGGGAGGACGCGCTGCGCTGACGACTCGCCGGGTCCCGGCCGTCTCCGCGAGTGGTCACATATGCACCTCACCTGCCCCCGGTGTCCTGAGACGACGCGAACGGGATCGACCACTAGACGGGGCGAGCCGGTGTCGGCCACGCAGTCCGTCCCGAACGCGTCTCGAGCAGCTCCCGATAGCGCTCAGGCCCGGACGAACCCGTCGATCTCCTCGGGGGTCCACGGCGGGCTGTCGTGGAAGTCGCGGTAGGCCAGGATCCGGGCCTCGGGGGTCGGGAACCGTCCGATGAACCCGCCCGCACCGGCGAACACCCCGCCCGTCACGCCGGCGGACAGCTCCGACACCAGATAGGTGTAGAGCTGCGCCACGTACTCGGGGCCGCCCGGGTCGAGCGCTCCGGCCACGCTGAGCTCGTCGAGCATGCCCCTGCGACCCAGTTCGCGGATCTGCTCCTCGTAGGCCTCGCCGGTCGACAGGCGGGTCCGGGCGCCCGGGCACACCACGTTCGCACGCACCCCGTACTCGGCGAGCTCGGCCGCGATCGCCATGGTCAGTGAGGTGACAGCGCCTTTGCCGGCCGGGTATCCGGTGCCGCCGTAGTCGCCCTTCCACGCGAACGACGAGGTGGTGACGATCGCACCCGATCCGGCCGAGGCGAAGTGTGGCGCGAATACACGGCACGGGGCGAACACCGTCCCGAGGTGTGCGTCCATGAGACCGCCGAACTCCTCGTGCGAGACGGTGAGGATCGACGACCCCGCCGGTTCCGGCGCGCCCGCGCACGTGATGAGCCCGGACACGACCGAGCCCTCGTCCGCAGCCGCCGCGAGTAGCGCATCCGCCACCGCGGGCTCATGAGCAGAACCCGCGACCCCGACTATCCGCCCATCGGACCGCGCGGCGAGTTCGGCGACCCTTTGCGTCAGCGCCGCCTCGTCGCGCCCGTTGAGCACCACGTCGGCGCCGCGGGCGGCGAGGTCGTCCGCCACCGCCGCACCGATCCCGCGGGAGGACCCGGTGACGGCGAAGGCCCGCCCGTCGAGCCTCAGTCCGGTCACGCCGTTCCGGCGGGTTCCGTCCGCCGGTCGTGGTCGGGGGCGCGCTCCGCAACCAGGCGGCGCGCCCATCCGTAGTCGGTCTTGCTGCTGGGATGCCGCTCGACCTGCTCGACGGCCCAATACGCCACAGGGATTTTGAAGCCCGCAAGGTGCTCGCGCAGAGCGAGGCCGACGGCTGTGAAGTCACCCGCGTTCCCGTCAGCGGAGTCCCCGTCCGCCCACTGGACGACCGCACCGACACGGTGTCCGAAACGCTCGTCCGGTACGCCGAAGACCACGGCGTCCTCGATTCCTGCCACCGCCTTAAGCGCGGCCTCGACCTCCTCGGCGAAGATCTTCTCGCCGCCCGAGTTGATCACCTGGCTGGCCCGGCCGAGCATGATGATTGTCTCCGGGCCGTCATAGCGTCCGCGGTCTCCGGTGAATACCCGCCTGCTGCCGGCCACCTCCCGGAAGGTCTCGGCGGACTTGGCCTCGTCCTTGTAGTAGCCGCTCGGCTGGTACCCGGACTTGACGATCCATCCGATTTCCACGGAGTCGTCGGGCAGGGGTTCGTCGAGGTCGTCCACGAGTTGCAGCGTCGTACCGCGCGGGATCCGCGGGCCGTGGTCTGTGAACAACGACCCGTCGTCGAGATTCGCCTTGGTGACCACGCCCAGGCCGCCGAAGCCGCTCTCCGATGAGCCGAAGGCGTCCATGATCATCAGGTCGGGCCGGAGTCCCAACAGCTCCGCCTTGACCGAGGGGGAGAACTGGGCCGCGCCGGAGGAGATCATGAACATGCTCGAGGTGTCGGCGCCGGTCTCCCGCAGCTGTTCCACGATCGGCCGGACCATCGCGTCGCCGGCGACCACCGCCACCTGGATCTTCTCGCTCTCGACCTCCTCCAGGACATCTGTCGCCCGGAAGTGCGGGAGGTAGTGCATGGTTCCGCCGGCGAAGAGTCCGGTGAAACTGGGCATGATGCCCGAGGTGTGTATGAGCGGGAGCAGGATGAGGTAGCGCATGGGGTCACCGCCCAGGCCCGCCCTGGACTGGTGGTACTCGTCCGGGACGGGCTCACCGGTGTGGTAATCGGCCCCGCCACCGAGGCTGCGCCACAGATCCTCCCGGCGCCACATCACGCCCTTGGGTTTCCCGGTGGTGCCGCCGGTGAACACCAGGTAGAGGTCGTCGCCGCTCCGCTCCAGCCGGGGACGCTCCGGCGAGGCCGCGTCGAGGATCTCGCGGGAGGGCAGAGCACCGTCCGGGAGGGTCTCGACGCCCGATCCGTCCTCCACCATGATCGTGTGACGGACGGCGTCGAGCCCGCTGACCGCCTCGGCCACAGCGGCACCGAACTCCCGGTGGAACACCAACACGCTGGTGTCCGAGTAGTCGTAGAGGTAGCGCAGTTCCGGACCCGAGTAGCGGTAGTTGATGCTGATGGTCACCGCGCGCAGTTTGAGGACGCCGAGGATCAGTGCCAGGCAGTCCACCCCGTTGCGCAGGTGCACCCCGACGTGGTCACCGGCCCCCACCCCGAGCGAGGACAGCGCCGAGGCCCACCGGTTGGCCTCGGCCTCGAGGCCCGAGTAGGTCAGCCGGCGGTCGTCCTCCACCACCGCCAGGCGATCGTCGCCGTAGGCGTCCACGGCGTGTTCGAAGAGGTCTGCCAGGTTGTGTGCCATGCGGTGTCCTCGGTGCTCTCGGGTGTGTCCGGCGGGGAAAGGGTGAACTCAGACAGGGGTGATGGGCAGCGGTGTGCGGGCGGGCCCGAAGTCGAACGCGGCTCCGGTGCTGATCCTGGTGACGGCCACCTCGTCGGACTCCTTCGCGGGCTCGTCGCCGAGACGCAGGACCGCCTCCACCCGGGATCCGTCGGAGGGGATGCGCTCGACCGTCCAGTACGGGTTCACGGCCTGGGCGGCCGCGGCGAGCGGGCGGAGACCGTCCCGGGCGAGCAGTGGCTCCAGGTGTCGTCGACGAACGCCTCCGCCGAGGTGTCCCAGGCGACGGTGACGCTCGCGCCGTCCTCGGAAACCGACGAGGAGTACCCCGTGTAGGCGGTCGGGCCGGCCAGCGGGTGCAGGTCCAGCACAGCGATCAGCCCGTGCGCGTCCCCGTCGACACCGAGGACGTCGCGGATGCGGCCCGCCGCCACGCCCGCGATCCCGGTCGCCTGGTAGGCGAGCAACCGGTCGGCGGTCTCGGAGTCCGACCGCCGGCGCACCGACTGGTGGAACCCCACCGCCAGAAGGTGCATCTGGAGGTACACCTCGCGGATGACGCGGATGAGTGCGGCAGAGGTGAATTCGGTGAAGATCAGATCAGACAGCAGCGGCCCGGCGTAGTCGTCACGCTCTCCCTGGCCGGCGGTGTCCCGGGGTGAGGGCGGGTCGAAACGGAACTCGATGAGCCGGCTCGAGGCCGTCTCGATCGCGGGCGCCGGGACCGGGAAGGGGTCGCCCTCGGGGTCGATCCGCACCGTCCAGTGGCAGTGCGGGGTCCGGCCCTCGGGGCTGCGGGGAGGCCGGTGGATGGGCTCGACGACCGCACGCGGGTTGGTGGCCAGCGCGGTGGCGGGGAACGTCGGGTCCTCGATCTCGTGGCACATGGTGCGGGTCAGCCGATCCCCCATGGGCTCGACGTCCATCAGGGCGCCGCAGTGATCCAGCCAGAACTCGCCGTTGTCGTGGTCGGTGACCCCGTACCGGAAATCCATGAACTGCGGTGGCGCCCCCACGTCCAGCTGGAAGCCCTTGAAGATCTCGGCGACACCGTCGCCGGTGATCCCCAGTGCCTTCTTCATCCGGCGGGTGTAGTGCGGGCTCGCGGCCTGCCACTCCTCTATCGCCACGTCCCTCATGCCCTCCACGCCGAACTCACCGAGCAGCGCCGGCATACCGGCCCTGTCGATGAGTTGGCCGATCAGCAGGAGGTCGGGGAGCAGCCGTGCGAGCCGCGCGTGTTCCAGGGACTCCAGGGGATCGCGGGGTGCGGTCCGGTCGGCCGGGCCCACCGGACTCAGACCTCGTCCGGGGTGGACACGGGCCACATCGGGGCCGGACTGTCCTCGATGCGGTACCAGCCGGCCGGCTTCCCGCCGGCCGCCTCGAACCGCTCCTTCATGGAGGGGGTGAGCGCATCGGCCTCGTACATCCGCATGAACAGGTCCGCCACATTGCCGAAGTCGAAGAAGTCCCGTTGCCACGCCCACTGCTGGTTGCCGTTGTAGAGGAACCACGAACCGCCGAGCCCGTGGACCTCGTAGGGTTTGCCGGTCTTCGGGTCCACGGTGTCGCGCGCGATCTGCTTCCACAGGCACAGGACGTCACCCGTCTCGGGGTCGATGATCGTCCGGATGTACGGGTACTCCCAGCCGTCGAGCCCGGCCATCTCCTGGCCTAGCGCGACGTCGCGGATCTCGTCGCGGCCGACTGCCATGAAGTCGTCCTTGGTGCCGTAGTTCCAGCCGTAGGTGGCGTCCTCGGCGTAGAAATCCGCCAGTGGAGTCCAGTCCTTGTCCTGCTCGCACTTCGCGTTGGCGTCGATCCAGCGCTGCACGAACTCGGCGATCTCGGCTCGGTCGTATCGGGTCACGTCATTCACTCCTGGGCTCTGCTAGTTGCCGACGAGGCGGAGTGCCTGCGTCGGGCAGTACTTGACGGCGGCCTTGACGGCCTCGAGTTGGTCATCGGGGACCGTGCCCCGCTTGGCACGCACCTTGGCCTCGGAGCCCTTGCCCACCGTGAACCAGTCGGGGGCCTCGGCCTGGCATTCCGCGTGCCCCTGGCACAGGTCGAAGTCAACCTCCACGTGCATCGGCTCCGCCTCGCTCATCAGCTCTTCCTCCTCCGGTAGCGGACCGTGCACGGCTGGGCCAGCTGGACCACCATCTTGGAGTGGTCGTTGTGGTAGCTCTCCGGCGGCTGCGCGAGCTCGAACTCGAACTCCCGCAGCAGGATCGAGAAGATGGCCTTGATCTGGAGCTGGGCGAACGCGGCGCCCACGCAGCGGTGCGGACCGGCGCCGAAGGGGATCCAGGTCCACCGGTTGACGATGTCCTCCTGGCGCGGCTCGGCGTAGCGGTCCGGATCGAACGCCTCGGCGTCGGGGAAGTCCTCCGGAAGTCGGTTGGACACCGCCGGGGACGCGGCGACGGTCTGCCCGGCCCGCACCACGTAGTCGCCGATCTGCACGTCCTCCTGCGCCACCCGCATGAGGATGATGAGCGGCGGGTGCATGCGCAGCGTCTCCTTGAGGGCGTTCTCCACCTTCGGCATCTGCCGCAGCGCGCCGAAGCTGTACTCCTCCCCGCCCGCGTATACCTCGTCCAGTTCTGCGACGACCTGCGCGAGGTAGTCCGGATGCTTGAGCAGCTCGATGAGCATCCACGCGCTGGTGCCGGAGGTGGTGTGGTGCCCGGCGAACATCATCGAGATGAAGATGCCGGTGACCTCGTCCGCGGTGAACCGGTACGTGCCGTCCTCGTTCTTGACCGAGACGAGCACGTCGAGGAGGTCGCGGTCCTCCTTGTCCGCCGGCGGCTCGGCGATCCGCTTGTCCATGATCCCCGAGACCAGCTCGACCAGACCCGCACGCGCGGCATCACGCTTGCGGAAGGCCGGGATGTCGGCGTAGGCGTCGATGTACGCGTGGGGGTCGGTGCCCTGCTCGAGGTCGTGGTACAGGTGGGCGAACCGGGCGTCCAGCTGCTCGCGGAACTTCGGCCCGATCAGGCAGGCCGAGGAGGTGTAGATGGTCAGCTCGGAGAACCACTCGAGCAGGTCGATCTCGCCCTCGTCGCCCCACTCGGCCACCATGCGCTGGACCTCATGGGGGATGGTGACGGCGTGCTGACGCATGTGCTCGCCCCGCAGCGCGGTGTTGTGCAGCATCTCCGAGCGCCGCTCCGGGCTGGCGTCGAACACGACGCCCTCGCCGAAGACGGGTGTCATGAACGGATAGGCGGCGGCCTGGTCCAGGGACTCGTCCGGGGCACGGAAGAAGGCCTCGTTGGCGGCCGCTCCGGAGGCCAGGCAGATGTCGCGGTCTGCGATCCGGAACACGCCCAGGTCGCCGCACTCCTGACGGACCCGCCAGAATAGGCTGATCGGGTCGGTGCTGAGTTCGTCCATGTGACCGAGTTCGCCCTCGCCTCCGGAGACCCGCTGGGGTTCGGCGAGTGTGGAGAAGTCGGTGGGCTTGTCGGTGGAGTTGTCGGTGTGGCTGTCGGTACTGGTCACGAGTAGTCCTCCTCGATGGGGGCCTCCGGCTGGATCTCCAGCTCGGTGATCTGGGCGCCTCGGGGCATCGACACCATGGCGGCGACCCCCCGGGCGAGGTCGGCCGGTTTGCACATTCGCGGATGACGACCGAAGCCGTGTCTGACCCAGTCGTTGATGACGGACTCGGCTGTCTCCGGGTCGAACTCGGTGCCCATCTCGGTCATCACGGGGCCGGGGCGGACGACGCCGAGCCGGATCCCCGTGCCCTCGAGTTCTTTGCGCGCCTGGTGGGCCATGGTCTCCAGGCCGGCCTTGGCCGCCACGTACGCACCGGAACGGGGTCGCGCGGTGTACGCGACGTCGGAGCCGATCAGCACCACGTCACCCCGGCGGCGGGAGACCATCCCGGGCACCACGGCGTGGAGCAACCGCTGTACGGAGATCAGATGGATGTCCATCTGCGAGGCGAAGTCGTCCGGGTCCATCTCCCACACGCGGGCCATCTTCAACGTGCCCGCACTGGAGACCAGGATCTCGGGCGGGCCGTAGGCCTCACCGGCTGCCGCGACGTACTCCGCGACCGACTCCGCACTGGTGACGTCCACGGGTCGCGCGGTGGCCCGTCCCCCGGCCTCACGGATGCGCCCCACGAGGTCGTCGAGGCGGTCGGCCCGACGGGCGCCCACGACGACGGGGTGGCCGAGTGCGGCCAGCGCCTCCGCGGAGGCGCGGCCGATACCGGAGGAGGCGCCCGTGACGAGGGCCGGACGTTCGGTCACGTCCAGCTGCGGCGGGAATCTCAGACTCATCAGCGTCTGACCTCGACCCGCATGGGCAGATGGGCGAAGCCACGGACGTTGGAGGAGTGCACGCGCTGGGCGCCGGGCAGTATCTCGTAGCCCGTGATGGACCGCGAGATCTGATCGAGGGCGATGCGACCCTCGAGTCGCGCGAGGTGCGCGCCGAGGCAGAAGTGCGGCCCCTGACCGAAGCTCAGGCTCGCGGAGGTGTCGCGACCCAGGCGGAAGGTGCCGGCGTCCTCGAACACCTCCTCGTCGCGGTTGGCCGCGCCGATGAGCAGGAGGACCTTCTGGTCGGCCGGTATGGTGACGTCGCGGACCGTGACCTCCTGCATCGTCGTGCGCAGGACCAACTGGCTGGAGGTGTCGTAGCGCAGGGTCTCCTCGACCCAGTCGGGCACGCGCTCCGGGTCGGCGATGACCAGCTGCGACTGGTCGGGGTACTCGTTGCCCCAGAACATCGCGTTGGCGAGCAGCTTGGTGGTGGTCTCGTTGCCCGCCACCACCATGAGGAAGAGGAAGGACAGGATCTCGTCCTCGTCCAGTTTCTCCCCGTCGATCTCGGCGTCGATGAGCGCCGAGGTGAGGTCCTCGGTCCGCTTCCGGCGCCGCTCGGCGACCATGCCCTGGTAGTAGGCGATGAGGTCGAAGGCGGCGACCATCGAGTCCTCGGGCACGTCCTGACCGCCCTCCTCGCGGTGCATGACGAGGTCCGCGAGCCGGCGGAGCTCGTCGCGATCCGACTCCGGCACCCCCATGAGGTCGGAGATGACATCCATCGGCAGCTTGCCTGCGTAGTCCTGGACGAAGTCGAACTCGCCGCCGTCACGAGACCTGTCGAGGCACTCGTCCCAGTACTGCCGGGAGATCCGCTCGATACCCTCGGAGAGCGCGTCGACGCGCCGGGAGGTGAACCCCTTGCTCACGAGCTTGCGCAGGCGGGCGTGCCGCGGGTCGTCCATCGCGAGGAAGGACATCGTCTTGTAGGCGTGGGGACCGTAGGCGGCCGGGTCCAGGGAGACGCCCATCGAGTTGGAGAACACGTCGGGAGCGCGGAAGGCCTCACGGACGTCGGCGTGCTTCTTGAAGTCAAGTGGTTGTTGCAACCAGGAAGTCGTTGAGGGTTTGTGCTGGGGTTCTCCAGTCGAGGGTTTGCCGTGGTCGTCCGTTGAGCTCGGCGGCCACGGCGTCCAGGTCGGCTTGGGTGTAGGTGCGGAAGTCGGTTGAGGACCGTGGGAAGTACTGCCGGAGCAGCCCGTTGGTGTTCTCGTTGGAGCCGCGCTGCCAGGGCGAGTGAGGGTCGCAGAAGTACACCTGGCAGTTGGTGCTCAGCGTGAATTTGGCGGTTGCGCCGAGGGTGTTTCATTGAGTGTGTAAGGGTCCGGTCTCGAACCGAGGTGTGACCTACGGGTTTCGCCTCTTGGAAGGACCGACCGAATGACCGAAATTGCTGGTGCGCAGAACCCCGTGGCTGGGGTGCTGAACGCCGATCAGATCGACGCCATGGTGACCGCCGCCCAGGAGCTCGGTGAGGGCCGCCACGGGGTCGAAGAGCTGCTGACGCAGATGACCAAGGCGGTGCTGGAGCGGGCCATGGAAGCCGAGCTCAGTGACCACCTGGGCTACGAGGCCGGAGACCCCGCCGGCCATGGGACCGGCAACTCCCGCAATGGCAAGACCACCAAGAATGTCCAGACCCTGCAGGGCCCCGTGGAGCTCACCGTGCCGCGGGACCGCAATAGCTCCTTCGAGCCGGTAATCGTTCCCAAGCGGGCCCGTCGGCTGGGCAAGGTCGAAGACATGATCCTGTCCCTCTACGCCCGTGGAATGACGACACGGGATATCGGCTCACACCTCGAGGAGATCTACGGCTCCAAGGTCTCCGCCGCGACCATTTCCAGGGTCACCGACGTGGTGACCGACGAGATCGCCCTCTGGCAGTCCCGGCCGCTGGAGACGGTGTATCCGATCGTCTACATCGACGCGATCTGGCTGAAGATCCGCGACGGCGGGGTCGTGGCCAATAAAGCCTGCCACGTGGCCGTAGGCGTCGATCTGGAGGGCCGCAAGCAGGTCCTGGGCCTGTGGCTAGGCGCCACCGAGGGAGCCAAGTTCTGGGCCAACGTGCTGACGGAAATCCGCAATCGCGGAGCCAAGGACATCTTGATCCTGTGCTGCGACGGGCTGACCGGACTACCGGCCGCGGTCAACAGCGTCTACCCCGAGACCGTGGTGCAGACCTGCGTGGTGCACCTACTGCGATCGGCCATGAAGTACGCCTCCTACACCGACCGCAAGACCATGGCCAAGGACATGAAGCCGATCTACACCGCGGCCACCGTGCAGGCCGCCGAACTGGCGATGGAGACCTTCGCCGAAACCTGGAAGACCAAGGCCCCAGGGGCGGTACTGGCGTGGCGCAATGCGTGGGAGGACTTCACTCCGTTCCTGGCGTTCACCCCCGAGATCCGCAAGGTCATCTACACCACGAATCAGATCGAATCGATCAACTACCAGCTACGCAAGATCACCAAGACCCGGGGCTCATTCCCCTCAGCCGAGGCGGCGATCAAGCTGGTCTATCTGGGCATCCGAAACATCGAGACCACCCGCGGTGGCGAACTCGGCACCGGCACCCAGGGATGGCACCGAGCGCTGAATGCTTTCGCCGTGCAGTTCCCCAACCGACTCCCACTCTGACCACCGGACAGAGGGGCTAACTGACCGGCCCCTTACACAGAAAACTTGACACGCCCTCTGCGCCATCTCCGAACCTTGGTCCCAGGTCAGCGACCTGAGCAGGTGATCGGGCAATTGGCTCATACGCTCGATCAGAACCCGGATGACCTCCTCGCTGACCCGTGACCGCGGTAGCGAACCGAGCATCACGTACCGCGAATGCCGCTCGACCAGGGTCACAATCGCCGAACCGCTGCGGGCGCCCAGGACCAGGTCGCCCTCCCAGTGCCCCGGGACTGCTCGATCCTCGGCCTCGGCAGGCCGGGTCGAGACGTTGAACCCCTTGACCCAGGCCTTGCCGGTGCGGTCGGCCGACGCCTTGCGCGACTGCGGTTTGCGCTGTCGACGGCCGGATCTGAGAGCGACCTGCCTGCCGATCTCCATCCGGAATCCACCCCGTGCCTGGAAATAGATGGCCTGATAGATCGTCTCGTGGGACACATGCATCTCCGGCTGATC
Source organism: Dietzia sp. PP-33 (assembly GCF_033790845.1). NCBI lineage: Bacteria > Bacillati > Actinomycetota > Actinomycetes > Mycobacteriales > Dietziaceae > Dietzia > Dietzia sp. PP-33. Next base: position 209,044 of record NZ_JAMYEI010000008.1, read on the forward strand.
GGGGTAGGTCAGCGTGAGCCACCGCGAGATCTGCATCGGTGACCACCGCAGCTCGAGCTTGGCCTTGACCGTAGACCACAGCGGCGGATAGGCACGGCCGTGACCAGGCCTGAGCTTGCCCGCACGCTTGCGTCTGGCACGCTCATCGGCTTTGCGCTGAGCCTGCTCGCAGGAGTACAGCCAGCGATACGACCCGGACAGGCCCGGGGTGTGGCCCCGCTTTCGATGCGGGTGCCGAGCCCCCTGCCCCTTCGCGCACCGCGCACCCCGGGCCGAGTTGTTGCGCTCGACTTCCCGCCAGACCGTGGTGCGACTACGCCCGATCCGCTCGGCGATCTCCGGGTACTTCAACCCCTGCCCAAACAAGGTCTCGATCTTGGCCCGCTCGACAACCGACAACCGCGCACCAGGCACCGCGATCTCCTACAGTCAAACCGCCCCCGCCTCTCGGGAGCGACGTTGCAACAACCGTATGAAACCGCCCTTGCTCAGCGCCCAGAAGTCCAGTTCCGGATTGTGGTAGACCGGCGCCTCGGCGCGCAGCCGGGCGTAGAACGGGTACGGGTCCTCGTGCACGGCGTAGAGGTTCCGCCAGTAGGTCAGGGTGTGTCGGTCTGACAGGGCAGGCACGAGTCCCGGTAACAGAAGAGGTGTTCACAGCCATCTTCTCGTGCCGAGGTGCTCGTGCCTGCTCTGCCATCATTCATCATCGACCCCCTGTGGGACCAGTTCGAGTCCCTGCTTCCCGAGCCCATCGACGATCACCCGCTGGGGTGCCACCGACCACGAATCCCGGACCGGGTGGTGTTCGACAAACTCATCCAAGTCCTGGTCCTCGGGGCGGCGTACGAGCGCATCGCCGACACCGGTTGCTCGGCGACCACGATCCGCCGGCGCCGCGACGAGTGGATCACCGCCGGAGTCTTCGCCGAGCTCGAGCAGATCTGCCTGGACGCCTACGACCGCATGATCGGCCTCAAGTTGGACGACGTCACGGTCGACGGCTGCATCGTCAAAGCACCCTGCGGCGGCGATGCGGCTGGCAAGTCTCCAGTCGACCGGGGAAAACAAGGGACGAAACGCTCACTGCTGACCGACGCTGGCGGGATCCCACTGGGGTGCGTCAGTGCTCCGGCCAACCGTCACGACAGCGTGTTCCTGCGGCCCACATTGGAGCGTCTGGGCCGGTTCGAGGCCCGGTTCGGGGTCGGCCTGCCCGAGACGATTACCGTGCATCTGGACGCCGGATATGACTCCAGGCGAACCCGTGAGTTGCTGGCCGAACTCGGCTGTCGGTCGCGGATGAGCCAGAAGGGATTCCCGCTTCAAGCCGGTGCCCGTTGGGTCGTCGAGCGCACCAACTCCTGGCATAACCGCGGCTTCAAGAAACTCCACATCTGCACCGAACGACGCATCCGCGTCATCGACGCCTTCATCGCCCTGGCCAACGCCGCGATCATCATCCGACGACTCGTCCGCAGCGCCTGGACCACCCACCGCTGGGACACACGACCGGCCCAGCGACCATGACCTACTGGCGGAACCTCGTAGTCGTACGGGCTGAACACGAGCGGGGCGGGCGTCGCGGTGGTCATGTCTCAGGTCACCTCAGGATCAGTCGGGCGGCGGATTCGATGGCATCCGCCATGTCGGAGTAGGAGCCGTAGCCCATGCCTGCTCGAACGAGTGCGCCGGCATAGACCATCTCCAGTGCGCCGATCACCTCGTCGTCGCCCTCGCCCCCCAGCGCGGCCGTCAGTCGGCGACGGATGTCGGCACCGATCCGGATGCGCAGGTGGGAGACCTCGGGGTCGTCGCCCAGCAGGGCGGCGGTGACCGCAGAGGAGAGCTCGGGTTCGTCCGCGAGCAACAGCGCGACGTCGCGCAGGACCGCCACCACCCTGTCCACCGTGGTGCCGGCCTCGGCGCCCTCGGAGACGTGGTCGCGCAGTCGGCGCCAGAACACCTCGGCGATGAGGTGCCCCTTGGAGGAGAAGTAGGTGTAGGCGGTGGCCGGCGCGACACCGGCCCTCGAGGCCACCGCCCGGACCGCGAGTCCGCCGGGACCCTTCTCGCGCAGCACCTCGACGGCAGCGCTGGTGAGGCGGTCGACGGTCTCTGCCTGTTGGCCGTTGAGGCGTCGCCGGGTCGATTCGAATCGAACGTCACTGGACATGTGTCTGGACAGTACACCACTCGCGGGACTATCGTCTAGACAGTTGTCCACCCACCCCGATGTCCATCGGTCCCGACGGAAGGCTCCCCGTGACGACGAGCACCATCTACGACGCGCCGCTCCTCATCGACGGCGAGTTGCGCCCCGCATCCGGCGCGGCCACGTTCGACGTCCTCAACCCCGCCACCGAGGAACTCATCGGCCGTGCCGCCGACGCGGGCCCCGAGGACATGGACGCCGCCATAGCGGCCGCCCGCACCGCGTTCGACACCACCACGTGGTCCACGGACCACGGCTTCCGCGCCTCGTGCCTGCGACAGCTCCGGGACGCCCTGCAGTCCCACATCGAGGAGTTGCGCACGCTGACCATCGCCGAGGTGGGTGCACCCCACATGTTCACCACCGGCCCCCAGCTCGAGGGGCCCGTGGCCGACCTCGGTTGGCTGGCCGACCTGGTCGACGCCTACGAGTGGGTCGAGGAGCTGGGCGAGTCCGAGGTCATGGGGATCCGCTCCCGGCGTTCGGCCCGCCGCGAGGCGATCGGCGTGGTCGGGGCCATCACCCCGTGGAACTTCCCCAACCAGATCAACCTGGCCAAGATCGGCCCCGCCCTGGCCGCCGGGTGCACCGTCGTGCTCAAACCCGCGCCGGACACCCCGCTCATCGCCGCGGCAGTGGCCCGGATCGCCGCCGAGGAGACCGACATCCCCGCGGGCGTGCTCAACGTGGTCTCGTCCTCGGACCACGGTGTGGGCGCACAGCTGACCACCGACCCGCGCGTGGACCTCGTCTCGTTCACCGGCTCCACCGCCACCGGCAAGAAGATCATGGTGGCCGCGGCGGAGACCCTCAAGAAGGTGTTCCTCGAGCTGGGTGGCAAGTCCGCCGCCGTGGTGCTCGACGACGCCGACCTGAACGCCGCGTGCTTCATGACCGCGCTCAACGCCTGCACGCACGCCGGGCAGGGCTGTGCCCTGACCACCCGCCTGGTGGTCCCGCGCGAGAACTACGACAAGGCCGTCGAGGCCGCCAAGGGCGCCATGGCCGCGTTCGCGCCGGGCGATCCCACCGACCCGGGCACCCTGTGCGGCCCGCTGATCTCCGGGCTCCAGCGCGAGCGGGTCGAGGGATACATCGCCCTGGCCGTGGAGGAGGGCGGCACCATCGAGATCGGTGGCGGGCGCCCCTCCGGCGCGGACAAGGCCGCGGGGTACTGGGTCGAGCCCACCCTGATCTCCGGTCTCGACAACTCAGCGCGGGTGGCCCAGGAGGAGATCTTCGGGCCCGTCCTCGTCGTCATCCCCCACGACGGCGACGACGACGCCGTGCGGATCGCCAACGACTCCCCCTACGGCCTCTCCGGCGCCGTCTGGGGCAGTGACCTCGACCGCGTCGAGAAGGTCGTCGCCGGCATCCGCACCGGCACACTCGGGGTCAACGGCGGCGTCTGGTACGGCGCCGACGTGCCCTTCGGCGGCTACAAGCAGTCCGGAATCGGCCGAGAGATGGGCCGCCAGGGCTTCGAGGAGTACCTCGAGACCAAATCCGTGGCCTCCCCGGCCTGACCCCCGGCTCACCAACCCGGCTCACCAACCCGCACCACCAACCCGCACCACCAACCCCACCAGGAAAGCAGAGACCACCACATGGGACGTTTTGACGGCAAATCCGTGATCGTGACCGGCGCGGCCGGCGGCATCGGCGAGGAGTACGCCAAGGCCCTCGCCTCGGAGGGAGCGAAGGTCGTCGTGGCCGACGTGTCGGACACCGAGGGCGAGCGCGTGGCCGCGGACATCGTCGCCGCCGGCGGCGAGGCCTTCTTCCAGCACACCGACGTCTCCGACCCTGAGTCGGCGAACGCCTGCGCCGAGGCCACCGTGGAGAAGTACGCATCGCTGGACATGCTGGTCAACAACGCCGCGATCTTCGGCGGCATGAAACTCGACTTCCTCATCACCGTGCCGTGGGACTACTACCAGAAGTTCATGCAGGTCAACATGAACGGCCAGCTGCTGATGGTGCGCGCGTGCTGGGAGAAGATGGCGGCGGCCGGCGGGGGCGCGATCGTCAACCAGTCCTCCACCGCGGCGTGGCTGTACTCGGGCTTCTACGGTCTGGCCAAGGTGGGCGTCAACGGCCTCACCCAGCAGCTCGCCACCGAGCTGGGCGGGTCGAACATCCGGATCAACGCCATCGCCCCGGGCCCGATCGACACCGAGGCCAACCGCACCACCACCCCGCAGGCCATGGTCAAGGAGATGGTCGACAAGCTGCCGCTCAAGCGAATGGGTCAGCCGCAGGACCTGGTGGGCATGCTGCTGTTCCTGCTCTCCGACGAGGCCTCCTGGGTCACCGGCCAGATCTTCAACGTCGACGGCGGACAGGTCATCAGATCGTGAACGAGCATCCGGTCACGGGCGCCGCACAGGACGCCGGAGCCGCACCCGTCGGACCCGGGACACCGGAGGACTCCCCCGCACCGGTGGGGTTCATCGGCCTGGGGAACATGGGCGCGCCGATCGCCCGCCGCCTGTTGTCCTGGCCCGGCGGTCTCGTGGTGTGTGACGTGCGCGCCCAGGCGACCGATCCGTTCGTCGCCGAGGGTGCGACCGCGGCCGCCACGGGCGCGGAGGTGGCGCGGACGGCGCGCCTGGTGTCGGTGACGGTGCTCGACGACGCCCAGGTGCGGGACGTCGTCGACGGCCCCGACGGCATCCTGCGCACCGCCGCGCCGGGGACCGTGATCGCGGTCCACTCCACCATCGCGGACACAACGGCCGCAGAGCTGGCCGAGGTGTGTTCGGCCGCCGGTGTGCACCTGGTCGACGCCCCGGTCTCGGGTGGCGCGCCGGGCGCCGAGAAGGGCGAGCTGGCCGTGATGGTCGGCGGTCCCCGCGAGGTCTACGAGGCCTGCAAGCCGGTGTTCGCCCTGTGGGCCGCCATGCCGGTCCACGCCGGGGAGGTGGGGGCCGGTACGCGGATGAAGCTGGCCCGCAACCTGCTGCACTTCATCTCCTTCACCGCGTCCGCCGAGGCCTCGCGACTCGCCGAAGCGGCGGGGATCGACATCGCCAAGCTCGGACGGGTGGTCCGGCACACCGACGCCATCACCGGCGGCGCCGGGGCCGTGATGCTCCGCGAGACCACCGCACCCATCGCCGAGGACGACTTCTGGCACGGCGTGTTCACCCACGTCCGTGGTCTCGGCGAGAAGGACCTGTCCCTGGCGCTGGCCCTGGGTGAACGGCTGGAGGTGGACCTTCCGCTGGGCGCTCTCGCACTGCGGGACCTCGGCGCCGGGTTCGGCGTGGGACCGGGCGAGATCGCGCGCGCCGTGGGCGGCCCGGTCACCGCCGCGAGTACGGATGGGCACGCCGGTGGGGACACCGGTGGGGACGACCACGACGACGACGAGGGAGCACGATGAGCGACACCGCGGAGACCGGCATGACCCCGGAGCGCGAGCGGGGCCTGGCCATGATGGGCGAGGTCTACGGCTTCGACATGTCCGATGGCCCGGGCGACTACTTCGCCGAGACCGCGGACCATCTGTTCGGACGGATCTGGTCTCGGCCGGGCCTGAGCCACCGGGACCGCCGCCTGCTGCTGCTGGGCGCGCTCACCGCGCAGGGCAACGGCGAGCTCACCCCGGAGGAGTTGGAGGAGATCGTGGTGTTCCTCTGCTACTACGCGGGGTGGCCGAACGGGACCAAGCTGGGCAACGTCGTGGGCCCGCACGTGGCGCGCGCCCGCAAGGCCGCCCGGCGAGCTGAGGCCGAGGGCTGAGGGCGAGGGCTGAGGGCGAGGGCTGAGGGCACAGACGCGGGCGATAGGTTGATCCCATGACCGCACCCGAGATCGACCAGGCGCTGCTCGACGTGGCGCTCGCCGCCCCCGGTTTCATGCCGCTGGACGAGGGCCGCACCCTCTACGAGATCGCCTGTGAGTTCCTGGGCGACGGCGTGGGGGTCGAGATCGGCACCTACTGCGGCCGGTCCACCGTGTTCCTCGGTGCGGCCGCACGGGTGACCGGCGGCAGCATCGTCACCGTCGACCACCACCGCGGCTCCGAGGAGCACCAGCCCGGGTGGGAGTACCACGACACCGCACTGGTGGACCCGCACACCGGCCGCCTGGAGACGCTGGTCGCGTTCCGGCACACCATGTGGGATGCGGGACTGGACGACGTGGTGACGGCCGCCGTGGGCAGCTCGCGCCAGGTCGCGCGGGTGTGGGGCAGGCCCGCCTCATTCGTGTTCATCGACGGCGGCCACTCCTCGGAGGCCGCGCAGGCCGACTACGCCGGCTGGGCCCCGTGGGTCGAGGTGGGCGGGGCGCTGCTCATCCACGACGTGTTCCCGGATCCCGCGGACGGCGGCCGCCCGCCGTACGAGATCTACTGCCGGGCCCTGGAGTCGGGGCAGTTCACCGAGGTCCGCGCGGTGGACTCGCTGCGGGTACTGCGACGGGACTCCGGCGAGGTCGGCGCGCCCATGCCGTGAGCCCCGTGCCGTGAGCGCCGCGCCGTGAGGCCCCTGCTCGCGGCCCGCTCACCCGGCCCAGCGGCCGCCCGCGCTCCACGCGTCACCGGAACCCGGGCGGCCGCGGCGCGAGTGCAGGAACCTGCCGACCACGGCCGCCCCCAGGTCGTCCACGTCCGGGGCGACCACCGTCCCCCCGACGCGCCGGGCCAGCGCGTCGAGGAACCGGCCGAGCCCCGGGTCGTCGCCGAGCCTGAAGAACGTGGTCTTCGCGCCGAACCGGGCCACCCGGTCCAGCTCGTCCACGGTGGTGCGGATGGTCTCGGGCGCGGGCGGATACCCGAACCACGGGTCCCCACTGCCGAGCAGGTGGGCCGTGGGTTCGCCGTCGGTCACGATGAGCAACACCGGTTGCATCGACGGGTGCCTCCGGAAGAAGCGCCCTGCCAGCAGCAGCGCGTGGTGCAGGTTCGTCCCCATCTCGTATTCGGCGTCGAGGGAGAGCAACTCCTCCACGGTCCGGGTACGGGCGAACCGCCCGAACGAGATCAGCTGCAGCGCGTCCTGCCGGAAGCGGGTGCTGACCAGGTGGTGCAGGGCCAGCGCGGTCCGCTTCATCGGAACCCAGCGACCCTCCATCGCCATGGAGAACGACGTGTCGACCAGCAGTGCGACCGCGGCCTGGGTACGCGCCTCGGTCTCGCGGACCTCGATGTCGTCGGGCAGCAACCGGATCCCCTCTCCCGGGTCCCCGCCCTCGGCCGCGACCCGGGAGATCGCGTTGGTGACGGTCCGCGGCACGTCCCACGACTCCACGTCACCGAACTCCCACGCCCGGCTCGACCCCGTCTGCTCACCGGCCGCCCCGGACTGGCGGGTGTCGCGGGCGCCGGCGCGGCCGGAGAGTCGGCGCGCGGCGTCGCGCAGGAGTGATCCGCCGAGCTTGCGCAGCGCGACCGGGGACAGCCGGAGGTCGCCGTCGGGTCGTCGGCTCAGGTACCCGGACTCGCGCATCGACTCCTCGAGCCGCGCCAGGGTCCGCAGGGACACCGCCGCCTCCCCGCCCAGATGACGGGCCACGGCCTCGAGGTCCAGCTCGGACAGTGGTGATCCCTCGCTGCCCCGCGCGAGCTGCTCGGCCAGCCGGTCGAGATCGCCCAGCTCGGCCATCGCCGCCGCCCCCTCCGAGAACCCGAGCCCCTGATCACCCTCGAACTCGGCGGAACCGTCCCAGTCCTCCCCGGGTCGCAGCGACTGCAGCAGCCCGTCGAGCCGCCCGAGCTGCTCCATGAGCTCGGGGGAACCGAACGCCTGCTGCGAGAGCGCCATGAGCTCCTCCCGCTGCTCCGGGGTCATCGACCGCATCATGCGTTGCGCGGCGGCGGCCCTCCCGGCCAACGCGTCGATGAGCTCGTCGATGTTCTGCGGTTGTTCGGGGAAGGAGTCGGAGTGCTTGTCCATGAAGCGCTCGAAATCCTCCGGGGTGTCCTCGCCGCGGGCGTGCTTGTCGAGGAGCTCGGTCAGGTCGGCGACCATCTCCGACACCGCGGCGCGGTCGGCGTCGCTCGCGTTCTCCAGTGCCTGCTTCATCCCCTCGAACCGCGCCTCGAGGGCCTCGGCGCCCAGCAGGTCCTGGATCCGGCGGTAGGCCTCCCGCGCGTCAGTGGACGCCCAGTCGTAGTCGGCGAGCTCCCCCACGGCGGCGGCCGGGGAGTCGGGCAGGTTCTCGATGGTCATCTCCCGCAGGGTGCGGTCCATCGGATCCATCCGGGTGTCCCGTGCCAGCTGCCCGCGTTCGGCCAGCAGTGCCTGCTCGAGGAGCTCGGCGACCTCGCCGAGCGTGCCCCCGAGGTGGTGGCGTTCGAGTAGTTCCCGCCGGCGGCGCTGCACCTTACCGGCGAGGTCGTCCAGGCCGGTCTGGTCCCGTCCGCCGCGGCGCAGGAACTCGCGCATCGACTGTTCGGGCGAGTACCCGGACATCACCCCGTCGGATACCGCGTCCAGTGCCTCGGACAGGTCGAGAGGGGGCGCGAGCGGGTCAGGCCCGCCGCTGTAGCGCCCGTACCGGGCACGGGGTTCTTCTCTCGACATCGCTGGCCCTCCTCATCTGGCGGTGCGTGTCAGCCGTAGACCGCGGCGCCGTCCCCGGTCTCCTTGGACAGCCGCCGCGAGAGGAACAACCCCTCCAGCGCGAACTCGATCGCCCCGGCCCGTTGACCCACGGTGGTGGCACCCTGTCGCTCGGCGATCTCGTCGTACAGCCCCGGCCGGGAGAGCTCGGGCAACGCCTCGAGGAACTCCGCCGCAGTCACGCTGGCGCCGGTCGTCAGGGTCACGGAACCGTCGAACGCCTCGACCAGCGGAGCCAGATCGAGTCCGCGGAACAGATCGCGGACCACGTCGACGGTGGCGCTGCGCAGGAGGTATCGCAGGATCTCCGGCTCGCGGCCCTCCTCGCCCGGCTCGAACTCGATCTTGCCGCGCAGGACGTCCACGGCGGCGTCGACGTCCACCAACCGTGCCACCGCCTCGCCCGGGTCGTCGGTCCCCCGGACGGCCGCGCGCCGCCTGGCCGCCGCGGCGACGGTCTCGGCTCCGGCGATCGCGAAGCGCGCCGAGACGCCAGACGCCTGGTTGATCGAGTCCGAGGTCCGGAGCTCGCGCGTGAACCTGGCCAGCAGCTCCATCAGGGCGTCGGGCACCTCCGCGGTGAGGTCGGCCTCCTGCCGCACCACCTCGATCTCGTCGGCCAGGTCCAGGGGGTAGTGCGTGCGGATCTCGGCGCCGAACCGGTCCTTGAGCGGGGTGATGATGCGCCCGCGGTTGGTGTAGTCCTCCGGGTTGGCCGAGGCCACCACCAGCACGTCGAGGGGCAGGCGCAGGACATAGCCCCTGATCTGCACGTCCCGCTCCTCCATGACGTTGAGCAACGCCACCTGGATCCGCTCCGCCAGGTCGGGCAGCTCGTTGAGCGCCACGATGCCGCGGTTCGCTCGCGGTACCAGGCCGTAGTGGATGGTCTCCGGGTCGCCGAGTCGGCGTCCCTCCGCGACCCGCATCGGGTCGACGTCGCCGATCATGTCCGCCACGGAGGTGTCCGGGGTGGACAGCTTCTCGACGTAGCGCTCCGACCGGTGCCGCCACTCGATGGGAAGTGCGTCCCCCTCCAGGGCGATCCGCTCCCGCGTCGGCGTGGTGATCGGTGCGAGCGGGTCCTCCCCCAGTTCGGACCCCGCCACCACGGGTGACCACTCGTCGAGCAGTCCGACCAACGTCCGCAGCAGGCGGGTCTTGCCCTGTCCGCGCTCGCCGAGCAGCACGATGTCGTGACCGGCGATGATCGCCCGCTCGAGCTGCGGGATGACGGTCGTGTCGAACCCGTGCATCCCGGGCCAGGGATCGCGGCCCGAGGCCAACTCGGCGAGGAGGTTCTCGCGCATCTCCTCTCGCAGGGTTCGGGTGGTGTACCCCGCGGCGCGCAGCTGGCCGAGGGTCTGGACGTCCGGCTTGTCGCTCACAGCGCCCACGGTAGTCCTCCGGGCGGCGACCGCGCTTCCGGTCCGGGCGGTGGTCAGTCCCCGAGCCGCACCTGGTGCCCGCTGGCGATCGAGACGCGGTTGAACGCGTTGATCAACACGATCGTCCACTCCAGAGCGGAGAGCTGCTCGTCGTCGAAGTGCTCGGTGGCGGCGGCGGTGGCCGCCTCGCGTTCCTCGACGTCGTCCAGGCGCGTGAGGGTCTCGGCCAGCCTCAGAGCCGCGCGCACGGCATCACCGAACGCGTCGATGTCCCGCCACGACGGCAGCATGTCGAGACGCTCCTGGGACACCCCGGCCTCCCGCGCGGCCGGCACGTGGGTGGCCAGGCAGGCCGCACACCCGTTGATCTGGGAGACCCGGACGTTGACCTGTTCGAGCAGCGCCTCGTCCAGCCCGGCCTCGGTGGAGGCCTCCCGCGAGGCGACCGCGGTGCGCACGAGCTGCTTGTAGACCTCTCGCTGGGTACGGTCCAGGGGTGGCACACCCATCTCAGGCGCCCTCCTCGCGCAACCACGCCCGGTCGTCGGCGGTCGGCGAGCGGTAGGCGCCCTCGAACTCCCCGCCGGATTTGTCGAGGAAGGCCTCGACCATGGGGCACACGGGCACGATCGGCACGCCCTCGGCGCGGGTGGCCTCCACCGCGCCCCGGACGAGGGCGGTCCCCATGCCCCGTCCGCCGAACTCCTCGTCCACCTCGGTGTGGTGGAATATCCGCTCCCCGTCGCGGTCCCGGAAATCTGCGTGGCCGGCCACCTCCCCGGCGGCGTCACGGATCTCGAAGGCGGCGCGGTCCGGTGCCCGCGTGACGGTGACGGTGGAGCCGTTCTTGTCGGTGTATTCGGTCATCAGCGTGCGTCCTCTCGGTGGGGTGCGCGTCGGTCGGGACGCGCGAGCTCAGTCGGTCCGGGCTCAGTCGTCCGGTCTCAGTCGGTCCGCGCCCGCGGGTGCGGGTTGGAGCGCGGCTTGAGCGTGGTCGTGGGCAGGGTGGGGGCCGGGAGCCGGGTGAGCCCGTCCGGGTCGTGGCCGATGTACCCGTCCACCCGGCCGAAGCGGTCCGCCCCGGCCTCCCACTCCTGCCGGTAGCGGGCGATCTCGTCGTGGGTGCGTCCGATGAAGTTCCACCACATGACGATCTCCTCGTCGAACGGGGTTCCGCCGATCAGGATCATCCGCGCCGGGGTGGGGCCGGTGTTGCGGATCGTCAGGCGGGACTCGCCGACCCCCGTGTAGCCCAGTTGCGCGGGCTCCACGGTCACCCCCTCGAGCGTGACGTCGCCGGCGTCCACCAGGAGTCCGTGCTCGAAGTCCGGGTCCACGTCGAGGCACACCAGGGCGCCGGGGTCCAGGCGGATCTCCGCACCGAGGAGGGGCGAGAAGGTGGGGATCGACGACGACGAGCCCAGCAGTGACCCCATGAAGACGAGTGCCGAGCCGCCCTCCAGGACCACGGGGTCGGGCACGTGGTGATCGAACCTCCGCCCGGCGGATTCACGGTGGCCCTCCGGCAGCACGGTCCACAGCTGCACGCCGTGCAGGATCGTGGTGTCCTGCGTCGAGACCTCGGTGTGGCAGATCCCGGCGCCGGAGGTCATGAGGTTGACCTCGCCGGGCCGCACGACGGCGTGGTTGTCCCCGGAGTCGTGGTGGGTCACGGCGCCCTCGAAGAGCCAGCTGACGGTCTGCAGGCCGGTGTGCGGATGCGAGGGCACGTCCATCCCGCCGGTGGCCGAGACGTCGTCGGGACCGTAGTGGTCGACGAAGCACCAGGCACCGATGAGCGAACGCTGCCGCTGTGGGAGCGTCCGCCTGACCGTCATCGCACGAGGACCGCCGAGCGGGACGTCACGGGCGGTGATGATCTCGACCACGGCGCCCCCCGGTTCGGGGCCGCCGGGCGCGCCGCCCGCCTCGCACCCGATCTCCTCGGGTCGGGGGTCGAGATTGCTCACGGTCGCCCCCGGGCATCGGCGGCGTCGAGGATGTCGGCGGACTCCCGCCGCAACGCGAGCTCCGTGGCGTTGATCCTGCCTCTCAGTGCCAGCGTGAGCACCTTGTCCACCATCGGCACCGGGAGGTGGTCGAGGAGCCTGCGGCCGAGGTCCCACCTGACGGCGTAGCGGTGGCGGGGTCGGGCGGTCGTACCGGCGGTCCACACGGCCTCGGCCAACACCGAGGGGGCGGCGGCCTTGTCGTCCTCTCCCGCCGCCATCTCCCCCATCACGGCGGCCATGGCCGCGAACGGCGAGCCCGGGAGAGTGGACTCCTGGAAGCGCCGGCGGATCGAGGCCGTCATCCCCGTGCGGAAGGGGCCCGGCTGGATCAGCACCACCTCGAGCCCGAGGAACATCAACTCGCGACGCAGTGCGTCACCGTAGGCCTCGATCGCGTGCTTGCTCATGGCGTACGCGCCGTTCATCGGCATCCCGTGCTGGGGGCCGGTCTCGGAACTGATGAGGACCACGCGCCCGCCGCTCGCGCGGAGCAGGTCGAACATCGCGTGGACGGTGCGGACCGTGCCCATGATGTTCACGTCCAGGACCTGCTGGACCCGATCGGGGTCGGTCTCGGCGAGCGGCCCGATCCCCAGGACCCCGGCGAAGGTGACCACCACGTCCAGTCGGCCGTGCTCGGAGCGGACCCGATCGGCGAGCGATCGCAGCGATGCGGAGTCGGTGACGTCGGCCGCCACCGACGTGATCCCCGGCCCCCCGGGGGGCGCGGTGAGGTCGACGGCCACGACGTGCCACCCGCGGTCCGAGTAGAGCGCGGCGGTCGCCGCCCCGAGGCCACCCCCGGCTCCGGTGATGACGACGACGGGGGTGGCAGAGCCGGTGGTGGCAGAGCCGGTGGTGGAGGTCATACAGCCGACGGTACCGGCGTGGACGGCCCGCCGGGAGCGACATCGGCTCAGGCCATGGCGGACAGCCCGAGTTTGCCGGCCAGCCTGTCGATGTAGGCCAGCACCTCCTCCTCCGGCTTGTCCGGGGTCCCGTAGACGAGCTCGTGCACTCCCAGCTCGCGGTACATCTCGATCTTCTCGGGAACCGGCTTCCCGTCGAGCACGACGATGTACGGCTCGCCCTCGCGACCGGCCTCGGCCCACAGCTCCCGCAGCTGCCGGACGCTGCCGGCGATGTCCTGGGAGATCGGCGTGGTCATCCAGCCGTCGGCGCTGCGGCAGATCCACTTGAAGTTCTTCTCGGTGCCGGCCGCCCCCACGAGCGGGCGGGGTCCGGGCTTCTGGACGGTCTTGGGCCAGGCCCAGCTGGGGCCGAAGTCCACGAAGCGCCCGTGATACTCGGCCTCGTCCTCGGTCCACAACGCCCGCATGGCCTCCAGGTACTCGCGCAGCATGGTGCGGCGCAGTTTCGGCGGTACGTCGTGGTCGGCCATCTCGTCGAGGTTCCACCCGTAGCCCACCCCGAGCACCGCGCGGCCGTCCGAGAGGTGGTCGACGGAGGCGATGGTCTTGGCGAGCGTGATCGGATCGCTCTCGACCGGGATCGCGACGGCGGTGCCCAGTCGGATCGTCGTGGTGACCGAGGACGCCGCCGCGAGCGCGACCCACGGGTCCAACGTGCGGCTGTACCGCTCGTCCGGCAGCTCGGCGCCACCGGTGCCCGGGTGCGCGGCCTCCCTACGGATCGGGATGTGGGTGTGCTCGGGCACGTAGAACGCCGAGAACCCGGCGTTCTCCGCCGCCACGGCAGCCGTGGGCGGCTGGATACCCCGATCGCTGGTGAACAGGGTGAGTCCGAATTCCATTGGTGCTCCTCGTGCGCTCGGGGCCACCGGCCGACACCTGACCAGACAGGTGTCCAGCGACGGTTCCCGACAGACTAGCGCACGGAGACGACGGGTGGGCAGGCCTCACCCGGGGCGCACTCGTTCGGATCACCCGGGTGCGAACCGAGCCGCTGCATGGTGTGGTCCGAGACGTACCGGAAGATCTCGTTGCCGGGCGTGGTCCGCGACAGCGCATCGGCCGCGAGCAGCATGACCGCCCCGGTCCACGTGCTCAGCTCGACGGGCCAGCGCTTGCCGTCCGCGTAGACCAGGCCGGTCCAGTAGGACCCGTCGGTGTCCCGTAGGTGCTGCATGTGGGTGAACTGCGCGAGCGCCTGCTCATGGCGCCCCGCCGCCTCCAGCGCGATCACCAACTCACACGTCTCGGCGCCGGTGACCCACGGACGGTGATCGACGCACCGGATGCCCAGATCGTCGACCACGAAGTCGTCCCAGCGGGAGTCCAGCCGCTGCTGCGCCTGCTCCCCCACCATCACGCCCCCGAGGACCGGGTAGTACCAGTCCATGGAGAACTCGTCCTTGGGCGTGAACAACTCGGGGTGCGCACGGAGGGCGTGTCCCAGCGAGTCCGCCGCCGCGTCCCAGTCGGGTGCCGTGGTCCCCAACTCCTCGGCGATCGCGACGCCGCAGCGCAGCGAGTGGTGGACACTAGACGAGCCGGTGACCAGAGCCTCCTCACAGAAGCCCTCGGGCCCGGCGCCCCACCACATCTGCCCCTCCGGGCCCCGGAACGTCAGCACCAGGTCCAGCGCCCGGCGCACCATCGGCCACATGGACTCGAGGAACCCCGACTGCCCGGTGACCAGGTGGTGGTGCCATACCCCGACCGCGACGTAGGCGCAGAAGTTCGAGTCGGTGTCGGCGTCGACGATCGCCCCGTCCTGCCACCTGACCGGCCATGACCCGTCTCCCCGCTGGGTGTCCCGCAGGAAGCCGTAGGCCTTCTCCGCAGCCTCCCACTGACCGGCGACCGACAGTCCCATGGCCGACTCCACGTGGTCCCACGGGTCGGTGTGGCCACCCGTGAACCACGGGATCTCACCGTTCGGTCGCTGCACGGAGGCGATCCACTCGCCGGTCGCCCGCGCCGCGTCGGCGTCCAGGACACCCGGGACACTGGGGACCGGACGACGCCGCTCTGCTCCGTTGTTCGTGGTGGACACGATCTATCAGGCCTCCGCGGGCTTGCGTAGGTAGAAGACGATGGACTTGCCCATCACCGGGTTGAGCAGCTTCTCGGCCGTGCGGGTGACCCAGGGGCCCTTCATCAGGTCCCACACCAGGAGCTTGTGGTAGGTCTTGGGCAGCGGGTGGTCGTCGTTCTCGGTCCCCACCGCGCACTTGAGCCACCAGTAGGGCGCGTGCAGCGCGTGGGCGAATCCGGTGCCGGTGACCTCCAGACCGGCGGCGCGGAGCTTGAAACCCAGCTCCTCGGCGGTGTAGATGCGGCAGTGGCCGCCGGGGTTGGAGTGGTAGGCGTCCGAGAGCTTCCAGCACAGCTTCTCGGGCCATTCGCGCGGCACGGTCACCGCGGCGACCCCGCCCGGCTTGAGGATCCGCACGAGCTCGGAGATCGCGGCGGTGTCTGCCGGCACGTGCTCGAGCACCTCGGAGATCAGCACCAGGTCGAACTCGCCGTCCTCGTACGGCATCGCGAGCGCGTCGCCCGTCACCGCCTCGCCCTTCGACTCCGGCAGGCCTTCGCCCTCGGCCTCCATCGCGCCGAGCATCTCGGACACCTGCCGCATCTCGTCGACGTTCTGATCGAACGCGGTGACGTCGGCACCACGGCGGAAGAGCTCGAAGGTGTGCCGGCCCATGCCGGCACCCACGTCGATGGCACGCATACCGGGCGTGACCCCCAGACGGTCGAAGTCAACGGTCAGCATGCGGCGTCCTCCTGCTCGCGGATGTCGTACTCACCGGAATCCGGGAGCACCTCGGGCACGTCGTCGGCGACGTGCTCGTCGATCTCTGTCTGGTCCGGACCGAAGACGGGTCCGGCGGTCAGGTCCGGCAGCGCGTCGCCACGGACCCGGGCGATGGCCGTCCGGTAGACCTCGACGGTCCTCCGGGCGACGGCCGCCCAACTGTAACGCTCCATGACGCGGGCCCTGCCGCCCGCTGCCAGACGGCGGCGCTCGTCCGGGTCCGACAGCAGGGCGCTGATCGCGCGGGCGAGTTCGTCGACGTCCCCGGGGGTGACCAGACGGGCGGCCGAGTCGTCGGTGCCCACGACCTCCGGAAGGGCACCCGCACGGGTGGCGACCAGCGCGCAACCGCTGGACATCGCCTCGACCGCCGGGAGCGAGAAGCCCTCGTACATGCTCGGCACCACGGCGATCTCGGCGGAGCCCACGAGACCCGCCAGTTCCTCGTCGTCGACCCCGGACACGAGGTCGACCGCGTCGCGCAGCCCCAGGGAGTCCAGCAGCTTGGCGGCCTCTCCCTTGCGCTTGAGTTTCGAGATGAGCGTGAGCCGGACCCCCGGGTGTTCCCGGCGGACCTGCGCCAGCGCACGCAACAGGATCGGGACTCCCTTGAGCGGCTGGTCCGCACTGGCCACGCACACCAACCGTCCGGGCTCGCGCTCACGCCGGTCGTGGAAGCGGTCGGTGTCCACCCCCAGCGGGATCGTGACGATCCGGTCCGGGTCCACCCCGAAGTCCGAGGCGATGTCCTCGGCGGAGTTGCTGGAGACCGTGATGATCTCCTCGAGCTTGCGGGAGACGCGGATCTGCATGCCGAGGAAGCCGAACCAGCGCCAGGTGGTGATCTTCTTGCGTAGCGGAGCCTCCCTCATGGCGAGGTCGCGGTCCCGGGTGATCGGGTGGTGCACCGTGGCGACCACCGGGAACCCGGCCTCCTCCAGCCTGAGCAGACCGCTGCCGAGACACTGGTTGTCGTGCACCACGTCGAAGTCCTCGAGCCGGGTCCCGAGCTCGCGCGCCGCCCGGAGGCTGAACGTTCGGGGTTCCGGGAAGCCGGCGGTCCACATGGTGACCACCTCGAGCAGGTCGATCCGGTCGCGGATCTCACGCGGGTGCGGCGTGCGGAACGGATTCGCGTCGTTGTACAGATCCAGGCTCGGGACCTCGGTGAGCGTGGGACCCGGGTCCAGCTCCGGGTAAGGCTGACCCGAGAACACCTCGACGGTGTGTCCCAGCGCGGCCAGCTCACGGCTCAGGTGCCGGACGTAGACACCCTGCCCGCCCCCGTGCGGCTTACTCCTGTACGAGAGCAGTGCGATCCGCACCGTCGATCGCCCCCTTCCGGTAATCCGGCCCCGGACCGCCACGACGACCGCGGCGGCTCAGGGCCCATCGAGCAAGTCTAGAACACGTTCGGGCCCGGCGATGACGCGGCCGGGGATACGCACCGGACCCCCGGGCGCACGAGGCGCACGGGGGTCCGGTGTCCGGTGGGGGCGGCCGGTGGCCGTCTCCCCGGGTGGGCTCAGTAACCCAGGTCGTCCAGGCGGACAGACGCGCCGGTGGCGTCGCCGAAGCCGTCCTCCGGACCGTAGAACCCGTCGCCGTAGTCCGGGATGGAGTACGCGGCCGCACGGGCCTCCTCGGTGGGCTCGACCGTCGAGTTGCGGTAGCGGTTGATACCGGTGCCCGCCGGGATGAGCTTGCCGATGATGACGTTCTCCTTGAGGCCCACGAGCTTGTCCGAGCGCCGGTTGATGGCGGCGTCGGTGAGCACGCGGGTGGTCTCCTGGAAGGACGCCGCCGAGAGCCACGAGTCCGTGGCCAGCGAGGCCTTGGTGATGCCCATCAGGACCGGACGTGCGGAGGCCGGCGAACCGCCCTCGGTGAGCACGCGACGGTTCTCCGTCGTGAGCTCCGCACGCTCGACGAGTGCACCGGGCAGGAACTCGGTGCTGTTCGAGTCGTTGATCGCGACGCGACGCATCATCTGGCGGACGATGACCTCGAGGTGCTTGTCGTGGATCGACACACCCTGCGCCCGGTAGACCTTCTGCACCTCGTCGACGAGGAACTTCTGCACACCGTTCGGGCCGAGGATCGCCAGCACCTCGTGCGGGTCCGCAGGACCCTCGAGCAGGGCCTGACCCCGCTCCAGGTGGTCGCCGTCCACGATCGGTCGGGACGAGCCGTCCTCGAGGACGATGTGCGCGAGACCCTGACGCTTGGACAGCTTCTCGTACACGATCTCTTCCGCACCGTTGTCCGGCACGATCGTGATGGTGTAGAAGCGCTCCTCCTCCTCGAGGCGGATCCGGCCCGCCTCCTCGGCGATCGGCGCCTTGCCCTTGGGCACGCGAGCCTCGAAGAGCTCCTGCACCCGCGGCAGACCACCGGTGATGTCGTCGCCGACGCCACCCTGGTGGAACGTACGCATCGTCAGCTGCGTGCCCGGCTCACCGATGGACTGGGCGGCGACGATGCCCACGGCCTCGCCGATGTCGACCAGCAGGCCGGTGGCCATCGAGCGGCCGTAGCAGGTCGCGCACACGCCGGTGCCCGTGGTGCAGGTCAGGACCGAACGGACCTTGACCTTCTCGATGCCGGCGGCGATGAGCGCCTCGATGTTCGGGTCACCGAGGTCGGTGCCGGCGGCGACGATGACCGTGCCGGACGCGTCGACCGCGTCCTCGGCGAGGGTGCGCGCGAACGTCGAGGTCTCGACGTGCTCGTCCCGGTCCAGCACACCCGTCTCGACACCGTGGACGTCCACGTCGCGGCGGGCGATGGTCGTCTCGACGCCCTTGCTGGTGCCACAGTCGGTCTCGCGGACGATGACGTCCTGGGAGACGTCGACCAGACGCCGCGTGAGGTAGCCCGAGTCGGCGGTACGCAGAGCCGTGTCGGCCAGACCCTTACGCGCACCGTGCGTGTTCATGAAGTACTCGAGCACCGTCAGGCCCTCGCGGAACGAGGACTTGATGGGCTGCGGGATGAACTCGCCGTTCGGGCGGGTCACCAGACCCTTCATGCCCGCGAGCGCGCGGATCTGGGTCATGTTCCCCGCCGCGCCCGACTTGACGATCGTCGGGATGGGGTTGCTGTCCGGGTAGTTCGCCTCCATGGCCTGACCGATCTCGTCGGTGGCCTCCTGCCAGAGCTTGACCAGGTCGCTCTTGCGCTCCTCGTCGGTGATCTTGCCCAGGTTGAACTGCGACTCCAGACGCTTGGCCTTGGCGTCGTACGAGGCGAGGATCTCCTTCTTGGCCGGCGGGACCAGCACGTCGGACATCGCGATGGTGACGCCCGAGCGGGTGGCCCAGTAGAAACCGGTGTCCTTGAGCTTGTCCACCGTCTGCGCCACGACGATCATCGGGTAGCGCTCGGCCAGGTCGTTGATGATCACGGCCTGACGCTTCTTGGGCATCTGCTCGTTGACGAACGGGTAGTCCGCCGGAAGCAGCTCGTTGAACATGACGCGACCCAGGGTGGTCTCGGCGATCCATTCCTGCCCGGGGGTCCAGCCCTCGGGGAACTGCTCCGCCTCGATCTCGGCGGAGGGACGCTGCAGCGTCATCCGCACCCGGATCGGCGCATGGATGTCCAGCACCTTCAGGTCGACGGCCATGATGGCCTCGGCCGAGGTGGAGTACACACCGGTGGCCGGGGCGTCCTCGGCGGCGGGGACGTGGGCGCCGGGGGCGTCCTCGTCCAGACGGGTCAGGTAGTACAGACCCGTCACCATGTCCAGTCGCGGCATGGCGAGCGGACGACCCGAGGCCGGCGACAGGATGTTGTTCGAGGCGAGCATGAGGATGCGCGCCTCGGCCTGGGCCTCCGCCGACAGCGGCAGGTGCACGGCCATCTGGTCACCGTCGAAGTCGGCGTTGAACGCCTCACACACCAGCGGGTGCAGCTGGATGGCCTTGCCTTCCACCAGCTGCGGCTCGAAGGCCTGGATGCCGAGACGGTGCAGCGTGGGCGCGCGGTTGAGCATCACCGGGTGCTCGGCGATGACCTCCTCGAGCACGTCCCACACCTGGTCGCGCTGACGCTCGACCATCCGCTTGGCGGACTTGATGTTCTGGGCGTGGTTGAGGTCCACCAGCCGCTTCATGACGAACGGCTTGAACAGCTCCAGCGCCATGAGCTTGGGCAGACCACACTGGTGCAGCTGCAGCTGCGGGCCCACGACGATGACCGAACGGCCCGAGTAGTCGACCCGCTTGCCGAGCAGGTTCTGACGGAACCGACCCTGCTTGCCCTTGAGGAGGTCCGAGAGCGACTTGAGCGGACGGTTGCCCGGGCCCGTGACTGGCCGGCCGCGACGACCGTTGTCGAACAGCGCGTCGACGGACTCCTGCAGCATCCGCTTCTCGTTGTTGACGATGATCTCGGGGGCGCCGAGATCCATCAGCCGCTTGAGGCGGTTGTTGCGGTTGATCACGCGACGGTAGAGGTCGTTGAGGTCCGAGGTGGCGAAGCGCCCACCGTCGAGCTGGACCATCGGACGCAGCTCCGGCGGGATCACCGGGACCGCGCCGAGCACCATGGCGGCCGGGTGGTTGCCGGACCGCAGGAACGCGGAGACGACCTTGAGGCGCTTGAGTGCCCGGATCTTCTTCTGACCCTTGCCGTTGCGGATGATCTCGCGGAGGTTCTCGGCCTCGGCCGCCAGGTCGAAGTTCTCCAGCAGCGACTGGATCGCCTCGGCGCCCATACCGCCCTCGAAGTACTCGCCGAAGCGGTCCTCGAGCTCGCGGTAGATGCCCTCGTCGACGATGATCTGGTTGACGTCGAGCTTGGTGAAGGTGGTCCAGATCTCCTCGAGGCGGTCCAGCTCGCGCTGGGCCGACTCGCGGATCTTCTTCATCTCCTTCTCGCCGCCGTCCTTGACCTTGCGGCGCTGGTCGGCCTTGGCACCCTCGGCCTCCAGCTCGGCCAGGTCGGCCTCGAGCTTCTTGGCGCGGGCCTCGATGTCCGAGTCCCGCTCGTCCTCGATGATCTTCCGCTCCTCGAGTACCTGGGCCTCGAGCGTGCTGAGCTCGTTGTGGCGCAGGTCCTTGTCCACGCCGGTGATGACGTAGGCCGCGAAGTAGATGATTTTGTCGAGGTCCTTGGGCGCGAGGTCCAGCAGGTAGCCGAGCCGTGACGGGACGCCCTTGAAGTACCAGATGTGCGTGACGGGCGCGGCCAGCTCGATGTGGCCCATCCGCTCACGACGCACCTTGGCGCGGGTCACCTCGACGCCGCAGCGCTCGCAGATGATGCCCTTGAAGCGCACCCGCTTGTACTTGCCGCAGTAGCACTCCCAGTCCCGGGTGGGGCCGAAGATCTTCTCGCAGAACAGGCCCTCCTTCTCCGGCTTGAGGGTGCGGTAGTTGATGGTCTCAGGCTTCTTGACCTCGCCGAAGGACCAGTTGCGGATGTTCTCCGCGGTGGCGAGGCTGATGACCAGCTCGTCGAAGTAGTTGACGTCCTGCACGTAGGCGTCCTTTCCCGTATGGGATGGTGGCGGGCCCCTCGCGGGGTGGGGCCGGTATGGGGCCCGCCGTAGTTGAACTGAATTATTCGGGGTGCGGGGCGCCGGTGGTGCACGCCCCCGGCGCCTACTGCGCCAGTTCGTCCGCTGCTGAGGACTCGTCCCTGGAGAGGTTGATCCCCAGGTTCGCAGCGGTGCGGTCGAGATCGTCGTCCTCGGCGCCCTCACCCAACGAGACCGCCTGACCGTCGCTGGAGAGCACCTCGACGTTGAGGCAGAGCGACTGCAGCTCCTTGAGCAGGACCTTGAACGACTCCGGGATGCCGGGCTCCGGGATGTTCTCGCCCTTGACGATCGCCTCGTAGACCTTCACGCGGCCCACGACGTCGTCGGACTTGATGGTGAGCAGCTCCTGCAGCGTGTACGCCGCGCCGTAGGCCTGCATCGCCCAGCACTCCATCTCACCGAAGCGCTGGCCACCGAACTGGGCCTTACCGCCGAGCGGCTGCTGGGTGATCATCGAGTACGGACCCGTGGAACGGGCGTGGATCTTGTCGTCCACCAAGTGGTGCAGCTTGAGGATGTACATGTAACCCACCGACACCGGGTACGGGAACGGCTCGCCCGAACGACCGTCGATCAGGGTCGCCTTGCCGTCGGCCTCGACCATCCGCTCGCCGTCACGGTTCGGGAGAGTGCAGCCGAGCAGGCCGGTGATCTCCGTGTCCGCCGCACCGTCGAAGACGGGGGTGGCCGTGTTGGTGCCGGCCTCGACGCTGTAGATCTCCTCCGGCAGCTTGGTGGCCCACTCGGGAAGGGAACCGTCCGCCTCGCGGGGCACCTCCCAGCCCGCCTTGGCCAACCAGCCGAGGTGGGTCTCCATGATCTGACCGATGTTCATACGACGCGGGACGCCGTGCGTGTTGAGGATGATGTCCACGGGCGTGCCGTCGGGCATGAACGGCATGTCCTCGGCGGGGAGGATCTTGCCGATGACGCCCTTGTTGCCGTGGCGGCCGGCGAGCTTGTCGCCGTCCTGGATCTTGCGCTTCTGCGCCACGTACACGCGGACCAGCTCGTTGACGCCGGGGGGCAGGTCGTCGTCGTCATCGCGTGAGAACACGCGGACGCCGATCACCTTTCCGGACTCGCCGTGGGGCACCTTCAGCGAGGTGTCGCGCACCTCGCGCGCCTTCTCGCCGAAGATGGCGCGCAGCAACCGCTCCTCCGGGGTCAGCTCGGTCTCGCCCTTGGGCGTGACCTTGCCGACCAGCACGTCGCCGTCACGGACCTCGGCGCCGATCCGCACGATGCCGCGGTCGTCCAGGTCCGCGAGGACCTCGTCGGAGACGTTGGGGATGTCGCGCGTGATCTCCTCGGCACCGAGCTTGGTGTCGCGGGCGTCGATCTCGTGCTCCTCGATGTGGATGGACGTGAGCACGTCCTCCTCCACCAGGCGCTGCGAGAGGATGATGGCGTCCTCGTAGTTGTGGCCCTCCCACGGCATGATCGCCACGAGGAGGTTCTTGCCGAGAGCCATCTCGCCGTTCTCGGTGCAGGGCCCGTCGGCGAGGACCTGACCGACCTCGACGCGGTCTCCCTCGTCCACGATCGGCCGCTGGTTGGAACAAGTGCCCTGGTTGGACCGGGCGAACTTGGCCAGACGGTAGGTGTTGCGGCCACCGTCGTCGTCCATCACCGTGATGAAGTCGGCCGAGACCTCCTCCACCATGCCCGCGCTGGTGTTGACGACGACGTCGCCGGCGTCCACGGCCGCGCGCAGCTCCATGCCGGTGCCGACGAGCGGCGCCTCGGAACGCACGAGCGGGACCGACTGGCGCTGCATGTTCGCACCCATCAGGGCACGGTTGGCGTCGTCGTGCTCGAGGAACGGGATCATCGCGGTGGCCACGGAGACCATCTGCCGCGGCGAGACGTCCATGTAGTCGACATCGGTACCCGCGACGACCTCGACGTCGCCGTGCTTCTTGCGCACGAGGACGCGGTCCTCCACGAACTTGCCGTCCGCGTCGACCTCCGAGTTGGCCTGCGCCACGACGTGGCGGTCCTCCTCGTCGGCGGTCAGGTAGTCCACCTGATCGGTGACGGCACCGTCGATGACCCGGCGGTACGGGGTCTCGATGAAGCCGAACGGGTTGACCCGCGCGTACACCGAGAGCGAACCGATGAGACCGATGTTGGGACCCTCGGGGGTCTCGATCGGGCACATACGGCCGTAGTGCGAGGCGTGGACGTCGCGCACCTCGAGGCCCGCGCGCTCACGGGACAGGCCACCGGGGCCCAGTGCCGACAGGCGCCGCTTGTGGGTCAGGCCCGACAGCGGGTTGTTCTGGTCCATGAACTGCGACATCTGGGAGGTTCCGAAGAACTCCTTGAGCGCGGCGGTGATGGGCCGGATGTTGATCAGCGACTGCGGGGTGATCGCCTCGGAGTCCTGCGTGGTCATGCGCTCGCGGACGACGCGCTCCATCCGGGACAGGCCCACGCGGACCTGGTTCTGGATGAGCTCGCCCACCGTGCGCAGGCGACGGTTGCCGAAGTGGTCGATGTCGTCGACGTCGACCGGCACCTCGCGACCGCCCTCGACCTGCATCGAGTTCTCGCCCGCGTGGAGACGCACGAGGTACTCGATGGTGGCGGCGATGTCCTCACGCGTGAGCGTGGTGGTGGAGTCGCCCTCGGGGTCCGGCAGACCGAGCTTGCGGTTGACCTTGTAGCGGCCGACGCGGGCCAGGTCGTAGCGCTTCTCCTTGAAGAACAGGTTCTCCAGGAGGGCCTCGGCGGACTCGCGGGTGGGCGGCTCGCCCGGGCGCAGCTTGCGGTAGATCTCGAGCAGGGCCTGGTCGGTGTCCTCGACCGTGTCCTTCTCGAGGGTGGACATCATGATCTCGGAGAAGCCGTAGCGCTCCTTGATCTCGGTGGTGGTCCACCCGAGCGCCTTGAGCAGCACGGTGACGGACTGACGACGCTTGCGGTCGATGCGGACACCGACGGTGTCGCGCTTGTCCACGTCGAACTCGAGCCAGGCACCACGCGACGGGATGACCTTGACCGAGTGGACGTCGCGCTCCGTGGACTTGTCGCGATTGCGGTCGAAGTAGACGCCCGGCGAACGGACGAGCTGCGAGACCACGACGCGCTCGGTGCCGTTGATGATGAACGTGCCCTTGTCCGTCATCATCGGGAAATCACCCATGAAGACGGTCTGGGACTTGATCTCGCCCGTCTCGGTGTTCTCGAACTCGGCGGTGACGAACAGGGGCGCCTCGTACGTGCGGTCCTTCTCGCGGCAGTCCTCCATGGAGGCCTTGACCTCTTCGAAGTACGAATCGGAGAACGAGAGCGACATCGATCCGGAGAAATCCTCGATCGGGGAGATCTCCCTGAGGATCGACTCCAGGCCTCCCTCGAGGTTGGTGACGCCGCGTGACGCGGCCCTCTGCTGCCACTCCTCCGACCCGATGAACCACTCGAACGACTCCGTCTGGAGGTCGAGCAGTCCCGGGACCGGCAACGGCTCGGAGAGTTTCGCGAACGAGACCCTCCGGGGCGCACCGGGAACGGTGGAGACTGACTTGGTCTGGCGGGAGACTGCCAAGGTGGGTCCTTCCAGCACCTCACGTGATCACCACGGGCGGTGAACACAGATGTATCTGCGAGCGGTCCGCCGACCGGTATCCACCCCGTCCGACCATCGATGAGGGCTCGGAGACCACCCGGTTTGACCGGGGGCGAACCGTCACAAGGGACGAGAGAGTAAATAGCAGCCAGCGCAACGACCTAATCTAGCGGAAGGCGGCGCGGAAGTCCAGCCGTCAACGGGGCATCCCCGGAGGCTGTGCTCACGTCCGGGCGCGTCGTCCGTCCCTGCGCTGGTTGCCCTCGTGGCTCTCGCCTCATCGGCCCCCGGTCGGGACGTCGCACCCGCAGGCGAACTGGAAGTCGCCCGATGCCCCTAAAGGGTGACGTGTCGGAGGCCGTTCGTCAAGGATCCTGCACGGTCCGCCCCGGGATCGGCCTCTCCCCGGACCGTCAGGACGGCAGGTCGGGGATCCGCGAGAGCTTCCACACGCCGTCGATCCTGTCCAGACCGACCAGATAAGTCCCGCTGGTACTGCCCGCCGCCGCCCCGTCACGGGAGATCGAGACGTCCTGCACGAGGAGCACCTCGGCCTTGTCCCCGTCGAGATAGGCCAGTCCCGCTTCACGGACCTGCGCGTCGACGGTCGTGGCGGACTGTTCGTAGCTCTCGCGCAGTGCGGGCCAGTTCTCGTCGAGTTCGGTCACCAGTGACGGGGTGAGGAACTCCCCCAACGAATCGTGGTACTCGTCGAGCGTCTCGTGGTCGATCGCCACC
Source organism: Dietzia sp. PP-33 (assembly GCF_033790845.1). Classification (NCBI taxonomy): domain Bacteria; kingdom Bacillati; phylum Actinomycetota; class Actinomycetes; order Mycobacteriales; family Dietziaceae; genus Dietzia; species Dietzia sp. PP-33. The sequence goes on from NZ_JAMYEI010000008.1 coordinate 234,838, forward strand.
AGGCGCTGCACGTTGGTGCTCGCCGCGGTCAGCACCTCGTCCGTCGCGGCCTGATCGACGAAGGCCTGGTTGTCCACGTCTACGCCGGGCCCGGTGGCCAGGTACGCGCCCGCGCCGCCCGCCACCAGGCCCACCGCGAGGGCCGCGTACGCTAGGGCTAGGCGTGTCGGACGCCGCCGTCCCCGGGGACCGCGAGGACCGGCGGTGGTCCCGGAGGCGACCGCCTCGTCGTCGTCACGGGTCTCGTCCTCGGGCCGGGGTCCGGACTCGGGCCGGGTCGAGCCGGCGTGACCGGCCAGTCGTCGACGAGCCGGCTGACCGACGGTCTTGGCTGTCCTCTTGATGGGTGGCATCAGGTGATCGGTGTCCTCACTCAACGGCCGGCGGAGGTGGTCGGCGCAGTGGTCGACTCCCCCTGCGTGTCGGTGTCTTCTGTGCCGGTCTCTTCTGAGCCGGCGTCTTCTGTGCCAGTGTCTTCTGTGTCCGCGCCCTGCGCACCGGACTCCCCGAGGTCCTGCACGGACTGGCTGGACCCGCCGACCGGGACCGTCACACCCACCTGGTTGACCGCGTCGGCCTTCCACTGGTCGTCCACACGGGTCAGGTCCACGCGCATCGCCTGCCTGCCGGTGATGTCGTCCTGCCCCTCCCGCTCGGAGTGGGCGGTGAAGACCACCAGGACGGCCGCGTCGCCCTCATCCGTATCCAGTGTCTCCACTGCGGTGTGGGACACGGTCGCAGTGGTGACAGCCTTCTGCTCGACCACCCGGGTGCGCACGTCCTCGGCCCACTGCTCCTGCTCGATGAGGAAGTCCCCGGTCGAGGAGTCGGCGAGCTGCTGCAGGGAGTCGTCCACGTTCCGGTGGTCGAAGCTGAACGCGTTGATGATCACCTGCGAGGCGACCTCGGAGACAGTCTCCCGCTCGGTCGCCGCGTTCTTCGCTGACCGCGCGTCGGCGTAGCGCGCCCCGAACAGGCCCAGCATCGCCAGGCCCACCACCAGCACGAGCACCGAGACGACCGCCAGCCACTTCGGCGCCGCCGGGTCCCCCTGGACGCGATCGGCGCCCCCGTCCGATTCCTGCGAGCTCATGGTCGGAACGCTACCGGATCCCCCGTCCACCGGATCACCGCCCCCTGCCGCGGTCACCGCGGGATCAGCCCCTGCAGCACGGCTAGCTGCTCCGCGGCCACGGACAGGTTGAGTTTGTCGGGATCGACCTTGGGCTTGGTGTCCCACGGCTGCGGCACGTCCGGATGCGCGTACTCCACCCTGTCGGCGCTGCGGACCCCCGTGGGGCTACCGAAGGGAACCGTGCACTCCGCGTCGTAGTTGGGCGGGAAGTTCTGCTCCTGCCAGTCGAACGACGGGTCCTGTGCCCTCATCTGATCGATGATCGCCTGGGTGCCCTCGTATCCCTGGGTGCACGCTGGCGGGTTGTTCGTCTCCAGATTCAACCCAAAGTGGATAGTGCCGTCTCCGGGCGCCACCGACCGCCCACCGGCGGCCAGGGCGGGAAGCAACTGCAGCAACACGACGAACGAGGGCGCCAACGGGTCGATCGTCTTCATGGTGGTCGACAGGTTGCCGATCGTCTGCGTGAGCGGCTGACCCGAGTTGTCGACCAGGAACCTCATCTCGTCCGCGAACTCCGGAGCGGTGTCGACGAGCCGCTCCAGGTCCGAATCCGAGTCCCGCAGCGCCTCGGCGACCGTGCGCAGGTCACGCGAGAAGCTGACGATCTCCGCGGACTGGTCTGCCTGGGACTCCAGGGCCGTCGCCCCGTCGCGGATCAGCGCCTGAAGTTGCGGCATCGTGCGGATCCCTTCGGCCGAAATCCGGATGAGGGAGTCTGAGAGGCGCTGGAGCTGGGGGCCCCGGCCCTCGATGGCCTTGCCGAGCTCGTCGACCGTCACCTCGAGATCGTCCAGCGGGACCGAGCGGGCCAGGTCGTCCACCGACGACAGCAAGTCCTCGACACGCACGGGCAACGCCTCGCGTCCCGCGGAAATGACGTCCCCGTCACTCAGGTACGGCTCGGTGTAGGAGTTGGGCCGCAGGTCCACGAACTGCTCGCCGATGGCGGATCGGTTGGCCACGACGGCCTCCGTGTCGGCGGGGATCTCCGGGGCGCCGGAGTCCAGGTCGAGCTCCACCCTGACGCCGCCGTCGTGCAGCGCGAGTTCGCCGACGCGCCCCACCGGGGTGCCGCGATAGTTGACCGCGGCGTTGGTGAAGACGCCGCCGGTGTCGGGCAGGTCCAGGAAGACCTGGTATTGGCCGATGCCCAGCAGCGAGGGCAGGCGCACGTAGTTCGCGCCGACGTAGGCGATCCCCACTGCGGCGATCACGCAGAAGGCGATGAGCTGGGCTCTGAGTGTCTTGCTCATCGGTATCCTGGCTCCCCTGGTTCGGGCAGGTAGTTCTCGGAGAACTCCGAGGTACCCGGTGCGGGCTTGGGCACCACCGCCCGGTCCATGACCGGCGGCACCGGCAGGAGCGGCAGGACGATGGTCGTCCGCCGATCGGGACCGTTGTCACCGACCCACGGGTTCTGCGGGTCCACGACGTAGGGCCCGCTGGTGGTGTTCGGATAGGGGACCACCGGGTCGCCCTGATTGGCGCCGAGGCCCCGGAGCGTCTCGGAAATGCTCGCGTCCACGGACAGGAACAGGTTGGCCGCTCCGCCGACGGTCGCCGGGATAGATGTGTCGGGGAACGGGAACGTCGGCACGAACCCGGCCAACTCGATGAGCTCGGGGGTGGACTCGCTGAGGTACTGCAAAACCGGGCGCAACGCCCGCAGATCGGCGATCAGGTCCTCGCGACTGGTCAACAGGATGTCGGAGCCCACCTCGCCCAGCGCGTCGACCCGGCGCAGCATCTCCACGAACTGGGGCCGCTGTTCCTCGAGTACCGCCACGCCGGCGGGCAGCTCGTCCAGCGCAGCCTGGATCTGCTGCCGCTGGTCGTTCGCGCGGGCCGTCATGAGGTTCACGCCCTCAAGCGCCGCGGTGATGCTGTCCCGCTGCCGGTTGAGACCGGAGATGAGCTCGTCCGCGGACCGCAGGGTCGAGGTGAGGCCTTCCTCGCGACCGTCGGTGAGTGTGCGCATCTCCGCCACGATCGGCTGGAGCTGGTCCACCCCACCGCCGTTGAGCAACAGCGAGAGCGCCCCGAGTACCTGCTCGATGTCCGTGGCCGTCCGGGTGTTGGACGTACGGACCACGTCCCCGTCGGACAGCCGGCCGGTGGGCGGCTCGTCCCCGGGTGGGGTGAGTTGCACGAACTTCTCGCCCAGCAGGTTAGTCTGCTGGATCGAGGCCTCGACGTTGGCGGGGAGCTCGAGGTCGTCGCGCAGGACGATGTCCACCTGCGCCGTCCAGCCGTCGTCCGCCAGCGAGATGCCGGCCACCCGACCGGCGTCCAGCCCGTTGACCTTGACGGAGGACTGCAGGACCAGGTCCAGGACGTCGTCGAACTGGACGGCCACGTTCATGGGGTCCTCCCCCACGTCGGCGCCACCCGGCAGGGTGTAGTCCTCGAGGTTCATCGAACACCCGGCCGTGAGCGCGGCGACCACCACGGTGGCGCCCGCCGCGCGGGCCGTGCGTCGTCCGAGCGTGGGAATCTTCGGTCGACTCATCCCCGTCCCCCTTCCGAGGCGGGCGTCATCGGCCAGCCGCGGTTGCCCTGAACCGTCCCGGGAACCGGGATGGACTGCTTCATCTCGCCCTCGAGGATGCCGAGCGGCAGATCCGGGTTGGCGGCGCGGAGTTCGGCGTTGCGCTGCGGCGCGAGTGCCTCACAGGCATCGAGGTCGGCGCGTCGGAGGTTGTCGAGCTCGGCGAGCATCTGGTCTCCGGGGTTGAGGCGGCCGAGCGTCATGATCTGGCACAGGACACCGGCCGGGTTCTGACTCTCAGGGATGTTCAGACGCAGGTTCAGGCTCCCCGACTCGGAATCGTAGGCGTTGATCAGGTTGGACAGGCCCAGCGGGGCCGTCTTGAGGATCTCCTCCAGGTCGTCGCGCTGGTCTGCGGTGATCTGGCTGAGGGTGACCAGTCGGTCCGCGTTACTGCGGATCACGTCCTGGTTGTCGCGGACCAGTCGTGCGACGTCTGCGAGGGCGTAACTGAGCTCCGCCAGGGCGCCCTGCAGGTCCTCGCGTTGACCGGCCACGGTCCGGTTGAACGTCGCCATCTGGGTGTTGAACTGTCGCACCTGGGCGTCGTTCTGCGCGAGCATGGTCACGAACGACTGCAGGTTGACCACGGTCTCGCTGATGTCCTGGCTCGAGTCGGCCAGCGTCGTGGCCGCCCGCGACAACTCGTCGATGGAGCGACCGAGCGCCTCCCCGTTGCCGCCGAGGGTGTCGGCGGACGAGACGACGAACCGGTCGAGTGCGCCGTCGCTGTTGGCACCGTCCGGGCCGAGCGCCTCGGTGAGGTCCTGCACGGAGGCGTACAGCTTGTCCACCTCCACCGGGGTCGCGGTCCGCTCGAGCGGGATGTGCGCGCCGGATTCCATGGCGGGTCCGCCCGAGTAGGCCGGCAGCAGTTGCACGTTGCGGTCCGGGATGACCGACGGGGTCACCTGTACCGCCTTGGCGTCGGCCGGGATCTCGACGCCCCGCCGGACGTGGAGCTTGACCTCCACCGTCTCCCCCATCGGCGTGACCTCGTCGACCGAGCCCACCGTCACGCCCAGGATCCGCACGTCGGAACCCTCGGAGATGCCGACGGCGGTGGTGAACGTGGCGGTCACGGTGGTGCGGCCCAGTCGCGTGAGGGCCAGGTAGGTGACGGCCACGATCGCGACGACGACGACGAGGAGCAGCGCCACGAGCCAGTACGGCAGCTTCTTGTGCATCAGTTGATCCCACTCTGTCTGGCCGGCAAGCGGGCGCCGGGATAGAAGGGCGGCTCCGGCAGGCCCGGCGGGATGAGATTGGTGACCACGGAGTCGAGCCACCGGCCGGTGCCGAGCATGTTGGCGTACAACCGGTAGAACGGCGCGAGGTTGTGGATAGATGTCTTCAGCTGCTCCTCGTGATCGGTGAGCACGGCCAGCGCGGAGTCGAGACTGTCGAGGGTCGGCCCGAACTCGGCCTCGTTCTCCGCGACGAAGCGCCGGAGTTCGATCGAGAGCGCGCGGGTGGACGCCAGCACCAGTTTGAGCGTCTCGGAACGCTCGTTGAGTTCACCGAGGAGTTGTCCGGTGCCGATGATCAGGCGCCGGAAGTCATCGTTGCGCTCGGCCAGGATCTCCGAACTCGTGCGGGTGGCCTCGAGCAACTGCCGGAGTTCCGCGTCCCGGCTGGAGATGGTCTGGGACAGACGCGACACACCGTCGACGGCACCGCGAAACTCTTCGGGTGAGGCCTGCATGGCATCGGTGAGGGTGTCCAGGCTCTCGGCGAGTTGGGCGTCGTCGATCTCGTCGAGGGTCTCGGCGGCCGAGGAGAACGCGGTGACCACGTCATAGGGCGCCACCGTGCGCTCGAGCGGAATCGGGTCGGACGTGTCCAGCTCGCCTGTCCCGGCGGGGACCAGGGCGAGGTACTTCTGGCCGAGCAGGGTCTTGAGCTGGATACTCGCGCGGGTGTCTTCGCCCAACCAGGCGTCCTTCGCACGGAACCCCACGGCGACTTTGTCCCCCTCGAGCTCGACGTCGGTCACCACTCCCACCTTGACCCCGGCCACGCGGACCTCGCTGCCGTCTGCCAGCCCGGCGGCCTCGGAGAAGTACGCCTTGTACTTGGGCCCGGCCCCGACGATCGGCAGGGCGTCGAGAGAGAAGGACACGAGTGTGAGCACCAGGATCACGATCACGCCTATGACACCTACGGCGACGTTACCGATCTTGTGCTCACCCGGCTTGCGCTTGCTCATGGGGTCCCCCCTTCGTGGCACCGCGGCGCGACGTTCGTGTAGACGGGGTGATTGACGGTGGGCCCGCCGCTGGGGAGCAGGTTCGGGACGTCGGTGCCCGGCCCGTGCACCACGTCGAGACCGCAGAGATAGTACTGGAACCAGGACGCGAACGACCCCATCCGGATGAGGTTGTCGGTCTTGATCGGCATGTTGTTCAGGACCTCACTGAGCGTGTCACGGTTGGCCGACACGTCGTCGGTGACCACTTTGAGGTGGTCCAGTGACTCAGTCACGCTCGGCCTTGTCGCTCCGACCACGTTCTCGGCCGACGAGGTGAGGTCGGCGATCGAGTCGAGGGAGCTGCCGATCGCGTCGCGCTCCTGCGCCAGCCCCTCCACCAACTGTCGGGTGGTCACCACCAGCTGCTGGAACTGCACGTCCCGCTCGTTGATGGTCTGCAGGACCCGGGTCAGGTTGTCGATGACCTCCCCGATCACCTGATCGCGGTCGGCCAGGTGATTGGTCAGCTGCCCGGTCTGGCGGACCAGGTTGGAGACGGTTCCGCCCTCGCCCTGGAGCACTTGCACCAGGGAATCGGCGAGCGCGTTGACGTCCTCAGGCTGCAAGGTGGTGAACAACGGGCGGAAGCCGTTGAACAGCGCCGTGAGGTCGACGGCGGGCGAGGTGTTCTCGATCCCGATGGTCGTGCCCTCCGGCAGGGCCGGTGCGGCCGGCCCCGGCTCGCGCGAGATGTTCATGTACCGCTGGCCGATCAGGTTGCGGAACCGCAACGACAGCTTCGCGTCGGCCGGCAGGGTGCGGTCCCCCGACATCGTGAAGTGGACCTTGGCCTTGTCCCGATCGTGGATCTCGTAGCCGGTCACGTGACCCACCACCACTCCGGCGATCCGGACGTCGTCACCCTCCTCCACCATGGTCGCGTCGGAGAAGATCGCCGAGTACTCGATCCCGTCCTCGCGGGTACCGCCGCGGATGGTCGTGGCGAGCACCATGCTGAGCAGCACGGTCACCACGATGAAGACGGCGAGTTTGATGAACGAGGAGAGCAGGCCTCCCCGGAACAGGGCTTTGAACTTGGCGTTCATCGGAAGCTCACCTCCGCCCCACGCAGAGCTGGCGCTCCGATCGCGCCGATCCACCCCGGGATCTCCTCCGTGTCACGCGAGGTGGCGACCCCCAGCACCGTACGGACGGTGTCCGTCTCCAGCGGTGAGCCGGCGTAGGCCATCGCCATCACGTCGGCGTCCCGGCCCGCGGTGACGGTCGAGGGGAACGGCATGTTGGGCTGCTCGGGCACCGCCCGCCCCGGGGCCTCCGGGACCGATCCCCGGGTACGCAGAGCGGGCACCGGCCCGTCCTGCACGAGCGGATTCGGCAGTGTCGGGATGAACTCCGGCCCGGGGTTCCGCGTGGGGACCTGGTAGGACCCGTCCGCGATCGCCCCGCCGGGCGCGGCGGGGAAGTAGAAGGGTTCCTGGGCGGGGTCGTAGCAGCGCGGTCCGCGGGTGTCGAAGAACCGGGGTTCGTCCTGGTTGGGAACGTAGCGACCCTTCGGGTTGGTGACCTCGAGCGTCACCCGGATGCCGGGATGCGGGGTACCGACCCCGAGGATCGCGTCCGAGCGGTCCAGTAACACCAAGAACGACTCGACCGCGCACGGCAGTGCCGGGGAGTACTCGGCGAGGTACTCGAGCGGTGTTCGCGAGTCCGCGGACAGTGCGATGAGGTCGGTGCGGTTGGCGGCGAGGAAACCCGTGACGACCTCGGACGAGGTGCTGATCCGCTGGAGTCCGTCGGCGATGTCATCGCGCCGCTGGATCGCCGTGTCGCCGGTCGTGCGGAGGGCGTCGAGCGCGTGGATGAGATCCGGCAGCGCCTCGGAGTAGGTCTGCGAGAAGGTCGCCAGATCCTCGAGTCCGGATTCCAGCGCGGGCAGTTCCTGGTTGATGCCGTCGAAGACCTCTCCGATCTCCACGAGGCTGGCACCGAGCTCGTCTCCGCGCCCGGCCAGCGCCTGGTTCAGCGCACCGAGGGTACCCGCCAACTTCTCCGGCGGGACGGCCTCGAGGACCGGGAGCAGTCCGTCGAGGACGCGGCCGAGCTCGATGGCGTTGCCGCGGGTGTCCTGCTCGATGGTCGCACCGGGCTCGAGCGTCCCCGCCGGCTGGTCGGGGAATCCCAGGTCGACGAACCGCTCGCCGAACAGCGTCTTGGGAAGCAGACGGCCGCTGACGTTCGCCGGGAGCTGATCCATGTACACGGGGTCGAACTCCATGTTCACCTGCACGCGGTCCCCGTCGGGTACGACGCCGGAGACCCGGCCGACGAGCACTCCGCGGGCCTTGACGTCGGCGTCGTTGGGTAGGGCGAACGCCATGTCGTCGGTGTACAGCGTGATGCTGTCCGACGCGGTGAACGCACGGTTGTAGATCGCGATGGTCGTGCTGACGAACGCCACGACGATGACGATGAACAAGGCGGCCAGGAGCCGCTTGGACACGGACGACAGTTCGCTCATCCCGCCACCCGCACAGTCGTAGTGGTGCCCCAGAGGGCGAGTCCGACGAAGAAGTTGAGAATGGCCACCACGACGATCGTCGTGCGGACCGCACGCCCCACCGCCACGCCGACACCGGCCGGCCCGCCGGTGGCGGTGAAGCCGTAGTAGCAGTGGATCATCACCAGCACGAACGCGAAGATGATGACCTTGATGAAGGAGTAGATCACGTCTTCGGGTGGCAGGAAGAGGTGGAAGTAGTGGTCGAACGAACCCGTGGACTGGCCCTGCAGCATCGTGTTGACACCGCGCGTGGCCAGATATGACGCGAGCAGCCCCACCACGTACAGCGGGATGACGGCGATGAACCCGGCGATGATCCGCGTGGTCACCAGGTACGGGACGCTGGGGATCGCCATGACCTCCAACGCGTCGATCTCCTCGGAGATCCGCATCGCACCGAGCTGGGCGGTGAAACCGCACCCCACGGTGGCCGACAGGGCCAAGGACGCCACGATGGGCGCGACCTCGCGGGTGTTGACGTAGGCGGAGAGGAACCCGGTGAGGACCGAGCTGCCGATCTGGTCGAGCGCCGCATAGCCCTGAAGGCCCACGACGACGCCGGTGAACCCGCTCATCATGGCGATGACGCCGATGGTTCCGCCGAGGACCGCGAGCACGCCGACACCGAAGGTCACTTCTGCGATCAGGCGCAGGACCTCCTTGCGGTAGTGCACGACCGTCTGCGGAATCCACCGGATCGCCCGCAGGTGGAACGCGAGCTGGTCACCCAGACTGTCGAAGGAACTGACCGGGCCGCGCACCAGCGCCCGGAGCCGGGCCCTGGTGGGTCCGACATCGGTGAATATCGCCATTACGAGCCCTTCGGCGGAACGATCTGCAGGTACATCGCCGTGAGGATGAGATTGGCGAAGAACAGCAGGAGGAAGGTCAGGACCACTCCGAGATTGACGGCGTCGCCGACCCCCTTGGGGCCGCCTTTGGGATTCATGCCGCAGTACGAGGACACCACGCCCGCTATGAGGCCGAACACGAGCGCCTTGAACGAGGACATGATGAAGTCCGGCAACTGCGCGAGCGCACCGAATGACATGAGGTACGCGCCCGGGGTGCCGCCCTGCAGGAGGATGTTGAAGACGTAGCCGCCGGAGATCCCGACGATCGAGACGAGGCCGTTGAGCAGCACGGCCACGAGCATCATCCCCAGCACGCGGGGCACGACGAGCCGCTGGACGGGGTCGATCCCGAGCACGCGCATGGCATCGAGCTCCTCACGGATCGTCCGCGCCCCCAGGTCCGCCGCGACGGCGGAACCCGCGGCCCCTGCGATGAGCAGCGATGTCACCAGGGGCCCACCCTGCTGGACCACGGCGAGCACGCCGGTAGCGCCGGTGTACGCCTCCGCGCCGAGCTGCTGGACGAGCGAACCGGTCTGCATCGCCACGACGGCCCCGAACGGGATCGCCACCAGCGCCGACGGCAGGATCGTCACCGACGCGATGAACCAGGACTGCTCAATGAACTCGCGGAACTGGAACGGCCGCCTGAAGATCCCGCGGAGCACCTCGAGGAAGAGGCGGAACACCTTGCCGGCCTCACCGACCGCGGTCCGTACCCCGCCGCCGGCATCAGCCGGAGACACTCCGGATCTCGCCTCGGGTTGCTGATCCACACTCTCCGTCATCTATTCCCCCCGACCTTTCCGGCGTCCTCAGACCTCGTCCGAACCGTAGTGATCGTCGACACCCGTGGTAGTGGTGCCGTCCGCCGCACCCCCTGTGGTGGTGGCACCGGCCGGTGCCGCTGCGCCGACCTTGCCGTTGCCGTGGCCGCGGGCCGCCCACTCCTCGCGGATGGCGGTCTGGGCGCTCTCGGGGAGGGTGTCCATCATCTCGGACACACGCTTCTCACGGCGGACCTCACCCTGACGCTCGGGGCCGCCCGGGGTCGGCTGCATCTGTGGCGGGACACCCGTGACCTCGTCGGCTTGCGGAGACCCGTCGTTGTGGCCAGCGTCCGCCTGTGCCTGCTCCTCACGCATCTGTGCGTCGTCCTTCTCCTCGGACATCCCGATCGGTCCCAGCTTGGAACCGCGGAGGAACTGGCGGACCGAGGGCTCCTCGCTCGTGAGCAGGACCTCGCGGGGACCGAACATGATGAGCTTCTTGCGGTAGAGCATGCCCAGGTTGTCCGGGACGGTCCGGGCGAGGTTGATGTTGTGCGTCACGATGAGGATGGTGGCGTCGATCTGCGCGTTGATGTCGATGAGCAACTGCGCGAGGTACGTGGTGCGGACCGGGTCGAGTCCGGAGTCCGGCTCGTCGACCAGGATGATTTCGGGGTCCAGGACCAGTGCGCGGGCCAGGCCCGCACGCTTTCGCATACCACCGGAGATCTCACCGGGAAGTTTGCCCTCGGCCCCCATGAGGCCGGTGAGTTCGAGCTTCTCCATGGCGACGTCACGGATTTCGGACTCGGACTTGCGGGTGTGCTCACGCAACGGGAACGCCACGTTGTCGTAGAGATCCATGGAACCGAAGAGTGCCCCGTCCTGGAACAGCACCCCGAACAGCTTACGGATCTCGTAGAGCTCCTTGGCTGTGCACTGGAGGATGTCGGTGCCGCCGATGAAGATCTTGCCGCGCTCGGGGCGCAGCAGGCCGATCAACGACTTGAGGAACACCGACTTGCCGGTGCCCGACGGCCCCAGGAGTGCGCTGACCTCGCCCTCGGGGAGCGTGAACGAGACGTCCTCCCAGATCTTCTGCGAACCGAACGACTTGGTCAGACCCTCGACTGAAACCTCGACACCCATGACACCACTCCTCACTGCAGCCATCATCTGTGGCCTCGGTCACTGTAACCTACCGCTCAGTAGCCGCGCTTCGTTACATGCCGATAAGAATCGTATCTGTACGGCCCCGGACGGCCCGGACTGGTGAAATGCCGCAGGGGCGGCCCGGCGATGTCGCCGGACCGCCCCTCACGAGACGGTGGTTCGTCAGCTCACTTGAGCGAGACGGAGGCACCGGCCTCTTCGAGCTTGGTCTTGGCGGCCTCGGCGGTCTCCTTGTCGGCCTTCTCGATGATCGCCTTGGGGGCGGACTCGACGAGATCCTTGGCCTCCTTGAGACCCAGGCCCGAGACGAGCTCGCGGACGACCTTGATCACGCCGATCTTCTTGTCGCCGGCCGACTCGAGGACGACGTCGAACTCGTCCTGCTCGGCGGCGGCCTCGGCGGCAGCCGGGGCGGCGGCCGCAGCGGCGACCGGAGCGGCCGCGGTGACCTCGAAGGTGTCCTCGAACAGCTTCACGAACTCGGAGAGCTCGAGAAGAGTCATCTCCTTGAAGGCCTCGAGCAGCTCGTCGTTGCTGAGCTTCGCCATGGTGGCGTCCTTTCTGTTGGTCCCGGCACCGTAATACGGCCCGGAAGCATGTGGGGTGTGTCAGTTCTTCTCGTCCTGGAGCGCCGCGAACAGACGCGCCAGCTGCGAGGCGGGCGCGTTGAACAGGCCGGCGGCCTTGGCCTGGTTGCCCTTGAGGGCACCGGCCATCTTCGCGAGCAGGACCTCGCGGGACTCGAGATCGGCGATCTTGTCGAGTTCGGTGGCGGACAGCGTGGCGCCGTCCATGACACCGCCCTTGATGACGAGCGCCTTGTTGTCCTTGGTGAAGTTCTTGAGCGCCTTGGCGGCGTCAACGACCTCACCGGTGACGAACGCGATGGCGGTGGGACCGGACAGGAGGTCGTCGAGACCGTCGACTCCGGCTTCCTTCGCCGCACGCTTGACCAGGGTGTTCTTGGCCACGGTGTACGTGGCCGAGTCACCCAGCGCCTTGCGCAGCGCGGTGACCTGTGGAACGGAGAGTCCGCGGTACTCGGTGACCACGGCCGTGGTGGAGTTCTGGAAGTGCTCCTTGATCTCCTCGACGGCCTGGACCTTTGCGGGCTTTGCCATGTTTCGCCTCCTTTCTGCTTCTCACTGCCGAGAAATGCACGAACGCCCCGGGCGCAGGCGGCACGGGGCGTGGAGGGGGCGGGCGCGGTGACGCGCCTGGTCCTTCACTGACCGGTGTTCTCCTGCGCGGGCCGCCCGGGCGCTCCCGGACTCTTCGACCGCCCCCGGCGAGGGCGGTGACCTGCGGTCTTCGGTGAAACTTGATCAGGTGCCCGACAGGCTTCCCCGTCAGGCGTTCAAACTTCCCCATCAGGGTATAGGCGGCCGGTGATCAGCTCCAAATCGGCGGACGGGCCGGGAATGGCGAGTCGGGCCCGCATCTGACACTGTTGTGCGGTGTCCCCTGCCCCGTCCCGTGTCGCCGTCATCGTCAACCCCACCAAGGCCGGGGTCGACGAGGTCCGTCGCCGGACGGTCGAGAGGGCGCCGCTGCACGGGTGGACCGATCCGGTGTTCTACGAGACCACGGAGGACGATCCGGGGCTGGGCCAGGCGACGGAGGCGGCCGCGGGTGGTGTCGGCCTGGTGATCGCCTGCGGCGGCGACGGCACCGTGCGATCAGTCGCCCAGGGCCTCGTCGGTACCGGGGTCCCGATGGGCGTCGTCCCACTCGGCACGGGCAATCTGCTGGCACGGAACCTGGACGTCCCGCTGGACGACGTCGATCGGGCGCTCCGCGTGGCCATGAGCGGCCGGAGCCGCGGGGTCGATCTGGGCGAGGTGCGGTACACCGACGGCGAGGGCGAGACCCACGACGACGTCTTCCTGGTCATGCTCGGCGCCGGCATGGACGCCGACATGATCGCCGGAACGAACGACGGCCTCAAGGCCCGGGTGGGATGGTTCGCCTACGTGGGCGCGTTCGCCAACACCCTGTTGCGGGGCCACCGGATCAGGGTGGAGTACTCACTCGACGGCGGACCCGACATCCACACCCGCGCACGGGCCCTGATCGTGGCCAACTGCGGGATGCTGCAGGCGGGCATGGTCCTGCTGCCCGACGCCGTCATCGACGACGGCCTGCTCGACGTACTGGCGCTCCGTGCCAAGGGCGCCCTCGGGTGGGTCCAGGCCGGAGCGGTCCTGGTCCACCACACGTTCCAGCACCGCCTCAGCCCGGTGTTCCGGAGGAACTCGGCCCCGGGCGCGGAGAAGGAACGACACCAGACCCGGCCACTGGACTTCCGTCAGGGCGTGGGAGTGACCGCCCGGGTACTCGAGAAGCCCGCCGCGTTCCAGATCGACGGCGAGGAGTGTGGGACCGTCACCGAGTTCTCGGCGCGTATCAAGCGGCGGGGGCTGACGGTCCGGGTCGCGCACTGACCCGTCCCGACGACGACGCACTCAGTCGGTGTCGCACTCAGTCGTCGCGACGTACCAGCAACGCCAGGACGTCGTGGATCTCCTCCACGGACGGGATCGGCAACGCCGAACGGCCGTAGACGAACCCGATCCCCGCGTATACGAGGACCCCGGCGCGAATGCGCGCGTCCCGTTCGGAGAAGCCGAGGTCGACGAACGCGTCGTGGACCACCCCGAGGATCCGCCGGTCGAGGTCCCCCACCGCCGCGGCCACCGTCTCGTCGGCGCGGGCCCACTCCCGGATGGCGGCCTCGCCCTCCCAGGCGCGGGATTCGACCAGCATCGCGCTCATCGTCTCCAGCCGCTGCACCGGCGGCATCTCCTCCACGGTGACCAGCCCGCGGGCGGCGTCCATCTCCTGGGAGAAGTACAGCCTCGCGATCGCGGCCATGAGGGCGTCGAAATCGGCGAAGTGCCAGTAGAAGCTGCCCTTGGTCACCCCGAAGTGTGCACAGAGTCGGCTGATCTTGACCGCGCCGCGCCCCTCGGTCAGGAGCAGGTCGAGCCCCGCTCTCGCCCAGTCCTCGGCTGCCAGACGCCCGGTACGGGGCGCGGTGGGTCGAGCCGACCACGCAGATCCCTGTGTCATGCGCCCGAACCGCTCCGTCGTGTCGTCATCGAGTGCCACCCTACGTCGGACCGCGAGCGCACCCCACGCGGCTACGGTGGGGTCCGTGGAGAACAACGACGGACAGCGGACGGACGGCTCGACCGACCGGCCGATCGTGACCGGGCCCGGGACCGGGAGCGGGAGCGGCACGGGGACCGGACCGCTGGACGGCATGCTCGTTCTGGAACTGGGCACCCTGATCGCCGGGCCGTTCGCGGGCCGGCTGCTGGGCGACATGGGCGCGCGGGTCGTCAAGATCGAGGACCCGGGGCGCCCCGACCCGCTGCGCACATGGGGGCAGGGGGAACGGGACGGCCGCCGCCACTTCTGGACGGTGCACGCCCGCAACAAGGAGTCCGTGACCCTCGACCTGCGCTCGGCGGAGGGCGCGGCGCTGTTCCTCGACCTGGTCGCCCGCGCGGACGTGGTGGTCGAGAACTTCCGTCCCGGCACTCTGGAGAAGTGGGGGTTGGGCCCCGATGACCTGCACCGGATCAACCCCGGCCTGGTGATCGGCCGGGTCTCCGGGTACGGCCAGACGGGGCCCCGGTCCACCCGGGCCGGCTACGCCTCCGTCGCCGAGGGCGTGTCCGGACTGCGGCACCTCAACGGCTTCGCCGACCGGCCGCCGCCGCGCATGGCGCTGTCACTCGGTGACACGCTCGGCGGGATGTTCGCCGTCCAGGGGATCCTCGCGGCCCTGCTGGCCCGCACCACCACCGGCCGCGGCCAGGTGGTCGACGTGGCCCTGACCGAGTCGTGTCTGGCCGTGCAGGAGTCGGTGATCCCCGACTACGACGCGGCGGGCGTGGTGCGCGGCCCGTCCGGCACCCGGTTGGAGGGGATCGCACCGTCGAACCTCTACCGCGCCTCCGACGGACTGTGGGTGATCATCGCCGCCAACCAGGACACCGTCTTTCGCAGGCTGTGCGCGGCGATGGGCCGGCCCGGGCTCGCCGAGGACCCGCGGTTCGCCGACCACTCGGCGCGCGGGGTGCACCAGGACGAGATCGACACGATCATCGCCGACTGGGCCGCCGAGCGGACGGCCGAGGAGATCCGCGAGGTCCTCGATGCCGCGGGCGTCGTGGTGGGTCCGGTCAACACCGTCGCGGACGTGGTGCGAGACGAGCAGTTCCTCTCGCGCGACATGATCGTGCCGCACACCGTGCCGGGGGTCGACGACACGGTGCTCGGCCCCGGGGTGGTGCCCGTCCTGGACGGCACCCCCGGGTCGGTGCGTCGCGGCGGGGCGCCCGAGCCGGGCTGGGACAACCGGGCCGTCTACTGCGACCTGCTGGGGCTGGACACCGAGCGCCTGGCCGATCTGTCCGCCCGTGGCGTCATCTGAGCGCTCGCGCCGGGTGCGCGGGTGGATCGTGACGTCGACGTCGGCCGAGATGTCGGTGAGAACGCGAGTGGTCGATCCCGTTCACGTTGTCCGAGTTGGGCACGGAGCTACCTCCGCAGTTGGGACCACTCGACGAGCCGCGGGCGGGCGGCGCCCGGGTCAGGCCCGCGGCAGGGTCCAGGCGAACTCGCGGCCGTCACCGTGCGCGCCCGCCGAGGCCCGCGAGCGCGACCGCTCGCCCAGCCGGGTGAGCATGCGGTCACCGGTACGCACCAACTCGTGGAATTGGTCCGGCCCCAGCCAGTCCGGGCGCAGGGCGAACACCACGTCCTCGGTGGCGGTGTTGCCGGAGGCACCGGGAGCGAAGGGGCAGCCGCCGAGCCCGCCCAGCGCGGCGTCGACCATGCCCGCCCCGGCGGCCACGGCGGCCAGCGTGTTGGCCACGCCCATCCCCCACGTGTCATGACCGTGGAAGACGAGCCGTCGCCCGCCCGCCGGCTCGATCGCTGCGGCCACGAGGTCGGCGACCTGCCGCGGATGCGCCTGGCCGAGGGTGTCGGCGAGCACCACGTCGGCGGTGCCCTCCCCCCGTGGATCGGCGATCAACCCCAGCACCCGCCCGGGGTCGACCGGCCCGGTGATCGGGCAGGTGAACGTGGTGGCCAGACAGAGCTGGACGGTGCCGCCCACCGCCGCCGCGGCCTCGACGGCCCCGGGGAGGGCGGCCATGCTCGTCTCGGCGTCGCGACCGATGTTGGCGCGGTTGTGCTCGTCGGTCACAGACAGGCAGTACTGAAAGCGGCGGACCCCGGCGTCGGCGGCGCGGCGCACGTGGCCCGGGGTGGCCACCCACACCCAGCAGCGGTCGCGCTCGGCCTCGTCGAGGGCGGCGATCACGTCGAGGGTGTCCGCCAGCGCGGGCACGAGGTCGGGCCGGGCCATGGACCCCACCTCGAGCTCCGGGACACCCAGCCGGAGCAGCGTGCGGACCAGCTCGACCTTCGCCGTGGTGCTCAGGCGTCCCTCGGTGAGCTGGAGGCCGTCACGCAGTGCGACGTCGCGCACCGACACCGCATTCGTGGACGCCGCGCTGGTGGGCCGGGCAGAGCCGACGGGCTGGGAGGTCATGGGACCATCTTCCCGCATTCGTGCCGGTCGGGGTCACGCAGAAGGGCCCCGCGCCGGAGACCGGTCGCGGGGCCCTGTCCGGGCGGTTCAACTCACTCGGAGTCGGTGCCCGCCTCGAGGAGCTTGGAGATCGCCGAGGTGTCGACCGGGATGCCGGGGCCGGTCGTGGTGGAGATGGTGATCTTCTGCAGGTAGCGGCCCTTGGAGGAGGACGGCTTCAGACGCATGACCTCGTCGATCGCGGCCTGGTAGTTCTCCGTGAGCTGCTCGGTGGAGAAGGATGCCTTGCCCACGATGAAGTGCAGGTTGTTGGCCTTGTCGGTGCGGAAGGTGACCTTGCCGCCCTTGATGTCGTTGACGGCCTTGGTCACGTCCATGGTGACGGTGCCCGTCTTGGGGTTGGGCATGAGGCCACGCGGGCCGAGCACGCGGGCCACACGGCCGACCTTGGCCATCTGGTCCGGGGTGGCGATCGCGGCGTCGAAGTCGAGCCAGCCGCCCTGGATCCGCTCGATCAGGTCGTCGGTGCCCACGACATCGGCGCCGGCGGCCTCGGCCTCGGTGGCCTTCTCGCCCGCGGCGAAGACGATGACACGGGCGGTCTTACCGGTGCCGTTCGGAAGATTCACGGTACCGCGGACCATCTGGTCCGCCTTGCGGGAGTCGACGCCAAGTCGCATGGCGACCTCGACGGTGGCGTCCATCTTCGTCGAGGAGGTGTCCTTGGCCAGGGCCAGGGCATCCAGAGGCGAGTACAGCTTGGTGCGGTCGACCTTCTCAGCTGCGGCCTTGAAGGCCTTGCTGTTCCTGCTCATGTGAGTTCCATTCCTGCCGCGTCACTCACGCGGCGGTCGGGTGTGGTGCGGGCCTGAGCTGCCCTCCCACGAGTGCTTCGGGGTTGGTGGAGGTCAGGCCTCGACCGTGATGCCCATGGAGCGGGCGGTGCCGGCGATGATCTTCGCGGCCTGGTCGGCGTCGCTGGCGTTGAGGTCTTCCATCTTGGTCTGCGCGATCTCACGGACCTGGTCCATGGAGACCTTGCCGACCTTGGCGGAGTGCGGCGTGCCGGAGCCCTTCTGCAGGCCGGCGGCCTTGAGCAGGAGCTTGGCGGCGGGCGGAGTCTTGAGCTTGAAGTCGAAAGAACGGTCCTCGTAGACCGTGATCTCGACCGGCACGACGTTTCCGCGCTGGTTCTCGGTGGCTGCGTTGTAGGCCTTGCAGAACTCCATGATGTTGACACCATGGGCACCCAGAGCCGGACCGACCGGCGGGGCCGGGTTGGCGGCGCCGGCATTGATCTGGAGCTTGATGAGCCCTGAGACCTTCTTCTTCTTCGGAGGCATCGTCTTCCTGATTCTTCGACTGGATCTCGGCTCCACGCTGTACACGTGGGAGGCCGACTGTCGTGTGCGCCGCTCCCCGCGTACCGCCCTCTCGGGCGGGCATCGGAGAGCGCAGGCGCAACCTTGGAGATTCTACGCGCGGGATCGCGGGGATCCCTAATCGCGACGGAAACGACGAGACCCGCCGCGCGCGGGAGGCGCGGGGCGGGTCGTCGGCCTGACCGGGTGCGTCAGTCGATCTTCTCGACCTGGGAGAAACCGAGCTCCACCGGGGTCTCGCGACCGAAGATCGACACGAGCACCTTGAGCTTCTGCGAG
Organism: Dietzia sp. PP-33; assembly: GCF_033790845.1. Lineage (NCBI taxonomy): Bacteria > Bacillati > Actinomycetota > Actinomycetes > Mycobacteriales > Dietziaceae > Dietzia > Dietzia sp. PP-33. Next base: position 253,326 of record NZ_JAMYEI010000008.1, read on the forward strand.
GCGGGCTCGACCTCGGAGATGCTGGCGGGCAGCGTGGCGAACGGGCCGTCCATGACGGTGACCGACTCGCCGACCGTGAACTCGACCTCGACGGTCTGCGGGACCAGTCCGCTGTCGCCCTCGCCACCGGGAGCGGTGGCCTTCTTCTCCGGCTTGGGGGCCAGGAACTTGGCGACGTCGCTCAGAGAGAGCGGGGTGGGCGCACCGGCCGCGCCGCCGGTCGCGCTGACGAAACCGGTGACCCCTGGGGTGTTGCGGACGACGCCCCATGACTCGTCGTCGAGGTCCATGCGGACGAGGACGTAACCGGGCAGGACCTTGCGGTTGGCGACCTTCTTCTGGCCGTTCTTGACCTCGGTGTACTCCTCGATCGGGACCTCGACCTGGTAGATCTTGTCCTCCGCGCCGAGGGTGACCGCACGGGTCTCCAGGTTGGCCTTGACCTTGTTCTCGTAGCCGGCGTACGAGTGCACGACATACCAGTCGCCGGGGAGCTTGCGGAGCTGACGCTTGAAGGCGATGACCGGGTCGATCGCGGGCGCCGCCTCCTCGGGGGCCCCCTCGTCGACGGGCGCGTCGCCGTCAGCATCGTTCTCGGCGGTGCCGTCCTCGTCGGTGCCGCCCTCGGACGCACCGGTCTCGTCGGCGCCGGCCTGGCCGAGCTCGGAGGCGTCCTCGTCCTCGGCGACGGCGTCCACATCAGCCTCGGCTACCGCCTCGACCTCGGCCTCGACGGCCTCCGCGGTCGGCGGGACGGCGGCGTCGGAGGGGTCCGCAGCCGTGTCACCGAGCACTGCGTCGGCCTCGGTCTCGGCCTGCTCGGCGGCAGCCGGGCTCTGCTCGACGTCCTCGGACTCGGGGCTGTGCTCGATGTCGCTCACGGAAATTGCGGTCCTCTCGAAGTTCGGCGGTCCGGATCTCGCCCCGGACCCGAGCGGCAGGTCAGCGGTCGAAGACGAGCTCGACGAGCTTGCCCGCGCCGAAGTCGACGCCGGAGACCAGCGCGGTCATGAAGATCAGGAACAGGAACACCACGATGGTGTAGGTGACCATCTGGTTGCGCGTCGGCCAGATGACCTTGCGCAACTCCTCGACGACCTGCCCGATGTACTGGAACGGATTCGCGCGGTTGCCCCGCGTGTCCTCCGCGGTGTCCGCGTCCGTGCGGACACGGCCCGCGACAGCGGTGTCACCCCGGCCGGCTTTGCCCGTCGGAACAGCAGAGCCTGCCGGAACAGCGGAGCCGGTGGACGCCGCGGCGCCGTCGGAATCGCGCGCGCCGCTGGTGTCGACGTCGTCGTCGCGATCCTGACTCACGCGGTACCTCCGGGTCGTCGTTGGCTGGCGGGAAGGGCAGGGGCGACAGGACTTGAACCTGCAACCTGCGGTTTTGGAGACCGCTGCTCTGCCAATTGAGCTACGCCCCTTCGGCCGGTCTCCCGGCCACCCGTGCCGTCTCACGAAGCGCGGACCGCACGAACGCCTCGACTCTACAGTGTCGGCGGCTACCTCAGGCAGCGCGGGCCGCGACCGCGGGCGGTCGGGCAATTCAGTGTACGACAGTCCCGGCAGTGCCCCGAAATCACGCCCGCCGTGTGGCGGGGACGCGCCTCATCCCCCGGCCAGCGAGACGGTCACCACGGCCTTGCCGAACACCTTGACCCCGCCGCAGGTCACCGCCAGCGCCACGTCGGCAGTGGAGCCGTCCTCGGCGACCTTCTTGACCGTGCCCGCCACCTCCAGCCGCGCCGGGGAGTCGGCGGGCACCACCACGGGTCCGGCGAACCGGATCGAGGTGGCCAGCACCCTGTCGGCTCCCCCGGCCCACTGCGCCACCACACCGATCGCCACCGCGGAGGTCAGCATCCCGTGCGCCACCACTCCGGGCAGACCGAGCGCGCGGGCGGCCTCGTCGTTCAGGTGGATGGGGTTGTGGTCCCCGGAGGCGTCGGCGTAGCGGCGCAGGTCCTCGCGCGTGATCGGGCACGTGCGGGCCGGGATCGGCTCGCCTGGCTGGGGCCGCCTCGTCGTCGTCGGGTCGTCCGTCATTCCTCCACCTCCGCGGTGAGCAGCGCGCTGGACAGGGACTGGACGGCCGCGCCGGTCGCGTCGCGCAACACCGTGTCGAAGCCGATCATCCGTCCGCCGCGGGCGGAGCGCACGCCGGTGACGGTCGCGGTGGCGGTGAGGACGTCGCCGACCGCGATCGGGCGGTGGTGCTCGGAGGACTGCGCGGTGTGGAGGGTGCGGGACAGGTCGATCCGCAGTGCCGGGTGTTCCATCACCGCGCGTTGGACCGGCGCGGTCAGGGCGGCGGCCAGGGTGGCGGGGACCTGGCCCGCGCGGGCGCCGACCGCCTCGGCGAAGCGCGCCACCACCTCGGTGGTGACGGTCACGGGATCCCCGGTGACGACGACGAGGTCGCCGGCTGCGCTCTCTGTGCTCACGCCCGCCGACGCTACCCGAGCCCGTCCGCGCGGAACGGCTCCTGCGGGGGCGCGCGGCTCCTACGGTGGAGACAGTCGACCAGGGAGAGCGCCCGTGAGCCAGAACGACCCCACAGACCGATCCGACCAGGCCGGCGGTGGCCGGGCGCAAGTATCCGGCCACGGCGGATCCCACGCCACCGCCGTCGCCGCCGCCCACGGGGTAAGGACCATGTTCACCCTGTCCGGCGCGCACGTGTTCCCGATGTACGACGCCGCGGAGAAGGAGGACCACGGCATCACACTGCTGGACGTGCGCCACGAGCAGACCGCCGCCTTCGCCGCCGAGGCCACCGGCAAGCTGACCCGCTCCCCCGGCCTCGCCGTCCTCACGGCGGGGCCGGGGGTGACCAACGGGATCAGTGCGGTCACCCAGGCCTCGTTCTCCGGCGCGCCGATGGTGGTCGTGGGCGGCCGCGCCCCCGCGGGCAGGTGGGGCACCGGCAGCCTGCAGGAGTTCGACCACGTCCCCCTGATGCGCCCGGTGACAGTGTCCGCGGAGACGGCCCGCGACACCGCCGACATCGCCGCCGCCACCCACCGCGCCTTCACCGCCGCGCGCACCGCCCACCGCGGGCCGGCGTTCCTTGACGTGCACATGGACCACTTCTTCGACCAGTGCGAGTCCGTGCGCCCCGGGCCGGGATTCGCGGCGGACGGATCGCCCGCCCCCGGTGTCGACCGCTCCCCCGACACCGACGCGGTCGACCGGATCGCGGACCTGCTCGCCGGATCGAAGCGGCCCGTCCTGGTGCTGGGCTCGGACGTGTGGGCGGACCGCGCAGAGGACGCGGCCCTGCGGTGCGTGGAGGCGCTCGGACTGCCCGCGATCCCGAACGGCATGGGGCGAGGGATAGTCCCCCCGGGTCACAGCCTTCTCGTGTCCAAGGCGCGCGGCATGGCGTTCGGGGGCGCGGACCTCGTCGTCGTCGTGGGCACCCCGTTGGACTTCCGCCTGGGGTACGGCGTGTTCGGCGGAAAGGACGGTGCAGAACCGGCGACAGTGGTGCACGTCGCCGATTCCGAGGGCCAGCTCAGCCGCCACGCCGACCCCGCCGTCGCCACGGCCGGCGACCTGGGGCGGGTCCTGGACGCACTCACCGAGGCGGTGCAACGTCGGTCGAGCACGCCGGACTGGAGCGGGTGGGCCCGGTCGCTACGCGAGAAGGCCGACGCCACCCACGCCGCCGACCTCGAACTGCTCGGCGCGAGCGCGGACCCCGTCCACCCGGCGCGCATCTACGGTGAACTGCTGCCGCGGCTTGCCGAGGACGCGGTCGTGATCGGTGACGGCGGCGACTTCGTGTCCTTCGCCGGGAAGTTCATCGAACCCGCGCGGCCCGGGAACTGGCTGGACCCCGGTCCGTTCGGCTGCCTCGGCGCGGGGCTGGGCGCGGCGATCGCGGCCCGTATCGCCCGGCCCTCGAGTCAGGTGGTGCTGCTGCTGGGCGACGGTGCGGCCGGGTTCTCGCTCATCGACGTGGACACCCTCGTGCGCCACAACCTGCCCGTGGTGATGGTGATGGGCAACAACGGGGCGTGGGGACTGGAGAAGGGGCCCATGCAGATGCTGTACGGCTACGACGTGATCGCCGACCTCGCCCCGCGCACCCGCTACGACGAGGTGGTCAGGGCGCTCGGCGGGGCCGGCGAGATGGTCACCGACCCCACGCAGATCGGCCCCGCGCTGGACCGTGCCTTCGCGAGCGGGGTGCCGTACCTTGTCAACGTCGTGACAGACGTAGAGGCCGGCTATCCCCGGTCGACGTTCGGGGTGTGAGCCGGGCGCGACACCCCCCGTTCCCCGGTGGATATCAGGGCACGACGAGTCGGTAGAGCAGCTCCGGTCGTCCGCGCCCGCCGTAGCGGTGCGACACATCAACGGTGCCGTTCCGGTGCAGATGATCGAGGTAGCGGCGCACGGTCGCGCGGGAGGCGCCGCTCATGCGGGAGACATCCACAGCCGTGTGACCGGCGCCGTCGTCCAGAGCGGTGAGGACCGCGGCCAGCGTCGGCTCGGACAACCCCTTGGGCAGTGGGCCGGGGCCGGGGCCGTGCCCGGTCGCCGCCGGGCCCGTGGACGTCACGCCCGGACCCCTCCGCAGCAGAGCGTCGATCTCCCCCTGACCGAACGTATCGAGCTCTGCCGGTGGTCCGGCGCTTTCGGCGCGGAACCGTTCCAGTCGCTCGATCATCGCGGCCCTGGTGAACGGCTTGACCAGATACCCCACGACCTGGCCGGACAGCGCCTGCCTGACGGTGATGCGGTCCCGAAGCGAGCTGACCACGATCACGCTGATGGGGCGGCGGGAGATCGTCCTGATCCGGTGCAACACCTCGATCCCGCTGAAACCCGGAAGGCCGATGTCGAGCAGGATCAGATCTACCCCGCCGCCCGCAGCCCATCTGATGGCCCCGTGACCGTCAGCGACCGCGGCGGCCACCCTGAACCCCGGAACACTGTCCACGTACCGACTGTGCAGGCGACGCGCGACGGGATCGTCGTCGACGATCAGCGTCCGGATGGTGTGGCCGCCCTGTTCCCCGTTCACCCTCGTCGCCCCTTCACGCTCTCGCTACTGCGATCTCAGACGGCACGGTCCCCGCCGACCTTCCCACCCGGGGATGCGGGGAGCCGCACGGTGAACAGTGCCCCACCGGCCGACGAACGTCCCACCTCGATGTCGCCACCACGATCCCGCACGATCTGCCAGACCACGGCGAGGCCCACCCCGCGCGTCGCATGCCGATCGCCCGGCTGCTTGGTGGAGTAGCCGTGCTCCATCACCATCGGCAGCGTGTCCGGGTCCAGACCTGGGCCATCATCTCCGACCGCCACCTCGGTGCCGAACTCGTCCGCGACCACCAGGACGCGGACGTGACCGCCGGGGCCGGCCGCCTCCATCGCATTGAGCACCAGGTTCGCGATCAGCGAGACTTCATCTCCACCGAGTGCACCCACGCTCGTCGACGTCAGTGGGTCGATCTCCAGCCGTCCTCCCTGCGAGTGGTACTCCGCGACCATCGCCCCCAGTACTGCGCGCATCCGCGGGTCCTCGATGACTCCATCCCGGATATCCGTGCCGGAGACCGGAGCCAGTTCGGCCAGGTACTCCAACGCCTCGTCGACCTCGCCACTCTCGACGAGGCCGTACACCGCGTGTATCCGCGTCCGGAACTCGTGGGTCTGCTCGCGGAGCGCTCTCGAGAGCCGGCGCTGCTCACCCAGTTCGGCGTTCTCGGCCTCCAGCCTTCGTACGCGGACGTCGACCGCGCGGGAGACGCCGGCGGCACCGATCAACCCGACCAGCACCGCCAGCAGCACCCACGGTGCCATCGCCCCGAGACTGGACCGCAGATCGGCGGCGATCTCCGACTCGAGGACCCCGACCGATGCCGCGCCGATGACGACGCCGTCGCGATACACCGGCACCTTGGCGCGAAGTGTCAGACCGATAGTCCCCTCCTCGGTGCCGACGAAGGTGGCACCGGCCAGAACTGCTTCCGGGTCGGTCGAGACCGGCCGACCGCGTTCCCCGGGCACCGGGTGGGTGATCCGGATCCCGTCGGAGTCACTGATCACCACGTAGTCCACACCCGAGGCCTGCTGGATCAGCTCGGTCAGCGGTTGTAGCTCCTGCTCCGGGTCGTCCCGTTCGATGGCGTCCCGAACCTGCTCGAGCCTGGCGAGGCTGTGGGCGACGGCGAGCACGCGCTCGGTCATGGCATCGCGCACCTGTCGCTCCTGGACGCGCGACGCGGCATACGCCGTCAAGCCGACACAGGTCAGCACGACCGCGCACTGGATCAGCAGGACGACGACAAGTCTGAACCTCCGCCTCAGAAGCCACTCCGGGTACTGCGCCACCTCGGCCCTTTCCTCCGTCGCAGCAAGCCTGCCCGCTGCTTCACCCCGCCACGTTCCAGCCGGACGGCGTGAGCATCAATGAGCACAAACCCTAGTTGTGCCCCACATCACACGTCGACATTCCATTCTCAGCTCATCCCTCGGTGGCGTCTCTGGCACCGAGAACCAGGAAGGACCGTGGATGCGACAACACCTTGCCCGCTTCGTGACCGTGGTACTAGCCGTCGCGCTGACCACTGTCGCGGTGACCGATGCCAGCAGCTCGGGCGGCGGCGACAACGCGCGGACACAACTGAACATCATCGCGCCGGCCGCCCCCGGCGGCGGATGGGACACGTTCGGCAGAGAAGCACAGCAGGCCCTGATGTCCGACGGGATCGTCAACGCCGTCCGCGTCCGCAACGTCCCCGGCGCGGCCGGGACCATCGGACTGACCCAGTTCGTTCAACTCGCCGGACGCACCGACTCGCTCATGGTCACCGGCGGCGTGATGGTGGGCGGAGTGATCCTGCAGGATTCCGACGCCACGCTCGAAGACACGACGCCCATCGCACGTCTCGCGGACGACTACAACGTGCTCGTGGTCCCCGCGAACTCGCCGTATCAGACGCTGGACGAGTTCATGGCGGCGTGGCGAGAGCATCCGGGAATGGCGATCGCGGGCGGGTCGTTGGGGAGCATCGACCATCTGCTCACGGGAATGCTCGCCGACGCTGCCGGCATCGACCCGTCCCTGACCAACTACATCGCCTACGCCGGTGGCGGTGAGGTCGTGCGCGCGATGATCAGCGGTTCCGCTGTGGGGGCCATCTCGAGTGCCAACGACTTCGCCGCCCAGATCGAGGTGGGTGAACTCCGAGCGCTCGGTATCTCCTCGGCGACACCTCTCGAGGAGATACCCACTCAGACCTTCATCGAACAGGGAGTGGACGTGTCCATGTCGAACTGGCGCGGGCTGGTCGCCCCACCGGACATCCCGGAGGAGGTCCGTGACGAGCTGATCGCGATCATCACGGAGATGAGCGAGACCGATCAGTGGCGCGACACCCTCGACCGCAACGACTGGACCGACGAGTTCATGGCAGGCGAACAGTTCGAGCAGTTCCTCGACGCCGAGATCGCGTCAACCGAAGAGATCATCAAGGAGTTGGGCCAGTGAGTACCTCGACCGACCCGGCGAGCACCGCGGTTCCGCATGCTCAGCCGGGCAGCAGAACGCGCTGGTGGCGCAATCGGACCGAGTTGGGCTTCGCCACCGGCATCCTGGCGATCGCTGCCTTTATGACCGTGCAGATCGTCCAGATGGACGTCCCCGACGGGGCAGGAACCCCCGGTCCGCAATTCTTCCCCGGCCTGGTCGCCGGGTTCCTCCTCCTGACCGGTGTACTGCTGGCGATCAACGTCATCCGCAACCCTCGGCACACCGAGGCCACATCGACGATGGGCCAGCTGTCCACCGACATGCTCGAGGATCTGGCCGCGATCGACCACACCGGTGAGACCCGGGGTGTTGGCGGCACGACCCGGCCAGGCGACCCGGCACACCCACAGGAGACCGACTCCCCCACCGGGACGCCCTCGCCGTCCGCGGCCGTCGGCTCGGGATACATCCCCGTCGACTACCGCACCACCGGGATCGTGCTCTGCGGGCTCGTGGCGTTCGCGCTCACACTCCAGCCCGTGGGCTGGCTGGTCACCGCCAGCGCGCTGTTCTGGGTGGTCAGCTACGCCCTGGGCAGCAGACGCCCACTGTTCGACGTCGCCGTCTCGGTGATCTTCGCGTCCGTCATCCAGATCGCCTTCTCGGCCGGTCTCGGGCTGGGCCTGCCCCCCGGCATACTGGAAGGAGTACTGCCATGGAGCAACTGAGCCTCCTGGGCGAGGGCCTGGCCGGGGTCCTGACCCCGATGAACCTCACCCTCCTGCTGATCGGTGCCGTCCTCGGTACCGCTGTGGGTGTCCTGCCCGGACTCGGCTCCGCGATGGCGGTCGCCCTGCTCCTCCCGGTCACCTTCACACTCGATCCGACCGGCGCCTTCATCATGTTCGCCAGCATCTACTTCGGAGGACTGTTCGGCGACTCGACCTCGGGGATCCTGCTCAACACCCCGGGCAACTCGTCGGCCATAGCGACGACGTTCGAGGGCCACCGGATGGCCTTGGACGGCCGGGCCGCCAAAGCACTGGGCATCTCGGCGATCGGCGCGTTCACCGGCGGCATGATCGCGTGTGCCTGCGTGGTCATGCTCTCCCCCTACCTGATCCTGCTCGCGCGGGCGTTCTCGTCACCGGAGTACTTCGCGCTCGCCGTCTTCGCCTTCGTCGCCATCTCGGCGGTCGTCGCCGAGTCCGTCGTGCGGGGGCTCGCCGCACTCGGGCTGGGGCTCGCGCTCGCGCTGGTCGGCACCGACTCGATGACCGGCACCCAGCGCTTCACACTGGAGAACCCGGCCCTGTTCGAGGGCATCTCGATCATCGTGATCACCGTCGGCCTGCTGGCTCTCGGGGAGGTACTGCACCAGGCGTCGCGGATCCACCGACAGACCCTGACCGGCGGACCGGTGAAGACCGAGGGCTCACCGTTCCCGACGCGCAAGGAGATGCGCAGGATCGTCCCCGCCTTCCTCCGCGGCACCGCATTCGGTCTCCCCTTCGGCACGATCCCCGTCGGCGGCTCCGAGGTTCCCACGTTCCTCGCCTACGGAACCGAGAAGGCTCTGGCCAAGCGGCGGAATGACCCCGACTTCGGTACCCGCGGAGCGCTCCAGGGCGTCGCCGCGCCCGAGGCCGCCGGCAACGCCACCGCGGGCAGCGCGATGGGCGCGCTGCTCGTCCTGGGACTGCCGACCTCGGCGACGGCCGCGATGATGCTGGCCGCGTTCCAGCAATACGGGATGCAGCCCGGTCCCCTACTGTTCGAGACGAGCGCCGCGCTGGTCTGGCCGCTGCTCGCCAGCCTGTTCGTCGGTCTGATCATCCTGTTGATCATCAACCTGCCGTTCGCCGCCGTCTGGGCGAAGCTACTCCTGATCCCCCGCCACAATCTGTACGCCGGGGTCACCGTCATCGCGATGCTCGGCACCTACGCGATCTCCTCCTCCACGCTGGACCTCTGGATGGTGATCGCGATCGGTGTCGTGGGATTCCTGATGCGGCGGTTCTCGATCCCGCTGGCCCCGGTCCTGATCGCCGCGATCCTCGGCCCACTGGCGGAGATCGAACTGCGGCGGTCACTGGCGCAGTCCGAGGGTGATGTGGCGATCCTGTTCTCCTCGCCTATCACCATCGTGCTGTACGCGCTGCTGGCCGCAGCCGTGGCCGCGAGCATCATCCAGCACATTCGGCACCGTCGTCGTCGAAGCGAACACGCCGCACAGTAGTCGTTGCAGCGGCTGGGCAGAGACAACGAAGGCCGTCCGCGATTCGCGGACGGCCTTCGTCTGTCTTGTACCGGTGGGGGGACTCGATCCCCCGACCTCACGATTATGAGTCGTGCGCTCTAACCAGCTGAGCTACACCGGCATGCTCTGCCAGCCGGGCGACCCAGCCGCCCGCACAGTGCGAGCCCCCTGTCGGAATCGAACCGACGACCTTTTCCTTACCATGGAAACGCTCTACCGACTGAGCTAAGGGGGCGGGCCACTCCGGGTCGCGAACTTCTCCGCGACTCGGGGTGAAAGCCTCTAGCAGATTACACACACGCTCGAACAGGGCACAAATCGCCCGGTTGGGTGCGGTCGGCGGTCCGCTGGCAGGATGAGAACCATGCTCATCTCCGTGGTCGTCCCCGTCCTCGACGACGCCCACGAGCTCGCCGGGTGCCTCGCGGCGCTGCGGTCCCAGACGCGGCTGCCCGACGAGATCGTGGTGGTGGACAACGGCTGCGGTGACGACAGTCCCGACGTCGCCCGGCAGGCCGGCGCCCGCGTGGTAACCGAGCCGGTGCGGGGGATCCCCTCGGCCGCCGCCACCGGCTACGACGCGGCCACCGGTGACGTGATCGCCCGCCTGGACGCCGACTCCCGCCCCGGCCCGGACTGGCTGGAGCGGATCGAGGGCGCGTTCACCGAGGATCCCGAGCTCGTCGCGATCTCGGGCCCCGGCGAGTTCATCGGGTTGAGCGGCTGGCGGGCCCGCGCCGCACAGCTGCTCTACATGGACGCCTACTTCTTCTCGGTGGGCGCCGCGATGGCGCACCCGGTGCTGTTCGGCTCGAACCTGGCGATGCGCCGGGCGGCGTGGGAGCGGGTCCGCGACGGGGTCGACCGCGCGGACCCGGAACTCCACGACGACATCGACCTGTCGTTCCAGTTCGGCGCCGCCGACCGGGTACGTGTGGACCGATCGCTGACCGTGGGCATCTCCGCGCGGCCGTTCGACGATCCCGCCGCGATGCGCCGGCGCTTCTCCCGGGCGTTCCGGACGATCTTCCGCAACTGGCGCACCAGCCCGCCCTCGAAGCGGTGGATGGAGCGCGTCCAGCGCTGAGCCCGAGCTGACCCTTCGACTTGCGCGCCCGGAACGCTCGCCTCCCGCCGACTCGTGAGCCCGGAATGGTCCAAAGCGGGCGCATAGCTTTTGCGAGCGGTGAGCGGTGAGCGGTGAGCGGCGAGTGGCGGGGAGCCTCAGGACCAGACGAGCACCGACCACAGCACGAGCTGGGTCACGCAGAAGCCGGCCAGCATGTTGAGCACCAGGAAGCGCTTCCACCCCTCGTTGGTGCGCTCGGCATCGGCGTCGGTGACCCTCACATAGGCCGCCACGGTGGCCAGGTACGGCAGGATCGCGAAGGCCGCCCCGGAGGCAGGCCACGGCGCCGCCACGAGCAGGACCACGACCGCGGCGGCGTAGCAGGCCAGCGCGAACCACACCGCGGCCCGCGCCCCGAGCACGGTGGCGACGGACTTGAGGTCCGCCTCGCGGTCGAAGCGCACGTCCTGCACCGCCCCGAACGCCTGCGAGGCGGCGCCCCACAGCATGAAGGCGATCAGGCACGCCCACACTCCCCCGGTCAGCTCGGCTCCCGCGATGGTCCAACCGACGATCGCCGGGGAGGCGAAGTGGAAGGCGGAGGTAACCGAGTCCAAGAACGGGATCTCCTTGAACCGCAGCCCCTTGGCGCTGTAGGCGATCACCGCGAACGCGCTCGCCGCGAGCCACAGTGACGACTCCCACGAGCCCACCCACACCAGATAGGCCAGGAACGGCACGGTCGTCACGCCCGAGGCCACGAGGGTGGCCGTGTGCCTGGACCGCTCCAGCACGGACCCCTCGACGCCGCCCTTGCGCGGGTTGCGCAGGTCCGATTCGTAGTCGAAGACGTCGTTGATCCCGTACATCGCGAGGTTGTACGGCACCAGGAAGAAGAACGTGCCGATCACGCCGAGGAGGTCGAACCCCCCGGTGGCCAGGAAGTACGCCAGCGCGAACGGCGCGGCGGTGTTGACCCACGACACCGGCCGGGACGACCAGAACAGCGTGGTCAGCAGACCGGGGGTCGCGGGCCGCTCGGCGGTGCGGACCTCGTCGTCGCCATGATCCGAGGCGCGCGCCAACGAGGCGTCCCCCCGGCCCGACACCGTCGGACTCCCCACCTCGGCCCCGACACGCGGGGCGGCGGTGAGCAGCGCCCACACCGACGGTACGAACACGGCCGCCGCCACGGCGTAGGCGAAGTCCTCGATGGGCGCCACGCCCAGGCGGAGTCCGCTGGTCAGCTCGTCGTCGTAGGCCACGAGCCCGGCCGAGATCATGATGTTGTCGAAGACCGCGGTGAGGATCATGAGGATCACCAGCGCGCCGCCGACCCCGATCAGCCACCGGCGTTTCTCGGGCCCCCTCAGGCGCCAGGCCGCGAGGAGGGCGGCGGCCACCACGGGGATGGACATGGTGAGGTTGAGGGTCGTGTACAGGCTGGTCACCGGCGCTCCCCCGTCGTCCGGTGAACGTCGGAATCTCGGGAGGACCGCAAGGCCCGCGACCGGTGCTCGGCCGCGAGCGCGACGCCGGCCGCGCACACCAGCGCGAGGTGCGAGAGGAACGCCAGGAACACGACCTCTTCGAGCGGGATCTCCGGCGCGACGGTCAGCCCGGTCATGAAGTCGGTCTGCCCGCGGAAGAACACCCCGCTGCGCACGCCGAGGACGTCCCAGGTCAACAGCAGCGCGACGGACGCGGTCACGGCCAGGGCCGCGGCGGCCGGGGCGCGGAACGCCGCCAGCTTCCAGCGGTGGTCGATCACCAGGATGCCCGCGAAGGACACGACCTGGACCGCCAGGTAGGCCAGCCCGATCACGCGCCCGACACCGTGCCGCGCGGGACCGATCTGTCGGACACTGATCTGTCGAACACCGTGCCCCCGCCGGGCTCGGCCACCGGGGCCGTGCTCGTGTCGCCGCGGACGTGCTTGAGCACCAGTTCGGCGCTGATCAGACACATGGGGAGTCCGATCCCGGGGATGGTCGAGGCTCCCGCGTAGTAGAGCCCGTCGACGTGTCTCGAGACGTTGCGGGTCCGGAAGAACGCGCTCTGGGCGAGTGTGTGGGCGGGGCCGAGGGCGGTGCCGCGCCACGCCCCGAGGTCGGCCTCGAGATCGGCCGGGGCGATGGTGCGGCGGAACACGACCCGCTCGGCCAGATCCGGGACGCCGGTCCACTCCGCGATCTGGGCGATCGCCTGGTCCGCGGCGGCCTCGATGGTCGCGTCCCCCGCGCCGTCGACGCCTCCACGGCCGAGGGTCGGGTCGGCGGGGATGGGCACCAGGACGAAGAGGTTCTCGTGGCCCGCGGGGGCGGTGCCGGCCGCGGGGTCGTCGGTCGCACTGGGCCGACAGACGTAGAGGGAGGCCGGGTCGGGGATGTGGGTCTCCTCGCCGAAGATGGCGTCGAATCCCTCCTCCCACCTCTCCGTGAACAGGAGGGTGTGGTGCGCCAGCTGCGGCAGTTCGCCGGAGACACCGAGCAGCATCAGCAGGGCGCCGGGGCCGGGGGTCTTGGCGTCCCAGTAGGACTGCGGGTAGGTGCGGAGCGTCTCCGGCAACCACCGGGTCTCGAGGTGGTGCAGGTCGGCCGCGCCGACGACGAGGCCCGCCGGCAGCGTCCGCTCGGCCCCCGCCCGGTCGCGCACCCGGACGCCGGTCACCCGGGCCCTGGCCCGCCCGGGCCCGCGGCCGCCCCCGCCCGCGGAGGTGGTCGTCAGTTCGACCGCCTCGGTGCCGGTGTGGATACGCACTCCCTGCGCCTCCGCGACCCGCCGGACGGCGGCGATGAGCTCGGTGAACCCGCCGCGCGGGTAGAGCACCCCGTCGGTGAGGTCGAGATGGCTCATGAGGTGGTAGATCGACGGCGCCAGGTACGGCGAGGAACCCAGGAACACCGCCGGGTAGCCGAGGATCTGCTGGATCCGGCGGTCGGTGAACCTGCGGGCGACGAACGACTGCAAAGGTTGCACGAGCCGCGCCACCAGGGACCCCGCCCGGGCCAGCACGTCCGGCCGCACCAGTGCCGGGTACGAGGTGAAGTTGGTGTAGAGGAACCGGCGCAGGGCCAGCTCGTAGGTGGTCCGGGCCGAATCGAGGTACCTGCCGAGCGTGGCGCCGGCGCCCGCCTCGAGCGACTCGAACAGCGCCATCGAGTCCGCGCGGTCCGAGCGCACGTCCACCGGATCCGGCTGTCCCTCGAAGTACACGCGGTATCCGGGATCCAGGCGGACAAGGTCGAGCTGCTCGGCGGCCGTGGTGCCGCAGAGGCGGAAGAAGTGGTCGAACACCTCCGGCATCAGGTACCAGGACGGGCCGGTGTCGAACCGGAACCCACCCGCCGACCAGCTGCCAGCGCGGCCGCCCACCTCGTCCGTGGCCTCGACCAGCGTGACGTCGCGGCCCTCGCGGGCGAGCAGCGCGGCGGTGGCCAGGCCGGCGATGCCGCCACCCACCACCACGACGGGACCGTCCGGGGCGGGCGTGCGGCGGCCGGGTAGACGGCCGGGCAGTCGGCCGGGCAGACGCGGGCTCATCGCACGACCGCCCGTCCGCCGCGCGGGACCGCGCGACCCCGCCCGGAGGCGGCACGTCCGATCACGGCCAGCTTGACCGGGTTGGGCACCCGGACACGACCGGCGCTCACCCCGGCCGCGCCGGCCGCCCGGAGGCGGTCGTTGAGCTCGGCGAACAAGTCGTGCGCGGCCAGCACCGCCAGCCGGTCCCGGCCGGGGATCCGATCGATCGCAGCGCGGGCGACGCGCAGGTCGGCGTCCACGTCGTCCGCCAACTCGCGCACGTCGGTGTCCGTCAGCGCCCGCGGGTCCCGTCCCGGCAGGTAGTTGCGACCGAGTTCCAGGGAGTCCTCCCGGATGTCCCGGAGGAAGTTGACCTTCTGGAACGCCGATCCGAGTGCGCGCGCGCCGGCGGCCAACTCGTCGTCGTCACCAAGCCCCCCACCGGCGAACGTCCGCAGACACATCTCCCCGATCACCTCCGCCGAACCGTGGATGTACCGGCGCAACGACTCCTCGGTGTGCTCGGTGACCTCCAGGTCGGCCTCCATCGAATCGTAGAACGGGTCGATGAGCCGGGCCCCGATCCCGAACCGGCGCGCGGTGTCGGCGAAGGCGTGCGTGACCGGGTCCGGGTCGAGACCACGCTCGACCGCGCGGTGGGTCCGGCGGCGGGCGTCGTCGATGAGCTCGCGGGCCGCGACGGGGTCGTCCATGGCGCCGTCGACGACCTCGTCCCCGACCCTCGCCCACGCGTACACGGCGGCGACGTGCGGCCGGGTCGCCGGGGCCAACAGGCGGCAGGCGAGCGCGAACGAGGTGGAGTAGCGGCGCAGGATCACCTCGCTGCACTTGCGGGCGGCCTCCGTGAACTCGGCGTGCGGGCTCTGCGGGGTCATCGGGTCCTCTCGAGGGCGGTGGCCAGGTGGGGATCGAGCGCTGCGCGCAGGTCGTGGGGAACGGCCGGCGAGTCCAGTGTGGCGCGGGCGGCGGTCACCAGGTCCTCGGCGATCCCCAACGCGTGTTCGCGGGCACCGCACTCGGCCAGCAACGACCGTGCGGTGGCCGGGTCAGGAGCGGCATGAGCCGGATCGGCATGGTCCGAGTCGGTACCACCGAGCGCGGAGTCGATGCGCGGCCAGAGCTCGGTGGTGGCGGCAAAGGCGAGGAGCACCGTGGGCGCGCGGCGCACCAGGTCCCCCTCGTTGGACTTGCCGGTCACGGCCGGGTCGCCGAAGACCCCCAGGACGTCGTCGATCACCTGGTAGGCGGTGCCCAGGTGGCGCCCGGTCTCGCGCAGCGGGGGGATCATCTCCTCCGGCCCCCCGGCCAGCACGACCCCCAGTACCAGCGGCAGGGTCACGGAGTAGGCCGCGGTCTTGGCGGCGCCGATAGCCAGGGCGTGCTCCTGGGTGGTCGGCTCACCGTGGGCCGCCCCGTGTACGTCCGCGTACTCGCCGGCGATCGAGGCCACCACGGCACGCTCGATCTCCTCCATGGCGCGGTGCACCACGGGCGCCGGGACGGGCAACCGGGCGAACTCCCCCATCGCCGCCACCAGCAGCAGGTCCCCGCCGAGCAGTCCCCCCACCATGCCGACGTGGGCGGCGGACTCCCGGGGCATCCCCAGTCCGGCGGCCCGCGTCGTGGTGCGTCCCTGCAGATTGGGCCGGCCCCGGCGGTGATCGTCACCGTCGGCGAGGTCGTCGTGCACGAGAAACGCCTCGTGGAGCAGTTCGAGGGCCTGGCAGGCGGCGTCGCGGACCGTCTCGTCCCGGCCACCGGCGCCGGTATAGACGGCGTCGAACAGTGCGGAGCGCATGCCCTTGCCGGATCTGGTGGTGTGGTTCAGGTCCGCGACCAGGTCGTCGACGGCCGGGCCGAGTCCCTCGGGCAGGTCACGAGAGGTCATCCGCTGGGCGGCGGGTACCGATGCCAGTGTCATGTCCGGTAGTTCGGAGCCGACCGCGTCGTGGATACCCCTCACCCCGAATCTTCTACACGAGAGGCGACAGCCGGGTGTCCGGCGCCGGGAGCCGCGGAACACCACGGTGTCACACGGTCACACTATCGCGGCCCGAAATGCACGAAGACCCCCGCTTGTGGCGGGGGTCTCGCGTGCCAGATGATGGATTCGAACCAACGTAGGCATAAGCCGACGGATTTACAATCCGCTCCCTTTGGCCGCTCGGGCAATCTGGCGTGCACCCCTGGAGGCGCTAGGACACGATACAACGCAGGTGACCCCCGGTGCCAAATCGGGGGCGCACGGGGTGGCCGGAGCGGATGGCCTGGGCGGGTAGCCTGGCCGGGATCGACCCCCAACCACGTGAAGGAGCGCATCCATGGCCTCGGAGTCCTCGTTCGACATCGTCTCGGAGTTCGACCGCCAGGAGGTGGACAACGCCCTCAACCAGGCCGCCAAGGAGCTGGGCACCCGCTACGACTTCCGCGGCACCGACACCGGCATCGAGTGGAAGGGCGACGACGCGGTGGAGATCGTCGCGGACTCCGAGGACCGTGTGCTGGCCGCCAAGGACGTGTTCATCGAGAAGCTGGTCCGCCGGGGCCTGAGCATGAAGGCGCTGGAGGTGGGCGAGCCCATGCCGTCGGGCAAGGGATTCCGCCTGGTCGGCACGCTCAAACAGGGGATCGACAAAGAGAACGCCAAGAAGATCACCAAGCTCCTGCGCGACGAGGGCCCCAAGGGCGTCAAGGCGCAGATCCAGGGCGAGGAGATCCGGGTGTCGTCCAAGAAGCGCGATGACCTGCAGGAGTGCATGCAGCTGCTCAAGAAGGCCGACCTGGAGGTCGCGCTGCAGTTCACCAACTACCGGTAGATCGTCGACCGTGCGCGCCACAGGCGAGCGCCGGAGGGGTCGCCGGCGTGCCGCCGCCGCGCCCGGCGCCGCGCCCGGCGCCCTGGTGGTGGCGGCGGCCCTGTGCCTGTCCCTGGTCGCGGGGTGTGCCGTGGGGGGCGACGACGACGAGGACTCCCAACTGCTGACCGTCTTCGCGGCCGCCTCGCTCACCAGCGCGTTCACCCGGATCGCCGAGGACTTCGAGCGCGAGAACCCCGGCGTGGAGGTACGGCTGTCGTTCGACGGCTCCTCCGGGCTGGTGGACCAGATCGCCGGGGGCGCCCCTGCTGATGTGTTGGCCTCGGCGGATGTCAGGAGCATGGACCGGGCCGTCGCCGAGGGGCTGGTCTCCGGCGAGCCGGTGGAGTTCGCGACCAACATCCTCACGTTGATCACCCCGCCGGGCAACCCCGCGGGCATCACCGGCCTGGACGGCTCGCTCGACGGCACCCGCCTTGTCGTGTGCGCCGCCGCGGTCCCCTGCGGTTACGCCGCACGCGCACTGGCCGCGTCCGCCGGGGTCGAACTCCGGCCGGTGAGCGAGGAGTCCAAGGTCACCGACGTGCGGGGCAAGGTCAGCTCCGGTGAGGCCGATGCCGGGATCGTCTACGCCACCGACGCCCGCGCGGCCGGGGACCGGGTAGAGCAGATCCCGATCCCGGCCGCGGATTCCGACCCCAACCGCTATCTGATCGCGGAGATCGACCGTCCCGGCGCCACGGGAACCGGGTCTGCGGACGCCGGGCCTGCTGGCTCCGGGCCTGCTGGCTCCGGGCCTGCTGGCTCCGGGTCCGATCCGGCCCGCCGGTTCCTCGACGCCGTCACCGGCGAGGCGGGTCGCTCCGTGCTCGCGGACCACGGGTTCGGCCCGCCGTGACCCGGCCCCCGCTGCCCCGCTGGCTCCTCGTCACGGCCGTCCTCGCGGTGGCGCTGGCCGCCGTGCCGTTGTTGGGGATGGCGGTGCGCATCCCATGGGCGGCCGTCCCCGGACTGCTCACCTCCGAGGCCGCGCGGGAGGCAGCGCTGCTCAGCCTGCGCACGTGCGCAGTGTCGACCCTGCTGTGCGTGCTGCTGGGCACCCCCCTGGCGGTGCTGCTGTCCCGCAGCAACGGGACCCTTGCCACGGTGGCCCGCACGGTCACGGCGCTGCCGATGGTGCTTCCACCCGTCGTGGCGGGGCTGGCCCTGCTCACCACGCTCGGACGCACCGGCGTGGTGGGTCGGCACCTGTCCGTCATCGGGATCGAGGTCGGCTTCACCACCGCCGCCGTGGTGATCGCCCAGACCTTCGTGGCCATGCCGTTCCTGGTGATCGCTCTGGAGGGTGCGTTGCGCTCGGTCGACTCCCGGCTGGAGCGCACCGCCGCGTCCCTGGGCGCATCCCCGACCCGCGTCCTCGCCACGGTGACGCTGCCGCTGGTCCTGCCCTCGCTCGTGGCCGGCGCCGCCATGTCCTTCGCCCGCGCCCTCGGCGAGTTCGGTGCCACCCTGACCTTCGCCGGATCACTGCAGGGCACCACGCGCACCCTGCCGCTGGAGATCTACCTGAGCCGGGAGACGAACACCGACACCGCCCTCGCCCTGGCCCTGCTGCTGATCGTGGTGGCCGCGGTGCTCATGGCAGCCTCGGCGAGCGTCGCGCGACGGGCGGTGGTGGGCAGTGGCTGAGCACGCGTCGGGCGAGCCGGGAGCGACCGCCGAGCCGGGCCCCGCCGCCGCGCTCGACTGCCGCGTCGACCACCGCGACGTCGAGCTCCGTCTCACGGTGCCCGCCGGCCGTCGCCTCGCGATCGTCGGACCCAACGGCGCGGGCAAGTCCACATTGCTGGCCTTGCTGGCCGGACACCTGCGCCCGGACTCCGGGGAGGTCCAGCTCCACGGGCGGCCGGTCAGCGCGCAGGGCATCCATGTGCCCGCGCACCGCCGCCGGGTGGTCTCGCTCGAGCAGCGGCCCGGGCTCTTCCCCCACCTCACGGCACTGGAGAATGTCACCTACGGCCCGCGATCCCGCGGAGTCCGCAGACGCCCCGCCCTCGACCGCGCCCGCGCCGAGCTGGACGCCGTGGGGTGCGCGGGCCTCGCCGGCCGCAGGCCCCACGAGCTGTCCGGCGGGCAGGCCCAGCGCGTCGCCCTGGCCCGGGCCCTGGCCGTGGACCCGGAACTGGTCCTGCTCGACGAGCCGCTGGCCGCACTGGACGTGGAGATCGCGCCCGGTATCAGGCGGCTCCTCGCCGACCGGCTCACCGGTCGCACGGTGGTCCTGGTGACCCACGATCCACTGGACCTGTGGGCGCTGGCGCACGACGTCGTCGTCGTCACCGGGGGTCGCGTCGTCCAGTCCGGCACCGTCGAGGGCGTGCTCGCCCGCCCGGGCTCGGACTTCGCCGCGCGGCTGGCCGGGGTGTCACTGCTGGAGGGCGCGGTGGTCGACGACGACGAGCTGCACACCCCGGGCGGCGACGCCGTCACCGGGTACCGCCCGGACGCGGCGTCGGGAGGGGTGTCGGGAAGGGCGCCGGGCTGGGCCCCGGGTGCGCGCGCTATCGCGACCGTCGATCCGCGGGCGGTGGCCATCCACGCCGCCGCGCCAGAGTCCGGGCCCGCGTCTGGGCCCGCGTCTGGGCCCGCGTCCGGGCCCGCGTCTGCGTCTGCGTCTGGGCCCGCGCCCGCGAGCGCGTCCGGCGTCGCGGCCAGTCCGCGGAACTCCTGGCCGGCGCGCGTGGTGTCGCTGGCCCCGGCGGGGGCGTTGACGCGGGTGACCACCGAGCTGCGGGATGGCCAGCGGGTCGATGCCGAGGTGACCAGCCGCTCGGCCGCCGAACTCGCGCTCGCGCCGGGCGTGGCCGTGATGCTGGTGGTCAAGGCCGCGCAGGTCGCCCTCTACCCGCGCGCCTGACGTCGGACCCGGACTCGTCCCACAGCCGCTCCCCGCGATGAACTCGCGCATGTACCGCTCGGAAGTTGTCAACCTGTCTCAAGACAGGTTGATGCCAGTGGTGGTGGGTAGTGCTGGTGCTTTCGGTGGTGCCGAGTATCTGCGGGGATGCAGTGCCGCTGCCCAGTCCAGGGTCTGTTGT
>NZ_JAMYEI010000009.1:0-202375 GCF_033790845.1 Dietzia sp. PP-33
GACGGAACGCGACCGAAAACGTCCGCCTGCCCGTCGCAGTAATACCTATCGGCGTAGTCATCATCGTCCAAACTCCGATCCCCGCGCACTGCACCAACCTGTCTCACGATCAGGCTGGCAGAGAACGAGCGGTGCAGGCGTGTGTTCATCGCGACGGGCGTTTGTCCCGCAGGTGTACAGGCTGTCCCGCAGGTGTACAGGCGCGGGAGCGGATGCCACGGAGCGGATGCGACGGAGGGGGCCCGGTGGCGCGGGGGCCAGGACTACGCGCGGCGCGCCTTCAGCCGACCCTCGAGGTACACCGCGAGCTTGGTGAGGGCGTAGTTGATGATCACGAACAGGATGCCGGCAACGATGTACGCGGGAACGGTGTTGGCGTACGCCGAGCCCAGGGTCTTGGACCAGTTGAGCAGCTCCAGATAGGTGATCCCGTACCCCAGGGCCGAGTCCTTGAGGACGACGACGAGTTGGCCGACGAGAGCCGGGAGCATGGCCGTGAGCGCCTGGGGGAGCTGGATCGACCGCAGCACCTGCCCGGGGGTGAGCCCCACGGCGAGTCCCGCCTCGGACTGCCCCGAGGGCAGACCGTGGACGCCTGAGCGGACGAGCTCCGCGATGACCGCCCCGTTGTAGAGGGTGAGCGCGGTGACCACCGCGGCCAGCGGCGCGTGCTCGTTGGGCACGATGTTCGCGGTGGCGAAGTAGCCGAAATAGGCGAACACCATCATCAGCAGCACGGGGACGGAGCGGAAGAACTCCACGATCACACTGCAGAACCACCGTAGCGGGGCGAACGGCGAGAGCCGGCCCATGCCGAAGAGCAGCCCGAAGATCACCGCGAGGACGATCGAGACCGCTGCCGCGGTGAACGTTCCCTTGAGACCGGGGATGAGGTACGACGTCCACACCGCGGGGTCGGTGACGAACGGCTCCCACATGAACGCCTGCAGCTGGCCGGCGGCCTCGAACTGGACGTAGACCACGTAGGCGATACCGACGGCGATCAGCGCGCCGATCACAGTGAAGATCCTGTGGCGGAGCCGGGCCTTCGGGCCCGGGGCGTCGAACAGGACGGCCTGGGTGCTCATCGCTTCACCGACAACTTCCGTGAGAGGGAGGTGGTCCAGAGCCCTATCGGGAGGGTGAGGACCACGAACACCATGGCGAAGAAGAAGAAGGTCGGCAGACTCGCGCCCTCGTTCTCCGTGATCACCTGGAGCAGGCCTGCCGAGTCGCCCACGCCGATGACCGCGGCGACCGTCGAGTTCTTGATGAGCGCGATGACGACCGAGCCGAGGGGGGCGATCGAGCCACGGAACGCCTGCGGGAGGATCACCTCGCGCAGGGACTGACCGAAGCCGAGCCCGATGGACCGGGCAGCCTCGGCCTGCCCCACCGGAACGGTGTTGACGCCGGAGCGCAGGGCCTCGCAGACGTACGCGGCGTGGTAGACGGCGAGCATGATCGCGGCCCACCAGAACGCGTTGCGGGCGAAGTCGTCCGAGACGGACAGCCCGAGGATGAAGGACAGGCCCAGGATGCTGAACACCATCAGCAGCGTCAACGGCAGGTTCCGGAAGATGTTGACGTACGAGGTTCCGAGTCCCCGGAGTACCGCCACCGGCGAGACCCTGAGGACCGCGATGATCGTCCCCAGCACCATGGCGCCGATGATCCCGAGCAGCGAGAGCTGGATGGTGACCCACACCGCCCCCAGGACGTCATAGTCGGCGAAGATATCGCCCATGGTCGACCTTCCGTGATGTGGTGTCGGGAACCTCCGCGCCACCGGTGACCGGTGACGCGGAGGCTGTCGTCGATCAGGTCAGTACGTGACCCGGTCAATGTGTGACCAGGTCAGTGCGTGACCAGGTCAGTGTGTGACCAGATCAGGCGCACGCCTCGGGGTTGGGCGGGTTGCCCTCGCCCGGTGTGAAGCCGGCCTTGCCGAGGTTCTCCTCGACCGCGGTCTCCCAGCTGCCGTCGGAGATCATCTCGCGGATGGCCTCGTTGATCTGCTCACACTTCTCCGTGTCGCCCTTCTGGATCCCGATGCCGTAGAGCTCCTCGGAGAAGGGCGCGCCGACCACCTTGAGCTGGCCCTGGTACTGGTCCTGCGCGGCGTAGCCCGCGAGGATCGTGTCGTCGGTGGTGAGAGCGTCGACCGCGTTGGACACCAGCGCCGAGACGCACTCGGAGTAGGTACCGAACTCCTGCAGGTTGACGCCCGGGACCTCCTCCTTGACGTTCTGGGCCGAGGTCGACCCGGTGACCGAGCAGAGGCGCTTGCCGTCGAGCGACTCGGGCCCGGTGATGCTGTCGTCGTCCTGACGGACCAGCAGATCCTGGCCTGCGATGAAGTACGGTCCGGCGAAGTCGACCTTTTCCTTGCGGGAGTCCGTGATCGAGTAGGTGGCCACGATCATGTCCACCTGCCCCGTCTCCAGGAGGGTCTCGCGCTGGGCACTGGGCGCCTGGACCCACTCGATGTCCTCGGCGGGGGTACCGAGCTGCTCGGCCACGTAGGTGGCCACGTCGACGTCGAATCCGGTGTACTCGTTGCCCTCCTTCAGTCCGAGGCCCGGCTGGTCGAACTTGATGCCGACCCTGAGCTGGTCCCCGTCGCCGCCGTCGTCGCTTCCGCAGGCGGCCAGGCCGAGTGCCAGGGTGACGGCCGCTGCGGCCGATCCGATCCGTCGGATGTTCATGTGTACTCCTCGTGGGATGGGTGGGTGATGCTGCTGGTGGGTCCGACTCAGTTGGTCAGGATCTTGGAGAGGAAGTCCTTGGCGCGCGCACTCTGCGGGTTGGTGAAGAACTCCTCGGGGGTGGCCTGCTCGACCAGCTCGCCGTCGGCCATGAAGATGACGCGATCGGCGGCCTTGCGGGCGAATCCCATCTCGTGGGTCACCACGACCATGGTCATCCCCGACTTGGCCAGACCGGTCATCACGTCGAGGACCTCGTTGATCATCTCCGGGTCCAGGGCCGAGGTGGGCTCGTCGAACAACATGACCTTCGGGTCCATCGCCAGGGACCGGGCGATCGCGACGCGTTGCTGCTGTCCACCCGAGAGCTGGGCCGGGTACTTGGAGGCCTGGTGCTCCACGCCCACACGCTCGAGCAGCTCCATAGCCCGCTTCTCAGCCTCGGACTTGGACTGCCTGCGCACCTTGATGGGCCCGAGCGTCACGTTCTCGAGGATGGTCTTGTGCGCGAACAGGTTGAACGACTGGAACACCATGCCGACGTCCGCGCGGAGCCGGGCGAGCTCCTTGCCCTCCTCGGGCAGCTCCTTGCCGTCGATCGTGATCGACCCGGATTCGAAGGTCTCGAGCCTGTTGATGGTGCGGCACAGTGTCGACTTGCCCGAACCCGACGGACCGATCACCACGATTACCTCGCCCTGATCGATGGACATGGTGACGTCCTTGAGCGCCTGGAAGTCCCCGAAGTGCTTGTTCACGCCTGTGATCTCGACGAGTGCCATCCCTGCATCATATGCGCCTGAGAGTTACGTGAAGATCAACATTGCCGAACTTCGTTCCGGTCGACATCCGGTGGATCCCTCCGTACCTTCTTTACATGGCGATATCAGATGTGAAGGAATACGCCCATCTCTCCGCTGAGGACGTGGAAGCCATCGGCGAGGAACTGGACGCAATACGCCAGGAGGTCGTCGAGTCACTCGGTGACGCCGACCGCCGGTACGTCCAGGACACCATCAGGCTCCAGCGCGGTCTCGTGGCCGGCGCGCGCGTCGTGCTCCTGTTCTCCGGGTACCGCCCGGCCTGGGTGGTGGGCACGGGGATGCTGGCCGCCGGCAAGATCATCGAGAACATGGAACTCGGGCACAACGTGATGCACGGGCAGTGGGACTGGATGAACGACCCGGTCATCCACTCCAGCACCTGGGAGTGGGACATCGTCGGCACCTCCGAGCACTGGAAGGCCACCCACAACTACCACCACCACAAGTACACCAACATCATCGGCATGGACGACGACGTCGGGTACGGCGTCGTCCGCGTGACGCGCGACCAGCCGTGGCATCCGGCGTACTCGTTGAACATCGTGTGGAACACGGCATTGGCGCTGCTGTTCCAGTGGGGCGTGGGGGTCCAGCACCTCGAGATCGCACCGGGGACCATCAACGCCTCAGGGTGGCCGGAGCAGAAGCGCCGGATCGGCCAGTTCGTGCGCAAGGCTCGCCGCCAGGTGGGCAAGGACTACGTGTGGTTCCCGTTGCTCTCGGGCCCCAACTGGAAGTCCACGATGGCGGCCAACGCCACGGCCAACGTGATCCGGAACCTGTGGTCCAACGCGGTGATCTTCTGCGGTCACTTCCCCGACGGAGCCGACAAGTTCACCCTCGAGGATCTCGAGCAGGAGACCCAGGCCCAGTGGTACCTGCGTCAGATGCTCGGGTCGGCCAACTTCACCGGCAGCAAGCTCACCCACTTCATGTCGGGCAACCTGTCGTTCCAGATCGAGCACCACCTGTTCCCCACGATCCCGTCCAACCGCTACATGGAGCTCTCCGAGAAGATCCAGGACGTCTGCAAGCGATGGGATCTGCCCTACACGACCGGCCCGCTGTACAAGCAGTACTGGCAGTCATGGCGCACGATCGCCAAACTCTCGCTGCCCGACCGCTTCCTCAAGGGAACCCCGGACGATGCGCCGGAGACCAGGTCGGAGAAGATGTTCGCGGGCGAGCCCAAGAAGTACGAGGACCACAACGGCCCCCGTTCGGGCCTGGTCACCGCCCTGCGCCACCACCGGCCGGAGCAAATCGGGCGACTCACAGGGGCGTCTTGATCGAGGCGTCTTCCGGTCGTGACGGGTTCCGATCGTGACCGGTACCGGCACCGACGCAGGTAGCCGGCCCCCGGCCGGGCCGCGACCGGGGGCCCCGTCCACACCGAGCGTGGACGAGGCCCACCGGCGGCCACCCGGCGTGACGGACGCCGAGGTCGAGGCCGTCGGCACCGTGGCCGAAGCGCAGGAGTACATCGAGCGGGCCCGGGGTCGCCTCTACGACCTGCACCAGTTGATCGGGCGCGCAGACCTGCTCTACCAGAAGGCCGCGGACCAGCTCCGCGAGACCGGGCACGCCGATCTCGCGGAAAGGATCCGGACAGAGGTGGTGGGACTGAACGTCCTGCACGGCCGCTGGACGTTCCAGATGGTGGAGGAGTTCGACGACGGGTTCTGGACCACCACGCGCGAGGTGAGCCACGCGGTCCGCGATGAGGTCACGGGCGGCCGCCGGCACGTCCAGGAGGCGGAAGTCAAGGAGCGCAACCGGACGAAGGGCCGGCCGGGCCACGAGGCGACCCCGATCGACGATCACCGAGGGAATGGTCCATGAGGGCCGGACCGGATCAGCCGGTGCGGTGGCGACCCGCCAACGCGTGACGTTCGGACTCCGTCGTCCCACCCCAGACGCCGTACAGTTCCTTCGACTCGAGGGCGAACCGCCTACAGGCGTCGAAGACGGGGCAGACCGCGCAGACGGTCTTGGCTTCCTCTTCCTTGCGGCGGCGCTCCCCTTTAGATTCTTCCTCCGCGCTGTAGAACAGGTCCTCGTGGCCGATGCACGCTGCATCGTCACGCCATGACCAGAAGTCCGCCGTCGGTTCGAGGTTTCTGTATCGGGGCACGGCATCTCCTTCCCGCGGGACTGAAGTGCCCTGCCATGAGCCCTGGATGTTCAGAACGCGGTTGAGCCAATCCTGTCAGCTGACACGGAGAGGTCAAACGAAGATTGGCCAGCCAAGCCTCACCTAATCACCCCAAGAGCTCACTGGCACTTGCCTTTTCGGCAAAATCTGCCGGAGGGTTAAAGTTCGGCAATTCTCGCCTGAGGCCGACTTTTCAGCTACTGAAACTCGTCGTCGTCGCAGCCCGGATCACCTCGGCGGCCCGCGCCGCGGCACCGTCCACACCCCACCACGCGCGGATCCCGCCGGACTCCCCGTCCCGGACGCGGTCCACCTGCCGACGCACTGCTCGGCCGACGGCGGTCGGCCCGTCGCCGTATCTCAGCACCGTGACGCCGGGGATCGAGTCCAACGCCTCCGCGGTCGCGTCCTGTTCCCCGTAGGGCCGCCGACCCGGGACGACCACCAGGGGGACATCAGCGCAGGCGGCGTCGGCGATCGACGCCTGCCCCGCTCCGGTGACCACTACGTCTGCCGAGCACAGCTCCGCCCAGGGGTCCGGATGCCACGCACCGTCCGGGCCGCCCACCTCGAGCCACTCGGCCACCCCGAGATCGCACGCCGTGGTGCGGACCGCGCGCCAGAAGCGGTGGTCACCGCCCGTTCCGGAGCCGTTGAGATGGACCACCCTGGGTCGACGACGATCCTGCGGCTCGCGGACGCGCCGCTCGAACCGCGATACCCCACCGATCTCCGCGACCGGGCTCTCCGTCCGTCGCACCGTGGCCTGGTGCACACCCGGCGGCCAGGCCCCGATCAGCCGCTGCGCGGCCCGCACCCGCAGGAGATGGGGCTCGTCCACCCGCACCCCGGGCGGAAGGGTACTGATCATCGGGATGCCGGTCATCCGGGCGGCCAACGACATCGCGGGCGAGGAGTCGACCCAGAACGCGCGAGGTCGGGCCCGGTCCATCCACGCCACCGCCGCGCGACGGGCGCCGAGGGTGAGCCCCTCGGGGGTCTCGCTCCCCTCGGCCACCGGGGGGAGATGGACGACGCGCGTCCCCGCCGGGACCAGCGAGTCGTCGATTCGTCCCGAGACGAGCATCGTGACGTCGTGACCCCGCTCCCGCAGGGCGCCCATCACCGGTAGGGCCCGGTGCAGATGGCCGCGCCCCCGGTGGTGGACGTAGACGCCGATCACGGTGCCCCCTCGGCCCGTCGGCCTATTCCGCTCCGCCGGCCTATTCCGCTCCGCGGACCGCGCCGAGTAGTGCCTCGCAGAACGCCGGGAGATCGCCCGGGTTGCGGCTGGTGAACACGCCGTCGTCGCTCACCAGCTCCTCGTCCACCCAGTCGGCGCCGGCGTTGATCAGGTCCGTACGCAGGCTCGGGAAGGAGGTGACCCGGCGCCCGCGGACGACGTCCGCCTCGATCAGCACCCAGGGCGCGTGGCAGATCGCCAGGACGGGCTTGCCGGCCTCGACCATCTCGCGGACGAGGGTCAGCGCGTGCTGGTCCCCGCGCAGGGCGTCGGGATTGGCGACCCCTCCCGGCAGGACCAGCACGTCGATGTCGGCCGCGGAGATGTCCGCGGAGGTTCGGTCCACGGCCTGGGTCCCCGCCGGGGTCAGATGGTCGACGAGACCGACCTCGCCGTCCTCCGTACTCACCAGGAGTGCGGTGTGACCGGCGCCGGTCACGGCGTCCCACGGTTCGGTGAGCTCGACCCGCTCGATCCCCTCCCCAGCGACGAGGAAGGCGACGGTGCTGCTGTCAGTAACGGCGTCCTGGATCTCAGTCATGATGATGATCGTGGGGCCGGACCCCGTCTCACCGCAACCGGACCGCCGGTGGCTCCATACCCCTCGGTCCGGCACCATACGAGGATGCGACGCAGAGAACCGATCGACCGACGTGGACGCCGCAACCGACGGGGCGGGTGTGGCTGCTCGCTGGTCCTACTGCTGCTCCTGCTCATCGGACTCGTGGCGGCCGCCGAGTTCGGGGCCCGGTGGTATCTGTCCGACCGAGCCGAGCGGGAGGCCTCGGCCCGGCTCGGGGCCCCGGTGTCGGTCGAGTTCGGGACGCAACCGGTCCTCTGGGATCTGGCCACCTCCCGGGCCGTCGACAGCGTCCGTCTCACCTCTCCCGGTGACGCCACCGTGCCCCGGATCGACGTGACGGGGCACACGGTCCGGTGGGTGGACGGGGCGATCCTGGCCGCGACCGCGAACGGGACCGCCACCCTCAGCGGCGACCAGCTCGCCGCGGCCGCCGCCGAGGGCAACCCCGCCTCGGACTCCCCCGTGGAGGGGCTCACCGAGGTCCGATCGGTGCGACCCGACCCGCAGGCGGGCCTGCTCCGCGCGGACATCGGTGGCATCGCCGAGATCGGGGTGCTCCCGGGCGTCACCGGGGACCAGCTCACCCTCACCCCGCAGGAGACGGCCCTGCTCGGGTTCCCGCTGCCGGACGGACTGTTCTCCGGAATCACCGGGACCGTCGACTCGACCGTCGCGTCTCTTCCCGACGGCGTCGCGATCACCGGCGCCCGGGTGGTTCCCGAGGGCCTCGAGGTGGCGCTCGGTGGCACGGACATCGCTCTGCGCTGAGTCAGGTCGGGTACGGGGTCGGTCGGATGCCGCGCCGGTCGGGCAACGCAGTCAGTCACGAGGCTCGGGTGCCGGGACACACAGCTCCGTGGGTTCCGACCTCCCCCGCACCACCTCGGAGCCGACCCGGTCCCACCGCTCGCTCTCGGGGCCTCCCGCCGAGGCGACGGCGGCGCCGGAGGCCAGGAGTAGTCCGGGGCGATCCTTGGCGAGCTCGCACAACCGGGCCGCCTCGTTGACCGCGTCGCCGATCACCGTGTACTCGAACCGGTCGTCCGCGCCCACGTATCCGGCCACCACGTCGCCATAGGACGCACCGATCCCGGCCCGGCACCCCGGGACCCGGTCCGGCAGTCTCTCGCCCAGGGCGCGGGCGCAGGCCAGCGCCGCCGAGGCGGGATCGTCGAGGGCCCGGGGTGCGCCGAACACCACCAGTGCGGCGTCGCCGAGGAAGCTGTCCACGACGCCGTCGTACTCCTCGACCGTCTCCACCACCACGCGGAAGAACCGGTTGAGGACGTCCACCACCTCCGACGCCTCGGACCGGACCGCCATCTGCGTCGATCCGATGATGTCGACGAAGACCACGCCGACGCGCGAGTCGGCGCCGCCCAGCTCGGGGTCCCGCTCCTCGGCGGCCTCCGCCACCTCCCTGCCGACGTGACGGCCGAACAGGTCGCGTAGTCGTTCGCGTTCCTGCAGACCGGCGGCCATCCGGTTGAAGCCACGCTGGAGCTCGCCCAGCTCGGTGCCGTCATAGACCACCACGCGTCGGTCCAGCTCCCCGTCGGCGATGTCCTCCATCGCCCAGCGGAGACTGCGCAACGGCCCGAGGACCGAACCCGTCGCCAGGGAGATGAGGAGAAATCCGGCGAGGAGCGAGGTGGCGCCGAGCACGAGCACGATGACGGCGAGGCGTTCCAACGACAGGGCGCGGCCCGCCAACGTGTAGATCGCCACGATGATCAGACCCGCGATCGGGACCCCGCTGCCGACAGCCCACGCCACCCGCAGGCGCGTCATCGCTCCCAGGAACCTCGCGCGCGGAGCCGTGCCACTGGCCAGGGCGACCGCGGCTACGGGACGCAGGCCGAAGTCCGCGAAGAGGAACGCCACACCGCAGACGACCATGCCGGAGAAGACGATCGTGAACCCGACCGAGGGGATCGCCTCCGGGTCGATCACCCCGAAGGCGGGCGTGACCACGGCCGCGCCCAGCAGCCACAGAAAAGCCTGGATCAGCGTCATCCGGCCGGGCAGCCGGAGGGTCCCGACCCGCTCGCGGGGCGTGGGTTCGCGACCGTCGAGGAACCACCGGACACGCCGGTAGACCGCGCCCCGCACCCAGACCGTCCCGACGACCGTCGCGAGGAACACATACCCCGGGACGACGATGACGGTGGGGACCAGGAACTCCCGTGACGGAAGGGTGGGCCCCGGCAGCACGAAGAGGATCAGCACCGCGGCGACGGCCACGCCGACGAGGTTGGAGGCCAGCAGCGTCAGGAGCAGCAGGACCCGCACGCGCATGGTCCTGAGCCGGGCCGACTCCGTCTCCCGTCCGAGCAGCACCGAGCCCAGCTCCGGGCGTCGCAACAGGGACAGGTCGAATGGCACGGTCAACATCGTGCCATCCCCGGGGTGTTCGTGATGCCCTCGTCACACTTGTCCGGACTGTGTGGGGTTTGGACCACTCGGGGCGTAGAGTGGCCTGATCGGCCCGCACCACTCTTGCCTCGGGTCGCATCGGTTGTCGACCTCCCCGTGGTCGCGCACCGGGCGTGTCGCCTCTGGCGACGCGATAGCCCAGGAGCGCGCCGGGCAAGACGCCCCATCTATTTACGGAGTTTCCTCCCTTGTCACGTACCTTCGCCGATCTCGGCGTCAGTTCCTCGCTGCTCGACGTCCTCACGGCCGCCGACATCGTCACCCCCACCCCCATCCAGTCGGCCACGCTGCCTGACGCCCTGTCCGGGCGCGACGTCCTGGGCCGCGGCCGCACGGGCTCCGGCAAGACCTACGCGTTCTGCCTCCCGCTGGTGACCCGCCTCGCGGCGTCGACGCCGGCCGGCGGTCGACGCACCCGCAACTCACCGCGCGGCCTGATCCTGGCGCCCACCCGGGAGCTCGCCCGCCAGATCGAGGAGACGCTGGCTCCCCTCGCCCGGGCTATGGGTCTGAGCACCACCGTGATCTTCGGTGGCGTCTCGCAGGGCCGCCAGGTCTCCGCGCTCGACCGCGGAGTCGACATCGTGGTGGCCTGCCCGGGCCGGCTCGAGGACCTCATGGGACAGAAGCACTGCCGGATGGACTCGATCGAGGTCACCGTGCTCGACGAGGCCGATCACATGGCCGACCTGGGCTTCCTGCCCGGAGTCACCCGGATCCTGGCCGCCACGCCGAAGGGCGCGCAGCGACTGCTGTTCTCCGCCACCCTCGACCAGGGTGTCGACACGCTGGTCAAGAAGTTCCTGCGCGAGCCGGTCGTGCACTCCGTCGACGACGGCTCCGCCACCGCCGGCCCCACCGCGCACCACGTCATGACCGTGGACTCCGACGACCGCGTCCGCGCGCTCGCGGACCTCGCCGGAGTGACCGAGCGCACCGTCATGTTCACCCGTACCAAGCACGGCGCCAAGCGTCTGGCCAAGCAGCTCACCGGCCGCGGGGTGACGAGCGTGGACCTGCACGGCAACCTGTCGCAGAACGCGCGCATCCGCAACCTCGACGCGTTCTCCTCCGGAAGCGCGAGCGTGCTCGTGGCCACCGACATCGCGGCGCGCGGCATCCACGTCGATGATGTCGGACTGGTCGTCCACGCCGACCCGCCGGCCGAGCACAAGGCCTACGTGCACCGCTCGGGCCGCACAGCGCGAGCGGGCGCCGTGGGCACCGTGATCACCGTCGCCACCTCCGACCAGGTCCGTGAGGTGCGCTCACTGCTCAGGGCGGCCGGGGTCTCGGCGGGAGAGTTCGTACTCCCCGTGGGCGCCGACGTCGCCGCCGCGCTCGCCGACGCCCCGGAGGCCCCCGCCTTCGTCCCCGGGGGCGACGGCCCATCGGATCGTCCGAGCCAGGGACGCAACCGCCAGAGCCAGAACCGGCAGCGCCAGGGCCGGGCCCAGGGCGGTCAGGGCCAGGGCGGTCAGGGTCAGACCCGTCAGGGTCAGGGCCGGGACGACCAGAATTCTCGCGGCCAGGGGCGACCGGCCGGGGGCGGGTCCGAGCGCGGAGATCGCGATCAGCAGCCGTCCGGCTCCGGCGGCGCCCGTCGTCGAACCCGCCGGCCCCAGGCCGGCGGCGCCCAGGGTTCGGCCCGGCAGGGGTCCGGTGGCCAGGGCTCGGGCGGCCAGCGCTCCGGTGGCCAGGGGTCGGGCGGGCAGCGTTCCGGCGCCAGCCACACGATCGCCCAGAGTGCGGGCCAGCCCCGTGGCGGCGAGCGCCGCAAGGCGAGCCGCGCGGCCGGCTGAGTCCGGACCAGCACCCGGCCACGGCCGGACCACCACCCGGCGACGTTCAGCCGCCGGCCGATCAGCCGCCCGACCTCACCCGAACACGGTGATGGTCTGGCGGCTGATCGCCGTCAGCGCCCCGTCCGGTCGCCAGAGCATGGCGTGGGTGTGGGCGTATCCGTCGCGTGAGGCGTCGGTGGTGGCCTCGTAGGCGAAGAGCGCGTCGGCCGGTATGGTGCCGGGACCGACCTCCGCCACCAGTTCGAGGGTCCAGGTCAGGCTGCTGGCCGGCGCGAAACCGGAGAGCATCTGGATGGTCGCCGGCGGCCACGCGTCCGCCAGCACCAGCAGGTGCTCCTCGCCGAACTCCTCGGGGGCCTCGCGAAGTTGCGCCCAGCCCGAGAGGTCACCCGTCTCGGCCCCGGTGAACGGTAGTGCGCCCCCGACCTGCCGGAGCGCCAGGAACCGGTAGAACTCCGGGGTCATCTTCTCGATGTACGGGAACGGCTCGATGCTCTCCGGATCCGGCAGCTCCGGCATCGGGTGCCGGGGGGCCACCGAGATGGTGGACTCGCGGTGCTTGCCGAAGGCAGCCAGGGCGGTGGCGACGAGCGCGCCGTCCTGACGCAGCGTGGCCTGGCACTGTGTCACGTTCTTCCCGACCCGCAGCACCTCGGCCCGCACCTCCACGGGACCGGTGGTGGCGGGTCCGATGAACGACACGGTGAACGACCGCAATGGATGTGGAGCCGCGACTCCGGTCCCGTCCCCGGCGATCTCCCGCAACCGCCCCTTGATCGAGGCGAGCAGGAGCGCGCCGGTGAGACCGCCGTAGATCGCCCGGCCCTGGGTCCAGCCGTCCACGATCTCGACGGTCCCCCCGCGCGCGGCGGCCTCCAGCATGCTCGTCAGCGACATGCCGGCCAGTCTGCCAAAGCGGTCAGTGGACCAGTTGGGCGCGCCCCTTCTGCCGGAACGCGGCCAGGGCGGACGCCAGACCCGGCATCGGCGGCAACCGGTCGAACATCTTCTCGCTGCGTGTCTCCGCCGCGTCGTCGGCTGTCCGGTGCAGGAACCGATCGGGCAGCGAGAGCCTGGCGATGGTCCGCCACGACTGCAGGTACTGCTTCCACAGTGGCCCGCTCACATACGGCAGGTCGTAGCGCTCGCACAGTTCGCGGACCCGCAGCGAGATCTCCGAGTACCGGTTGGACGGCAGGTCGGGGAACATGTGGTGCTCGATCTGGAACGACAGATTGCCGGACATCAGGTTCATGACCGGTCCGCCGTCGAGGTTGGCGCTGCCGAGCATCTGCCGCAGGTACCACTCGGCCTGGGTCTCGTTCTTCACGTCCTTGGCGGTGAACTTCTCCGCCCCGTCCGGGAAGTGACCGCAGAAGATCACCGCGTTGGTCCAGATGTTGCGGATGATGTTCGCAGTGACGGAGGCGGTGAACGCCTGACGACCCGCCGGCCCGGCGAGCACGGGGAACAGGACGTAGTCCTTGAGGACCTGCTGGCCCGCCTTCCGCAGGAAGGCCTTGGCGGTGCGCCTGTCGGCGGGACTGGCGCCGGAACCCGGGAACGCGTCCTGGAACCGCACGTCCTGCAGCCCGATACCCCACTCGAAACCCAGCATCAACATGGTGTTGACCAGGAGGTTCGCGGAGTACCTCGGCTCCCACGGCACGTCCCGCGTGACCCGCAGGACGCCGAACCCCACGTCGTCGTCCAGACCCACGATGTTCGTGAACTTGTGGTGCAGGTAGTTGTGGGTGTGCTTCCAGTCCGCGGAGCTGCCGACCAGGTCCCATTCCCACGTGGTCGAGTGGATCTCCGGATCGTTCATCCAGTCCCACTGACCGTGCAGGACGTTGTGCCCGATCTCCATGTTCTCGAGAATCTTGGCGACAGCGAGCGCGCCCGTTCCGAGGACCCAGGCCGTGCGGTTGCGCGCACCGAGGTACAGGACCGCGCGGGCGCCCAGTTCGATGCCGCGTTGAAGCCGGATCACGTTGTGGATGTACTGGTAATCCCGCTCCCCGCGCGAGGCGATGATGTCAGCCCTGATCGCGTCGAGTTCCCGCCCCAACTCGTCGATCTGCTCGGGAGAAAGGTGCGCATACTCGCCTACATCAGAAATGGCCATAATTCAAGTTTAGGCCCGCCTGGAGCCTACGGCTACCGGGCGGTAGGAAAGCGCGGGCCATTCGTGACCAACGGCACTCGCCCGTGGCGACTTCAGTCACTCCAGGCCCGCCGCAGCACCTCCAACGAACCGTGCACCCGCTCCCGGGTCGACCCGACGGGGGCGATCATCAGCTCGTCCGCGCCCGCGCGCTCGGCGAAATCCTGCAGATAACCGCGCACCGTGGGGCCGTCCCCGACGGCGGTGCAACTGATCATGTGGAGGATCTGACGACCGGCGGCCGACTCCATCACCATGTCCAGCTCCTCGTCGGTGAAGTGCCGCCCGCGCCCGGCCATCAGCTTGACGCGCTGACGCCGGTAGTGCTGGAGCTCGCGGGCGGCGCGATCGGTGTCGTCGTCGGCCACGACGTTGACCGCGGCGATCATGTACGGCTCGGCGAGCTGCTCACTGGGTTCGAAGCGGTCGCGGTACACCGCCGAGGCCTGCTCGAGCGCATCGGGCGCGAAGTGCGAGGCGAATGCGTACGGCAACCCGAACGCGGCCGCGAGCTGGGCGCCGAACAGCGAGGAACCCAGGATGTAGAGGGGGACCCTGGTGCCCCGTCCCGGCGTCGCGGTGATCCCACGGGTGCGGGCGAGGTCGGACGGCGAGTCGCCCAGGAACGCCTGGAGTTCGCGGACGTCGTCGGGGAAGTGCTCGGCGGCAGACGGCTCGCGGCGCAGTGCGCGGATGGTCTGCGGGTCGGTGCCGGGGGCGCGGCCGAGACCCAGGTCGATGCGGCCCGGGTGCAGCTCTGCCAATGTGCCGAACTGCTCGGCGATCACTATCGGCGAGTGGTTGGGGAGCATCACCCCACCGGAACCCAGCCGGATCCGCTCGGTCTGCGAGGCGATGTGCGCCATGAGCACCGCCGGAGCCGAGGACGCGATGGACCCCATGTTGTGGTGCTCGGAGTACCAGACCCGCTCGTAGTCGAGTTCCTCCGCCTTCTGCGCCAACCTCACCGAGTCCTGCAGCGCCTCGCCGACGGACTGGCCGGGGTGGACGGAGGCGAAGTCGATCACGGACAGCGGCAGCGGGGAGGGGGTCATGACGGGTCCAACCCCGGCGTCGCGGGGCCTATTCCGCCTCGCCCAGTCCAGGGGCGGCACACTGGGGGTATGTCTGCTCCCGGCCCCGGTGCCAGCTCAGGTTCCAGTTCTGTCGACGTCGCCCACCTGGTCTCGGTGATGCGCGAGACCGGACCGCTGGTGCACTGCCTGACCAACTCTGTGGTCCGGCAGATCACCGCCGACGTGTTGCTGGCCGCCGGTGCCGCGCCCGCGATGGTCGACCACCCCGACGAGGCCGGCGAGTTCGCCGCGATCGCGTCCGGGGTACTGGTCAACGTCGGTAACCCCACCGGCGAGCAGGTGGAGGGCATGCACGCCGCGATCGCCGCGGCGCGGGAGCACGGCACCCCGTGGGTGCTCGATCCGGTGGCGGTGGGCGGTCTCACGCTGCGCACCGGGCTGGCCACGGGCTGGCTCGACCACGGCCCCGCGGCGATCCGGGCCAACGCCTCCGAGATCGTCGCGCTCGCCGGTGCCGGAGCGGGTGGCCGGGGTGTGGACTCGACCCACGATGTCGCCGTGGCGTTGGCCCCGGCGCTGTCGCTCTCCGAGCGCACCGGCGGGATCGTGGCGGTGACGGGACCGCAGGACATCGTCGTCACCAACACCGGCGGGTCGACGCTCGCCACCTGGGTCACCTCCGGCCATCCCCTGCTGCAGAAGGTGATCGGCACCGGCTGCGCACTCGGGGCGATGACGGCCGCCTACCTCGGTGCGGCGCGGGCCGCCGGCATCCCCGATCACCACGCGGTGGTGGCCGCCCACGCGCACGTCGGGGCGGCGGGGACGGCTGCCGGGCGGGTCGCCGCGGGGCCGGGCCTGTTCGCGGTGGCGTGGCTCGACGCGCTGTACACGCTCACAGCCGAGGAGATCGCCGACTCGGTCGCGCTCCTCGACGCCTCGCCGTGACGTCCCCGGCCCGCGGGCCGGGGGGTCCGGGCAGGCCTCCCGGCCCGACGGGCGCGGTCGACTGGCGGTTGTACCTGGTCACCGATCCGCAGCTCGGCGGCGGCCCGGATGCGGTGCCGGGAATCGTGTACGAGGCGGTGCTCGGCGGCGCGGGAGCCGTGCAGGTGCGGGACAAGGAGTGCGACGACGACGAGTTCGCCTCCCGGGCCGCAGCCGTGGCCGACGCCGCCCGCCTGGCCGGGGCCGAGGTGGGCCGCGTCGTCCCGGTGTTCGTCAACGACCGTCTGGACGTGGCGCGGGCGCTGGGTCTGCACCTGCACATCGGGCAGCGGGACGTGCCGTTCGCGCGGGCCCGCGCCGCACTACCGGACGGACTCATGGTGGGGTTGTCGATCGAGTCGGATGCGCAGCTCGAGGCCGCGCTCGCCGGCCCAGCGCCGGCACCGGACGTGATCGGGGTGAGCCCGGTGTGGTCGACCCCCACCAAGACCGACACCGCGGCTGCGCTCGGCCCGCGCGGTGCGGACCGCATCGCCCGGGCAGCTCACCTGGCCGGGGTGCCTGCGGTGGGCATCGGCGGGGTCGCGTCCGGGAACGTCGACCTGCTGGCGGGAACCGCACTGGACGGGGCCTGCGTGGTGTCGGCGGTGATGGCGGCGCCCGACCCGCGACGGGCAGCCGCCGAGCTGCTCGCAGGCTGGGATGCCGCCCGCCGCTGACCCCTGCGGGGATTCCCAACGAACCCACGGCCGACTTGGTCGTGCCCACTGCGGCGATCGATCGCGATCGCCGCAGTGAGGACGACAAGAATTCGTCGGGGGCACGGCGGGCAGGGCGGGGGCCCGTATTCTTCTCTGCATGCAGGATCAGACCCCCACAGCGTCCACTCCCTCGGCGTCCACTCCGCTCGAGATCACCCTGGTCGAATTCCCCAGCACCTCGATGGCGGCCACCTCTGATTTCCTCGAGACCGTCTGCGGGTGGACGCCCACGGTGTACGGCTCCTCCTACACGGACCTGTCCGGGGGCGGTATCGACGTGGGCGTCCAGGGCGACGACGACGAGCAGTCCCCGGCGCCGCTGATGGTGATCCGGGTGGCCGACCTGGCCGAGGCCCGCGGTCGGGTAGAGGCGGCCGGCGGCGTGGTGACCCTCGAACCGTTCTCCTTCCCCGGTGGCCGCCGCTTCCACTTCCGCGAGCCCGGCGGCAACGAGATGGCCATGTGGGTGCCGGAGTAGATCCTCCCGAGGCGAGAGCAGCGGCTCGGACCCCGCACGCCAGGGCCCCGCCGACCAGGACCTTGCGGACTAGGACCCTGCCGACTAGGACCCTGTCGGCTCGAACCCTGTCGGCTCGAACCCGGCCGGGAGGACGAGTCTGGTGAGCTTGGCCGGGTTGCTGTGGAAGTAGACCCTCGTCACGAGGCCGTCGACGACTCCCAACTGCGCCACCCGGACCACCCCGCGGGAGACCACCGCCAGCGCGAACTCGCCGTTGACCTCCACCGGCGCGATCATCCCGCCCGAGAGTTCGGTCGCCTTGACCAGGAAGTACGCGCACTTGCGGGCCCCCACGATGTCGCGGCGCGCGGCGTTGACCTTCCCGTCACTGTCCGAGACCACCCTGGCGTCCGCGGTGAGCACGGCGATGGTCTGCTGGAGATCACCGGCCATGACCGCCTCGACCAGCCTCGAGATCACCGCCTCCGACGCCCTCTCGGGCGGGCGCAGGTCCGTATCCAGTCGACGCCGGGCACGGCTGACCCACTGCCGGACGGTGGGCGCGGCCGCGTCCAGGGCCGCGGCGATCTCGGCGTAGGGCAGTCCGTAGGCCTCGCGCAGGATTAACGCCGCGCGCTCGTCGGGTTCCAGCTGCTCATAGGCGAGCAGGACGGCGATCCGCAGGTCGTCGTGCTGCTCGGCCAGGTCCGCGGGCAGCAGCGCGGTGTCGACGGGCTCTGGCAGCCACGCCCCCACGTAGGCTTCCCGCTTCCGTCGCCGTAGCCGGTCCAGACACAACCGGGTCGCCACGGTGGTCAGCCACGCCTCGGTGTTGTCCGGTTCCGAGCCCGGTTCGAGCCCCACCAGCCGGGCCAGGGCCTCGTCGGCGGCGTCCTCGGCGTCCGCCCACGTCCCGGTGATGCGGTACCCCACCCCGAGCAGTCGCCGGCGGACCCGGTCCAGGGTCACCCTGTCCATCGCGACCCCGTCGATGCCGGTGAGGACGCCGCCCGAGGTCACCTCGGGTCCGCGCGGGTGGTGTCCTCCGGTTCGGTGTTTCTCGGTTCGCTGTTCCTCGGTTCGATGTCCCGCGGGTCGACGCCGCGCAGCGATGCCGGGTCCTTCCGCGTCGCCACCGCGATCCGGTTCCATGCATTGATGGTGACGATCTCCATCAGCAGCTGTCCAGTGCCGGATTCGCCGCGGTGACGAACCACCTCGTCCCACAACGCGTCGGGGACGGACTCCTCGCCGTCGATCCTGGTGACCGCGTCGGCGAATCCCAGGACTGCCTGCTCACCCTCGGACAGCTGCCCGGCGTGTGCGGGCCAGTCCTCGGCGGCGGCGATCCGGGCGTCGTCCCAGCCGTCTCTGCGCGCGTCACGGCGGTGCATTGCGGCGCAGTACCGGCACCCGTTGACCGCCGAGACCCGCAACCTGATGAGGTGGCTGTCCTCGCGGGAGACCCTGGCCCGGGTGTAGGCCTCGAGCGCCAGCATCGGCGCCATCGCCCCCGCACTGACCTGTTTCCGTTGTCTGCCGGTGTGTCCGTGGTGTGTGCTCATACCCTTGAGACGCACGGGCACCCGGGAATGTGACAGTGACGCCTGGGCACATGTCGAAGGGGCCCCGCGTGCAGCGCGGGCATTGTTATGGTCGCCTTGCGGCGACACCTCAAGTCCACACCGTCGCCGCTACTGAACACTCGAACCCTGGCAGGTGATTTCCATGGATCCTTCAGTTCTCGGCCCGGTCTCCGGCTCGCTCATCGGCGCCATCGACATCGTGACGGGCACACCGCTCGAGCCGGTGGCCGATGCGTTGTACGACATGGCCATCGGCGTCATGGAACTCGGGCTCGGCCTGTAACCGGACCCGGAACTCCC
Source organism: Dietzia sp. PP-33 (assembly GCF_033790845.1). Taxonomy (NCBI): domain Bacteria; kingdom Bacillati; phylum Actinomycetota; class Actinomycetes; order Mycobacteriales; family Dietziaceae; genus Dietzia; species Dietzia sp. PP-33. The sequence continues at coordinate 19,014 of NZ_JAMYEI010000009.1, forward strand.
ACGCAAGGAACGCTCTCATGCCACACCCCGCATTCCTCGGTCCCGTCTCCACAGCCGTTATGAACGTCGTCGACGGGCTGACCCAGATGAACGCCCCGCTCGAGGTGACCACCGCGCTTACCAGGTGGGCCTGGGATCTCGCGGACCTCGGGAGCTGATCCGAGTCACCGGGTCACAGGGGCCACGGATGGGTGCGAACCCCTATGGCCCGCAGGGTCCGGCAGCATAACCTTGGATCCATGACCGATCCGGACGATCTACTGCTCTCGGACACCGAACGCCTACACGCGCTCACCGCACTCGGCGACCACTACGCGGCGGGCCGCCTCGACGACCCCGAGTTCCACTCCCGATCAGGGGACGTGGCGGCCGCGCGCACCCTGGGCGAGATCCGCGGCTCGTTCCGGGATCTGCCCGGCGGAGTGCCGCTGCGGTCGGTGGACGGGCAGATCGTGCAGGATGCGTCGACGACCGGCGGCGAGCTGGTGCCCGCCTCGTCGTCGTCGCCCGCAATATCGGATCCGGATCGCGAGCTCGACGATCTCCGCAGACGCGGCAGGACGGTGGAGACGCTCGACGGGGTGGTCCTGGGCGCGACACTCGTCGCGTTCCTCGTCCTGCAGTTCGTGGTGGGTTGGGATTACGCGTGGATCGTGTGGCCCTCGCTGGCTCTGACCCTGGGGGTCCCGCGTGCGATCCTGCGGTACACGGACTCGGACGAGGAGCTCTACGACGAGCTCAAGGAGTCCGACGACGCGGCCCGCAAGGAGCGCCTCCGCGCCGCGACCGAGCGGATCCGCGAGCTGGGGGACGGCCGCGAGCGCCCCTAGGCCTCCTCGAGCGCGACGCCCTTGCGCTCCGGGAGGGTGAACGCGGCCAGGGCGGCCACGACGAACGCCGCCGAGAACACCCCGAAGACCAACGGCGACCCACCCGCGGTCAGCAGCACGGGCACGAGCAGCGGCGCGATGATCGAGGCGATCCGCCCGAACGCCGCCGCCGCGCCGGTGCCGGACCCACGGGTCGGGGTGGGGTAGAGCTCCGGGCCGATCGCGTACAGGGCGCCCCACGCACCGAGGTTGAAGAACGACAGTGCCATGCCGGCCGCGATGATCGTGGCCGGGGAGTCGGCGAGCCCGAACAGGCCCGCCGAGATCGCCGAGCCCACCAGGAACACGGCGAGGGTGACCCGGCGGCCCCAGATCTCGATGAGCCAGGCCGCCACCGCGTAGCCGGGCAGCTGGGCCAGCGTGATGATCAGGGTGTAGCCGAAGGACCTGACCAGGTCGAAGCCCTGGGAGACCAACAGGCTGGGCAGCCAGATGAACGCGCCGTAATAGGAGAAGTTGATCCCGAACCACACGATCCACAGTGCCCCGGTCCGCCTGCGCAGTCGCGGCGACCAGATCGATTCGCGGGGCTCGGCCGGGGCTGTAAGCGGGACAGCGGACCCGGGCCGGGCGGACTCGGTTCCGGTCTCGGCTTCGACGCCCCGGTATTCGGTGGCCGGTGGCTCCACACCCGCTGAGGCCTCGTACTCACGGACGATCCGTTCGGCCTCGTCGAGTCGACCCCGGGACTCCAGGAACCGCACGGACTCGGGCAGCCCGAACCGGACCACCAGTGCGTAGGCGGCAGGGATCAGACCCACCGCGAGCGCCCAGCGCCAGCCGTCATCACCGGTCGGGACCACGAAGTACCCGATCAGCGCCGCCATGATCCACCCGACGGCCCAGAACCCCTCGAGGATCACCACCACCCGGCCGCGGATCCGGCGGGGCGCGAACTCGCTGACCAGCGTTGACGCGACCGGCAGCTCTGCGCCCAGGCCCAGGCCCACGATGAATCGCAGGACGATGAGCATAAGGATGCCGGTCGACAGCGCGGCCGCGCCCGTCGCCAGGCCGTAGACCAACAGGGTGGTCGCGAAGACCTGGCGGCGGCCGATGCGATCGGCGAGCAGTCCACCCAGCGCCGCGCCGATGGCCATGCCGACGAAACCGATCGAACCGATCCACGACAACTCGGTGGGTGTGAGCGCCCAGTGGACGGCCAGTGCGGCCATGACGAAGGAGATGAGACCGACGTCCATGGCGTCCAGCGCCCAGCCGACCCCGGACCCGAGCAGCAGTTTGCGGTGCTTGCGGGTGAACGGCAGGCCGTCGAGGCGCTCCGTGCGTGTGGTCATGCGGACCCACGCTACTACCGACCCGACTCGATGTGATCGTCCATCCGCCCTGGACTTGGACCGTTGTCCGAGTACGCTGGAAACGCATGTGTTCTGCATCACAAAATGGGGAGTGCCTCGTGGACACCACTGATCACGCCAGCCCGGGCGGCGCCGACTTCGACGTCGTCATCCGCGGCGGGACCGTCTTCGACGGCACCGGGGCCCCCGGTCGCCGTGCGGACGTCGGAATCCGGGCGGGCACCATCGCGGCCGTCAGCCCCACCCCGCTGCCGGTCTCCGCGGCCACCCGGGTCATCGAGGCCGAGGGAAGGTGGGTGACGCCCGGCTTCGTCGACACCCACACCCACTACGACGTCGAACTGCTGGTCTCCCCCGGGCTGGGCGAATCGGTACGCCACGGCGTGACCACCGTCCTGGTGGGGAACTGTTCACTCTCGGGGGTCTACTCGGGCGCCGTGGACGTGGCCGACCTGTTCAGCCGCGTGGAGGCCCTGCCCCGGGACGCCGTGGTGGAGGCGCTCGAACGCACCAAGAGCTGGTCCGATCCGGCGGCCTGGCGACGCGCGGTGGAGGGCCTGCCGCTCGGGCCCAACGTGGCGAGCTTCCTCGGCCACTCCGACGTGCGCGCCGCCGTGATGGGACTGGGCCGGGCGACCGATCCCGGGCACTCCCCCAGCCGGGACGAGCTCCGGGAGATCGAGCGACGGGTCGACGAGGCCCTCGACGCGGGGTTCCTGGGCGTGTCCACCATGACCAACCCCTGGGACAAGATGGACGGCGACCGCTACCGCTCGCGCACCCTGCCCTCCACGCACGCCTCGTGGAAGGAGTTTCGCCACATCAGCCGGATCCTGCGCCGCCGCGATCGCGTGCTGCAGGGCGTGCCCAACCTCAACACCAAGGTCGATGTGGCGTTCTACGTGGCCACCAGCACCGGGCTGCTGCGCAAGCCGCTGCGGGTGTCCCTGCTGTCGGCCGCCGACACGCTCGCCGAGCCGTGGGTCAACCGCGTCTTCCGGCCACTGGCCTGGATCGCCAACACGCTCGGCAGGGGCAGGTTCGTCTGGCAACACCTGCCCACCACGTTCAAGGTGTGGGCGGACGGTATCGACCTGGTGGTCTTCGAGGAGTTCGGCTCCGGGCGCGAGGCCCTGCACCTCAAGGACGAGATGGCCCGCACCGACCTGCTCGAGCAGGAGAGCTACCGCCGCTGGTTCCGCCAGGACTTCGAGAAGCGGTTCAGCCCGCGGGTGTGGCACCGCGACTTCGACGACGCCCTGATCGTGGCCTGCCCCGACGACTCGCTGGTCGGACAGACCGTCGGCGACGTCGCCCGGGCGCGCACGCTGCACCCCGCGGACTGCTTCCTCGATCTGGTCGTGGAACACGGCCCGGACTTCCGGTGGGCCACGACGATCGCCAACGCCCGGGAGGAGGTGGCCAACCGGCTCGCGCGGACACCCGGCGTGACGATCGGGTTCTCCGACGCCGGAGCACACCTGCGCAACATGGCCTTCTACAACTTCGGCGTGCGGCTGCTCGAGCGGGTCCACCAGGCGCAGGGGCGCGGTAAGCCGTTCCTGAGCGTCGAGGAGGCCGTGTACAAGCTCACCGGCGAGCTCGCGGACTTCTATCGGCTCGACGCCGGCCGGATCCAGCCCGGCCGGCGTGCGGACGTGGTGGTGATCGACCCGGCGGGCCTCGACGGGGAGTCACTCGGCTACCACGAGGAGCCGATGCCGGAACTCGGCGGCCTCCGCCGGATGGTCAACCGCAACGACCGGGCGGTCGCGGCGACGATCATCGGCGGCCGCGTGGTCTGGCACGACGGCGAGTTCGCCCGGGGCTACGGTTCCGAGTTCGGCGCGGGCCGGTTCCTGCCGGCGGGCGAGACCGTGGCGCCGCGGGAGGCGGCGCCACGGCCACTGGCCGGAGATCACGCCGTGGGCATGCCGGCGTCCTCCCAGGCGGAATAGCTGCCCTCCAGCTCGGTGACGTCGTAGCCGACACTGCGCAGTGAGCTGGCCACCACGGAGCTGCGGGTGCCCGACTGGCAGTAGGTGACGATCGTTCCGGAGTCGGGCAGTTCGTCGCGCTCCCACATCACCTGGCCGCCGTGCAGCTGGGTGGCACCCGGGACGTGGCCGTCGGAGTACTCGGACGTGGCGCGGACGTCGAGCACCATGGCGTGCTCGTGTCCCTCCAGTTCCTCGGGGGCGACGGTCTCCGGGCGGAACGTGGGCAGCCCGTCGGTGGAGGTGACGTACCCGCGCGTGGAGTCGACGCCCACGCGGATGACGTGCCGCCGCAGCTCGTCGGCGGCCTCGGAGTCCTCGGCGAGGAAGACGAGCCCGCGGGTGTCGGACTCCGGGTCGATGGCCCAGCCGGCGTAGGTGCCCGCCTGACCGGCGGGGAGGTTGATGGCGCGCCGGACGGTGCCGTCGTGGACGTCGTCGGCGGGGCGGGGGTCGACGACGAAGAGGTCGCCGGACTCGATACCGGAGGCCACCTTCTCCGCGGACAGCTCGGGCAGCTCCGGCAACGGATGGCCGAGGACGGAGGGGCCGTCCCGGTTCTGCCGCTTCATCCGCCCGAAGTAGGCCGGCGCGTCGGGCTGGCCGTCGAGCAGCTCGGAGATGAAGCCCTCCTCGTCGTCATTCTCTACATATGTCGACCACCACGCGAACTTCCGCTCGTAGCCCACCGAGCTGGACGGCAGGGCGCCCAGGGACTTGCCGCAGGCCGAGCCCGCGCCGTGGGCCGGGAACACCTGGACGTGGTCGGGCAGGGTCAGGAAGTGATCCCGGAGGCTGGCGAACATCTGCGTGGCGCTCTCGACGCGGGTCTCCTCGCCGTCGGGGTCCTCAGTACCGGTGTCGCTGCTGCCGCCGGCGGTCTCGTCGAGCAGGTCCGGGCGGCCGAGGTCGCCGCAGAACACGAAGTCGCCGGTCAGCGCGTAACCGGGCTCGTCGGCGAACGCACCGTCGGTGATGAGGAACATCAGGTGCTCGGGCGTGTGGCCGGGGGTGTGCACGGCCGTGATCGTGACGTTGCCCAGCTCGATGGTGTCGCCGTCGCGGAGTCGCTCGCCCTCGAAGCCGTAGCGCCACTCCTCGCCGCCCTCGTCGGAGAGGTACGTGGTGGCGCCGGTGGCGGCGGCCAGTTCGCGGGTGCCGGACAGGTAGTCGGCGTGGATGTGGGTCTCGGTGACCTTGACGATGGTCATGCCGTGCTGGTCGGCCATCTCGAAGTAGGGCCGGAGGTCACGGCTGGGGTCCACGACGATCGCCTCGCTGCTGCTCTGGCAGCCGATGAAGTAGCTGGCGTGGGCCAGATCGTAGTCATAGATGCGTTCGAAGAGCATGGTGTGTGTCCGTTTCCGTAGGGAACAGGTACACACCCCACCGTAAAACCCTCGGGGGTATAGCGCCACCTCTCGACGGCGACGGCGCGCACACTGGACTCCAGACCCCCACCACCGCCGAGAGGACCCCACCGTGCCCGACTCACCCTCCGCCGACTCCCCACTGAGCGACTCTCCGCTGACCGATGACCTCCGCCGCCTGCTCGCCGAGCCGAACCCGTGCGTCATGGCAACGCTGCGCCGGGACGGTTCACCGGTGACCGTGCCCACCTGGTACCGGCTGGTCGACGACCGGATCCACCTCAACCTGGACGCCGGCCGGGTCCGGCTGCAGCACCTACGGCGGGACCCGCGGATCGCGCTGTCCGTGATCGATGCCGGTGACTGGTACACCCACGTGAGCATCCAGGGAAGGGTCACCGAGATCTCCGACGACCCGGACCTGTCCGGCATCGACGCACTGTCCCGCCACTACACGGGCAATGAGTACCACGTCCGCGATCGCGCGCGGGTCGACGCCTGGGTCGAGATCGACAAGGTCCACACGTGGGGGGCCGCGGCGCGATCCTGAACCGGCGACGGGCATGTGCGCCTAGCCTCAGGGCACGCCCCCACCACCGGTGGGGGAACCCCTCGCCCCCGGCGCCCCGCGCGGGCGCCCCACCCCCGGAGCCGCACATGTCCGACCGCTATCCCCTCGCCGAACTCGCTGATCTGCCCGACGACCTGCGGGAGCGCATCCTCGCCGAGCAGGAGAAGGCCGGCTTCGTACCCGAGGTGTTCCTGATGTTCGGCCGTCGGCCTGCCGAATGGCGCGCGTTCTTCGCCTACCACGACGCCCTGATGGACCGCGAGGGGTCGAACATGTCCAAGGCGGACAAGGAGATGATCATCGTGACCATCTCCGGGCAGAACAGTTGCCAGTTCTGCGTGGTGGCGCACGGGGCGATCCTGCGGATCGTCAAGAAGGACCCCTACATCTCCGACCAACTGGCCGTGAGCCATCACAAGGCGGAGCTGACCCCGCGCGAGCGTGCCATCTGCGACTTCGCCACCAAGGTCAACCTGCGGTCCGACGAGCTCGTCGACGCCGACTTCGCCGCCCTGCGCGAGCACGGGCTCGACGACGAGGACGCGTGGGACATCGCGGCGATCACCGCCCTGTTCGGTCTGAGCAACCGGGTGGCCAACGCCACCGACATGCGGCCCAACCCGGAGTTCTACACGATGGGCCGTCTGCCGCGGCAGACGTAGCCCGACAACTGCCGTGGCCCTACAGCTGCTTGTGCGGGATCCCGTTGATCGTCCCGCCGTCCACCACGAACTCCGTGGCCGTGGCGTAGGAGGACTCGTCGGACGCCAGGAAGAGGACGAAGTTCGCCACGTCCTCCACTGTGCCCAGGCGACCGAGGGGGATCGGGATCATGTCATCCGGGATCCCCTCGGTGATGGGGGTGCGCACGAGGCCCGGGTGCAGTGAGTTGCAGCGGACGCCGTGCGGCGCGAGCTCGAGCGCGACCGACTTGGTGAGTCCGCGGACGGCCCACTTGGCGGCCACGTACCCGTGCGCCCACGGGGTGCCGCGCATGCCCTCGATCGAGGAGACGTTGATGATGGACCCGCCCCCGGCGGCGATCATGGTCTCGGTGACGGCCTGGCATCCGTAGAACGTCCCCGTGAGGTTCACGTCCAGGATCTGCTGCCACTTGTCATGCCGGAACTTGTGCAGTTCGGCGCCGTTGGCGATACCCGCGTTGTTGACCAGGATGTCGACCCCGCCCCAGTCGGCGACGGTCTCCGAGACGACGGCCGCCCACTCGTCGGCGCTGGAGACGTCGAGGTGCCGGTAGCGCGCGTTCTCCCCCAGGTCGGCCGCCACGGCCTCGCCCTGCTCGTCCAGCACGTCGGTGATCACGACCTTCGCGCCCTCCTCGACGAGCCGGCGCGCATCGGCCTCGCCCATCCCCCGCGCGGCTCCGGTGATGATCGCGACCTTGCCCTCGACCCGTCCCATGACTACTCCCTCTACGTGTGTACTGATGCGGTGTGACTGCGGGTGCGTCGCGTCACCGGGGACCGACGATGCCGGGCGCTCCGGTGAGCGGCATCTGCAGCGTGGTCGTCAGCCCCGGTTCGGCGGCCACGACGGCGGGGACGGCGTTGACGACCCTGCCGACGCCGGCGAGGATCGCCGAGTAGTTGTGATCGCCGTCCGCGCTCTGCGCGGCCAGGTCGAGGACGTATGACGGTTCACCGATCACCTCGACACGGTACGAGTGCCCCTCCTGGACCGCGTACGGCCAGTCCGGACGGAGGTCGTCCCGGGTGCGGGTGACGTGCTCGACGACGATGACCGGCTCGCCCGCCACCATCCCCGTGATCTGGAAGCGGAAGCCGGCCTGCGTGCCCTCGGCGATGGTGCAGGCCGCGACCTCGTAGGTCTCCGGGGCGGGTTCGCGCTCGACGTGCTCGGTGATCTCGTCGATCTCCACGCCCAGGCCGGCGGCGAGCAGGTGGATCGACGCTCCCCAGCCCGCGGTCAACACACCGGGCAGGAACAGCAGCGGGGTCTGGTCGAGCGGGGTGCCGAATCCCATCACGTCGACCATCGACTCCGTGGAGTCATAGGTGGCGTAGTCAGAGAACTCGGTGCAGCGGACCTGGCGCACCTCGCGGCAGGTCCCGGTGATCGCGAGCGGCAGGAGGTCGTTGGTGAAGCCCGGGTCCACACCGGTGACGAAGAGGGTGGCCCCTCCGTCCATGGCTGCGGCCTCGAGCTTGGCGCGGGCGCTGTCGGGGATGCCCGCCGCGGGGTTGATGAGCGGGGTGGGAGCGGTTCCGGCCACATTGATCCCCGCGGAGAGGTACTCACGGATGTCCCGCACGGCCTCGACCGGTCGGTTGTCGCTCATCGCGCAATAGACCACACAGTCGGGGGCCGCGGCGATGATGTCGTCGGCGCTCGTCGTCGCGGTGACGCCGGTGGCCACGTCCAGCCCGGCGAGTTCGCCCGCGTCCCTGCCAGCCTTCTCCGCGGTGTGCACCCAGACGCCCACCAGCTCGAAGCGGGGGTCCTCGATGAGGTGGCGCAGGGCGAGGGCCCCGGCATTGCCCGTGGCGATCTGTGCGACCCGGATGGCCATGTGTCCACTCCCCGACCTGGGGCGCCTAGCGGTGTCGGGCGCCTGTCCGCGGCGGACGCTACCAGAGCGCACCGCGCCGTCGGGGGCCTTTCAGACACCCGACCAGACATCTGTCCGGTCGGGTGTCCTCTGTGTCGATTCGGCTGACTGTCAGCCCTGCTCGGTGACCGGACCGCAAGCGATGCGGCTACCGCCGTCGCCAGCATTGCGGGTCTCCTCGTCGGCCCCCTCCGGCGCGTAGCGCTCGGGGATGTTGGCCAGGTTGTCCGAGTTCTCGTGGATCATCACGGCCGAGCCGTCCTCGTCCAGGAGCAGATCGCGATCCAGACGGTCGGTGAGGGTGACGATCCGTCCCGTGCCGTCCCCCGTCACGTACAGAGTCGGCAGGTCGCCGGCGTGCTCCGGGTGGCCCGCCCCGCCATCGGGTCCCGCGAGGTGGCCCCCGGCGGAGAGGAACGCCCCGCGCTCCTGCGGGTTCGTGGGGCTGGCACTGTCCGGCTCGCACAGGCCCACGCCGTGGATGTGCAGGCCGTGGAAGCCCGGGGCGAGTCCGGTGGACTCGACCGTCACGAGTGTGCCGCCGTCCACCTCGGCGAACTCGGCCGTGCCGCGCGGCTCGCCGTCCGGGTCCACGAGCTCGGCGGTGGCGAACGACCGGCCACCCGGGGCCCCGCCGTCAGCGCCCCCGCTGGTCGTGGTGGCGCTCATGCCTGTGTCCTCCTGCGGCGTGACGCTTCCCTCGGCAGCCGGTGAGTCCTCCCCGGTGCCGCAGGAGGCGGCGAGCAGGGCCGCGGCGGCGAGAGCGACGAACGTGCTGCTCCTGCGCGCGTGGCGTGAAGTGGGCGCGGTCTGTGTGGTCATCCGGGGACCTCCTCGTCTGCGTCGTGACCGTCACCGTACCCAGGCTCATGCTCGGCGCAACCGGGCCCCGTGAGCGCCGGGACGGCGCTCCAGGGCAGTGATCTGGGAAGCTCCGCTATGCAGGGCCGCGGCGAGAACTGACCGACCGGGCGGGGGTCGTCACACGACCCCCGCCCGGCGCGACTCAGGCCGCCGCGCGGAAGCGGCGCAGTCGCAGGCTGTTGGCCACCACGAACACCGAGGAGAACGCCATCGCCGCGCCCGCGATCATCGGGTTGAGCAGCCCGGCCGCGGCCAGCGGGAGCGCGGCCACGTTGTAGGCGAACGCCCAGAACAGGTTGCCCTTGATGGTCCCGAGTGTGCTGCGGGACAGCCGGATGGCGTCCGCCGCCGAGCGCAGGTCCCCGCGGACCAGCGTGAGGTCCGAGGCCTCGATCGCGGCGTCGGTGCCCGTGCCGATCGCCAGACCCAGGTCTGCGGTGGCCAGGGCGGCCGCGTCGTTGACGCCGTCGCCGACCATGGCCACGACCCGGCCCTCCGACTGCAGCCGGCGGACCGCCTCGACCTTGTCGGCGGGCATGACCTCGGAGATCACGGTGTCCGGGCCGGGATCGATGCCCACCTGCTGCGCCACCGAGGCGGCCACCCTGGCGTTGTCGCCGGTCAGCAGGATCGGGGTGAGCCCCAGGTCGCGGAAACGACGGATCGCCTCGGCTGAGGACTCCTTGATCTGATCGGCAACCACCAGCACGCCACGCGCCCGGCCCGCCCAGCCCACGACCACCGCGGTCTGTCCGCGTTCGGAGGCGTCGCGGAACGCCTGCTCGAGCTCGGCCGGAAGCGGCATGTCCCGCTCGGTGAGCAGTGCCGGACGGCCCACCACGACCTCGTCGTCGTCGACCTCTCCCGACACCCCCAGTCCCTCGGCGTTGCGGAAGCCCGCTACCGCCGACAGGTCTCCGGTCTTCTCCCGCGCGCCGGCGGCGATGGCGCGGGCGATGGGGTGCTCGGAGGCGTCCTCGACGGCTCCGGCCCGGCGCAGCAGTTGCGTCTCGTCCTGGCCGTCCGCCGCGGTGACGGACACCAGCGCGTGCGTGCCGGTGGTCACGGTGCCGGTCTTGTCCAGCACGATCGTGTCGACGCGGCGGGTGGACTCCAGAACCTCGGGGCCCTTGATGAGGATGCCCAGCTGGGCGCCGCGGCCGGTGCCCACCATCAGCGCCATGGGCGTGGCCAGGCCCAGCGCGCACGGGCAGGCGATGATCAGTACCGCGACAGCGGCCGTGAACGCCATGGCGGCGCCGGCGCCGGTGACCAGCCAGAACGCGAACGTAGCCACCGCCAGCACCAGCACCACGGGCACGAAGACACCCGAGATGCGGTCGGCCAGGCGTTGCGCCGCGGCCTTACCGGACTGGGCGTCGGTGACCATCTGCGCCATCTGGGCGAGCTGGGTGTCCGAGCCGATGCGGGTGGCCCGCACGATCAGGCGGCCGCTGGTGTTGACGGTGCCGCCGACCACGGAGTCGCCGGTGGAGACCTCGGTCGGTACGGATTCGCCGGTGACCATGGCGGTGTCGACCGCGGAGGCGCCGTCGACCACCGCGCCGTCGGTGGCGATCTTCTCGCCGGGCCGGACCACGAACTCGTCGCCCGTCTGCAACTCCTCCACCGGGATGCGGGTCTCGGTCCCGTCGCGCCGTACCGCGACATCCTTGGCGCCGAGCTCGAGCAGCGACCGCAGCGCGGCGCCCGCCGTGCGCTTGGACCGCGCCTCGAAGTAGCGGCCCAGCAGGATGAACGTCGTCACGCCGGCGGCGGCCTCGAGATAGATGTCGCCGGCGCCGTCACTGGGCGAGAGGCTGAACTCGAACCCGTGGGTCATCCCGGGCATGCCCGCGTGGCCGAAGAACAGGGCGTACAGCGACCACAGGAACGCCGCGGACGTGCCGAGCGAGACGAGCGTGTCCATGGTGAACGCGCCGTGGCGCAGGTTGATTGCGGCGGCGCGGTGGAACGGCCACGCGCCCCACACGATGACCGGGGCGGCCAGCGTCAGCGACAGCCACTGCCAGTTGGTGAACTGCAGCGCCGGGACCATGGCCATGGCGATGACGGGGATCGACAGGACGGCCGAGATGATGACACGCCGGCGGAGTTCGTCGACCCGGTCGGGCGCGGCGGAGTCGTCGGGGACTGGGTTGGTGGCGCCCGCGGCAGTGGTGGCGTCGCCCAGGCCGGGTGCGGACGCGCGGGGACGCGGCAACTGCGCGTGGTACCCGGCCTGTTCGACGGTGTCGAGCAGCAGCTGCGGCTGCAGCCCCTCGGGGATCCGGACCCGCGCCTTCTCGGTGGCGTAGTTGACCTCGGCGGTGACGTCGTCGAGTTTGTTGAGTTTGCGCTCGATCCGGTTGGCGCACGAGGCGCAGGTCATCCCCTCGATCTGCAACTCGACGAGGGTCGTCTCGGCGGGGGGCGCCGTGTCCCGGTTGTCGGTGCTGGTCATGGTGCGCTCACTCCTGTGCGGTGACGGTGTACCCGGCCTCGTCCACGGCGGCGCGGACCGCCGCGGGATCGACCGGGTCGGAGGAGACGACGACGAGGCGACCGGACTCCAGATCGACTTCGACCCCGGTGACTCCCGAGATCTCGGAGACCTCCTCCGTCACGGAGGCGACGCAGTGGCCGCAGGTCATGCCGGAGACGGTGTAGGTGGCAGTGGCGGACATGGTGTTCTCCTCGTTCGGGGGTGGGTGTGCGGTGACAGTCGGGTCGCACGGTCGGTCGGCGCGGCGATCAGGACCTGACCAGACGGGCGATGGCGGCGTTGGCCTCTTTGAGCTTGGCCTCCGCCTCGGGCCCACCGTTCTCGATGGCTCCGGCGACGCAGTGTCCGAGGTGCTCCTCGAGCAGGCTCAGCGAGACGGACTGCAGGGCCCGGGTCATGGCGGAGACCTGCGTGAGTATGTCGATACAGTACTTGTCCTCCTCGACCATCCGTTGCAGCCCGCGGGCCTGACCCTCGATGCGGCGCAGCCGCTTGAGGTGGCCCTCCTTGTGCGGGGCGTATCCATGCTCGGCCATGCCGCATACGGTACCCCCCTAGGGTACCTGCCGCAAGGGCGGGCCGCGTTCTCGTTGAGCGCTCCGACCCTCAGGACCGGTTTCCAAGCCGGCCCCTGCTGTTTATGGTCGAGCCAGCGCCACTTCCGATGTCGATCAGTCGAGAAAGGAATGGACTCATGACCGACACGGCCCGGACCGATCGCGGGACCCGGCACCGCTTGCCCGTCCGGTACGCGGCAGCAAGTCGACACCCGATCGGGTGGCTGGTGTGGGGCGAGCGCGCCCCGGGTGGTCCCGGCGAGCAGTGGGCCGGTCCCGGTGGCCACCCACATGGCCGTCGGAATGGCCGAGGCGGATATGGACCGGTGGGCCCGGACGGGTTCAGGCCTGCATTCCGAGCACATGCCGGCGAGCTGACGTAGGAAGGAGTCACCATGCCGAAGACCGACAGCGACGGAAACGCGAAGGACAGCGAGCTGCCCTCGACGCTGCAGCGCAGCGACCAGAAGGCCAAGGACACCTTTGCCAAGGCCTACGACTCGGCGGAGGAACAGTACGGCGATGAGTCCCGCGTCGCGCGGACCGCCTGGGGCGCCGTCAAGCACACGCACGAGAAGGTCGGCGACCACTGGGAGCCCAAGGACGGCAAGGGCCCCTCGGATTCACGCTCGGAGAGCGGTGGCCCGAACCCCTCCGGCGAGTCGAAGGACGGCGTGGACGCGAACGCCAGCAAGGACCACCTCTACGAGCAGGCGCAGAAGCTCGGCATCGAGGGCCGCTCCGACATGACCAAGGACGAGCTCGTGGAGGCGCTGCGCAAGGCCGACGACCGGAAGACGGAGGAGAGCCGAGACGACTCGTGAGCCCGACAGGACGGGTCCCGCCCCGGCCCCCTCGCACCGAGGATGAGACCACAGATGGACCACGCCCGTGCCCGGGAATCACTCTCACTCACCGGCTCGGTCGCGCCGGGCACGGGGGGCCATGATCGGAGCCGGCATCCTCGCGCTGGGCGGCCAGGTCGGCGAGCTGCCAGGCGGGTTGATGCCACGGGCGTTGTTCGCCGGGGCGGTGGTCGCGGACTTCAGCGCCTACTCGTACATCCGGAATTCGGCGAGCACCCCGTCGTCCGGTGGTATCGCGATGCTGCTCGAGGCCGCGTACGGCCTCGCAGTGATCGCCGGCTCGTTCTCCCTTCTCATGTACGTGTCGATGATCCTCGCCGAGTCCCTCCTCGGGAGGAACCGCGGCGACCTCGACCCCGACCTGGATCCGGAGACGGTCGTGACCACGCTCGTGGCGCCACTGGTGCTGACGCCGCTCGTTCCCGTCCGATCGCTGCGTCAGGGGGTGCGCCTCGATGGATTCCGGCCTGGCCTCAAGATCGGACTTGGCCGTCCGGACGGACTGATCGACCTTCCACAGGTCGTGGACCGTCCATCACGGCCGGGTAGATATTGCTGACGTACCCCTTGTGGCCGGCCGCCTGGCGCGACCGCTCGCTCGGTGCCTCGTCCGAGGTGACGTTCTGTCCGATGACCTCGACGAACCGTTGCTTCTTCAGTGGTTCGGCCCGGTCGGCCTCCTCGAGGGCATTCAAGTTAGCCGCCGAGAGCATCCCCACATCGGCCACGACTACCATGTCAGCGATCGTGTGCCGCCCCCCGGAAGGCGGTGATGACCGGGATCAACGTCTTGGTCTCTGCCTTGTCAGACCCACCAACCCGGGTCCCGCTCAATTGGTGACCCCCGCGCCACACGCTCAGCCTCATGAATTGCAGCAAACCTAGCGAATCAGCCGGGAACGACGTCAACTTGCGGAACTCAGGTTAGACTCAGCTCAATTTAGTGAGACAGAACACAATCAGCCCCGGGGGGGACCCTGCAACTTCGCCGAACCGGAATGCGCGCAGCCGCATTCGCCACCGCCATCGCCACCGCATTCGCCGGAGGGGCCGTGGTCGCCCCCGCCGCCGGCGCGCAGGGATCGTCCAACGACCCGGCGCCCGCCTTCTACCAGCCGCCCGCGGACCTGCCCGCAGCCTCCGGCGAGCTCATCAAGACCGAGCCGTTCCCCCTCGCCGCCGCGATCCCGCCGATCCCCGGCGCCGACTCGATCTCCGATGCAGCCGGACCGCTGTCCACCGACGCGCAGCGCATCATGTACACCTCCGTCGGATCGCGCGACCAGGCGATCGCCGTGACCGGCGCCTATCTGCAGCCGCGCGCACCGTGGACCGGCCCGGGCACCCGCCCCCTGGCCGTGATGGCGCCCGGAACCCAGGGGCAAGGCGACCACTGCGCGCCGTCCAAGACGTTCCAGAACCTGGCCACCGTCCGCACCGACCCGCCGGGAGTCGGGTTCGGTTACGAGCTGTTCCAGACCTACGCGCTGCTCGCCCGCGGGTACGCCGTCGCGATGACCGACTACGAGGGGCTCGGCACCCCTGGGCTGCACTCGTACGTCAACCGCGAGTCGCAGGCCCGCGCAGTGCTCGACCTCGCGCGCGCCGCGTCGTCGGTACCGGGCGCCGACGTCGAGCCGGACGCCCGCACCGTGTTCGTCGGCTACTCCCAGGGCGGCGGGGCGGTGGCCGCGGCCGCCGAACTCCACCCGCAGTACGCGCCCGAGATCAACTTGGTGGGTACCGCCGCGGGCTCCCCGCCGGCCGACCTGCTCGCCACGCTCGAGCAGATCGACGGCACCGCCATCGCCGGGGCGATCGGCTACGCGATCAACAGCCTGATCGACGCCTACCCGGAGATGGGCCCCCTGATCAACCCGTACTTCAACGACCGGGGCCGGGCCATGCTCGCCGTCACCTCTGACCAGTGCATCGGCGAGACCGCGGTCCAATTCTTCCAGCAGCGCACCACTGACTTCACGATCTCGGGCCTGTCGGCCGGCGACATCGTGCGCAGCGAACCCGAGATCCTGGCGTTCCTCGAGCGCCAACGCATCGGCCGCCTTGCCCCGACCACGCCCGTGCGTGTGCTCTCGCCCGTCAACGACGACGTCGTCCCCGGCCACCAGTCGCAGCAGCTCGGCCGCGACTGGTGCGCGCAGGGCGCCGCCGTCGACATGGTCATCGACCCGATGCCTCCCGTCGCACCCGGTCTGGCGATCGGCCACGCCGTGCCCATGCTCGCCGGTCTGGAGGGCAACCTCCGGTACCTCGACGACCGCGTCAACGGAGTCCCGGCGCCGAGCAACTGCGGAACCTACTGAGGCCGGGCGGGCCCCGGCGCCGGACCCGCCGCCCTTATGCAAGCAGGTTGCGCAACTCGGTTGTAGACTCGCCGGAGTGACGCCCACCGACCCGCCGCCCGACATCGCCGCCCTGGCGGACGATCTCCGCCACGCGCTGCGCCCCCTGTGGCGACGGTTCAACTCCCACCGGACGTTGTCGATGGGCAAGGTCGGGATCCTGTCCCACCTGGAGCAGCGCGGGTCCCTGACTGCGACCGACCTGGCAGGCCTTGAGCGGATCAGCCATCAGGCCGTCGCCAACGCGGTCCGCGAACTCCGGGACCTGGGCCTGGTCACGCGCAGCCCGGACCCAGCCGACGGCCGCCGCGCCCTCGTCACCATCACCGCGGGCGGGCGCGAGCAGCTCCGCACCGAGCGCGCCGCGGGCCAGGACTGGCTGGCCCACGCGATCGCCGACCACCTCGACAGGGCCGAGCGCGCCCGTCTCGCGGCCGCGGTCCCCCTGCTCCGCCGCCTCGACTCCGAGGACGTCCGATGATCCCGCACCGGCGCCCGGCGCCCCGCTGGTTCGTGCAGGCTCTCGTCTACGCCGCGTTGACCAGCTCCATCGTCAGTTCCCTCGGCATGCTGCTGGTCCCGTCGGTCTCCGCAGAGTTCGGCATCCCGGTGAGCGCGGCGCAGTGGATGCTCACGGCCAACCTGCTCGTCGGCGCGGTCGCGACCCCGATCATGGGCCGCCTCGCCGACGGCCCCCATACCCGGAAACTCCTGCTGACCAGCCTCGGTGTGATCTTCCTCGGGTCCATCATCGCCACCGTCGCGCCGAACTTCACCGTCTTCCTCATCGGCCGCGCGCTGCAGGGACTCCTCTACGGCACGGTGCCCATCACCATCGCCCTGGCCCGCCGCCACCTGACCTTCACCGAATCCCAGCCCATCATCTCGACCCTCTCGGTCACCGTGTCGGTGGGAATGGGACTGGGCTACCCGCTCACCGGGATCCTCGCGGCCACGTTCGACCTGCGGGCCGCGTTCGCCTTCGCGGCACTGTTCGTGGCCACCGCGGCGATCGGCGTCTGGCGCTTCATCCCCGCCGGCCCCGACCCGCTCGCGCCCCGCACGCCGTTCGACATCGGCGGCGCCCTGCTGTTGGGCGTCGGGCTGGCGGCGCTGCTGCTGTGGATCTCCGAAGGTCAGACCTGGGGCTGGGGGTCCGCGACGGCGCTCGTCGTCCTCGTGGTCGCACTGAACACGCTGCTCCTCTGGATCGTGCACAGCATCCGCACCCTGCATCCCCTGGTCAACCTCCGCGTGGTCCGCCGGCCCGAGGTCCTGCTGGCCAACGCCACCGCGATCGGCCTGGGCACCGCAATGTACATCGGCCTGTCCATCGCGAGCCTCGTCGCGCAGGCACCCGCCGACACCGGCTTCGGACTGGCGGTGCCACTAATGTGGGCGGGCTTCATGATGGCGCCGCTGTCGGCGGGCAGCCTCGTGGCCAACCGCACGGTCCGTGCCCTGTCCCGCCGCTACGACATGGCGGTGTTCCTGCCGGTCGGCGCGGCCGTGATGACGGTGGCGTCAGTGCTGCTGTGGCTGCGGCACGGAGACTTCTGGACGCTGGCCGTCGGCATGTTCCTCTTCGGCGCCGGGATCGGCTCGGGCTACGCCGCGATGCCCGCGCTCATCGGCCGCAGTGTGGCGGTGGACCAGCTCGGCAGCGCGGTGAGCTTCAACCAGGTGCTGCGCACGTTCGGTGGCGCGGTCGGCGCGGCGTTGTCGGCAGCCGTCCTCGCCGCCCACCCCTCCGACTCCGCCTACTCGACCGATGAGGGCATCACCACGGCGTTCGGCGTGGGTATGATCTGCTGCTCGACGGTGATGCTCGCGTTGGTGCTACATGCCGTCACAGCCCGACGACGACGAGCCCATCAGTAGCCCCGGTCTCCCGCAGCCTGCGCGCGATAGCACCCGGGCGAGCGCGTCGGAATCGACGGTCCCCGCCGGGTCGGAGTCATGCCCAGGGCGTCGTGACCCGGTTATGCGGCTTATATCGTTTTCGGTGCTGGGTTTTCGCAGCTCAGCACCGAAAACGATATAAGCCCTCAAACGCTACCGCACCTTCGAGCTGACAATCGCCGGCCAAACCGTCCACGCCGCCTCGCCCATACCCACCGAGATCCACAAACTCCTCGCGAAGCTCAACCGCGAGGAACGACCGCACTAAATTGAGCCAAGTCGGGTCAGGGTGCTGAGGGCTCGTTCCCTAACCGTGAGAAGTCCCAGAGGTCCTCTCCGGCGGGCGCGTGTGGGTTCCGCGCCCGACCATCCGGTAAGGCAATCAGCGGTTGACCGTTGACATGTCTTCGTAGCGGTCCCCGGCTGGGGCGGCTACGTCGTCGAGTGCCGCCAGCTGCGCTGTCGTGAGCTCGATCGCGTCCGCGGCGGCGTTCTCCTCCAGGTACGCCACGCGTTTGGTGCCGGGAATCGGGGCGATGTCATCGCCCTGGGCCAGCAACCACGCAAGAGCGACCTGCCCGGGCTTGACACTCAGTTCGGCGGCCACCGCGTCCACCTGCTCGACGATCCCGATGTTGTGCTGGAGGTTCTCCCCGGCGAAGCGGGGGTTATTGCGGCGGAAGTCGTCCTCGTCAAGCTGTTCCACGGAACGGATGGTCCCGGTGAGGAAGCCACGCCCCAAGGGGGAATACGGCACGAAACCGATGCCCAATTCCCTCACCGTTGGCAGGATTTCCTGTTCCGGATCCCGCGACCACAACGAGTACTCGGTCTGCAGAGCCGCCACCGGGTGGACTGCGTGAGCCCGGCGAATCGTCTCTGGAGCGGCTTCGGAGAGCCCGATATGACGGATCTTGCCCTCCTGGACCAGCTCAGCCAACGCCCCCATAGTCTCCTCCACCGGAATGTCCGGGTCCATCCTGTGCTGGTAGTACAGGTCGATGTAGTCGGTGTCCAACCGCTTCAATGACCCCTCTACCGACAGCCGGACGTTCTCAGCGCTTCCGTCTAACCCGAAAGCATCATTAGCGCGGTGGGAGATGGTGCCGAACTTGGTGGCGATCACTACTTCGGAGCGTCGGGAGCCCAGGGCACGGCCCAGCAGTTCCTCATTGACGTAGGGCCCGTACATCTCAGCCGTGTCGAAGAATGTAATGCCCAGTTCCAAGGCACGGTGGATCGTGGCGATCGACTCGGACTCGTTGGTGCCACTGCCGGTATAGAACGCCGACATACCCATGCATCCCAGCCCGAGGCGGGAAACCTCAAGCCCCGCAGCCCCCAATGTGACGTGCTTCATAGCGTTACGTCCTTCTTTTGAAAGTACTGACTCCGGAGCCAACGCATCAAGACCGGAATTTATTTCGCCCACCATCGATTGAACCCAGGCACGTGGACAATGAGGAAGAGATACCGACAGGCGCGGCCGCGGGCGTCACTACCGGCATGTCGCCGGGACGGGGAGGCCCAGTCCCGACCCTCCGGCTGCTCGTAACGCACTTTCGCGCGTCGCCGGATTTGCTGCCGGACTGGCTCACCACCGACAAAGCTGGCGATGGGGTCTGTCAACTTAACGGTGTATCTCTATTTTTGTAGTGGGTCAGGTGCGGTGGGCGGAGAGCCGGCCGTCGAAGGCGATGTCGAACGCGTTGAGTGCTTGCTTCCAGCGTTGGGTCCACCGGGCTCGGCCCTTGCCCGTTGGGTCCAGGGCCATCACGGCGAGGTAGACGCACTTGAGCGCGGCCTGCTCGTTGGGGAAGTGGCCCCGGGCCCTGACGGCCTTGCGGATGCGAGCGTTGACCGACTCGATGGCGTTGGTGGTGCACACGATCCGGCGGATCTCGCGGTCGAACTGTAGGAAGGGCACGAACTCGGCCCAGCTGTTCGACCACAATCGGACGATCGCCGGATACTTCTGGCCCCACTCTTCCTGGAATTCCAAGAAGCGTTCCTCGGCCTCGTCGACTGTCGCGGCCTGGTAGACCGGCTTGAGAGCGCGGGAGATCGCGTCCCAGTCCTGGCGGGCGGAGTAGCGGAAGCTATTGCGCATCAGGTGCACGATGCACGTTTGCACGATCGTGTCCGACCAGACGGTGTTCACCGCGTCAGGCAGCCCCTTGAGTCCGTCGCAGACGAGCATGAGGACGTCCTCGACGCCCCGGTTCTTGATCTCGGTCAGCACCTGCAGCCAGTACTTGGCGCCCTCGCCGCCGTCGCCGGCCCACAGGCCAAGGATGTCGCGGTTGCCGTCCACGGTCACGGCCAACGCGATGTAGATCGGCCGGTTAGCGACCTGCCCGTCGCGGACCTTGACGTTGATGCAATCGACGAACACCACCGGATAGACCGGGTCCAGAGGGCGGTTCTGCCACTCGGCCATCCCGTCCAGGACCTTGTCGGTGATGGTGCTGATGGTCGTCTTCGACACCTCTGAGCCATAGACGTCGCCCAGATGCGCGGAGATGTCCCCGTGTGTCATCCCGCGGGCCGACAGGGAGAGCACGATGTCCTCGATCGAGCCGAGCCGGCGCTGCCGCTTGCGCACGACCACCGGCTCGAACGAGCCAGCACGGTCCCGCGGGACGTCGACCTCCACCGGTCCGGCCTTGGTCAACACCGTCTTGGACCTCGTGCCGTTGCGGGCGTTGCCTTCGTCCACGCCCTGGTTCCGTTCGTGCTTGTCGTAGCCCAGGTGAGCGGTGATCTCGCCCTCCAGGGCCGACTCCAGGACGAGCTTGGTCAGCTGCCCGAGCAGACCGTCCTCGCACTCCACGGACAGGCCCTGCCGCTGGGCCTCGCCTACCAACTGCGCCACCAGCGCCTTGTCCACCACCGGTGGCTTCTCACCCGCCGTCGTCGACACTGCAGCTCCTCGGCCTCCGTCACGACCGGCGCCTGCACCGGCTCAACCTGCTTGATCATCGGGTACCTCCTGGATCGGAGTTACACCGTTGAAAGTACAGTCCCTAACCGTGGTGGCCATCAAACGTCCGGGACAGGGCTTCACCTACGCCACCGCCGACACGGTTCTTGCTGCGGGTGACACGATCATCGTGTCCGGCAAGACCCGTGACACTGAACGCTTCGCGGAACTGTCCTAGTTGTTCTCCCATAGCTGGGCGGGGGTCTGGTGCACGAGTAGGTGACATCTCATCCGGCTTGCCCTGCGGGGCGGGCCTGGAAGGATGTTGGTGTGCCCAAGCCCTACCCCCAGGGGTTCCGCGACGACGTCGTCCGGGTGGCCCGGAATCGCGAAGACGGTGTGACGCTCGAGCAGATCGCCGCCGACTTCAGGATCCACGCCGTCTACCTTGAACACGTAGCTGCGCGAGGCCAAACGCCGCGTTCGGCTACTGGAGCAGGAGGACGAGGTGCTGCGCCACGCTGCTGCGTACCCGTCCCAGGCGAACTTGCCGGGAAAAAGTGGTACGGTACCCGCTCGTGGGCGGGGCGATCCGCCCCTCGGTGAGTCCGTCGATCGTCGGCGTCTGGACTGGCCACATGAGCTGGGTTTTCTCCCGCGCGACGCCCGTCCGGATCCCTTTCGCGTCGCTACCCGCCGTCCGCGGCCGCGTCGTTGCCCGGTGCGGTGGACATGAGCTCCTGCGTGGGCGTGGAGGACGCCGGCGTCGTGACGCTGGTCCGCGGTGGTGGTCGTCGGCGACGACGGCTTTCACCCGCTCCACCTGCGCCGCCGCTGACCCGCGGTCCCGGGAGGAGGCGGGCGGTCTCCGGCAGCGGGCGTTCCTCGTCGTCGTCGCCCGTCTCCTCGGTACGGTGAGCCTGCCCCGCCCGTCCCACAGGAGGTCCCATGACTAGTCAGGACGCCCCCACCCACGTACTCGACGAGGCAGTCGCGCTGGAGCCGATCGGCGAGAACCTCTTCCGCGGGCGCACCCACGTCGCGTGGGCCAACATGGTCGGGCCGTTCGGCGGCATCACCGCGGCCACCATGCTGGGGGCGGTCCTGCAGCACCCCGACAGGCACGGCGACCCGCTCGCACTGACACTGAACTACGCCGGACCCGTCGCCGAGGGCGAGTTCCAGATCGAGGCCCGCCCCGCCCGCACCAACCGCTCCAATCAGCACTGGTGGGCGGAGATGCGCCAGGGCGACGAGGTCGTCACCACCGCCACCGCGATCACCGGACTGCGCCGCGAGACGTGGTCGGAGACCGAGACCGCCCCGCCGGCCGTGCCCGCGCCGGAGGAGCTCACCGTCGCGGCGTCGGACCGAAGCGTGCGGTGGGTGGACAACTACGACATGCGGTTCGTCACCGGCGGGTGGGACGCTGTGGCCTCCGGTGAGGAGCAGCCGGGGTCGACGACGACGATGTGGATCCGCGACGCCCCGACCCGCGGACTCGACCATCTCGCACTGACGTCCCTGTGTGATTCGTTCTTCCCGAGATCGTTCCTGCGGCTCGGTCGGCCGGTCCCGGCAGGCACGGTGACGTTGACGATCCACTTCCTCGCCACCGCCGACGAGATCGCCGCCCAGGGCACGGACTTCCTGCTCGGCAGCGTGCACTCGCATCGGTTCCACGGCAACTACCACGACGAGGTCGCGCGCCTGTGGAGCCGTGACGGCACACTGCTGGCCACGGGCACGCAGCTGATGTACTTCAAGTCGTAGGAGGAAGCAACGATGTCGACCACGCGCAACCACACCACGCATGAGGTCCTCAATCAGGCGCCGCCCCGCGTGGATGTGGACGAGTACGCCCTCGACCCGGCACTGCAGGAGGCCGTCGCGGTCTTCTCGCCGCACGCCCGCGTCGAGAGGTTCCACGAGATCGGCCGCCACGTGGGCACCGAGCAGTACCAACACGATGCGGAGCTGGCCAACACCCTCACCCCGGTGCACCGCGCCCACGACCGGTGGGGCAACCGGGTCGACGAGATCGAGTTCCACCCCGCCTACCACCGGATCATGGAGTACTCGGTGTCCCGCGGGCTGCACACCTCGGCGTGGGCCGACCCGGGGCCGGGGGCGAACGTCGAGCGGGCCGTGGGATTCATGCTGGTCTCGCAGATCGAGGCCGGCCACGGGTGCCCGCTGTCGATGACTCACGCGGTGGTCCCGTCGTTGCGGTTGAGCCCCGAGCTGGCCGCCGAGTGGGAGACGGCGCTGCTGTCGACGGTGTACGACCCCGAACTGCGCGATCCCGCCACCAAATCGGGCGTGCTGTTCGGGATGGCCATGACCGAGAAGCAGGGCGGTTCGGACGTCCGCGCCAACACCACCACCGCCGAGCCCCTCGGCGACGGCCTGCACGTGCTCCGGGGCCACAAATGGTTCTGCTCGGCGCCGCAGTCGGACGCCTTCCTGGTGTTGGCGCAGTCCCCGGAGGGTCTGAGCTGCCTTCTCGTTCCGCGCGTCCTGCCCGGCGGCGAACGCAACCCGTTCCTCGTGCAGCGCCTCAAGGACAAGTTGGGGAACAAGTCCAACGCGTCCTCGGAGGTGGAGTTCGACGGCACCCTCGGCTGGATGGTCGGGGAGCCCGGCCGCGGTGTGCGCACGATCATCGAGATGGTCGGCCGGACCCGCCTGGACGGCGTCCTCGGCGCGACGGCGGGCATGCGCCAGGGCGTGGCCGAGGCGGCGTGGCACGCCCGGCACCGGGCCGCGTTCGGCGCGACGCTGATCGACCAGCCCGCGATGGCCACGGTCCTGGCGGACCTGCAGCTCGAGGCGGAAGCCGCGACGTGGACCGCCCTGCGCCTGGCCTCGGCGTACGACGACGAGGAGTTCGCCCCCTACCGCCGGCTCGCCACCGCGGTCGCCAAGTACTGGATTTGTAAGCGCGGGCCCAACCACGCCTACGAGTCGTTGGAGTGCCTCGGCGGCAACGGGTACACCGAGTCGTTCCCGCTCGCGCGCCGCTACCGGGAGCAGCCGGTCCTCGCGGTGTGGGAGGGCTCGGGCAACGTCATCGCACTCGACGTACTGCGCGCGATGGCCCGCGAACCCGAGTCCGTGGCCGCGTTCGACGCCGAACTGGCCGCGCAGCTGGGCGGCCACGAACTGTACGACCGGCACGTCGGGCGGGTGCGCGGGCTCATCGGTCGCGCCGCCGGCGACCCGGACGCCGCCCCCGGGATCGCTCGCCGGCTGGTGGAGGCGATGGCGCTGGCCCAGCAGGGCGCGGTCCTGCTGGGCCACGCTCCGGCGTCGGTCGCGGAGGCGTTCTGCCTGGCCCGGCTCGGCGACGACCGCTCGGCCGAGTACGGGGCCCTGCCCGACGGCGTAGACATCGACGCACTGGTCGCTCGCGCGTAAGGCCGGCCGGGCTGTCGGCCGACGGGGTCGGGTGGAAGAATCGACACCACCGGTTTCGGTATTCGCGCGACAGCTTATGCCTGGTGTCACACATTGTGGTCACCTGTCAAAGAGGCGTCCGATATCCATCCCTGGGGATCCGCGTATCCATCCCTGGGGATCCGTGCGAGAGGGTCTACCGGCCCGGCCCCTGCGCTGCGCTGCGCGGCACGCTGCCGATCCTCGGCGCCACGTGGACGCACTGATCGGCAGGCGGACCACACTGCCCATCACCTCGCCGAGTGGTCACAAACGTCGCTTCCCAGGAGTCGCCACCAGGGAGAATGTGAACGAAAGTGACCACTCGGCGGAGGTAGCCGCCGCCAGCGGGCCCGGCGCCGGCTAGTTCTCCAGGGCGTTCACCACGGTGAGTTCGCCGTCGGAATGCGAGACGCGGATGCGCTTCTTGTCGAGCTTGCCGACGGAGGTCTTGGGGATCTCGTGGACGAACGCGAACTTCTCGGGCACCTGCCACTTGGCCATCCGTTCGGCCAGGTGATCGCGCAGCTCCTCGACGCTCGGGTCGGGCACACCGTCCTTGACGACGATGGTGGCCAGCGGCCGCTCGTCCCACTTGGGGTCGGGGACACCGATCACGGCGGCCTCCGCCACGGACGGGTGCTCGAGGAGGTAGTTCTCCACCTCGACGGACGAGATCCACTCGCCACCGGACTTGATGATGTCCTTCGCGCGGTCGGTGAGCTGCAGGAACGCCTCGGGCTTGATATACCCCACGTCGCCGGTGCGCAGCCAACCGTCGTCGAAGGAGTCCGAGGCGTCCACTTTGTAGTAGCTGCCGGTGACCCACGGGCCGCGGACCTCCAGCTCGCCGACGGACTCGCCGTCCCACGGCAGGGCCTGGCCGGAATCGTCGACGATACGGGCCTTCACGCCGGCGATGAGTCGGCCCTGCGTCATGCGGAGCTCGAACTGCTCCTCCTCCGGCAGGGAGGCCTTCGGGCGGGACAGGGTGCCGATGGGCGAGGTCTCGGTCATGCCCCACGCGTGGACGATGTTGATCCCGTATTTGTCCCGGAACTTACGGATCAGCTCCGGCGGGCACGAGCTGCCGCCGACGACCACGGCGCGGAAGCTCGACATGTCGATGGGGTGGTCCACGCTGTACGCGTCCACGGCCTGCCAGATCGTGGGGACGGCGGCGGCCAGCGTCGGACGCTCGGAGGCGATCATCGCCGCGAGGGGCTCCGGCTGGAGGAAACGCTCGGGCATGATCAGCGACGCGCCCACCATGAAGGCCGCGTACGGCAGCCCCCACGACATGGCGTGGAACATCGGCACGATCGCCAGCACGTTGTCGTCAAGCGAGATGTCCATGCCGTCGGACATGCACACCTGCATCGAGTGGAGGTAGATCGACCGGTGCGAGTAGACGACGCCCTTCGGGTCGCCGGTGGTGCCCGAGGTGTAGGCCATCGCGGCGCCGGAGTTCTCGTCGACCTCCGGCCAATCGAACTCGGTGGACTGGGCGGCAAGGAGCGCGTCGTAGTCGTGCACCCGGACGCCCTCGGGAGCCTCGAGGTTCGCGGCGCCCCCACCGGTGACGATCACGTGCTCGACCGTCGAGAACCGGGGCAGGAGCGGCTGCAGGAGCGGGATCAGGCTCGGGTCGACGATCACGACCTTGTCCTCTGCGTGGTTGGCCACGAACTCGAGCTGGTCCGGGAACAGCCGGATGTTCAGCGGATGCAGCACGGCGCCCATGGACGGGATCGCGAGGTAGGCCTCCAAGTGCTCGGAGTTGTTCCACTGGAATGTGGCGACCCGCTGGTCACCGTCGACCCCCAGGGAACGCAGCGCGTTGGCCAGCTGCGCGGCGTGCTTGCCCAGATCGCCGTAGGTGATCTTCCGTGGTCCCTGATCGGTCCAGGTGGTGACGACCGCATCGGAGTGGACGGTCGCACCGAACTGCAGGATCGTGCTGATGTTCAACTGCTCCGGCATCATCGTGCTCTTAATGAGGGGCTCCTTGATCGAGGGGTGGCGTCTGTCACTCTCGTGTCGAGACTACCTGACGTCCATGACGTCCATGACGTCCTTGGGCCGTGTGGGCGATCACCCGTCGAGGTCGTCGAAGACGGTCTGGACGGTCCTCATCGCCGCGAGGGCCGCCGGCGCGCCGCAGTACCCCGAGGCGTGGATGACCGCCTCGGTGATCTCCTCGCGGGCCAACCCGTTGGTCAGCCCGCCGCGTACATGCCCCGCCGGCTCGGCGTCCGCGCGCAGTGCCACGAGCATCCCGATATTGAGCAGGCTGCGATCCCGTCGGTCCAACCCGGGCCGGTTCCAGATGTTGCCCCACACGTTCTCTGCGACCACGTGCTGGATCGCCTCCGACGCCGTCCCGGCCGCCCGATCCATGGCACGGTCGACGAAGGCGTCGCTCATCACCTCGCGCCGGGTCGCGAAACCCTGCTCGCGCAGATCCCCGGCCGAAGGCCCCTCGCCTGCAGAATTCGTCGTCGCAGTCATCTCCACGGTCCTCTCCCACTGCCGACAGGTCTCGGTAACCATCCTCCCCGGACCGACTCCATCGCCTCCGCGTGCCCTCACCCCACCTCGGTCAGACGCGGGGGCGGCTCGGACAGGGGCGGCAGCGGAGGCGCAGGATGGGCGGACGCGGCGACGGGTGGGATACCCTCGACGGGTCCGGCCAACAGCGTCGGACCCCCCGCGGCAACTCGGCGGAAGTCGGTGCGAATCCGACGCTGTCCCGCAACTGTGATCCCGTCTCGGGCGGGCGAGCCAGATCGGCCGGTACCGCGGCAGCCGTACGTACTGACCTCGGACGAAGGACGGTCGCGTGCAGCGGCCCCGGCCGCGGCCCGAGCTGTTTTCGTCCTCCGAACCACGGAGGATGCCATGCCCCACCCGACCGACCTCGGCCACTCCCCGGCTCGCCGGGCCCGCCGGTCCCGCACACTGCTGGTCGCCCTCCTGGCCGCCCCGGCGCTGGTCGCCACCGCGTGCAGCGGGTCCGCCGGCGACGAGCCGGCCCCGGCCGACCAGACCTCCGCCGCGGCGGACGAGCCACAGGCGATCGTGTCTCTGGCCCCCACCACCACCGAGATGCTCTACGCCGTCGGCGCCGGGGACAGCGTCGTGGCGGTCGACGAGCGCTCCGATTTCCCCTCCGACGCCCCGGCCACCGACCTGTCCGGCTACACGCCCAACCTCGAGGCGATCCTGGGGTACGCGCCGGACCTCGTGGTGCTCACCGACGACACCGGGGACATCGTGGCCGGCCTCGAACGCTCCGGCGTCGAGGTGCTGCAGCTGCCCGCCGCGCAGACCCTCGACGACACCTACACCCAGCTCGAGCAGGTCGGGGCCGCCACCGGGCACATCGGCGAGGCCGTCGAACTCGTGTCGCGGATGCGAGGCGAGATCGACGGGATCGTCGCCTCGGTGCCGGAGCGCGAGACCCCGCTGACGTACTTCCACGAGCTCGACGACACCTACTACACCGTCACCGACGACACCTACGTCGGCGAGATCTACTCCATGCTGGGCCTGACCTCCATCGCCACCGGTGACAACCCCTACCCGCAACTGTCCGAGGAACTCATCCTCGAGGCCGACCCGGACCTCGTGTTCCTCGCCGACGGCCAGTGCTGCGGCGTCACCCCGGAGGTCGTGGCCGAGCGGCCCGGGTGGGACGGGCTCACCGCCGTGCGCGAGGGCAGCGTTCACGTGGTCGACGAGGACCTGTCCAGCCGGTGGGGCCCGCGCGTGGTCGACTTCATGCGCGAGGTCGCCGCGATCGTGGCAGCAGTGCCCGATGCAGTGTCCGATACCACGCGGACCCCCGCGAACCAGCCCGGCTCGTGACCCACCCGTCGCCCCGCCACGCCCTGGTGCTGGGCGGGGCGACGCTGCTGCTGGCCGCGGCGGTCCTGCTCGGCACCCTCATCGGACCGGCCGGCCTCACCCCGGGCGGCGTGGTGCTCGAACTGGTGGGCCGGCTGCCGCTCGTCGACATCGACTCCGGGTTCACCGGGCGTCAGCAGGTCATCCTGTGGGAGATCCGCATCCCACGCGTGGTGCTGGGTGCGATCGTCGGCGCGATGCTCGCGATCGCCGGGGCCACCTACCAGGGCGTGTTCCGCAACCCGCTCGCCGACCCGTACCTGCTGGGGGTGTCCAGCGGGGCGGGTCTGGGCGCCACCCTGGCGATCGTGGTGGGCGGCGCGATGGGCTCGGCGATGGTGCCACCCGCCGCGTTCGCCGGCGGCATGATCGCGGTGCTCGCCACCTACACCCTGGGCCGCAGTGTCGGCGGCGGACGCAGTGAGGTCGTCATCATCCTCGCGGGCGTCGCGGTGGCGGCGTTCGCCAGCGCCATCCAGACGTTCTTCATGCAGCGCCACGACGAGACCCTGCGGCAGGTGTACTCCTGGATGCTCGGCCGCCTCACGACCAGCGGCTGGGCCGACGTGCAGACCGTGCTGCCGTACGTGATCGTGTCGGTGGCCGTGATCGCCCTGTTCCGTCGCACCCTCGACGTGATGGCGGTCGGGGACGCCGAGGCCGCGACGCTGGGTATCGCCCCGGCGCGGGTGCGCCTGGTCCTCCTCATCGTGGCGACCCTCGGTACGGCGGCGGTGGTGTCCGTGTCGGGCCTGATCGGGTTCGTCGGCATCGTCATCCCCCACGCCGTGCGGATGCTCATCGGGCCGGGGCACCGCCTGCTGCTGCCGGTGTCGCTGCTGGTCGGCGCGGCCTTCCTCATCCTGGCCGACGTCGTCGCCCGCACCGCGATGAGTCCGGCCGAGCTGCCCATCGGCGTGGTCACCGCCGCGATCGGCGCCCCGTTCTTCCTCATCGTCCTGCGTCGCAGCCGGGGGCACATATGACCACCACACCACCCAGGTCGTCCGCGCCCGCCGCCCTGACCTGCCGCGACCTGCGCGTCACCCTGGACCGCACGGCCATCCTCCACGGCATCGATCTCTCCGTGGACGCCGGATCGTGGGTGTCCCTGGTGGGCCCCAACGGCTCCGGCAAGACGACCCTGCTGTTCGCGCTCGCCGGGCTCATCCCCGCCTCCGGCCACATCGAGGTCGACGGGCTGACCCCGCGCCGGGCGGGTCGCCGCAGGGTGGCACGGACCGTGGCGATGATGCCACAGCGCCCGGTCATCCCCGAGAGGGTCACGGCGCGCGAGCTCATCGGACTCGGCCGCACGCCGCACATCGGCCGGTTCGGCACCGAGACCGCCGGCGATCACGAGGTCGTCGACCGCGTCATCGATCGCCTGGACCTGCACGACCTGGCCTCACGCACCGCCACGACGCTGTCCGGGGGCGAGTTGCAGCGGGTGGTGCTGGGCCGCTCGCTGGCCCAGGAACCGCGGGTGCTGCTACTCGACGAGCCCACCAGCGCGCTGGACATCGGCCACCAGCAGCAGGTGCTCGACCTGGTGGACTCCATCCGCCGCGAGACCGGCCTGACCGTCGTGGCCGCGATGCACGACCTCACCTCGGCCGCGCACTACGGCGAGCGGCTGGTGCTGCTCGACCGGGGCCGAGTGCTCACCGACGGCCGGCCCGAGGCGGTCCTCACCGCCGAGCGGGTGGCTCAGGTCTACGACGCGCGGGTGGAGGTCCTGGACCGCCGCGACGGCCGCGCCGTATTGCCGCTGCGCGAGGCGGGGCCGGACCCCGCGCCCGGGTCGACACCGGGGGCGGGCGCCTGATGGAGGTCGTACTGCTGGGGACCGGAGCCGCGGACGGCTGGCCCAACCCGTTCTGTCTGTGTCCGTCGTGCGGCGAGGCACGCCGGCTCGGCGTGGTGCGC
The DNA here is from genome assembly GCF_033790845.1 of Dietzia sp. PP-33. Taxonomy (NCBI): domain Bacteria; kingdom Bacillati; phylum Actinomycetota; class Actinomycetes; order Mycobacteriales; family Dietziaceae; genus Dietzia; species Dietzia sp. PP-33. Next base: position 49,008 of record NZ_JAMYEI010000009.1, read on the forward strand.
GGCCAGACGTCCGCACTTGTCGACGACGAGTTGCTGATCGACTGCGGACCGGAGGCACCCGGCTCGGCCGTGCGGCTCGGACGCTCGCTGGCGGCGGTCGGACATCTGCTCGTCACCCACGCCCACGCCGACCATCTCGGTCCCCAGGCCCTGCTCTTCCGCTCGTGGGTCCCCGACGCGGGTGCTCTGGAGGTGCTCGGCCCCGCGGACGCGCTCGACGCGTATCGGCCCTGGGTGGGCCCCGCAGACCCGGTGCGATTCGTTCCCGTCGCTGCCGGTGACCGGCTCATCGTGGGCGCCTACGAGGTGCGTGTGCTGCCCGCCCGGCACCGAGTGTTCCGCGACGGCGACGCGGTGCTCTACGACGTGACCGGGCCCGACCGTACCCGCCTGCTGTGGGCGAGCGACACCGGACCGTGGGACGACGAGTGGTTCACCACGGTGCGCGGCGCCCACTACGACGCGGTATTCCTCGAGGAGACGCTGGGCGACCGCGAGGAGATCTCCCCCGTCCACCTGGGCCTGGACCGGTTCGGGGCGATGCTCCGGCGACTCCGCGCCATCGGGGCGGTCGACGAGCGGACCGACGTGGTGGCCGTGCACCTGGGCCACCACAACCCGCCGCCCGACGAACTGGCGGAGCGTCTGCGAGCGCACGGCGCGCGGGCCGGTGTCGACGGCGAGGTCGTCCGCTGCGGCTAGGTCAGTCGCGCTCGAGGAACGGCGCGGCGCCGTGCTGGAGGAGGTCGAACGCCTCGTCCAGGTAGGACTCGGGGGTGTCCACCGTCCCCTGCCCCTGGCTCTGCGACCCGGCCGTGGAGTCGGCGGGCCCGGCCCTACCCGGCCGATGCCTGAGCACCGACGCCCCGGCGGCGAGGCTCAGGTCGACCATGACGCGGACCCGGAACCTGGTGAGCTGCGGTGCGCGGCGGCCGACCGCCTCGTAGAGCGGATCCAGGATGTTCTCGGCGATGCCGGTCCGGGCTTCCGGACCGAGCATCAGCCCGATCTGTTCCCCGGCCACTAGAAGGTTCTCGGCGGCATCGATGTCGTCCGCCGAGCGCCCGTAGAGCTCGCGGAACGTCGAGCGCAGGGCATCCAGTGGCGACAGGTCCGACGGTGCCTGCTCCACCTCCCGCACCCATTCGGCGATCTGTTCGCGTAGGAAGTGCACGAACGCGTCCTCGCGGTGGGCGAAGTAGTTGTGGAAGGTCCGGGTCGAGACACCTGCCCTCCCGGCGATGGCCGAGACCGTCGCCCGCTCCGCCCCGTCGGCGACCAGCAGTTCCACTGCGGCCGCCGAGAGGCGGGTGCGGGTGTCGGCCTTCTTGCGCTCACTAAGGCTAGGCATCGGTGCGAGTTCCGACGCCACCACCGTCGCCGGCGGGGACCCCGGGCTCGTGCCGGCCCGCGTCGGTGGACTGCGCGGCCACGTCGCCGGACGCGTGCCGACCGGCGGTCCCGGACCCGGCTGTCCCGGGCTCAGCGGTCTCCAAGGCGGAACCCTCCACGTCGACGGTCGGGAGGACCTTGTCCAACCACCGCGGCAGGCCCCAGGCGCGCTCGCCGAGGAGGAACATCACCGCGGGGATGATCGTCATACGGACGATGAAGGCGTCGAAGAGCACGGCGACCGCCAAGGCGAAACCCATCACCTTGATGAACTGCTCGTCGATCAACATGAACGCGGCGAAGACGCTGATCATGATCAACGCCGCGGCGGTGACCACGCGGGCCCCGTGCTTGAAACCGTTGGCGACCGCGTTGTGCGCGGTCTTGCCGTGCACCCACCCCTCGCGCATCCTCGTCACCAGGAACACCTGGTAATCCATGGCGAGGCCGAACACGATGCCGATGAGCATGATCGGCAGGAAGCTGATGATCGGCTGCGGATCGGAGATGATCCCGCCCCAGCCCTCCTGCCAGATCGCGACGGTGAGTCCGAAGGTCGCCGCCACCGACAGGCCGAAGCCCAGCGCGGCGATCAGCGGGACCCAGATCGACCGGAAGACCAGCATGAGCAGGACGAACGCGAGTGCGAGGACGATCCCGATGTACGGGAGCAGGACCTCGGTGAGCCGGTCGGAGATGTCCTCGTAGATCGGGGTGACACCGGTGACGGAGTACGTCCCCCCGGTCTCCTGCTCGAAGTCCGTGGCGCCTGCCCTGATCTCCTCCAGGACAGCCGAAGCCCGCTCGTCCGTCGCTCCGTACTCGGGCGTGATGAGCACCTGGGCGGCGTTTCCGGCCTCGTTCGTCTCGATGATCTGTGCGTTCTGCACCCCGTCGAGCGACTGGATGTCGGCGACGGCTGTGGACCACGCGGCCGGACCATCCTCCTCCGGCACCGCGAGCGTGTCGACGAGGGCGATCATCGGTGCGTTGCGGCCCGGACCGAACGCCTCCTCCGTCATGTCGTAAGCCATGCGGTTCGGGGTGTCCGGGGCCATCGTGCCGTCGGACGGCATGGCCAGCCGCAACTGCACCGCCGGCAGCGCCAACAGCAGGAGCAACAGGACACCGGCGGTCGCGAAGATCACGGGGCGGGCGCGGATCTTCCGCACCCACGCCAGACCCATCGTCGGCTTCTCGTCCTCCGGGTCGGGCGCCTTGACGCCGCGGACACGGGCCGCGAAGAGCTTGGTGCCGACGGCCCCGAGGATGGCCGGCAGCAGCGTGATCGCGACCAGGACGGCGATCGCCACGGTCGCGGCGGCGGACAGCGCCATCGCGGTGAGGAACGGGATGTTGATGATCGACAGCGCGGCGAGCGCGATGAGGACGGTCAGTCCCGCGAAGACGACGGCGGAGCCGGCCTTGCCGACCGCGAGCCCGGCGAGGTGCGCGCGCTGCGCGGCGTCGATGCCCTTGAGCTTCTGCGCGAGTTCCGCGGGCTCGAGATCGTTTCCGCCGATGTGTTTGACCAGCTCCGTGCGGAAACGCGAGACGATGAACAGCGCGTAGTCGATGCCCACGGCGAGACCGATCATCGACGCCAGGGTGGGCGTCATGGAGTTGATGGTGTCCGTGAACGAGGTGGCGGCGAAGACGCCGCCGATGCCGATCCCGACGCCGATCACGCCCGTGAGCAGCGGCAGGCCGGCGGCGATGAGCGATCCGAAGGTGATGAGGAGGATGACGGCGGCGACCGCGATGCCGATGATCTCGCCGATGGCGCTGATCTCGGACATCTGGAAGGCGTTGCCGGAGTAGGCGATGGTCAGGTCGCCCTCGTGCTCGGCGACGACGTCCGCGAACGCCTCACGGTCCTCGGCCTGCACGTCCGTGGTGCTCTCGGCCGCGAACCGGATCTCGAGGGTGCCGGTCGTCTCATCCGGGCTCAGCGGGCTCAGGGCCGCGATGTCGGCCTCGATCTGCTCAGGGGGCATGTCCTGCTCCGCCTTGGCGGCGGTCAGCTGCTCCGACAGTCCCTCGGCGGCGACAACCGGGTTGACCAGCTCGTCCGTCCCGGTGAGGAAGTCGAGCTCACGCACGTCGGCGAGGAAGTCGTCGACCTCCTCCGTCACCGCCGGATCGGTGAGGGTGCTGCCCTCCGGCGCCCGGATGACGACGGTGCCCGTCGGGGCGTCGAGCTGGCTCCCGGCTCCGGCGAACCGCTCCTGCATCTGCTCCTGGGTCTCGATCGACTCCAGGCCCGGGATCGAGAAGGTGGTGCTGGTCTGCTGGGACAGCGTGGCCGCGGCGGTGCCGACGCCGATGATCAACAGCATCCAGGCGGCGATGAACCTCCAGCGGTGGAGGTAGGCGGACCGCCCGATGCGGTAGAGAAATGACGCCATGCGCTGGCTCCTCGTGCGTAGGTGCGACTCGCGATCCCCCGCAGTTTTGCACGCGAGCTGCACCATTGCACAGTCCGTGCAACTAGTTGTGGCGCACGACACTCCGCACTCCACCCGGCCCCACCCTGCCCGTGTGGCCTCCGACACCGCCGCCTTGCGGATACCCCCCGGGGTATGTAGGTTCGTGGCACACCCACCGCAAGGGGACCCCGATCGACAAGGAGACTTCGATGCTTCTCGAACGCATCTATGACGAGGACCTGGCCCAGGCCGGCTACTTCATCGGCTGTCAGGCCAAGGGAGAGGCCGTGGTCGTCGACGCCCGCCGTGACATCGGTGAGTACCTGGACCTGGCCGCGCGCCACGGCATGACGATCACCGCCGTCACCGAGACCCACATCCACGCCGACTACCTGTCCGGTACCCGCGAGCTGGCCGAGGCCACCGGGGCGACCGCCTACGTCTCCGGCGAGGGCGGCGACGACTGGCAGTACGGCTTCGAGGCCGAGCGCCTCCACCACGGCGACCAGCTGAGGCTGGGCAACATCACCGTCGAGGCCGTGCACACACCCGGGCACACCCCGGAACACCTGTCCTTCCTGGTCACCGACGGCGCGTTCGCCGATACCCCCGGGTACATGCTGACCGGCGACTTCGTCTTCTCCGGGGATCTCGGGCGACCGGACCTGCTGGATGAGGCGGCCGGCGGGGTCGACACCCGCTTCGAGGGCGCCAAGCAGATCTTCCGCAGCCTGAAGAACTCGTTCGTCACGCTGCCGGACCACGTCCAGGTCTTCCCCGGCCACGGCTCGGGTAGCGCCTGCGGCAAGGCTCTGGGCGCGCTGCCGTCGACGAGCGTCGGCTACGAACGCCGCTACGCCTGGTGGGGCGGGTACGTCGAGCGGGACGACGAGCAGGGCTTCGTCGACGAACTGCTCGACGGCCAGCCCGATGCGCACGCGTACTTCGGGCGGATGAAGCGGGAGAACCGGCAGGGCCCGACGGTCCTCGGCCCACTTTCTCCGCTCCGCGAGTACGCCCCGGCCGAGCTCTCAGCCGCGCTCGAGTCAGGTCAGGTCGTCGTCGTCGACACCCGGGGCCAGGGCGAGGTCCACGCCGGCACCGTTCCCGGTGCGCTCAACATCCCCGGCACCGGAAAGGCCGCCTCCTTCGGCGCCTGGGTCTACGACCCCGAGCGGGAGGACACGCCCCTGGTCGTCCTCGCTCCCGACGAGGAGGTCGCCGGTGAGTACCGCAACCACCTGCTGCGGGTTGGTATCGACACGGTCACCGGCTACACGACCAGCCTCGAGGGCCTGCCCACCACGACCCCCGAGATGATCGGACCGGACGAGCTGGCCTCGTTCGACGCGGCGATGGTCGTGGACGTGCGCAACAAATCTGAGCACGCAGATGGCCACATCCCGGGCTCCGAGCAGCTCAGCGGTGGTCGGGTGCTGTGGAACCTCGACCGGCTCCCGGCCGACGGGCCGATCGTGACCTACTGCCAGAGCGGCGTCCGCAACTCGGTGGCGGCCAGCGCCCTGCGTCGCGCCGGCTACCGCGTGGTCGAGCTCGAGGGCAGCTACGCCGCCTGGTCCGAGCGCAACCTCGCGACCGTCTGACACGCCCGCATCCCGCACCCCGGGGGCCGGACACCCCGTCCGGCCCTCGGCCCGGTGGCGCACCCGCCACCACCCCGACTCCCCGAACAGTCAAAGGAACTCGCGTCACCCATGCTCTCCACGCTCACCAACGCCCCGACCATCGCCCCCGCCGACCTGCGCGACGCCCTGGACTCGGACACCCCGCCCACCGTCATCGACGTGCGGTCCGGTGCAGAGTTCTCCTCGGTCCACCTCCGCGGCTCCTACAACGTGCCGCTCCCCCTGCTCGCGGAGCACGGTGAGGAGTTCGCCGCCCGCCTGCCCGGTCAGGTCGTCCTGATCTGCCAGTCCGGCAACCGCGCCCGCCAGGCGAACGAGCGGCTCGAGTCGGTGGGCGTGGACCCCGCCTCGGTCACGGTCCTCGACGGCGGCATCGCCGGCTACGAGGCCGCCGGCGGCGAGGTCGTCCGCGGCAAGGGCGCCTGGGCGATGGACCGGCAGGTCCGCATGGTCGCCGGCTCGCTCGTCCTGGCCGGCGTCACGGCCTCCAAGGTCGGCTCCCCCAGGTTCGCCTACCTCGCCGGCGCCATCGGCGCGGGCCTGACGTACTCCGCGGCGAGCAACTCCTGCGCCATGGCCGCAGGCCTGTCGAAGATGCCGTGGAACCGGTCGGCCGACGAGCCCGGCCTCGGCGCCGTCCTGGACTCGCTGCCCACCCGCTCCTGACCGATCCCACCCCGGCGCCCCCGCCGGAGAAAGGCACCTGACATGGAGATCACCACGATCATCGTCGTGGCCCTGGCCGTCCTGGTCGGACTGTCCCTGGGCCTGCTCGGCGGGGGCGGTTCCATCCTCGTCGTCCCACTGCTCACCTACATCGGAGGGCTCGATCCCCGCGAGGCCATCGCGACCTCCCTGTTCGTCGTCGGCGCCACCTCACTCGTCAGCCTCGTCGGCCACGCCCGCAAGGGCAACGTCCAGTGGCGCACGGGACTGATCTTCGGCGCCGCCGGCATGGTGGGCGCATTCGGCGGCGGACTGGCCGGCGGCTACATCCCCGGCACCGTCCTCATGGTCGCCTTCGCGATCATGATGATCGCCACCGCCGGCGCCATGATCAAGGGACGCAAGGACCGCGACGGGCAGAGCACCGACCACCACCATCCCCTCTGGCGAATCCTCCTGGATGGCCTTGTCGTGGGCGCCGCGACCGGCCTGGTCGGCGCGGGCGGCGGCTTCCTCGTCGTCCCGGCCCTCGTCCTCCTGGCGGGCCTGCCCATGACCGCCGCCGTGGGCACCTCCCTGCTGGTCATCGCCATGAAGTCCTTCGCCGGCCTCGGCGGATACCTCACCTCGGTCAGCCTCGACTGGCCGCTCGTCGCCGCGGTCACCGCCGCCGCCATCGCCGGGTCGTTCATCGGCGTCCGGCTCACCTCCGTGGTACCGGAGAAGGCACTGCGCAAGGGCTTCGGCTACTTCGTCCTGCTCATGGGCGCCTTCGTCCTGTCCCAGGAACTGCCCTTCCCCGCCGCACCGATCATCCTCGGCATCGTCGTGGTCCTGGCCACGGCCGCGGCGATCTGCATGCTCGGGTTCAAGGAGCGCTGCCCGCTCCGGTCGGCCACACCGGCCGTCGTCAGCATGGCCTGACGCCGGGGCCGGTTGCCCTCCTCCTGCCGTGCGCGCACGATGCGCGGCATGGACTCCACATTGATCTGGGACGGTTGGGGACCGATCGTCCACTCCGCTGTCATGGTCGTCTGCGGCTTCGTCGCCCTCGTACTGATCCTCCGCGTGTCCGGCCCACGGACGATGGCCAAGATGACCCCTCTGGACTTCATCGTCGCCGTGACCATCGGGTCGGCCTTCGGCCGTACGCTCACCGCCACCTCCGTGCCCCTGGCCCAGACGGTCCTCGTGCTGGCCCTCCTGGTGGGGATCCAGTGGGTCTTCGCGGCCGCTCGCGCCAAGTCGACGCGGGTGCGGGCGCTGCTCGACAACCCACCGGTTCTCCTCTATTACCAGGGGCGGATCCAGGACAGGGCACTGCGGAGCCACCGCCTCCTCGAGGAGGACGTCCACACCGCCGCGCGGCAATCCGGGAAGGGATCCCTTGAGCAGGTGGCCGCGGTGATCCTCCAGCAGGACGGAAGCCTGGGGGTGATCGGCCGCGACGACCTCGGCGACGCCTCGAGCCTGCTGCCGTACACCGGACGGGACGATATACACGACAACGAGGGATAAGAAAAGCCTCTCGTTGCGGAAGCGTGAACAAAATCACATGGTTACGGTTGCTTTCCTCCCCTAAAGAAAGGCCGGACCGTGGACCACTTCAACCGGAGGGCGTTCCTCACACGGGCGTCGCTATTCGGAACATTCGTCGGCGCGGGCGTCGCCCTGCCGGGAACACTGGGCGACTCGCTGGGGCCGGTGAGTCGCGCGAACGCGCAAACCGGAAGCAACGCCTTCGACGCGGTCGAGGCCTTCTCCCTCGACACCATGCGGGGCCTGTGCGTGATGGTCATGCCCGGCCCGGACGAGTGGTCACGGCAACAGGGCACCCCACGTACCGACCCCGGTCCCATCGAGGTCAGTGGCGGCGAGTTCATGAAGGACCTCTTCGACAACTACCTGGGCATGGGCGACCAACTCGCCCGCCCGCTCGCCCTGGGGATAGCCCAGGCGCTCTCGGATCTGGGCATCCAGACGGGGCCCTTCCTCGGACTGAGCGAACCCGAGGGCCGCCGGATCGACCAGCTGCTCGGGTACGTCTACAGCAACCGGGTCCTCCCCCTGTCCCTCCCCGTTGCGCTCCTGCTCAACACGGGCGCGCTGCTCGTCGCCCCGCAGACGATCGTCGGCCCGCTCGGCTCCCCGTTCTCCCGGCTCTCCCTGCCCGACAAGCTCCGGGTCCTCGAGGGGATCGAGGGCTCGGTGCCGCAGTTCGTCTCGATCATCGACGGCGCGCTGCCGGTCCCGCTGCGCGGGACGGCCTCCGGGTTCCTGAAGTTCGCCGGCGGCATCCTCCTCGAGGGGACGACCTTCGGCGTGTACTCGGAGCAGCACAACTACAACCCCGTCACCAGGACGGTCGAGCCACGACCGGTCCCCTGGGACCTCACCGGCTACCGGCCGAACGGCCTGGTCGACGGTCACGACGAGTTCATCGGCTACTACCAGAATCGGACGGAGGTGCCGGCAGATGCGTGATGTCATCGTCATCGGCGCAGGAGGCGGCGGACCGGTCGTCGCGGCGGAGTTGGCCGGACGCGGGCTCGACGTCCTGGTCCTCGAGGGCGGTCCCGGCCATGCCGACCCGGAGACCCAGTGGTCGCACGCGGAGAACGACGCCAACAACCCGAACAACGGCTTCCTCCGGTTCGGCCCCGAGGACCGCTCCGAGCCGGCGTGGTTCCGGGAGTGGACCACCAACATGTTCGTCTGGCAGCTGTCCGGCGTCGGCGGGACCACCCAGCACTACTACGGCAACAGCCCTCGCCCCATGCCCGGCGTCTTCCGCGGCTACACGGGAGCGGACGCCGCGGAGTACGACACCGGGCACCTCTTCCCGTTCACCTACGACGAGCTCGTGCCCTACCTCGAATGGGTCGAGGCCACGCTCCCCATCGAGACCGCCGCGATGGGGACCAAGGAGGCGCTGACCTTCCGGGGCTGCGAGAACTTCGGACTACCCCTCCAGACCTCCAGGAACATCACCCGGAACGCCTTCCGCCCTCAGCAGAACGCCATCCTCCAACCCGGGGGGACCGCCGGCACGACCGACCGTTCCGATCTGCTCGCCTACCCGCAGGCCACCGGCTGCACCTTCTGCGACCACTGCTTCCAGGGGTGCTACTTGCCCCGACAGGCGCCACGGAACCAGTTCGCCAAACGCTCGACCGACAACAGCTACGTCCCGCTCGGACTGGCCGCCGACGCCGTCCGACCCGGCGGGCGGGCCTTCGAATTGCTGGCGAACAGCTTCGTGCAGTCGATCCGCCACGAGCAGGAGGGCGCGCACACGGTGGCCCGGGGGGTGACGTGGCGCGACAACGCCACCGGGGAGATCTTTTCCGAGGACGCCCGGGTCGTGGTGCTCGCCGGTGGCGCCACCGAGAGTCCCCGACTGTGGTTCAACAGCGGGCTCCCCAATCCCAACGACTGGGTCGGTCGGGGGCACACGGACCACTTCTTCGACTGGGTGGTGGGCAGTTTCGATGAATACACCGGGAACTCGAAGGGCGCCAACTCCTCGGCGCGCATGGACTTCCCCGGACGGGGCGGGATCGAGAACGTCGGGTTGGGGCCGGCGATCCAGGCCTTCGCGCTCTCCCTCTCCGACTCGGGCTCCCGCGGCTACTATAACAACGGCCGCGGTTTCACCGGCCCCTGGGACGGGCCGGCGGGTCGCCTGGTGGGCAACGAGCTCAAGGACCTGATGATGGGCGGGATCGACAACATGCTCAACTTCCTCGTGATCACCGACGATCACGTGGAACCGGGCAACCGCGTCACCCCGTCACTGTTCCCGGCCGACGAGAACGGGGCACCCGCGAAGATCGACATCTCGCTGCGTCACCGCAAACGCCGCACTCTCGAGAACCGGGAGTTCATGGTCCGCCGCGCGGCCGAGATCATGCGCGCCGCCGGTGCGAAGAAGGTCTACCGGCTCGACTGGGCCCCCCTGCTCCTGCACGTGCACTCGTCGATGCGGATGGGCGAGTCCGACCAGAACTCGGTGCTCGACGGCAACGCGGAGGCCCGGTGGGTCAAGCGGTTGTTCATCTCCGACAACTCGGCGCTGGCCAACTCGCTCGGCGGCCCAACCCCACGCTGACGACCCAGGCGATCGCGACCCGCACGGCGGAGAAGATCTTCCAGATGTACTTCGGCGGGGACTCGTGGGTGGACAAGGAAGCCCCGATCGTGAGCACCGACGGCAGGATCTCCGCCCGGATGAACGCGATGGGCCTCTAACCGCGGGCCCGGTTCGCGACCCGATCCCGGCTGGGCGGTGATAGCTTTTCTTCATCTTCACTCGACGGTGCGGGAAGGCAGCCCTATGTGCACGCGAACTCTCTGGTCCCCGAACCGGGAACTGGTCCTTGCCGGCCGCACCATGGACTACGGGGTGGATCTGCGGACCAACCTGTGGGCGTTTCCCAGGGGGATGGCCCGCGACAACGGCGTGGATGACACCCTTCGCTGGACCTCGACGTACGGCAGCGTCGTGGCCGCCGCCTACGACCTGGCGAGCACGGACGGGATCAACGAGGCGGGCCTGGCCGGCCACCTGTTGTGGCTCGCGGAGTCCGACTACGGCGATCGCGATCCCGCACGTCCGGCCCTGAGCGCCTCGGCATGGGTGCAGTACTTGCTGGACAACTTCGCGACCGTCGCCGAGGCAGTCGCCTGGATGAGGCAGTCCCGGGTCCAGATCCGGACCTCGGGAGATCCGGTCACCAGTGACACCGTGACCGTCCACCTGGCGCTCGACGACCGCACCGGTGACTCCGCCATAGTCGAGTACATCGACGGCGAACCCCACATCTGGCACGACCGCTCCTACGCGGTGATGACGAATTCACCGCCGTTCGCCGAGCAGCTCGAGCGACTCCGCGAGATCAAGGGCTTCGGCGGGGACCGTCCGCTCCCCGGCGGAAACGACGCCGATGAGAGGTTTGCCCGCGCGGCGTTCTACCTCGAGCATCTGCCCGACCCCGCCGACCGCACGGAGGCCGTGGCGGAGATCCTGAGCGTGATGCGCAACGCCTCGCAACCGTTCCGCGTGCCGGATCCGGACCACCCGAACGCCTCCACCACGCTATGGCGGACCGTCACCGATCACGTCGACGGCGTCTACGTGTTCGAGAACACCCGGCGGCCCAACATCGTGTGGGTGCGCCTCGACAACCTCGACCTGTCCGAGGGGGCGCCGACCCGCAGACTCGACCTCGTCGCCGACCCCGGCCTCGAGGGCGGACTGGTCGGGGAGGTCAGTGGCCAGTTCGAGGAGTCGGCCCCGATGGAGTTCCTCCGCGCGACCTGACGACCTACCCGCGGCGTCCGGCCGCTGCGCGGCGCCGTCAGAAGACGCGGACGCCCAGGCGCCGGCGAACCCGCAGGTCCCAGAGGTTCAGGGTGTAGACCACGCGGAGCGGCCTGGAGAGCACCTTGTCGAGCGCGCCCGCGAGGGTGACCACGATCCGGCGGCGCCGCACATCGTGGTGGGTGATCGTCCAGTGCATCTCCTCACGGATGCGCTCGGGGACGGCGAACTTGGTCATGGACAGACTCCACGGCCCGAGGGTCTTGTGCGCGAGCGTCCCGAGCTGCCTCATCCGCACCTCGAGCACCCGGAAGTCGGCGATCGCCTGCAGGAAGTCGCGGACGGTGTCGTCGATACGGACGCCCTCGACGCCCTCGGCGAAGCGGCGCTCGTACTCGGCCCACGACGCCGGCCAGCGGGCCTCGGGGACGTTCAGCGTGGTTCCGAGCGGTCGCGCCAGGTCGATCACGTGGTCGAGTTCCACCTCAGTGAGCGGCCCGTGCACCATCTCCCACTGATCGATGTAGTACCGCACCAGGCACAGCGCCACCCACGTCTGCGAGCTCGAGGAGTTGGCGTCGTAGCGCACCGGGCTGGATTCGGTCGAGTAGACCTGCGCGTGGATCTGGTGGACGGCGTCATGGAAGAACTGCCGGTCCGCCTCGGTGCCCAGTGTCGCCACGGCGAGGTACTGCGCGGTGGTGCGGCCACGCTTGATCGGACGCAGGTCTGCTCGTCCCCGGTCCACCCGGCTCTCGACGACGCCGTACCCGACCGCGGGGTCGGCCAACTGCATCACCACATTGGCGGCGGGCAGCCAGAACCACAGGTGGGTGGACAGGTCCGGGAGGTGCCGGATCGCCCTCGGTTCCACATCCGTACCGGCGGATCGCGTTCCTCTGGCCATCGTCCCACTCCCTGTGCACTGCGGATGCGTCTCGCACACACAAACCGCGTCGGCGTGTCAGATCACATATATCCTACATCAGCCGCGCGGTAGTCGACACCCTCGGCCCTCGTCGCGCCCGGGAGGCGACCTGGCAGGATAGGGTTACCTAACTCGAGGAGGACCGCATGGCTCGCGACCGAAAGAACCCCACCCCCACCACCCTCACCGTGCTCCGGACCCAGACCGTGAGCCGCCACATGGTGCGCGTGGTCCTCGGGGGTCCGGGGTTCGACACCTTCGCCCCTCGTGCCGAGACGGACAGCTACGTCAAGCTCGAATTCCCCTCCGGGGACGAGACCGTGGTCCGCACCTACACCGTGCGGCGCGTCGACCCGCGGGCCCGCGAGATCTGGATCGACTTCATCGTGCACGGCGACGAGGGCGTTGCCGGCCCGTGGGCGCGCACGGTCTCACCGGGCACCACCGTCGCGGTCCGTGGCCCCGGCGGAGGCTACCGGCCCGATCCCGAGGCCGATTTCCATCTCCTCGCCGGGGACGAGACCGCGATCCCCGCGATCTCCGCCGCCCTGGAGACCCTTCCGTCCGACTCGGCGGGGGCGGTGTTCCTGGAGGTCGGGGGCGACGACGACGAAGTGGTGATCTCCGCCCCGGCGGGCGAGGAGATCACCTGGCTGCACCGCGGGGTCTCCTCCACTCAGGCCGCCCCCGGACGGATCGACGGCGATGCCCCGCTGGTCGTCGCCGTGCGGGAGATGCCGTGGCCCGACGGTGACGTCCAGGTGTTCGTACACGGCGAGGCGGAGACCGTGATGAAGCACCTGCGGCCCTACCTCCGCTCGGAGCGCGGCGTCCCGGCCCACCGGGCGTCGATCTCCGGATACTGGCGACGGGGTCGCACCGAGGAGGGTTTCCGCACCTGGAATCGCGAACTGGCGGAATCGGAGCCGGATCGGCACCCCGCCAGGTGAGTCACGGGCCGTGAGGTCGGAGTGACCCGGTACCCTCATGTGCCAGCACTGTTCCGACATCCGGCCCCTCACGTTCTACCGTGACCGTAGACAAGGCATGGCACATGGCATTTGCACGCGCGAAGCTCATCACCGGACTGGTCGCCACGTCGGCGCTCGTCCTCGCAGGTTGCACCAGTGACTCCGATGACGGCGCCTCAGGCGGCGGCGAGTCCTACAAGATCGGCATCAACCAGCTCGTCCAGCACCCCGCTCTCGACTCGGCCACCGAGGGCTTCAAGGAGGCGTTCTCCGAGGCCGGCGTCGAGGTGGAGTTCGAGGAGCAGAACGCCAACGGCGAGCAGGGCACAGCGCTGACCATCGCCCAGCAGTTCGCCGCCGACGATCTGGACCTCGCCCTGGCGGTGGCCACCCCCGCCGCGCAGGCCATGGCACAGAACATCACCGACATCCCGCTGCTGTTCACCGCGGTGACCGACCCGGTCTCCGCGGAGCTGGTGGACTCGATGGAGGAGCCGGGCGCCAACGTCACCGGCACCTCCGACGCCGCGCCGATCGACCAGCAGCTCGAGCTGCTCAAGCAGATCGTCCCCGACGCCGAACGCATCGGCATCGTCTACGCCTCCGGCGAGGTGAACTCGCAGGTCCAGGTGGACCAGGCCGAGGAGGCGGCCGGGCCGCTCGGACTGGAGATCGAGACCCAGACCGTCACTACGGTCAACGAGATCCAGCAGGCCGTGGAGGCGCTCGGCGACGTCGACGCGATCTACGTCCCCACGGACAACATGATCGTCTCCGGCATCGCCTCTCTCGTCCAGGTCGCCGAGGCCAAGCAGATCCCCGTGATCGCCGCCGAGGAGGGCACCGTCGAGGGCGGGGCCGTCGCCACGCTCGGCATCGACTACACCGAGCTCGGCCGCCAGACCGGCGAGATGGCGCTGCGCATCCTGCGTGACGGAGAGGACCCGGCCACCATGCCCGTCGAGACCGCGACCGAGTTCACCTACGTCGTCAACGAGGACGCCGCCGAGCGTCAGGGCGTGACCATCCCCGAGGACATCCTCGCCGAGGCTGAGAAGAAGTGATCGGGACCGTCGAGGTAGGCCTCATCTACGGGGTCATGGCACTGGGGGTCTACCTGACCTTCCGCGTGCTCAACTTCCCCGACCTCACCGTCGACGGCAGCTTCACCACGGGCGCCGCCACAGCGGCCATGGGCATCCTCGCCGGCTGGAACCCGGTGCTCGCGACCCTCGCGGGGTTCGTCACCGGGTTCCTCGCCGGCACGGTCACGGGATTGCTGCACACCAAGGGCAAGATCGACGGCCTCCTCGCCGGTATCCTCACCATGATCGCGCTGTGGTCGGTCAACCTGCGGATCATGGACGGCGCGAACATCCCGCTACTGCGCAGCGACACCGTGTTCACCCCCCTGCAGGACGCCGACCTGCTGGGCGAGTGGCCCGGAGTCGCGATCCTCGCGGTCGTGGTCCTGTTGCTCGGGTTGGTCGTCCTGTGGTTCCTCACCACCGATCTCGGTCTGTCCATCCGGGCCACGGGCGACAACGGCCCCATGATCTCCTCGTTCGGAGTCTCCACCGATTTCACCAAGACCCTCACGTTGGCACTGTCGAACGGCTTCGTCGGCATGTGCGGCGCACTGATCGCCCAGTACCGCGGATTCGCCGACATCTCGATGGGCATCGGCCTCATCCTCGTCGGCCTGGCGTCGGTGATCATCGGGCAGGCCGTCCTCGGGCAGCGCAAGTTGGTGCTCGCGGTGTTCGCCGTGATCCTGGGTGCCCTGCTGTACCAGCTCATCATCTTCGCGGCCCTCCGCGTCGGCCTCGACCCCAACGACATGAAGGCCGTCACCGCAGCGCTCGTGGTGGTCGCGCTGCTCGCGCCCAGGTGGAAGTCCATGGGCGGGCGGTTCGGCCGGAAGCCGACGACGACGAGCGCAGCCAACGACCGCGCCTCGGCCGGCACGGGGGCCGCCGTCGACCCCGCACCCGGGTCCGCGGGCACCGCCTCGACCGTTACCAAGGAGGCGTGACGATGCTGACCGTCACCACCGTGTCCAAGACCTTCTTCCCGGGCACGGTCAACGAGCGCACTGCGCTCGACCAGCTCAGCCTCACCCTGGCCGAGGGCGACTTCGTCACCGTGATCGGTTCCAACGGCGCCGGCAAGTCGACACTGCTCAACGCCGTGTCCGGGCGGCTCCTGGCGGACAGCGGCAACATCGAGATCGACGGGAAGAACGTCAACCGGCTACCCCAGTACAAGCGGGCCAAGTACGTCGGCCGCGTCTTCCAGGATCCGCTCGCCGGGACCGCCCCCAACCTCACCATCGAGGAGAACCTGTCACTGGCGTACCTGCGTGGGCGGCACCGAGGTCTCGAGCCGGGCCTGAGCAAGAAGCGGCGGGCGCAGTACGTCGAGCAGCTCGCCTTGCTCGAGTTGGGCCTCGAGGACCGGCTCACCGCCAAGGTCGGTCTGCTCTCCGGCGGGCAGCGGCAGGCACTGTCGCTGCTCATGGCCGGCTTCACCCAGCCGCGGATCATGCTGCTGGACGAGCACACCGCGGCGCTCGATCCGCAGCGCGCCGAGCTCGTCACCGCGCTCACCCAGCGGATCGTCGACACCGGCGGGCTCACCACGCTCATGGTCACGCACAACATGGAGCAGGCGATCCGGCTGGGTAACCGGCTGATCATGATGCACGAGGGGCGGATCGTCTACGAGGCGGACGCCGCGACCAAGTCCTCGCTCACCGTGCAGGATCTGCTGCGCGAGTTCACCAAGATCAAGGGCGCCACCCTCTCGGACCAGGCGTTCCTGGGCTGACCCGGGGCGAGGTGTCAGGCACCGGCCGGGTCGCCGGACGCGACCCATCCGTCGCCCTCGCGCCGGACCAGCCCCCTGCGCTCGAACTCCTCGAACCAGCCCGGGGCCGGCCACTCCCCCCAACGCTCGGCGTAGTGGGCGCCGTTGCGCAGCAGGTCCTCGAGGTGCTCCACCGGTGGGTCGGACACCGCGTGCCACCGGTGGTAGGCGTGGGCTCCCGCCACCAGCAGCACCGGCACCCGGCGATACAGCAGCCTGCGACCGAAGTCGGTGTCCTCGGCGCCGTAACCCGTGTACTGCTCGTCGAACCCGCCGAAATCCGTGCGCAGCCGCGCCCAGAGGTCGGCGTGCAGGGCGAAGGACAGCGACCAGAACATCCCGAACTCCTCCGGCTCCAGCCGGCGCATCCCCTGCTCCGGGAACGGACGCGCCGGGTGCGGATCGGTGAGTCCGCGCAGCTCGGCCGGGTCGGGGGCGCCGACGGACTCGGGTAGGTAGGTGACCGGGCCCAGCCCCACCGCATCGGACGGGAGTTCGCGGTACCGGGAACCCAGCGCCGGTCCGGGCATGCAGTCCACGTCCAGGAACACGAGCAGCTCGGCTCCGAGCTCCACCGCCCGGTCCCCGCCGAGGTTCCGGCAGCGGGCCACCGGCAGGTCCGGACCGGCGGGCAGCTCCAGTGGGTCCGCCCCGTCCTCGGCGAGTTCGGCTGCCAGCTCCGCGCTACCCGGTCGTTCGGGCAACACCACCACGTGGCGGGCGCCGGGCAGGTGCGCGGACAGCGCCCGGCGCTGGGAGCGTAGGTGCCCGGCCCGGCCGGGGGTGCACACGGTCACCACTGCCATCGACGGCGCGTGGAGGGCGGGCGTCATCGCGCGCCGACGCTCACGGAACTCGGCGCCCCCGCGGCCGGATCCGCCGACCCCGCGCCCGCGGCCGGATCCGCAGGCCGCGTTCCTGTCGACACCGCCTCCAGCACCGCCGCCAGCCTCCGGGCCGCGCCGTCGATCTCCCACGCCCGGCGCAGGCCCGACCCCGCCCCCGGACTCGACCGCGACCTCTCGAGGGTCCGGCTCACCGTTCGGACGAGGTCCGGCACGGAGGAGTCACGCGCCACCACCGCCCCGTGACCGAGGTGCTGAAGTCGCGTAGCGGTGTCGTCCTGCTCGGCGAAGGGGCGCTGCTCGGGGGCCGCCACCACGTGGGCGTCGGCGGCGGCGAGGTCGGCCACCGAGCTCTGGCCGGCGGCGCTGATCACCACGTCGGCGCGGCACAGCTCGGTCCACGGGTCCGCGACCCAGCGGCCTCCGGGTCCCCCGAGTTCCACCCACTCGACGTCGCGGAGCTGGTCGCGGACCGCGTCCCATCGCCGGTCCCGGTCGTCACCCCCGCTGCCCCGCAGGTGCAGGACGCGGGGTCGTCCGTGGCCCCGGTCGGCCGGATCAGGGTGGCGGGAGGCGAAGCGCGAGACCCCGCCCACTGCGATCAGCGGCCGATCCGCTCCGGCGGGAACGGGGGCGCCCGCCGACCGCGGCCAGCCGGCGACCAGCGCCGAGCACACCCCGTGCGCGAGGACGTGCGGCGGGTCGTCACGGCGGCCGGGGAGGACGGTGGAGACCACGGGGGTCCCGGTCAGCCGGGTGGCCAGCGTGACCTCGACGGAGATGTCCGTCCACATCACGGTGGGCCGGTGGCGGTCGATCCACCCGGTCAACTGCGCGGTCCGCTGCCGTAGTCCCGCATGGCCGAGCGGGGCCCAGTGCAGGCGGCCGCCGGCGCTCGGCTCGAGGGCCGTGTCGTCGGGCGCGGCCACCGCTCCCGGACCGTCGTGGTCCATGGGCAGGTGCAGCACCCGGATTCGCCCGGGGTCGGGGTTGACGCCGGCGGGCACGGTGGCGGAGGTCAGGATGGTGACCTCGTCGTCCAGTTCCGCGGCCACGGCGAACGCGCGCTGGAGGTGCCCGCTGCCGTGATGGTGCGCGTACACCCCGATCACGGGGCGGCCCCGACAGGAAGCCCTCTCAGTTGCGCCTCGACCCGGTCGATCCGTCTCTCATGGGAGAACGTCGCCGCGGCCGCGCGCGCGGTGGCCACCCGGTCGAGGGTCAGGGCCGCGGGGATGGCCGCGAACAGTGCGGTGGCGGGATCGCGACCCGGATCGACCAGGACCACGCCGGGCTGACCGCTGAGGATCTCGCGGATCCCGCCGCGAGCCAGGGCGACCACGGGGGTCCCGCAGGCCAGGGCCTCGACGGCGGTCAGTCCGAAGGGCTCCTCCCAGCACGGGGTCACCAACGCCACCGAGGCCCCGGCGACCAGCGGGACCAGCGCGTCGCGGCCGAGGGCCCCGTGGAAACGGACCGCGCTGCCCGCGTCCCGCAGTCGCGGCGCCAGGACTCTCCGCATGTACTGCTCGTCACCGATCCGGCCCGCCAGGTCCAGGGTCATGCCTGCCCGCAGGGCCGCGTCGACGGCCAGGTGTGGCGCCTTCTCGGGGACGATGCGTCCGCTCCACACCGCTCGCGGCGGGTTCGCGGCCGTGGCCCGCGGTCGCCAGATCCGCGTCTCCACACCGTTGGGGACCACCTCGGCCCCCTGCGGCACCCGCCACGAACTCAGGACGGAGTGGCTGACCGCCAGGACGTCTCCCGTCGCCTCGCCCACCCGGTCGAACGCCTCCTGCATCGGGCCGAGCCGCGGGCAGTGCAACGTGGTGATGAGGCGGGCGTCCAGGTCTGTGGCCCGGGTCAGCGGGACGTGGCTCAGGCTGTGGTTGAGGACCACGTCGAACCCGGAGCCGGCCAGGTGATCCATCAGACGGTGGAACTCGGCGGCGTCCGCCTCGTAGCCACCCGGCGGGTAGAAGCTGTCCCCGAAGCCCGTGACGCCGACCATCGAGGTGAACTCGAAGCGCGGATCGTGGCCCTCGCTGCCGGCGGCGGCGAACAGGGTCACGCGGTGCCTTCGCTCACGCAGCGCGGAGACCTCCTTGGCCACCACCACCTCGAGACCACCGGCGTACGGCTCCCTGATGGGGAACCGTGAGGGTCCGATCACCGCGATGGTCATCGGGTCGTCGTTCTGGGCGTCCACGGGCCCCCTCTCGGCTCGGTCATCTCGGCTCGGTCACTTCGTCTCTGGCACGCATTCCGGATACTCCGGCGGCCGGCCGTTTCTCCCCGAACTCAGATGGTGACCCCCCGGGGGGCCCGCCGCCACCGCAAGGGGTGGTCACGCCGCCGGAGGGCCTGTCACCACCCGCCGAGAACCCGTTCGAGCCGCACCCCCGCGCCGCCCGTCCCGAGGAGTCCGACCCCGACGTCCGAGGCCGCGATCGACTCCGGTGCGCCCGGGGTCTCGCCCCAGATCTGTTCCCGCGCCAACGCGCGCGAGGTGCGGACCTCCGCCAGGACGCGGCCCTCGTCGTCGACGGTGACGCTGCCCGTGGGTGGGCACAGTGCGCGCAACCGCTCCGGGTCGAGCGCCCCGAGCGCGCAGGGACGGTGGATGTCGACCAGGACCTCGGGACGACGACGAGGTCCCGCACCCGCCGGGCCCTCGGCCCACCACGGGCCGCGCGCGGTGAGCCGGACCCGGGGATCGGCGGCGAAGAGCTCGGCGATCACCGCGGCGTCCGGGGTGTCCGGGTCGACGGTCACGGTCACGTCCGCCCAACGCAGGAGCGAGGCGCACGTGGCCGCGTCGGCCCCGCTGCCCGCGTGGCCGGCGTGGACGTGTGCGGCGATGAGCGGGACCTCGAAGATCCCTCCGGCGGGCCGGGTGAGCGGGTTCGCGATGAGCGGGCCGAGGCGGGCGGTCTCGGCGTTCTTCTGCGCCATGTGCTCCGGGTCCTCCTCCCGGCCCGCCCAGTCCGGGCCGTCGTGCCAGGCCTGCGCCTCGGGGACGTAGCGCAGGCGGCCGCCGGCCTGCTCGCAGCGCCAGGCCAGGTCCCAGTCCTCGCCGCCGTAGCCGACGATCCGTGGATCAAACCCTCCGGCCAGATCGTAGAGCCGGCGGTGCAGACCGCACACCGCGGAGAGCACCCCGCGCCAGAGTCCCGCCCGCCACGCGCCCTCGCCGCGGGTCAGTCCGTCCGTCTCTGCGTAGAACGAGGCCGGCCACACCGGATCGGGGAGGACCTCGGCCACGTGCAGGTCGGAGTGGATGTCCGTGTCGAGGTCGATGTCCCCGCGGGGCCGGTCACCGCCCGGCTCGGCGAACCGCCCGTACCGGCGCCGGCCCACCACCAGCAGGTCCGGGTTCCGGTCGAGCGCGGCGAGCATCGCGGCCACGTACCCCGGCTCGGGGACCGTGTCGCCGTCGAGGAACAGGATCACCTCGCCCTTCCCGGCGCCGGCCCCCAGGTGGCGCGCCGCCGAGGCCCGGAAGCCGAGGTTCTCCTGCCGCACCACGGTGACCTCGGGCGGGACGGCCGGCGGGGTGGGTGAGCCGTCGTCGGCGACGATCACCCGCGGCGGCTCGGCCAGATCCGTCTGGGCATGCAGTGCTGCCAGGATCCGGTCGAGCATCGGCTGGTCCCGGTAGTACGGGATCACCACGTCCACGCTCATGTCGACCACTGTCATGTCGACCATTGTCACTTCGACCACCCGGCCCAGGCTCGCAGGTACGCCCGGCCCAGCTCCGCGAGCCCGGGTTCGGGCGGCTCGACGCGGGTCGGCGCGGGGTCGTCGAGCAGTCGTCGCAGGTCGCCGGCCAGGTCAGCGGCACCCGCGGAGCGAGGAACACCGGTGAGCAGCAGGGACCCGGGGCGCCGCTGGTGCATCTCGCGGGTGTACTCCGAGTCGCTGACGAGTGGGCGGCGCCCGGCGGCCGCCCAGGTGTTGAGGGAGCCCGACGCCGACACGTTGCGGAACAGTGCGACGGGCACGGTCACCTCACCGAGGACGTGGGCGAGCTCGTCGTCGTCGATCCTCCCGGTCAGCTCGGCCCGGCCCCCGGCCGCCCCCACCGTGTCCACCGCCGCGCGCACGTAGTCCTCGTGACCGTCGGCGGGCTGGCCCAACAGTCGTAGTGTCACGGCGTCGTCGCCCGCGGCCGCGAGCTCGGCGACCGCCTCGGCCACCACGTCCACCGCCTTTCCGGGGTGCAGGAAACCGAACACACCCACCGACCGCTCGTCCGGGGTCGACCCGCCGGTTCGTCGGGCCGCGGCGCCGCCCAGGTCGGGGACGGCCAGGGGGATGACCACGTCGACGGCGATCCCCGCGTCCGCGCAGAGGTGGTGCTCGTGCTCGGAACTCACCACCACCAGTCCCGCCACCGCCGCGATGCGCCGGTAGACCCGCGTGCGTCGCCGACACCGCTCGGCGCCCTCGGCCGGCTGGGGGACGTCGTGCAGGGTCACGGCCACCGGGCGGTCCCGCGCCAGCGCCTCGATGGTCTCGGCCGCGCCGTCCGGTGTCGCGCCGAACAATGCGTCGGTGACGTGCAGGTGCACGGGTACGGCCGGGCGCGCGGCCAGGGTGTCCTGCAGCGCGACGACGTCCGGCACCTCGAGCACCTCGGTCCCGGCGGCGTGCGCGCACTCGACGGCGAACCGGGTGACCCCGTGCGCCGGCGGACCGAGGGCGATCGTCAGCGGGGCGCTCACCTGAGCCCCAGCAGTTCGATACGGGCGGCGTGCCTGCGCAGCCCCTCCTCCACCACGCCCGGGGTGGCGGCGTACCAGTCCAGGTGGGCCTCGACGACCTCTCGCGTCGGGACCCGGGCACCGCCGACCAGCCAGTCGCGCGGGCCGGTCGCCGGCAGCCCCAGCGCCTGCTCGACGGCGGGGTCCACGGGCGCCCTGGTGGCCCCGAGTGGCTCGCGATCCCCGATCACCGGTGCCGGTTCGATCATGCCCGCGGGCAGCTCGGCGAGGATGCGATCGAAGACCTCTGCCAGGGTGCGGCGGTCCGGGTGGTTGATCGTGTGCCAGCGGGGGATGCCCTCGAGCAGGTCCGAGGCGATCACCGTGCCGTGGGCCTGTTCGCGGGTGCGCAGCGCCTCGACCGACTCCCGCGCCGACGCGTGCGCCTGAGCGGGGTCGGGCGCGGCCTGGAGCACATCCCGGTCCCCGGCCGCGGCGGCCACGATCGCCCGCAGGTCGTGGTAGGGCGCGATCGGCGGGACCAACGAGCGGTCCTGCGGGGGCCGGATCAGGACCTGGTACGGGTGCAGCCCCGCGTACCGCAGGACCGGCACCAGGACGACCGTGGCCGAGGCCGGCAGCTGCGCCGCGAGTTGGCGGTGGCCGAGCGGCAGGCCGCGGTAGTCGTCGCGGACGGGCTGCACGATCAGCACGTCGGTGCGGGCGAGATCGGCGTGCAGATCCGGCAGGTCCTCGGCCGTCATCTCGTACACCGGCCGCACGTCCGTCACCGCGACCCCGGGGGCCGCGCGCAGCAGGTCGCGGTAGACGTCGGCCTGGCAATTGCCGATCACCATGACGGACGGGACATCGGTGGTGGTCACCGAGCTGAGGGTATGCAGGCTCCCGGGCCGCGGCAACCGGCGGACGTGGCCGCCGGCGGACGTGGCAGCTGGCGAACGTGACACCGTGGCGGGGTGAACCCTGGCTCCCCCTCCCCGGCGTTGCGGGTCCGATCGATCCCCGCCGGGCACGACTACGTCCGCCACGCGATCGGCCCGGCTGCCGGGGTCGTGGTGCTGGACGACCCGGTGCCGGACCCGGCCGAGCCCTCCCGCTGGTGGCCGCACCCGGTGCTCGAGGCCGCCGGGCGCCCCGAGGTGCTCGACGGAGCCGATCTGGTGCACGTGCACTTCGGTTACGAGCACCGCAGCCCCGCTCAGGTGTCGGAATTCGTCTCCGCGGTCCGGGCTCGCGGGGTGCCGCTGGTGGTGACCGTGCACGACCTGACCAATCCGCACGAGGCCGACCCGGCCGCGCATCTCGAGCGCACCGGGCATCTGGTGCGCGGGGCCGACGCGGTGATCACGCTGACCACGGGCGCGGCCGACGAGATCCGGCGCCTGTGGGGGGTGGACGCGCAGGTCATCGCGCATCCGCGGCTCATGCCGGCCGAGATAACCGAACCCCACCGACTCCGGCGGCTCGACCATCCCGGCAGCCGGGGTCGCCTCGAGCGCACCGGTGGGCGGCGGATCGTGGGCGTGGCGCTGGGCTCGCTGCGCGCCGGGGTCGCCGTCGAGGACCTGCTGCCGCAGCTCGCGCAGGCCCTCCCCGACGCCGCCGAGCTGGTGGTGATGGTGCGCGCCGACGCCCTCGCCGCCGCCCACGATCCAGGCCATGCCCGGCACGCGGCTGCACTCGCGCTGGATGCGGTCGCCGACCGCACGAACGTCGAGATCCGCTCACACGAGAAACTGACCGACGACGAGTTGTGCCGGGCCCTCTCCGGGTTCGACACCCTGGTCCTGCCCCACCGCCACGGCACGCATTCCGGCTGGTTGGAGCTGTGCCGCGACCTGGGGCTGCCGCCGGTCATCCCGGATGTCGGTTTCCTGACCGAGCAGTGGGGCGCCGGCGCGGGGACCTACGACCCGGCGACGCCCGCGGTCGGTGAACTGCGGCGAGCACTTGAGACCGCTCTCGAGAGCTCCCCGGTCCCCGCGCGCACCCCGGACGCGGAGGACTCGGCGGTCGCCGCCGCCCACGCCTCGACCTACACCACCGCCCGAACCACCGCCGCCCCTCGGCGCACCTCCGCCCCCCGGCGAGCGGTCGATCATCATCACGTTTCCCCAGGTGAGTGAGCCGGATCTCGCACATTTGCGACCATTCGCCGGGGGGCGGCGGCCGGGGGCGCCGAGGGGCGGCGCCGCGGGACGGCCGGGCGGAGCCGCGGGCTCAGCCCTCCTTGCGGCGGACCATCTCGCCGATCCACTCGGGCGCGTACGGCGAGGTGCATCCCGCGGGGGTCGGGTAATCGCGGAGCACCCCGAGGCGCTCGCCGATCTCCAGCGCGCGCCCCCGCAGCTCCGGGTGCTGGATCCCGATCTGCGCCAGGCAGGTGTTCATCTCCCACTGCAGTCGCTCGTGCGCGCCGGCCATCTCGGCCTCGATCCCGCTCAGCAGTCCCGGCAGGTCCAGCCCCTCGGGCTCCTTGACCACTCTGTCGGCAGTGAGCGCCCAGCCCGCGGCGGCGACCACCGGATCGGGATCGCCCAGCCACTCCCGGCGCAGTTGCTCGGCGTGCGGGCCCTTCATCACCACGTAACCGACCAGCCAGTCGTGCACCTTGCGGGTCCGGGCCTCGCGCAGCATCGCGTCCAGCTGGCCGGGCGAGAACTCCTTCGGTCGGCACACGAGCAGCGCCAGCAACCGCGCCGCCGAGTCGCCGGTCGCCCACAGCTCCAGCGCGAAGGGCTGGTTCTTCTTGATGCGTTTGGCCACCGCACGCAGCCTGGTCAGATTGACCGCGTGGTCGTCCCCGTGCCGCTCGTTGACCTCCCGGATCCTGGGGTCGGCCAGCTCGGCGAGCTCGGCCATCACCTCGTCGAGCGTCGGCGGCGTCGTCGTCGTCATCCCGGTCTCCTCGTCCGCACTATCGGTCCGCATTCCCGGTCCGCACGCTTGGTCCGGACTCTCGGTCCGCATCGCCCCACGCCCGCGGCCCTATACTCGCCGGATGCGCCTGTGGAGCATCCATCCCGACCTGCTCGACCGCGCCGCGCTGGTCGCCGGGTGGCGCGAGGGACTCCTGGCTCAGAAGGTACTCCGCGGGCTGACCGAGGGCTATCGCCATCACCCGCAGCTGGAGCGGTTCCGCACAACGCGCGACCCGGCCGCGGGGATCGCCACCTGGCTCCACGGCCTGGCCGACGCCGCCGACTCGCGCGGCTATCGCTTCGACCGCACCCGGGTGGCCCTGCCCGCGGGGCCCGAACGGCTCCCGCTGACCGACGGGCAGCTCGCGTCGGAATGGGTGCACCTGCGCGCCAAGGTCGAGGCGCGCGACCCAGGTTGGCTCATCCGACTCACCTCGCCGCGGCCCCACCCGATCTTCGACCTCGTCCCCGGCCCGGTCGCCGCATGGGAACGCTCACCCCACCCGGAGGCCTGACCCGTGCTGCCACTGCTCCTCGTCCCGCCCGCCCTCTCGACCGCTTTCGCGCTGGCCCCGGTCCGCAGGCCGTTCGCCGCTGCCGCCGCCGGCTGGGTGGTGAGCCTGCCCGCGCTGGAGCTCCCGGTGCACACCGGCATCGGCGTGGCGGCGGTGACGGCGGGCGCTCTGGCCGTCGGTCCGGTCACCACCGCGGACCGGGTGGGAACGGGGCTCGCGGCCCTGACATGCGGCGGGTTGGCCGTGGTGCTGGCCCGGCACCGCGCGGCGGCGCGGGTGCTGGACCGGGCGTTCGAGGGCTTTGCGGGGTCGGGCGCGGTCGATACGACGACGAGGACCACCGCCCGCAACCGGACGCCGTGGCCGACGGTGCTGCTGCGGCCGTGGCCGGTGCGGCCCCGCTCGATCCGGGCGCGGCGCGGACTCGTCTACGGCCCCGACCCCCGCGCGAACCGGCTCGACCTCTACACCCCGAGAGACGGTGGTCGGCCGCGCGGCGTGTTGATCCACATCCACGGCGGCCACTTCCGTGCGGGCGGCCCGAGCCGGGAGTCCCGCGCGATGCTGTTCGACCACGCCCTCCGTGGATGGGCCTCCGTCAGCACCACTTATCACCTGTCCCCCACGCCGGAGGCGGGCTTCCCACAGCACCTGGTGGACATCAAACGGCTCATCTACTGGATCCGGACCGAGGGTCCGCGACACGGCATCGGAGCCGATGCGCCGATCGTGGTGGCGGGCAGTTCGGCCGGCGCGCACATCGCCATGATGACCGCGCTGACCGCCGGCGACCCGCGCTTCCAGCCGGGCTTCGAGGAGGCCGACACGAGCCTCGCGGGGGCGATCGGGCTCTACGGTTACTACGGCCGGCTGGGAGCAGAGACGAAGGACATCTCCGACCCGGTGCGGCACCCGGCCGACGGTGCGCCGCCCGTCGCGGTCATCCACGGCACAGACGACATGTACACGCCGGTCAAGGGCTCGCGCAGGCTCGAGCGGCATCTGCGGGCCGGGTCGTCGAACCCGGTGTTCTACGCCGAGTTGCCCGGCGCACAGCACGGATTCGACGCCGTGCAGTCACCCCGGTACCTCGCGGTGGTCGCGGCGATCGCGCGGTTCACCGAACCACTCGCCGGGTGAGCGGGGTTACCGTGGATCACCACTGACCGTCCGAGCAGCATCGAACTGACGAGAGAGGCCACCATGCCGTTGACCGGTGAGTACGAACCCAGCCCCAGCAAGTGGGTGCGGGATCAGGTCGAGCAGTACGAAAAGAGCAACGGGGCCTCGGGCTCGGAGCTGTCGGGCATGCCGGTGGTCATCGTGACCACCGTGGGCAAGAAGTCGGGAAAGCTGCGCAAGACTCCCCTGATGCGAGTCGAACACGAGGGCTCCTACGCTGCTGTCGCTTCCCTGGGCGGCGCGCCCACCCATCCGGTCTGGTACTGGAACATCAAGGCCCACCCGCACGTAGAGCTGCGGGACAAGGACCGGGTCGGCGACTTCACCGCTCGCGAACTGAGCGGCCGGGAACGCGACCTGTGGTGGGATCGGGCGGTGGCGGTGTACCCCGACTACCGTGACTACCAGGAGAACACCGAGCGGACCATCCCAGTGTTCGTGCTGGAGCCGCAGGACTGACCGCTCGCGTCACCGGACCCGAACGCCCGGTACCCCTCACCCCAGGAGGTCCCCGATGACCCGGATCGCCCTCGTCCTCGGTTGCGGCGGCACGATCGGTGGGGCCTGGATGATCGCGGCCCTGCACGCCCTCGCCGAGCAGACCGGCCTCGATCCCCGCGACGCCGACGTGCTGCTGGGTACCTCCGCGGGGGCGGAGTTGGTGACGATCCTGGGCGGTGGCACCGGGATCGACGAGTTGGTGGCCATGCAGCGCGGCCGGACGCGCGACCTCCGGCTCCTGGAGCACATCGCCTCCACCCCGCCCGGGGTCCCGCCACTACCGGGCCCGCCCCTGCTGAACCCCAGGCTGTTCCGGATGCGGTCCGGGCTGGCCGCCGTCGCCGGTATCACGCCCACCGGTCGCGGAGACGCCCAGTGGTTGCAGCGGCTGGCGGAGGGCTTCGAGGTGGGCGCCTGGCTGCCCCACCCCGGCTCCCGGATGGTCGCCTACGACGTCCGGGCCGGTGAGCGGGTCGTGTTCGGTGCACCGGGCTCACCGATCGCGACCGTCGGCGAGGCGCTGCGGGCGTCCTGGGCGACCCCCGGGTGGATGCCACCGGTGCCCGTCGGGGACCGGATCTTCGTCGACGGCGGTATGGGTTCGACCGCCTCGGTGGATCTGATCGCGCCCGCGGACGCGGATCTGGTCTACGTGATCGCCCCGATGGCCTCGGCGCCCGGCGTCCGCGTACCCGGGCCGGGCGGCCTGGTGGAGTACCGGTTGATCCGGCACCCGATGTCCGCGGGTCTGGCCGGGGAGATCGCCGCCGTTCGCGCCCGGGGGACCACCGTCGTCCCGATCCTGCCGACCGCCGTCGACCTCGCGGGCCTGGGCGCCTACTTCATGAGCAGGGCCCGCCGGCTGACTTCGTTCGAGCACTCGATGAAGACCGCTCCGGACACGGTCCGTGCCGCGCTGTCCGAGGCGGGAATCGGGGCGTGAGTCACGCCCGACGGAGCGTCACCGCGCCGCCCGCCGGGTGACCGGGCGGGTCCCGTCGCCCAGATCCGGTGCCGGCAACCGGCGCCCGGGATCGGCCAGTCCGACGAGGTGCCCGTCGGCGGACAGCCGCCGCATCCCCTCGAGCAGCATCCGGCGGGCGCTGGAGTTGACCGACGACACGCGGCTCAGGTCCAGGGTCACCTCCTCCTCCCCGGGCGGGATCTCGGCCAGCCGGCGCAGCACCTGCTCGGCGCTGGCGAACGTCATCGGCCCCTGGAGACGGAAGGTGCGCCGCCCGCTGATCTCGTCGAATCGCACCGAGCGGACCGCCTCCACCTCGGTCACGGTGGGGTTCATCAGGTGCAGCTCCAGGTCCTGCGAGAGCCGCTCGAACGTGCGCACCCCCTCGACACTGTGCCCGTGCTCGTCGAGTCGGGGCGAGAAGACGCCGAGCCCCACCTGCCCTGGCAGGGCGCCGAAGATCCCGCCGGACACCCCGCTCTTGGCGGGGATCCCGACCGTCGACATCCAGTCGCCGGCCGCGTCGTACATCCCGCACGTGGCCATCACGGCCAGCACCTGGCGGGCCACCGGCGCCGAGACCACGCGTTCGCGGGTGACGGGGTTGATCCCACCGGTGGCCAGGGTCACCGCCATCACCGCGAGGTCGCGGACCGTCACCCGGTATGCGCACTGGCGCGTGTAGCCACGCACCGCCTCGTCGGGGTCGCCCTCGATGATGCCGCTGGCCCGGACGAGGTTGGCCATCGCCCGGTTGCGGAACGCCGTGCGCAACTCGGATTCCCGGACGGCGGAGTCAACCTCGAGGCGGCGGCCGGCGAACGACGACAACCCGGCGGCCAGCGCCTCGTCGCGCTCGTCCTCTCCCGCGCCCGGAGGCCCCACGAGGGTGTGGGTGGTGATGGCGCCGATGTTGATCATCGGGTTCCTGGGCCGGCCGCTGACCCTCTCCAGGGAGATCTGGTTGAACGCGTCCCCGGACGGCTCCACGGCCACCTTCTCGAGGACCGCCTCGATCCCCCGGTCCCGCAGCGCCAGGGCGTAGGCGAACGGCTTGCTCATGGACTGGATGGTGAACTCGGCGTCGGCGTCCCCGGCGGTGTAGACGACGCCGTCCATGGTGCAGGCGGCCACCGCGAACCGGTTCGGGTCCACGGCCGCGAGTTCGGGGATGTAGTCAGCGAGACGGCCGTCCGCGCCGGTCGAACAGAGGTCGCGGATCTCGAGTAGGTAGTCAGGTACCGGCGTTTTCACGACCTCAGGGTGTCACGCCGGGCCCGCGGAACTACAACGATCCTGTCTCACCGGTTCCGCCGGGCGTGATCAGGACCACGCACTGTCCCAACCGATTTCCGACGAAAGGAATCTCATGAAGCGGACTATCGCAGTGACGGGAGCCATCGGCCTCGCGGTGTTCATGGGGGCGTGCGGCACGACCGACGACACGACCGAGGAGACCACCACGGTCGAGACCACGACCACCGAGATGACCACGGAGACGACGACCGGCGAGGAGATGACCGAGGAGGCCGCGGCCACCGGCGACATCGTCGACACCGCCGTCGCCGCGGGCGATTTCACCACGCTGACCGACGCACTCGAGGCGGCGGGCCTGGTCGAGACCCTCAAGGGCCCCGGTCCCTTCACGGTGTTCGCACCGACCGACGACGCCTTCGCGGCGCTGCCGGAGGGTCAGCTCGATGAGCTCCTCGCCGATCCGGAGGGCGACCTGGCCCAGATCCTGCAGTTCCACGTGATCGAGGGCGAGGTCATGGCAGAGGACGTCATGGGGATGGACGGCGAGACGGTCCAGACCCTCCAGGGCGCCGAGTTCACCGTCGAGGTGGAAGGCGAGGAGGTCATGCTGGTGGACGGTGCCGACAACCGCATCACCGTCATCCAGACCGACGTGCCCGCCACCAACGGTGTCATCCACGCCATCGACGGGGTCATGATGCCCCCCGCCTGATCCGCCATGACACGGGCGACGCCCCGGCTCGACCCGCAGTCGGGTCGGCCGGGGCGTTTCTCTCTCCGCCGGACGCCCGCCACGGACCCCCCTCCGCGCCGGACGGGCGTGCACCTCCGCGGTCCGGTCAGTGCTCGTCGTACCTCTTGAGATCCCGGGTCGCCGGACCCTCGAGCAGTTCGCCGCAGGCGGAGAACCGTGAACCGTGCCATGGGCAGTCCCACGAGCGCTCGGCCTCGTTCCAGCTCAGGGCGGCGCCCATGTGCGGACACAGGAGACCGACCCTGCAGGTCTGGCCGTCGTCCCCGGTCGCCTCGCCGATCGGCCGGATGCTCGGCCGTGGCCGACGCGTGGCCGCCTGCACGGCGGTGGCGGCGAGCTGTACCGGGAGGTCGGCGTACAGCGACACCGAGGTGCGCACCATCCCGGTGAGCGAGGGCGTGCCGAAGGACACCCGCGGTTCCCGGCTGGCGAGACGGTCCACCATGATGCCCGCCGCGGCCGGCGCGCCCGTGAGACCCCACTTGCTGTAGCCGCCGGCGAAGTGCACCCGGCCCTTGCCCCACGGCATCGGTCCGGACTTGGGCAGCAGCGTGACCGGGTGGAAGTCCTGCGCCGACCAGCCGTGGGTGAACTCGGCGCCGGGGAAGTACTTGGAGGCGTACTCGCGCAATGAGTCGATCTTGGAGTCGGTTCCCGCGGCCGTGCCCGTGCGGTGGCCGTTGCCGCCGACGAGCAGAACCTCACGGTCGCCCACCGGCACCGTCCGGAGCGAGCGGACCGGGCTCTCGACCGATCCGTACATCCCCTCCTCCAGTCCGCCCGGGTACTCGAACGCGCACAGGTAGGAGCGCTCGGCCTCCATCGACGCCACGGTCGGGCCGCGGTCGAGTGCCGGGGACGCGGTGGCCAGGACGACGTCGCGCGCCGTGCACGACCCACCGTCGCTGCGGACCTGCACGTGCGCGTCCTCGCCCTGCCCGCGCACGTCCAGACCGGTCACGCGGGAGTGCTCGACGATCCGCACACCGAGAGCCGCCGTCGCGTCGGCCAGCGCCCCGAGCGCCTGCACGGGATCCAGCTGCATCTGGCCGGGCAGCTCCACGGCCGCCCGGGCCGGGAAGGGCACGTCGATCCGGTCGTACCACCGGGCGGGCAGGCCGAGGGCGTCGAGCGTGCGCTTCTCCGAACGCAGGGTGCTCGTCCCCTTGAGAGTGCGCGAGAAGGTGACGGCGCGGCGTCGCTGCGCGTCGACCCCGTGGGACTCACAGAAGTCCGCCCACCAGTCCAGGCCGAACTGGTTGGCCTCGGCGTACCGACGGGCGGTCTCGAGCCCGTGGTGAGAGCGGATGGTCGACAACCGGGTGCCCTGGAGCACCGACACCTTGGCCGTGGTCGCGCCACTCGCCCCGGCACCGACGGTGTGGGCCTCCAGCACCACCACCGAACTGCCCCGGGCGGCCGCCATCAGGGCGGTGATCAGCCCGGTGAAACCCGCGCCCACCACCACCAGGTCCACGTGCTCACCCTCGGGGAACTCCGCCACCGGGGGATCGATCGTCGTGCGTCGCCAGAATGATGTGCCCATCGTGCGTCTCCTCTGAGCTCGGTACGAACCTCGCGGTCACTGTAAGGCCGCACACCCCGGCTCGCACCCGCTGAGGATCACCGCCCGGGCGGGAGTCGAGACGGCGTGACCGGGTCGTGGCCCCCCGACGACACGCCTGCTACGGGTCCGGTGCCACCGATCACATCCCGCAATTCCGCGGCGAACGCCTCCGCATCCCGCGCGACTAGCCGCGAATAGCTCAGCACGAGCCCCGACACCGCATACCGCGCGGACTGCCCGCTCAGGGACCGCGTACGCCAGCCGGCCCGCTCGAGCTCGCGCACCACCTCGTCGTCGTCATACCCCGGCAGCAACACACACACAGGTGCAACCCGGCCTCTACACCCGTCACGTCGAGCCCCGGACACTCCCTCGCCAGCGCGGCCACCAGGCGGTGACGCCGGTCGCTGTACACCCGCGCCGCCCTCGCCAGGTGCCGGTCCATCGCGCCGGAGGCGATGAACGCGCCCAACGCCTCCGCGGGCAGCGTCGACGGGCCGCGCCGGTGAACGACGAGCCAGCGGTCGACCTCGCGACGCAGCGCGGTCGGCGCCAGGCACCAGGCCACGCGCAGGTCGGGGGCCACCGACTTGGAGGATGTCCCCACGTACGCCACGTGGCCGTCCGCGGCGGGCAGGGTGGCGAGCGCGGGCAGCGGGGCGACGCCGTAGCGGAACTCGCCGTCGTAGTCGTCCTCGATCACCAGCGACCCCGTCCGCTGCGCCCAGTCGACCAGCGCCACCCGCCGGTCCACGCTCATGCGATGCCCCAGCGGAAAGTGGTGTGCGGGGGTCGTGAAGACGATCGCGCGGGCCGAGCCCAGCCGCGCCGCGTCGAGACCGCCGGGCTCCGCGGGATGGAACCGCACGTCCAGATCCTGCTCACGAGCCATCAGCAGCGCGCCCCGGTACCCGGGGTCCTCCATGTGGAAGGGCACCCGACCGTGTGCGGTGACGAACGCCGAGCACAGGGCGGCGATCGCCGAGCGCGAGCTGTCGAACAGCAGCGGGTCCGCGGCGGCGATCCCCCGGTGCCGGCGCAGGTGGGCGGCCAGCGCGGCACGCAGCGTCGGACTCGGCTCCTCCCACGGGTTCAGACCCGCCAGCCCCTGTGCCGCGGCCGCTCGCACCGCGGCGCGCCACGCCCGCTCGTCCACCAGCGCGACGTCCGGGATCCCGGGGCGAAGATCGTGGGCCGACCTGCCCCGACGGGGTTCGGGAACCGGCGACGACCGCGATGCCGCGGGCGGTGACGACGACGACCCCGAGGGCACGAGCCGCGACGACGACGAGGTGTCGCGCACTCCGCGCGTCCGCGCCCCGGCTCGCGCCGCCTGACCCGCCCCGGCAGCGACCCGGGTGCCCGAACCCTGGGCGGAGTCGACGAAACCGGCCGCCGAGAGTTCGTCGAACGCCCGGACCACGGTGCCGCGGGAGAGGCCGGTCTGCCCGGCGAGCGCGCGCGTGGAGGGGAGCCAGTCGCCGTCGGCAAGCGAACCGTCGGAGATCAGGTCGATGATGGCGTCCGCCAGTCCTGCGGCGCCTGACACCTGCCCCAGGACCGGGGAGCCGGGTCGGGCGGTGCGGGCCATGGGCTCAGCGTAGGCGAACCGGGCCGGGAAGTGGTCCTACGAATATGCGATAAGTGGACCTCCCATCTGATCCACTTACGCGGTGGGATGGTCCACATGCAGACCTACCGCCAATCCCGACGCCTCCGCGACGTGCGCTACGACGTCCGCGGTCCCATCCTCACCGAAGCCATGCGGCTCGAGTCCGAGGGCCAGGACATCCTGCGACTGAACCTGGGGAACATGCACCCGTTCGGTCTCGAGGCACGGCCCGAGATCGTCGAGGCCGTGGCCCGCCAGCTCGGACACGGCCAGGCCTACTCGGACTCGCGGGGGATCCTGCCGGCCCGGGCGGCCGTGGCCGAGCACTACCGGCGCTGCGGCGTGCCCGGGATCCGCGCCGAGGACGTGTTCCTGGGCAACGGGGTGAGCGAACTCATCACGCTCGTCCTGCAGGCGCTGGTCGACCCGGGCGACGAGATCCTGGTCCCGGCGCCGGACTACCCCACCTGGACCGGCGCGGTGAACCTCACCGGGGGCGTGCCCGTGCACTACCTGGCCGACGAGTCCGACGGCTGGAACCCGTCACTGGCGGACATCGAGTCCAAGGTCACCCCGCGGACCACCGCGTTGGTGGTGATCAACCCCAACAACCCGACCGGCGCCGTCTACAGCGCCGAGACCGTCCGGGGGATGGCCGACATCGCCCGACGGCACGGGCTCATCCTGCTCAGCGACGAGATCTACGAGAAGGTGATCTTCTCGGGCGCCCACCATCACCACGCGGCGCTGGCCGCCGGCCCGGACGTACTCTGTCTGACCTTCGGCGGCCTGTCCAAGGCGTACCGGGTGTGCGGATACCGTGCCGGCTGGGTGGCTGCGACGGGGCCCCTCGATCGGGCGCAGGACCTTCTCGAAGGGCTGACCCTGCTCGCCAACATGCGGGTGTGCCCCAATGTCCCGGGCCAGTACGCGATCCCGGTCGCGTTGGCCGAGGACTCGCCGTGGGGCGCCGACGTGATCGACCCCGACGGCCGGATCGAGCGGCAGCTCGCGCTGGCGACCGATCGTCTGAACGCCATCCCGGGCGTGAGCTGCGTGGCACCCCGCGGCGCGCTCTACTGCTTCCCCCGGCTGGACACCGAGAGGTTCGGCATCGGTAGCGACGAGGAACTGGTGCTGGACCTGCTGCGCTCCGAGCACGTCCTGGTCACCCACGGCACCGGCTTCAACTGGCCCGAGCCCGACCACTTCCGGATCGTGTGCCTGCCCGACGTCGGCGTGCTCGAGAGCGCGATCGGCAGGATCGCCGGGTACCTCGAGCGGCGTGCAGAGCTCCACCTGGAGACCGGAACTCCGACGCGAAGTCCGCTGTCCGCGATCGGGTAGCGGGTCCCGACAGGGATCTGCGCCCGACCGGGGCCTGCGCCCGACCGCGTGAGCCCCGGTTCGCCCCGAGGTGGGGGTTCAGCCCTGGAGAGCGGGCTCGATGTGACCCCAGCCGGCCTCGAAGTTCTTGAGGAAGTTCGACCAGTTGTGCAGACCCGTGTCGGAGTAGTCCACCCGGTGGTCGACGTCCGCGCGGTCGAGTGCCCTCTCGAAGGCCTCGGTGCCCTCGCGCACGCCCTTCTCCAGGACCAGTCCGATGAGCAGCCCCTGGACGTCCGCGCCGCCGCCGTACTCCTGCAGGTCCTCGGGACCGACCTCGCCGCTGCCGGCGGAGAAGTAGACCGCTTTGCCGCGGAGTCCCTCCGGGTGCGAGATGGTGTCGTTCTCCGCCCAGCGCTCGCTGCGGTGCGGACCCCACATGTTGTCCACCTCGCCGCCGCGCGTCTCCACACTGAGACGGACGGTCTGGTAACCGAGCTCGTCCATCGTGGAGTAGTAGCCGCTGAAGGACATCACCGCGTCGTAGAGCCCGGGGTGCGTGGCGGCCAGGTGCATGGCGGCATGGCCACCCATCGAGATTCCCCCGATCCCGTTCCTACCGCTCGTCTCGAGCTGCTCGGCCACGACGCCCGGCAGCTCCTCGGTGAGGAACTGCTCCCACTTGTTGTGGCCCAGGACCGGGTCCGGCTGCTCCCAGTCGGTGTAGTACGAGGCGAAGGCGCCGGCGGGGTTGACCACGTGCACGTCCTCGTCCGCGAGGCGATCCGCGATCTCGCCCTCGTGGTTCCACCCGGTGCTGCCCACCGGGGCGCCGACGCCGTCCAGCATGTACAGCACGGGCGCGGCGCCCTCACCACGCGACGGGACCACCTCGACGGTGATCTCGCGCTGCATGGACGCGGAGGCGACGATCCAGTACTGGTACTCCCCCCGCGTCCGCTCGACGCCGCGGAACTCGGTCTCGGTGATGGTCGGATCCACCGGTGAGGGCGTTCCGATCGGAGCCGAGGACCCCTCACCGAGCGGGACATCGGCCGAGCCGACCGACCCGAGCGATCCGGCGGTGGAACCGAGCGGCACCGAGCCGACGGCCTCGATGATGGTCTCGAGGTCGTCCGGCCCCAGCGTGGACGGGTCGATGCTGCCGAGCTGCGCACCGGCCGGTGCGACCGAGCCGAAGGTCAGGGCGAGCGAGAGGGCGCCGGCGGTGGCGACGAATCGGCGGAGTCCGGAGGACATGAGGCTCCAATGTTCTGAGTGATGACTTAGAGACCTTAGCCGCCACAAAGGATCTGCCGGCAACCGCCACCGGAGATCACTCGCCCCGCAGCGCGCCCTCCACCGCCTCACGCAGGTCCTCCGGCTTCTTGTTGGGACCGAAGCGCCCCACCACCGTGCCGTCCCGCCCGATAAGGAACTTGGTGAAGTTCCACGAGATCCGGCCCCCCAGCAGGCCGCTCTCCTGCGTCTTGAGCCAGCGGTAGAGCGGGTGTGTCCCCGACCCGTTGACCTCGATCTTGGTGAACAGCGGGAACTCCACGCCGAAGTTGCGCTCGCAGAACTCGCCGATCTGCTCGTCGTCACCGGGTTCCTGGTGCGCGAACTGATCG
Source organism: Dietzia sp. PP-33 (assembly GCF_033790845.1). Taxonomy (NCBI): domain Bacteria; kingdom Bacillati; phylum Actinomycetota; class Actinomycetes; order Mycobacteriales; family Dietziaceae; genus Dietzia; species Dietzia sp. PP-33. Next base: position 85,036 of record NZ_JAMYEI010000009.1, read on the forward strand.
CACGGGAAGCCCAGCACCACGAAGCCCTCGTCGCGGTACTCCTCGTACAGCTTCTGCAGTCCCTTGTACTGCGGGGTGAATCCACATTTACTGGCGGTGTTGACCACCAGGACCACCTGACCGGCATAGTCGGCCAGATCCTTCTCGCTCCCGCCCGGCATGCCTGCCCGGAAATCCGCGAGTGTGAACTGCTCTGTGGCCACGCTGCGCCTCCTCGTCGTCGTCATGATGGGTCGGCGGCACCCACCGCCCACCGGTGAGGCTTTCACACCCGGGCCCTCAGAACGTGTCGGAATCACCGCGCCGCCGCGGACACCTCGGGCATCCTCAGCCCCGACGCGGCGCCGACCAGCCCGAGCGCGGCCAGGAAGACCAGCGCCCACTCGACCCCGGCCATCGCGACGGCGGTGCTGATGCCGCCCACCACCAGCAGGATGATCCCCATCGCGGAGTTGGAGACCGCGACATAGGTCGTCCGCAGGTCGCCCTCGGCCACGTCGAGGACGTAGGTCTTGCGGCCCACGCGCACCCCTGAGTGCAACAGCGTGAGCAGGAAGTACCCGCCCACGAACACCACGGTGCCCGCCGCGGACGAGCCGTCGAAACCGGGCAGGGACACGGCCGCCACGAATCCCAGCGACACCACCGAGGCGGCCGCGGCGGCGCCGGTCATGAGCCGGCGACTCGACCGGTCGGCGAGGCGGCCGAAGATCCGCCCACCGACGAGCGAGGCGAGACCGGAGGCGAGGATGAAGCCGCCCAGCCCGGCCAGTGCCCCGGTACCCGAGGCGACCGACATCGACACGATGAACGGCGGGCTGAGCGACGACACGAGGATCAGTCCCCGCACCGTGACGAACCTTCGGAACGTCCGGTCCTCGCGCAGCAGCCGGGCAGCCCCGGCGAACCAGGATTCACCTCACGACCCGTCGCGGCTGTCGGCGTCGGCGACGGCGTCGGCGTCGGCGACGGCGTCGGCGTCGGCGTCGGCGCGATCGTCGTTTACCCGGCCCCCGGCGGCGACCTCCCCCGGGGGCTCGGTCACCCGCGCGTAGACCAGCGCCGAGAGGACCCACAGCACGGCGCCTCCGGCCAACAGCAGAGCCAACGCCCCGGGGTCCGGGTCACCTCCGCCGACGGCGCGGATCGCCAGACCCAACGTGACGGCCACGATCCCGGCGGCGGAGGTGCCGAGACCGACGATCTGACCGCGTTCGCCGGACGGGACGGTGCGCCCCTGCACGTCCTTCGACGCGATCGAGCACAGGCATCGTCCCAGGGAGAACACGACCAGCGCGCCGAGGATCCCCACCCCGGCAGCCGTTCCGTGGCCGAGCGCGGCGATCCCGGCCATCACCGCGACCGAGGCGGCCTGCACCACAGCGCCCGCCGCGAAGACCCACTTGCGGTAGGTCGTGCGCAACACGAGCGGGGTGAGCAGCACCTGGGGCAGCATCGACCCCGACTCGCGGATCGGCACCAGCAGACCGACCAGGGCCGCCGGCACCCCGAGCGCGTGGAAGAGCCACGGCAGCACCGTGGAGGCGTTGACGGTCTGGTCACCGGAGGACTGGAGGGTGTTGGCCGCGACCAGCTTCAGTCCGTTGCGGGGGATGTCACGCCCGACCTGCTCCGGCAGGTCGCCCGCGTGGGAGTGCTCACGCGTGACGAGGGCGGAGTAGACGGTCTCGACGGCGGTCACGGACTGGAGAGCTTAGCCACCTTCTCCGACCGCGGCCGTTCGGGCCGCCCCGTCGCCCCGGTCCACCCCATAGGCTCTCGGGATGACAGACCACACGCTCCGGATAGGTGGGCGGCGCATCGGCGTCCACGAGTGCGGCGACCCCGCCGGGGAGCCCGTGTTCCACTTCCACGGCACCCCGGGCTCGCGTCTCGAGATGGGCTTCGGCTCCCCCCTCGCCGAGCGGGCGGGCGCACGCGTGATCGGTGTCGACCGCCCCGGATACGGCCTGTCGGACCCGGGACCGATCAGCACGGACGGGGTCGCGCGGGACGTCCTGGCGGTGGCCGATCAGCTGGGGGTGTCGCGCTTCGCCGTGTCGGCCTGGTCGGGCGGAGGGGCGTTCGCGCTGGCCACTGCCGCCGCCGCGCCCTCTCGCGTCACCCGGGTGGGCCTCGCCGGCGCTCTGGCGCCGACCGAGGAGATGCCGGACGCCCGCGCGGCACTGACCCCGAACGACCTGGAGGCGCTGGCCCACCTGCCCGCGGACCCGGCGCGCGCGGCCGAACTGTTCCACTCCGGCAACGCCGAGCTCCTCGAGGCGATGCTGGGGGTCAGGGACGACGAGACCGCGCCGTGGGTCGACTGGATGTGGGCGGGTAGCGACGCGACGGTGATCGCCGGCGCCGCCGCCCGTCGCGCCCTGTACGTCGACTTCCACGAGGCGCTACGCCAGGGGACCATGGCGATCGCCTGGGACAACGTGGCCTTCGTGGGGCCGTGGGGATTCCGGGTCGAGGACGTCCGTGCGCCCGTGCACCTCTGGTACGGCGAGAACGACGAGATGGCCCCGCCGGTCAACGGGCGGTGGCTGGCCGGGCACCTGCGCGAAGCCCACCTGACCGTCTGTCCGGGGCAGGGGCATCTACTGCCGCTCACCCACTGGGGCGACATGCTGCGGGTGCTGATCGCCCAGGGGGGGACCGGCTGACGCGGCCCGCCCGTCGGACCGCCCGTCGGTTGACCGGTCGGGACTCAGCCGGCGACCGCGGCCGCCAGGTTGGACAGGGAGTCCTCGAGCTGCTGCTCGGACACCAGCGGGAAGGAGATCTTCTTGAGGATCTCCTTGTCGGTGACCTTGCCCCAGTCATAGGTCAGGCGCACCAGGGTCGACTCGGGGCCATGGTTCTCGAGCTCCCAGACCCACTCCCAGCCGGGGGGCTCGGTGCCGGCGGGCGCGGTCTGCCACGCCAGGATCTTGTCCTTGCCGTAGCCGGTGACGTGGTTGTCGGTGCGGTACTCGCCACCCATGTGCTCGCCCTCCATCTCCATGGTGAACACATCGCCGACCTGCTCGATGCGGTCGGACTTGTAGTCGCCGCGCACGAAGCCCGAACCGTCCAGCCTGGCGTGGTTCTCCGGATTGGTCAGGAACTCGAAGATCTCGGCCGCCGAGTGGTCGATCACGCGCTCGACGGTGATGCTCGTAGATGTACTCATGCCCTCCACCGTGCCCGCCTCCGCCGGCTCGTGCATCCGGTCGCCACCACCACGGCCGGTCGCAGGCCGGCTCCGCGGGCGTTACGGTCGTCAACATGCGCGAGAAGACACGGCCGGCGACCGACACCCTCCAGAGCGGCCCCACGGGGTGGGCCATGCCCGTGATCACGATCCTGGGCGTGGCGGCCTCCGTCGTCGCCGCGTTCGTCGGCAGCGGTGCCCTCGGCGGCACCCCGGTGTCCGAGGCCGCCGGCGGGGCACTGTCGGCGGACGCCACTCCGGTGGCCCCCGCGGGATCGGCGTTCAGCATCTGGAGCGTCATCTACCTGGGCCTGATCGTCTACGCGTTGTGGCAGTTGACGGGGACAGCGCGCCGGTCCGCCCGCCAGCGTGCTCTGCGCCCGTGGGCGCTGGCGTCGGTCCTGCTCAATGCCGCGTGGATCTGGTCCGTGCAGTTCGATCTGATCGCCGTCTCGGTGCTGGTGATCACGGTCTTGCTCGCGGTGTTGATCCGTGTGATGTACATCCTCGGGGCACCGCGCACCGGCGGCCCGCTGGAACTGGTGGTCGCCGACGGCACCTTCGGCCTCTACCTGGGCTGGGTGTCCGTGGCCACGCTGGCCAACACCTACGCGTGGCTGGCGGCGAGCGGGGTCGAGGTGGTGACCGGCGTCCCGTTCGGGATCGTCGGCATCGTCGCCGCTGCGGGCATCGGGGTGGCCACGGCGCTGCTCAGCCGCGGCCGGGTGGCGCCCGCGCTGGCCACGTCGTGGGGGCTGGCGTGGGTCGCGGTGGGCCGCACCGAGGGCCGGTTCGAGGCCGCCGAGCTGGTGTGGACCGCAGCCGTCGCCGCGGCCGTCGTGGTGCTCGTGGCCGTGGGAAATCTGCTCCGGAACCGCCGGGCGGGCGTCAGGACGCCAGCCGACCCGGCCCGTCCTGGGGCCACGCGAGGCGCCACTGCCGAGCAGCGGTGACGATCCGGTCGCCGAGGACACCGAGCGGCGAACGGCCGTCGGGCCCCGGTTCGGAGTACTGCGCGGCGTAGCTCCGGTCCCCGTATCTGACGAGCGTCTCCCGGGCCTCGTCGAGCCGGCGCCCGAACGCCGTCGGCCACTGTGACGGGTGTTGGAGCACGTGTAGTCGCGCGGCCAGTTGGGTGCGGGACTCGGGAAGGTCCTCCAGCAGACCGCGGTACACCTGATCCGGCGTCAACGGGGAATCCCGGACCGCCGTGCGCAGGAGACTGTCCCTCTCCACGCCGCTCAGGGGGTCACCCGGGACCGAGACCCAGAACGTGCGCTCCGGGACGGGGCCCGCGTGCCTGCCGGCCACGCCCTGCCCGCCCGGGTCGACGGTGCCCGGGAGCCACCGGTCGCGGGGACGGCGCGGGTCCGCGATCAGACCGACCGCGACCACTCTGTCCAGCTGCTCGGGGTGGGCCGTCATCCAGTCCTGCACCACCCGGCTCCCGCAACAACATCCCAGGAGCACGATCCCGTCAGAGGGGTGGAGTCCCACGAGCCGGGCGAGGTCCGCCACCCCGGCGGCGGCGGCCGCGTCCCAGGTCCTCGGACGGCGCAGGCGGGTCTCCTCCGGCTCCGGCCACTGCACCCGGACCGGGGGCCCGGCGCCCAACCGGGCCGCCAGGTCCCCCACGAACTCGTCCAGCACCCCGGAGGAGTGGCGATACGCTCCGTCACCGTCGGCGATCAGAATCCTCATCATTGCCCCCTGGCGCCCGTGTCACGCCCTGCTCGGCGCGGGCCTAGTTGCTCTGTCACACGAACGTAGGACAAGGATGTGGTCACGTCAATAAGTTTTCATTGATAACTCTGTGGGGCACCTGAGATGCGCTGATGGCCGGGCCGACGTCACCTCCCGGTGGATCCCCCGAGCACTCGCGCCGCGCCCTCCGCGACCCGGAACGCATCCGCCTCCCCGAGAACCGTCGCCGCGACCTGCGCCCCCTCGTAGAGCTGGTGTATCGCCGTCGCCTCGGCCCGGTCGCCCCCGGTGAGCGTCACGAAGAGCTCGCGCATCCACCGCTTCTCCTCCCGGACCGCCTCCGCGGCACCCGTCGGCCCCTCTCCCCCGACCTCCGCCCACGCGTTGACGAACGCGCACCCCCGGCGGTGAGACGTCGTCCACTGCTCGGCCCGCAGGAAGAACTCGGCGACTGTCCACTCCGTCGCGTCGAGATGGTCGACGAGAAACCGTTGCCACCGGGCGCCGCGTCTGCGCAGATACGCCTCGACGAGCCCGTCCTTGGACCCGAATCGCTGGTAGAGAGTGCGTTTGGTGGTGCGCGCCTCCTCGGCGATCAGCTCGACCCCCACCGCCGTGATCCCCCGCGCATAGAAGAGGTCATCGGCGGCCACGAGGATGCGTTCCCCCACCTCCGTCGTCGGGATGATCGGCCACGGCTCGACGCCCACGGACGCCCCCCTCCTCAGCAACCAGCATGTGCACTGACAGTATACCGATCGGTATGCTTTGCTCGCTCCCATGACCAGGACACCGGTGGCCGTGGGATTCGTACTGCTGTGGAGCTGCGGCTTCGTGGGCGCGGCGTGGGGCACGGCCTCAGCCGAGCCCGCGGGACTGCTCGCGTGGCGATACGTCATCACCGCCGGGCTGCTGCTCTCGGTGGCACCGTTCATCGGTGCCCGGGTGAGCCGCCGCGACCTCCGGCAGCAGTCCGCGTTGGGCCTGACCGCGCATGTGCTGTTCCTCGGAGGCGTCTTCGCCGCCGCGGCCTCCGGGGTCGACGCGGGCACCACCGCTCTGGTGTGTTCGGCCCAGCCGCTAGTCGTGGCCGCCGCCGGTGCCGCCTTCTGGGGTGATCGGATGACGCCGCGGCAGTGGACAGGGGTCGCACTGGGACTCGGCGCGGTCGCCCTCTGCGTGGGCGGCGTCGGCGATCTCGGCCCCGCGATCGTCCTCCCGGTGATCAGCCTGCTCGGCCTGTCGTGTTCAGCGCTACTCGAACGTCGCTGGGCACCGCGGATCAACGTGGTGACGGCGCTGACCATCCAGGTGGGTGCCGCCGCGATCGTCTTTGTTTCCGCCGCACTGCTCACCACGGGCATGACTGTCGAGCCGACGGTCAGACTGGCCGGCTCGCTCGCGTGGCTGGTCATCCCGGCCGGTCTCGGGGGTTACGGCGCCTATCTCCTCGCACTGCGCCACCTGGGCGCCACGCCCACGAGCATGCTGCTCTACCTCACCCCGCCGGTGTCGGCGATCTGGGCGTGGGCGATGCTCGGCGATCAGATCGGGGCGCCCCAACTCGTCGCGATGGGGCTGGGGATCGTGGCGGTCCTGCTCGCCGCGGTCCCCGGGAGGACCACGGGTACGACCTCCGACCCCGCGGGGTGCGCTGGCCCCGTGCACGACATGACCGGGGATACGCTCCGGGAACGGTCCATTCGGCCGGCACACCCCGTGCCGGCGTCACATCAGGTGCCGCAGTAGGTGACGTGCGGGGAGGCGTCCGGCGGGGCGGGGCTGGCGTAGCGCTCCAGTCCCGGACGTTCGGTGTAGGGATCGGTGACGACGACGAGGAGTTCCTCGACCAGGCTGAGATCCCCACCCGAGGCGGCGTCCAGGGCCTCCTCCACCAGGTGGTTGCGCGGGATGTAGACGGGATTGGTCGCGGCCATCACGGAGACCGAGGGGTTCATCTCGCGCCACCGCCGCAGCCACCCGTCCGCGAGCTCGCCCACGAGCTCCCGCACCTGCGAGGTGTCCCCCTCGGCCGCCGGGATGAGCGCCCGGAAGAACGTGGTGTAGTCCACCCGGGTGGCGGTGAGCAGCCGCGAGAGCTCATCCAGCAACGGTGCGACCGCCTCGTCGTCCGGCGCGGCCTCGTCGTCCGGCGCGGCCTCGACGTCCGGCGCAGCAGAGTGGCCCTGCGCAGCCGAGTCGCCCGGCTCCTCCGATCGGCCCAGCGCAGCGGGTAGACCGAGCTTCCTGCGCATCCCTTCCGTCCACGCCCTGTCGTAGCGGGCCGGGAACGTCCCCAGGGCCGCTGTCAGGGCCTCGACCGCCGCGTTCTCGTCGTCGTCGACCAACGGGATCAGGGTCTCGGCGAACCTCGCCAGGTTCCACTGCACGATGGGCGGCTGGTTGCCGTAGGCGTAGCGGCCCTGCGTGTCGATCGAGCTGAAGACGGTGGCGGGGTCGAAGCCCTCCATGAACGCACACGGCCCGTAGTCGATCGTCTCGCCGGAGATCGTGGTGTTGTCCGTGTTCATCACGCCGTGGATGAACCCGATGAGCATCCAGTCCGCCACGAGCGAGGCCTGGGCGTCGAGGACCGCGGTGAACAGCTCGAGGTACCGGTTCTCGGCATCCGCCGCCCGAGGGTGGTGCCGGGCGATCGCGTGATCGGCCAGCCTGCGCAACAACTCCACGTCACCGGTGGACCGGGCGAACTGGAAGGTCCCCACACGCAGGTGGCTGGCGGCCACACGGGCGAGCACGGCTCCCGGCAGCGGCGTCTCACGCTGCACGGTCGCCCCGGTGTCCACCACCGCGAGCGACCGGGTGGTGCGCACCCCCAGTGCGTGCATGGCCTCGCTGATCACGTACTCACGAAGCATCGGTCCGACCGCCGCCAAGCCGTCGCCACCACGGGCGAACGGCGTCCTGCCGGAGCCCTTGAGGTGCAGGTCACGGCCATCGGCGAGTTCGCCCATCAGCAGGGCCCGCCCGTCGCCCAGGCGCGGGGAGTAGCCGCCGAACTGGTGGCCCGCGTACGCCTGCGCGACCGGGGTGGCGCCCTCGGGGACCCAGGTGCCGGTCACCAGTCGGACGCCCTCGTCACTGCGCAGGTACTCCGGGTCCAGGCCCAACTCGGCGGCGAGCTGCTCGTTCAGCGCGAGCAGCCGCGGTTCGGGCGTCGCAGCCGCCTTCCACGGGACACCGAGCTCGGGGAAGGCGCGGGCGAAGCCGTCAGTGAGCCGTACGCCGGGCCGTTCCGGGGAAGTCATAGAGCCCACGGTACGTCTGTCGTCACCGGGTGGTCGGGGTCTCCGGCCCGGCGACCGGTGTCGGTGCGGGACCCAGCCTGTTCAGCTCCTCGCGCAGCGCGGCGATATCCGCCGACAGCCGGCTGACCTGAGCCTGTGTGGCGGTCTGGTTGGCCTCGTCCTGCTCGCTGACCCGGTCCACGATCCACGAGGCGAGGGTGGCCGTGACGACACCCAGCAGAGCGATCCCGGCCAGCATCAGACCCGCCGCGATCACCCGGCCCACCGGGGTCACCGGCGCGACATCGCCGTATCCGACCGTCGTGACCGTGACCACCGCCCACCAGAGCGCCTCACCATAGGTCTCGATCGACCCGCCGGGGGCCCCGCGCTCGGCGTCCAGCATCGCCAGGGAGGACACGACCAACAGGATCGTCGTCCAACCCGCCGCGTAGGCGATCACCTGGCCGCGCACCGCGGTGCCGGCCGAGCGGCGCAGGACGCTCAGCAACGTCACCAGCCGGAGCAACCGCAGTGGACGCAGCATGGGGAGCGCGATCACCGCCACCTCGTACCAGTGCGTGAACATCCACCGCCCCCGCCGCTCCGCCAGGAACAGCCGCACCCCGAAGTCCAGGGCGAAGAGCAGCCAGGTCCCCCACATCACGACCTCGGTCGCCACGAGCGCCGCACCGGCCGGCCTGGCGAGGACCATCGCCGCGTAGGCCGCGAAAAAGGCGACCGCCGCCGCCATCAGGGGCCACTCGGACAGCTCTCTCCACCGGTTCTCAGTCACTCGTCTTCTCAGTCACTCGTCGATGATGCCTCAGAAGTACTGCGATCCCCCGTCGATGCTGATGTGCTCGGCGGTGATGAACCTGGACTCGTCCGAGGCCAGGAACGCCACGACGTTCGAGATCTCCTCCGGCTCCGCATAGACCTGCTCGAGGAACGTCGAACCCATCAGGTTCAGCGGCGGGTTTGTCGCCCCGACCTCCTCCAACTGGCCCACCATGTCGCCGCCGCCCATCGGGGTGGCCACACCGCCGGGGTGGATGCTGTTGACTCGCACGTTCCCGGGGCCGAGCTCGGCGGCGAACGCCCGGGTCATCCCGACCAGCGCGTGCTTGGACGTGGTGTAGTGCACCATGAACGGCTGGATCTTCTTCCCTGCATACGAGCTGGTGATGATGATCGACCCGCCACCGGCCTCGACCACGTGGTGGGCCGTGGCCATGACGGTGTTCCACACCCCGGTGACGTTGATGTCGATGGTGTCGGCGAAGGAGGCCGGGGTGATGGCGTCCCACACCTGCGGGGTGCAGATCCCCGCGTTGGCCACCACGACGTCCAGGCGGCCGAGCTCGCCCACGCCGTCGTCGACGATCCTCCTCATCCCCTCGAGGTCGCGCACATCCCCGACCGAGAGCAGCGCGCGTCGTCCCTGCTCCTCGACCAACCGGCGAGTCTCCGCCAGGTCCTCGGGGGTGGCCGGGTCATAGGGAACCGCGTCCGGCAGCGGGCCGGCCAGGTCCAGACCGACGATGTCGGCCCCCTCGGATGCGAGTCGAACGGCGTGCGCCCTCCCCTGGCCCCGGGCCACTCCGGTGATGAATGCGACCTTGCCCTCGAGCCTTCCGGCCATGTCGTTCTCCAGTCCTCGTGGCGTGCCCCCAACCTAGTCACACACCGACCGGTCGGGCGTGGAAACCCTTCGCAGCACCCGACACCGGACTAGATTCGCCGTCAAGGGTGACGCGTCGGACGCCGATCGCACTGCAGGACTCGGCGAGCCGGCGTCCGCGCCGCAGGTATCGAACGGAAACCGAGGTCGTGCCATGTCAGCTAACGCGGTGGGGTTCGCACTACTCATACTCGGATTGGCGCTACTGATCGGCAAGATCATCCGCGTCAAGGTGGGGATCGTCCAGACCCTGTTCCTCCCCAGCTCGATCGTCGCCGGGGCGCTGTTGCTGCTGCTGGGTCCCGAGGTGCTGGGCCGGATCGGCGGCCCCTGGGGAGAGAACGGATTGTTCACCGAGCAGATGGTCGAGGTCTGGTCCGTCCTGCCGGGACTGCTCATCAGCGTCATCTTTGCCACCATGTTCCTCGGCCAGGAGCTGCCCAAGCCCAGCCGCGCGGTCAGACTCGTCGGCCCGCAGCTCTCGTTGGGGGTCGCGCTCGGATCCGGGCAGTACGTCGTGGGCCTGCTCCTGGCAGCACTCATCCTCGTCCCGCTCCTGGCGGCGTCTCCCATGACGGGCGCGCTCATCGAGATCGGGTTCGAAGGCGGTCACGGCACCGCCGCCGGCATGCGCGGGGTGTTCGAGGAACTCGGGTTCACCGAGGGCGCTGATCTCGCGGTGGGCATGGCCACCGTCGGCATCGTCGGCGGCGTCATCATCGGGATCGCCCTCATCAACTGGGGCGTCCGCACCGACCGCACCGAACTCGTCAAGGGCAGCGCCAAGATGTCCATCGAGGAGCAGAAGGGCCTGTTCCGGGAGGACGAGTACTACTCGGCCGGCAAGATGACCTCCCGCCCCTCCTCCGTCGAACCGCTGTCGCTGCACGTCGCGCTGGTCACCGTGGCCATCCTGATCGGCCTCGGGATCCTCGAGGGCCTGCGCTGGATCGAGCAGGCGACCTACGCGTCGGTCATGCTCGACGAGAACACACCGCTTGAGATCTTCGCCTACGTCCCGCTCTTCCCCATCGCCCTGCTGGGTGGCGTGATCGTCCAGGTGATCGCCACCAAAGCCGGGGTGGCCCACGTCATCGACCCCCAGATCATGCTGAGGATCCAGGGGTGGGCGCTGGACTTCCTCATCGTGGCCGCGATCGGGACGCTCTCCCTGCAGGCGATCGGGGAGAACATCGGCGCGTTCACGATCCTCGCCGTCGCCGGCATCGTGGTCAACGTCAGCATCTTCCTGTGGCTGGCGCCCCGGATCATCGGCCGCTACTGGTTCGAGCGCGGCATCGGTGACTTCGGCCAGTCGATGGGCGTCACCGCCACCGGCCTCATCCTCATGCGGGTGGTCGACCCCGAGGCCGAGAGCCCCGCGTTCGAGGCCTTCGGCTACAAGCAGCTCGTCTTTGAACCGTTCTTCGGCGGCGGGCTCATCACCGCGATGGCGGTGCCCATCATCTTCCTCACCGGTGTGTGGCCCCTGTTCTTCGTGATGCTCGCGGTCTTCCTCGTCGCCGTGCTCTCCGGGCTGTTCTACTTCCGGCCCCGGGAGATGCGGGATCGGGCCGAATGGGAGAAGGAGAAAGCCGGCGGGGACCAACCCGCACCGGCGTGAAACCCCCCGCGTGAGAGGAGGCCCCTATGGCACCGACACCGACCGCTAATCCTGACGCCGACCTCGGGGTCGATCGGCGCCTCGTCCTGTCCGGGTTCCTCTTCGGCTGCGGCGTCGCCGGGTCCGTGATCGACCTCTTCGTCTTCCACCTTCTCTTGCAGTGGCACCACTTCTACGACCTCTCCACCACGAACGTCGCCCTCCTGGCGGACGGGTTGTTCCACGGCGCGACCTGGCTCATCACCGTCTGGGGGCTGTTCATGCTGGGGGACATCAGGCACCGCGTGGTAGTCCCGTGGGGGCGCTGGTCCGGCGCCGTACTCACGGGCGTCGGCTTCTTCCAACTGTTCGACGGGATCGTGTTCCACAAGCTGCTCCGGATCCACCAGATCCGCTACGGCGTGGATCTGGTCGTGTACGACCTGGTGTGGATCGGCTCGGCGGTCATCCTGCTGCTCACGGGTCTGCTCATCCTGTGGCGGACGCGGGACTGATCCCCGGTGCGCCCGGACCACGCACAGCACGGGACCACCGCGTGGTGGATCCCGGAGTCCGTCGTGGCCGCGCTACTCGGCCTCTCCCTGGCCCTCTACCTCGTGGGGGTCCACCGACATCGCACCCGGGGACCGTGGCCGCTCCACCGCACCGCGATGTGGATCGGCGGACTCGTGTGTCTCACGGTGTCACTGATCGGCCCCCTCGCAGCGGCAGCTCGCCACGACTTCACCGCGCACATGGCCGGTCACCTGCTGCTGGGGATGTTGGGGCCGCTGCTGCTCGTGCTGGCCGCCCCGGTCACCCTCACTCTGCGGACACTGCGCCCCGCCCACGCCCGCCTGGTGTCCACGGCACTGCGGTCGACGGTGGCGCGGGTGCTCACCCACCCCGTCGTCGCGGGTGTCCTCAACGCCGGCGGCTTGTGGCTGCTGTACACCACCGAGCTCTACGAGATCATGCACCACTCTCTACCCGTGCACGTGGCGGTGCACATGCACGTGTTCCTCGCGGGGGTGGTGTTCACGGTCGCGATCGTTGGTCCCGATCCCAACCCCCACCGCGCGGGATTCCGCACCCGGGCGGCTGTGCTCGTCCTGTTCATCGCCGCACATTCCGTCCTGGGCAGGTGGCTGTACGGGCACCCCCCTGCCGGGGTGGACGCCGCGGCGGCACGGGCGGGCGCGCAACTCATGTTCTACGGCGGCGAGGTTCTGGACCTCGCGCTGCTCGTCCTGCTGTTCAGCGGCTGGTATCCCACTCCGGATCGCCGTAGCCGTCTGCTGCCCCGCAACCCGTCGCGTGCACGGAGCTCAGCACCGACCCACGTCCGCAAACCCCGCGAGGAGAAGACATCATGACCGAGAAGCGAGCAGCCCGCATCGCCCGCGCGGCAGGAACCGGAGCCGTCGCCGGCCTCGTCGGCGCGGGCCTGATGCTTGTGGGCGAGAAGGCGGAGCAGGCGATCACCGGCAGGCCCAACTCCTACGTCCCGGCGCGCGCCCTGCTCACGATGCTGGGCCGACGCCCCGGGGACGACGTCCGCTCCGACGGGTGGAACCACCTCATGCACTTCGGCACCGGTGCCACTGTCGGGGCCGTCCGCGGGATATGGGCCGCCACCGGTATCCGCGGCGCACACGCGACCGTCTGGCACACGATCATCCGGTTGGGCGTCGACCAGACCGTGGAGAACGCGACCGGCGTCGGGGCACCCCCGACGACCTGGCCCGCAGGTGAACAGGTGGTGGACGTGCTACACAAGGCCGTCTACTCCGCGATCACCGGCGTGGTCGCCGAACGCGCGCTCCCTCCCACCCTCCGGTCGCGACGCGGCCGCACCAGTCACTGACCCCACCCGAGACAAGAGGAGGACTCATGATCACGACTACGTGGAAAGACCTGACCGACGCCCAACGGGCCGCCGTTCTGGCGCTGGCGTCCGTGCAGGTGTCGACGGCCGTCTCCGCCTGGACCGACCTGGCCTTCCGGCCCGCCGAACAGGTGCGGGGCAGCAAGGCGAAATGGGCCGCGATCATCGCGATCAACTTCGTCGGGCCGGCGCTCTACTTCTTCAGAGGCCGGCGGACGTGAGCACCCGGAGACGGGCCGGCGTGGCCGGAGGAGTCCTCCTCGTCGTCGTCCTGGTCCTGGGCGCCTGCGCCGCCGGGCCGAACGTTGACGTCACCCCTGACGGTCTGGGGTTCTGGTGGGGACTCTGGCACGGGCTCATCCTCCCCGTCACGTTCGTCATCTCCCTGTTCACCGACACCGTGACCATCTACGAGGTGGGCAACAACGGCAACTGGTACGACTTCGGATTCATCCTGGGAATCGCACTGTTCTCCGGGCCCGCCCTGGCCGGATCCCGCCGACTCTGAACCGGGTCAACCGGAATGGACCCGGCACCCGTCTCCGGGTCGGGAGGACGCGGCTCCGCCGGCGTCGTCACGGTCCCGCAGGATCTCGGCCAGTCGAGCCTCGTCCAGGCCCGACCATTCGACGTAGTCCGACCACGCGCTCTCGGTCACGAGAGCGGAAGGACGGGCGGAAGGACGGACGAGCGGCCCGGGAGGTCCTCCGCAACGGACTCCGTGGTGCCGGTCCGGACGGCGATGACGGGTGGCACACAACAGGACACGGTCTCTCCTCCGGTCGGCAGGTCGATGCGATCTCCGTGGACGCTAATTCACAATCGGCGGTGTGACACCACCGCAAGCGCGTTTTCACCCGGGTGAGATCGCGGGTGAGACCGCCGTGACGTGCTGCGTGGCCAGTGGTCCCCCTCCCCCCGCCCGGATGCCGTGGAACTGAACAAGCGACCAGACCCTCGGGTGGCGGCGACGAGCCGGTGGCGCGCCCGCAGCTGCGCGCGAGGGGCAGCGCTCAGAGGAGTCCGAGCCTGCGGGCCTTCTCCACCGCAGCGCCCCGGGAGCGCGTACCCAGCTTCCGGTACACCGAGCGCAGCTGCGTCTTGACCGTGTTGACGCTCACGAAGTGCGAGTCGGCGATCGTACTGATGGAGTCCCCGGTCTCGAGGCTCCGGAGGATGGCGTGCTCACGTCCGGTGAGCGCGGTGACCTCGTGTGGTGACGAGGGAGAACCGGTGCCGGTCCCGTGAGCGGCCACCGGAAGCTCGGGGCCCAGTTCCGCCAGTGTCGCCATCGTCGTGTGGGGAAGCGTCGTGAAGGGTCGGACCACCCCGGTGAGCGTGGACGTGGTGACGGCACGCTCCAGATACCGCACCGCGTCCCGCCGTGCGGAGATCCCGACCGATGCCGCGGCACCGACCAGGTTCAACTCCAGGGAATCGCGCTGTGTGCATCGGAGATCCCCGTCATGGCGCCGGACGAGCTCCAGCGCCCCATCGTGATCGCCGTCGTACAACCTGGTTCGGGCCCGGACCGGCGCGGTCAGTGGGTGGGAGGAGTCACCCACCAGTTCGGTGGACGCGTCGGACCTGCCCAGCGCCAGGTGGAGGTCGGCGCGGACCGCGTCGAGTAGTGGCCCGGCCACCGCGCCGTTGCCGCACCACCCCGGAAACCTCCTCATCTGGTGCTCGACGTACCGGAGCCCGTCCGCGGCGGTCCCGGTGGTCAGGGCGATCTGGCCGTACACGTAGAGAGCAAAGCCCCACAGTTCCTCCCGATCCGCCGGGGCGCCCAGGTCGGTGATCAGGCCGATGGCCGAATCGGTGTCGAGACGATCGAGTCGGGCCAGCGCCGCGCCGATCATCCCGGCGGGCCGGACCACGAGCTCCGAGTCGGGCGGCAACTGCGGGTGCCGTCGCTCCTCGTCCCACCAGGACTCGGCGTCCACGAGGTGCCCCAGGACGGCGTTCGCCAGTGTCAGCTTGCCGGCCGCGTCCCGCTCGATGAAGGTGCCGGACCCGAGTCGGTGGCCTCGGCGGAGCATCTGGTTGGCGTCATCGAATCGACCCACCAGCATCAGGCTCAGGCCCACGTGGAGGAAGGCGAACGCGGGGCCGTCCCGTGCCGACCGGGTCGAGGCTTCGGGCTCCGGGATCCGGCTCAGCGGACCGCACTCGGCGGCGGCATCCGAGAAGCGGCCGTCGATGCGTAGGGAGATCATCCGCATCAGCCGTTCGGCATCGTCCGGAACGTCAGATGACGTCTCGATGCTCGGAGGCCGGGCCGGGCTGTCCTTCGGCGCCGAGAACTGACTGTGCATCCTCCGCAGGCTGCCGAACAGTGGTTCGCTGTCCAGGATGTCGACGGGAATGCGCCTGAGATCGCCGTCCATCTGCAGGAAGGTCGTGGTGTAGAGGGTTCTCCAGTGGTTCCGCAGAATCTCCAGAACGCGGTCCCAGTTCTCGGCGTCGATCGCGTGGACGAACGCGGTGTGAGGTCGCCCGAGCTCGAGCCAGTGGTCCGACAGGGCGAGCCGGGTGTCGCGGAGGAGGCCCGGGGTCTCGGCCTTCGCCACGCGGAGGATCGACGCCCTGATCGGATCCGGATAACACCAGGTGGGCTCGGGAGCATCGGTCTCCCGGACGACGAGTCCGTGCCGCTCGAACGCCGCGAGCCGGTCGATGACCGTGGTCTGGCCCTCGCCCTCGCCGTCCCCGCCGATCGCCACCGCGGCCGCCGACTCGGTCAGTGGTGTGGCCACCGCGGTCCGGACGATGTCCTCGCGGTACCCGACCAGCTCCGGATCACCGGCCAGGACCCGGACGACGACGCGGTCGATCCCCCGGCGGACTGGGCCGACCGGGCTCGCTCGGGACGAGCCCGTTGACCGCAGCGCGTCCACTCCCACATCCACGAGGCCGGCCATCCGGCCGGTCTCGACAGCGATCGCACCGAGTTGGATCCGATCGGTCGCGGTGACCCCCGCATGGTCGATCGCGGCCGTGAGCTCGACATCCGTGAGCAGCAGGTCCTTCGGGGTGACGGACACCGTGTCCGCGGGCGCTCCGGACGACCCGTGCCGACTCATCGCCGTTCGCGTGGCGGCGATGACGCGGAGCCCACCGGGCGGCGCGTGCTGGAGCAGCTCTCGGGCGCGCGGCTCCGGGTCTCCGGCCAGGTGGAGGTCGTCGAGGACCAGGACGAGGGGGCCGCGCCATGACCGGACCAGTCTCTTCACCTCGTCGAAGTGACCGCGTGGCAGGTCGACGGGGGCGGGATCGATCGGTGGGATCGAGCGATCGTCGTACTCCCGGCGCTTCGAACTCAACGAGTGTGCGACCCGCTGCCAGTAGCGGTCCCCGGTCAGGTCGGGGACCGGGTCCAGCACTCCGGCGGTGTCCACGGCGCGTGAGGCGTCGGCTGCACGCCACTGACCGAGCAGTGTGGTCTTGCCTGACAGCCGCGGACCGTGCACCACCACAATTCGCTCAGGACCCGAGAGCATGGCCAGCAGTCGGGGGCGCGGGGGGACCCCGGTCGCCGGGTGGGTTCGCGACGCCCGGTCGGACGGCGGCATCGTCACCGGAGCGGGAGACCCATCGTCGGGGAGTCGGCGTTGACGAGGGTCGGCACCATCAAGGCCGGGGCCACTCGGGACCATGGTCGCAACAGCCTCCTCACGCCCGGTCTCGGAACCGGCACCTCCGTGAATCGCTCGAGGTCTCCGCCTACGTTACGGATCCGTTCCGACGAGACCCAGGGGTTCGGGGCGACCCCTGACCGGGTGGGTACGCGGATCGTGGGTGCCCGCGATCGACCGGCCTCACCGTCTCGCCCATACACCTGCGGCCAGGCAGCGCAAGCACTTGACACAAGACACGTGGACCAGGCGCAACGGGAAGCGATCGCTCGTCGACGGCGGAGAATGTCCCCCTGTCCGGCCACACCGGGCGCATACTTGACCCGTCCGCCACCGGCCTCGGCCACCGGCCTCGCCTCTCCGGCGTCGGTGGCCCCATCACGCGCGCCGCCCACGGGAGCACCATGAGCACCGAACAGATCGCCGAGAAGACCGACGAGCCCGGGGAGCCCTCCCCCCTCGCCACCGCCGCCGGGACGGTCGCGCGCGCCGCACGCCGCCTCCCTGTCACCGCGATCGTGCTCGCCGCCCTGCTCGTGACCGGGGTCGTGTTCGAGACCCTGTGGCGTGCCGCGCACTCCGCCCCGTGGTTCGAGGGAGTGGCCTACGGCGTCCCCGCGCTCGAGGGGGGCCGTTGGTGGACCGTGTTCGCAGGCCCGTGGTTCGGGATGACCCCTCTCCAACACGTGTCACTCCTCGTGCTGGTCGCAGTGGGCATCGGGGTGGGCGAGTGGCGTCTGGGCTCCGCACGGACTGCCCTGGTCGCGATCGGCGGCCAACTCATCGGCGTGCTCGGGGCGTTCGGCGTACTCGTCCCCGGGGACGCCGTCGGCTGGGAGTGGGCCACCGAACTGTCAGTGGTGCTCGACGTGGGGTGCTCGACCGCGGTGATCGCCGTCCTCGCCGCCACCACCGCCACACTCGTCTCTCCGTGGCGGCTGCGCGCGCGGGCGGTCCTCTACGGCTATGTGATCGTGTCGTTCCTGTTCCTCGGGCGGCTGGCCGACCTCACGCACCTCATCGCCTTCGCGGTGTTCCTGCTCATCGGGGAACGGTTCTTCTCCCGCACCGAGCGGGGATTGCGGCCCCGGACCCGGCGCGAGACCCGGTTGGTCGTCTCGGCGGGGATGTGGTTCCTCGCCGCCGTGCACGTGGTGGTCTACTTCGTCCCGGCCGACGGCCCCCTCGGACCGACAGAAGCCGACGACGTGAGCCTGGCGGGCATGCTCCTGTCCGTCCTCATCGCCGCGGTGACGGCCGAACTGCTCCGCCGCGGTTACCGGGCGGCGTGGCTGGTCGCGCTCGTCTACGCCCTGCTGACCGCGGTCGTCACCCTCGTCGTCACGGTCCTGGTGGTCGCGGCCGACTTCGAGAGCCTCGGCGCCGTGACCGCTGGCACCGGCCTGCTGTGGGTGGGCGAGGCGGTTCTGTTGGTGGCCGGCCGGGGCGCCTTCGGGGTCCGGATCCGCCGGCGAGTCACCGGTTCCTCGGTCCACTCCGACGACGTGATCGACCGCGTCCGCGCGCTGATCCGGCGGCACGGCGGCAGCACCATGTCGTGGATGATCACGTGGCAGCCGATGAACTACTTCTTCGGGCCCGGCGGAGACGACACGGACGGTTCCGCCTCCGGCGTGGTGGGCTACCGCTTGCACGTCGGGACCGTCGTCGCGCTTGCCGACCCGGTCGCCGCTCCGGGCGATCGCGCCCGGCTGCTGGCCGAGTTCGTGGAGTTCGCGGAGGCGCAGGCCGCCGTGCCGTGCCTGTTCTCGGTGTCCGGCGAGACAGCGGAGACCATGCGCGGCCACGGTTGGCGCGCGCTGCAGATCGCCGAGGACACGATCATGGACCTGCCCGACCTGGCCTTCGCCGGCAAGAAGTGGCAGAAGATCCGCAGTGCCATGAACAAGGCCGACAAGGGCGGCACCAGCTTCGTCTCGGGGTTGCTGCGCGAACAACCGGCCGCGGTGCTGGGCCAGGTGCGCGAGATCTCCGAGCAGTGGGTCGGGGACAAGGAGCTGCCCGAGATGGGCTTCACCCTGGGCACGGTCGAGGAGGCGCTCGACGACGACGTGCGCATCGCCCTGGCAGTCGATTCCGACGGGGTCGTGCAGGCCGCGCTCTCCTGGCTGCCCGTCTACCGCGGCGGGCCCGACGGCGGCGTGCGCGGTTGGACCCTGGACGTGATGCGCAAGCGCAACGGGCCCGGTGCCAACAACATGGTCGAGTTCCTCATCGCCCGTTCCGCGCTCGAGTTCAAGGACGAGGGGGCCGATTTCGTCTCGTTGTCCGGGGCCCCGTTGGCCAGGAGTGGCGACGACGACGAGGTGGCCGTCCTCGACCGCGGACTGGATCTGCTCGGTCAGGCGCTCGAGCCGTACTACGGGTTCCGGTCGCTCCACCACTTCAAGAGCAAGTTCAACCCGCGGATCGAGCCCGTGTACCTGTGCTTCCGCGACGAGGCAGACCTGCCGCGGATCGGGGTGGCGATCGGCCGGGCGTACCTGCCGGGTGCGACGACCCGCCAGCTGGCGGCGCTGGCCAGGTCGGGCACGTCGGAGACCGTCGACGCATAGGACCCCACCCGGCATCCCCCGGCATCCGCTTGGCATCCCCCGGGCATCCACCAGATCCACCGAGCATCCACCGGGCATCCGCTCCCGCGCCTGAACTCCCGCCCCTGAACCTGCCCGCCCACCTCCGGCATCCGCTCCCGCGCCTGCTCGGCCGGAGCACAGCCGCCCCTGGCGATGTACGCACGCGTGAACCGCGGCGCACGCGCGAGTGCATCGCCGGGGGCGGCTGTGAGCGGAGGCGGAGGCGGGCGGAGGCGGCGGGCGGGGACGACTGTGAGCGGAGGCGGCGGTGGGCGGGGCGGCGGGTCGGTCAGGCGCCGCCCGCCATGACCGCGGCCCGGGCCTCGCGTGCGGTATCGCAGTCCAACGCCAGTGCGGCCAGCTCGCGGCACCGCTCGAGCGTCACCTCACCCAGGGCTGCGCCGACGAACGGCAGTGCCGCGGTGGCCACCGACAGTGAGCTGACGCCCAGCCCCAGCAGCACGCAGGCCAGTTGCGGGTCCGCCGCCGCCTCCCCGCAGACGCCGACAGGGACGGTCCGCCCGCCCGGCGCCCGGGCCGCCGCCTCCGCGACCGACCGGATGAGCCGGAGCACCGCGGGCTGCCACGGGTCGGTGAGCGCCGCCAGGTCGGAGGACATCCGGTCGGCGGCCATCACGTACTGGGTGAGGTCGTTGGTGCCGATCGACAGGAAGTCCACGTGGGGCAGGAAGCGGTCCACCGCCACGGCCACGGCGGGCACCTCCACCATGATCCCCGGGGTCAGTCCGCGCTCGCGGCAGCGGGCGGCGAAGTCGCGGGCCTCGTCCACCGTGGAGATCATGGGCGCCATCACCCACGGGGAGGAGTGCTCGCCACCGACTCTCCGGCCGGCCTCGGCCAGTGCGTCGAGCTGCCGGTCGAGGAGCCCGCGGTCGATCAGGTCCACCCGGATGCCCCGTACCCCGAGGGCGGGGTTGTCCTCCTCTGTCATCCCGGCGAACGCCAGCGGCTTGTCCGATCCCGCGTCCAGGGTGCGGGTGACCACCTTGGCGGCGGGGAAGGCGCCGAGCACCCGGGCGTACAGCTCCGCCTGCTCGTCGGCGGAGGGTTCGGTGGGGCGGTCGAGGAACGCGAGCTCGGTACGGAACAACCCGATCCCGCCGGCCGGTCCCGCCGCCGCGGCCTCGGCTCCGCCGGCGTCCTGCACGTTGGCCAACAGGCTCACCTCGTGACCGTCGGCGAGGACGGCGGGCCCGGTCCACCCGGCCGCAACGTCACGCAGCCGCTTGTCCGCGGCGGCGGCCCCGACAGCGGAGTCCTCGTCGGGATCGACCGTCACCGTCCCCGCGCCCGCATCCACGAGCACCCGAGCGCCGTCGGGGACCGCGGCCAGTCCCGCCGCCGCCACCACGCAGGGGATCCCCAACTGCCGGGCGATGATCGCGGTGTGCGAGGTGGGGCCGCCGTGCTCGATGACGATCCCCAGGACCTTGGCGGCGTCGAGGCCGGCGGTGTCGGCGGGGGCGAGGTCGTCGGCCAGCAGCACGCCCGGTTCGTCGAATTCGGGGATCCCCGGCTCGGGCAGTCCGCGTAGCTCGGCCACGACACGGGCGCAGATGTCGCGCAGATCGGTGATGCGCTCGGCCTGTCGTCCGCCGACCCTGGTGAACATCGCGACGAAGGTCTCCGTGGCCGCCATCGTGGCCGCCTCGACTCCCAGCCCCTTCTTGAGCTCCTTGACCACGGCCTTGGCCCATCCCCGGTCGCGGGCGAGCACCGCGTTGGCGGACAGCACCTCGGCGCTCACCCCGGTGGCGAGCGAGGCCCGCTGATCCAGCCGCCCGGCCACGGTCGTGGCGGCGGCAACGAAGCGCTCCCGGTCCCGCTCGAGCTGCTCCTCGCCGGGCGGCGGGCCCGGTGGGGTGCCCTCTGCCTGTCCCCCCTTGCCCGGTCCGGCGGCGGCGTCCTCGACGCGTCCGACCCACCGGACGGCCCCGTAGGCGAGGCCGGCCACGACACCGGTTCCCCGGATGATCGGCTCGACCTGAGATTGCTGTGTCATAGGGGCTCCTTAGCGGATCGGGCTCGGCGGCCCGGGCATGCACCTTAAATTGTGACGAGACTAACTAATTTCGCTTGACTTTCCAACCGTATCGGGCAGAATCCAACACAATCGGTCACATGGAGAAGGGTTGGGCCCCGATGTACGGCAGCGAACGGCGGCGACACATCACGGAGGTGCTGTCCGCGTCCGGCCGCGTCACTGTGGCTGATCTCGCCTCCGGACTGGACGTGAGCGCCGAGACCATCCGACGCGATCTGTCGGTGCTCGAGTCCGAGGGTCTCCTCGAACGCACCCACGGCGGGGCGGTGCCCGCGATCCCGGGTGGGCGTGTCGAGCGGACGCTGGCCGCCCGCCGGGCGGAGAACGTCACGGCCAAGTCCGCTATCGCCCGGGCCGCGCTGGGCCTGCTCCCGGCACCGGGGGGCAGTGTGCTCCTGGACGCGGGCTCCACGACCGCCTCGCTGGCGGAGTCACTGACGGAGCCGGCCACCGAGGGGCACGGGTTGTCCCTGGTCACCAACTCGGTCCCGGTCGCGGACTCCCTCCACCGCTCCGGTGCCTCCCGGCTCCACGTGCTCGGCGGCGCCGTCCGCGGTCTGACCGGGGCATGCGTGGGCGCGCCGGTACTGCGGGCCCTGGACACGATCCGGGTGGACATCGCCTTCCTCGGCACCAACGGGCTTCATGCCGAGCGCGGCCTGACCACGCTGGACCCGGACGAGGCCGCCGTCAAGAGCGCCATGAGCCGCGCCGCCCGACGAGTGGCCGTCCTGGCCGACTCCAGCAAGTTCGGCCACGAGTTCCTGGTGTCGTTCGCGGGGCTGGACCAGATCGACGTCCTCGTCACCGACACACCACCCACGGGCCTGCTCGCCGCGGCCCTCCGTGACCGGGAAGTCGAGGTCGTCCTGCCATGATCGTCACCCTCACCATGAACCCGTCCGTCGACCGTTCGGCGGTGCTGTCCGGACCACTCGCCCTCGGCGGGGTCAACCGCATCGCCGAGGCCCACGACTCCCCCGGCGGCAAGGGCGTCAACGTCGCCCGGGTCCTGGCCGCGGGCGGGATCGAGGCGAGGGCGGTGTTCCCCGCCCCGCCGCACGACCCGTTCGTCGCCATGTGCGCCGAGACCGGCGTTCCCGCCACCGTCGTCCCCGCCGAGGGCCCGGTCCGGGTCAACCTCACGCTGACCGACCCCGACGGCACCACCACCAAGATCAACTCCCCGGGCCCCGTCGCCACCACCGGGACGCTCGACCGCGTGCGCTCGGACGTGACCGGCCTCGCACGCGAGGCCACCTGGGTGGTGCTGAGCGGTTCACTGCCCAGGGGCGTACCGGACGACTTCTACGCGGACCTGGTCGTCGACCTGCGCTCCGCAGGCGCCCGCCTCGCCGTCGACACCTCCGACGCACCGCTGGCGGCCCTCGCCGCACGCTTCCCCGCCGCCGCCCCGGACCTGGTCAAACCCAACGGCGAGGAGCTCGGCCAGCTCGCCGGTGTCGACGGCGTGGAGCTGGAACGCCGCGCGGCGGACGGCGACCTGGCGCCCGTCGTGGAGACCGCCCGCACGCTGCGCGCCACGGGCGTGGGAACCGTGCTGGTCACCCTGGGTGGAGCGGGAGCGGTCCTGGTCGACGACGACAACGCGTGGTTCGCGACCACACCTGCCATCCGGGTGCGGTCGACGGTCGGCGCGGGTGACTCCGCGCTCGCCGGCTACCTGTTGGCCGAGGCGCGGGGAGCCCCACCGCAGGAGCGACTCGCGTGGGCGGTCTCCCACGGGAGCATCGCGGCCTCGCTCGCCGGCACCGGACTACCGCTGGGGCTCGACCCCAGCACGTTCCGCGCCACCGTCCGCCGACTCGACTGATCCGACCCCCACGTCAGACCCCCGTCCGAACCCCCACATCCGAGTCCGCTCGTTCGAACACCTAGAAAACACGGAGGAAGGCCATGAGCCAACCGATCATCGAGACCGCCACGGTGCGGCTCGACGCCGATCTCGGCGGTACCAAGGACGAGGTGATCCGGTCGCTGGCCGGAGCGCTCGTCGAGGCGGGTCGCGCCGACGACCTCGACTCGCTGGTGACCGACCTGATGGCCCGAGAGGGCAAGGCCGCGACCGGCATGAAGGGCGGGATCGCGATCCCGCACTGCAAATCCGAGGCGGTCTCCGAACCCAGCCTGGGCTTCGCCCGGCTCGACCCGCCGGTGGACTTCGGCGCCAAGGACGGCCCGGCGGATCTGGTGCTGATGATCGGCGCCCCGGCCGGCGGCGGTAAGGAACACCTCAAGATCCTGGCCACCCTCGCCCGCAACCTGGTGCGCTCGGAGTTCGTGGACGCGCTCCGGGCCGCCGCCACCCCCGAGGACGCCGTCGCGGTGATCCAGGGAGTGCTCACCCCGGCGGCGGAGTCCTCGTCGTCGTCGCACTCACCACCCTCGTCGTCCACCCCGGGCACCACCGGCGCGGCGACCGGCACGGACGTCGGAGGCGGTCAGCCGCTGCGCCTGGTCGCGGTGACCGCGTGCCCGACCGGCATCGCGCACACCTATATGGCCGCGGACTCGCTGGCGCAGGAAGCCGAGAAGCGCGGCGTGCAGCTGCAGGTGGAGACCCAGGGGTCCGCCGGCGCGACCCCGCTGGAGCCGGCCACGATCGAGGCCGCCGACGCCGTCATCTTCGCCACCGACGTCGGCGTCCGTGACCGCGGGAGGTTCGCCGGCAAGCCCGTGGTCGAGTACGGCGTCAAGAAGGCGATCGACTCGCCCGGGCAGGTGCTCGACGAGGCGCTGGCCGCGGCGGACAACCCCGACGCCCGTAGAGTGGCCGCCGCCTCCGGCTCGGGCGGCGACTCCTCCACCGGCGGGTCCGGCTCGGACGAGCACTGGGCCCGCGGGCTGCAGCGGGCGGTGATGACCGGTGTGTCCTACATGATCCCGTTCGTCGCGGCCGGCGGTCTGCTGCTGGCGCTGGGGTTCCTGCTCGCCGGGTACGACGTGGCCTTCGTGTGGGAGGAGGTGGCCACCGGGTTCACGTTGACCGACCTGCCCGGGCAGGTCTGGTACCTCGACGGTGAGATCGTCAGCGCCGGGACCGCCGGAGCCGAGATGCTCACCCACGCGGGCCTGAGGCTCTACCTCGGCGCGGTCCTGTTCGCCATCGGCCAGGCGGCGATGGGCTTCATGATCGCCGTCCTGTCGGGCTACATCGCCTACGGTCTGGCCGACCGCCCGGGCATCGCACCGGGTTTCGTCGGCGGCGCCCTCTCGGCCACCCTCGGCGCCGGATTCATCGGCGCACTCGTCACCGGCATCCTCGCCGGCTACCTGGTGCGGTGGATGACCACCTGGAAGACCCCGCGCTGGCTGTCCGGCCTCATGCCGGTGGTCCTGATCCCGCTGCTCGGCTCGCTGGCGATCGGCCTGATCATGTTCCTGCTGCTCGGGCGCCCGCTGGCCTCGCTGACCTCCGCCATGGAGTCGTGGCTCGGCGGGATGAGCGGCTCCTCCGTGATCCTGCTGGGCATCATCCTGGGGTTGATGATGTGCTTCGACCTCGGCGGACCGGTCAACAAGGCCGCGTACACGTTCGCCACCGCCGGGCTCGTCGTCGACAACCCGGCCTCGCTGCGGATCATGGCCGCCGTGATGGCCGCCGGAATGGTGCCTCCGTTGGCCATGGGCCTGGCGACGGTCGTCCGCAAGCGGCTGTTCAGCCCTGTCGAGCAGGAGAACGGGCGGGCCGCGTTCCTGCTGGGGGCGAGCTTCATCACCGAGGGCGCCATCCCGTTCGCCGCCGCGGACCCGCTCCGCGTCATCCCCTCGATGATGGCCGGTGGCGCCGTGACCGGAGCGCTCATCATGGCGTTCTCGGTCGAGTCCTACGCACCGCACGGCGGACTGTTCGTGGTCTTCGCCATCAACCCGGTGTGGGGCTACCTCGTGGCCATCCTCGCGGGCATGCTGGTCTCGACCACCGCCGTGGTGCTGGCCAAGAGCGCCCGCCGCGATCCCGCACCAGCACCCGCCCCGGCCCGGGAACCCGCCGCGGCCGCCGCCTGACCCCGGGCCGAACAGCCCACCAGCAACCACGTCCAAGGAGACACCATGCCCAGTAAAGCCGTCATCGTCGGATCCGCCGAGGGGCTGCACGCCCGCCCGGCGGGGATCATCGCCGAGGCCGCCGAGAAGTACGACACGGACATCGAGATCACCTTCGACGGCGAGGAGGCCGACGCCGCGTCCGCGATGCTGATCATGGCACTCGGTGCCGAGAAGGGCGCCGAGGTCACCGTGAGCGGGGACGACGCGGACGCCGTGGCCGAGATCGCCGCCCTCGTCGAGAAGGACCTCGACGAGGGATGACCGTCCTCGTGGTGGGGTCGGGCGGGTACCTGGGGTCGCGCCTCGTGCCCGCCCTGCTGACCCGCGGGCACCGGGTCCGCGCCGGCTTCACCGATCCGCGGCGGTCCTCCGCCTTCGGGTGGGGCCGGAGGGTGGACCCGGTGCGCTGCGACGTCCTCGATCCCGCGACGCTGCCCGGTGCGCTGGACGGAGTGGACTCGGTCGTCTACCTGGTGCACCGGATGGGGGCGGGACCGGATTTCCGGTCCGAGGACGCGGCGGGCGCGGAGGCGATGCGTGAGGCGATGGCCGCGGCGGGAGTCCGCCGGTGCGTGTACGTCTCCGGACTCGCCCCGTCCGGTGACGAGCGTCGGCCCCTGTCGCGGCACATGGCGTCCCGACTCGAGGTCGAGGAACTGCTCTCGGCCGGGCCCACGCCGGTGCTCACCCTGCGGGCCGGGATCATCCTCGGCGCGGGATCGATGAGCTTCGAGATGCTGCGCACCCTGTGCGAGCGGCTGCCCGTCCAGCCGGTGCCCCGGTGGATGCGCCACCGCCGCGTGGAACCCGTGGCCGAACGCGACGTCGTCGAAGCCCTGTGTCGCGCGCTCGAGGTCACGCCCCGCTCCGGCCACCGTGACCTCGGCTGCGGTGAGGCGCTCACCTACCCCGCACTGCTGCGCAGGTTCTCCCGCATCGCCGGAGTGCCCACGGTCCGGGTGCCGGTCCTCGGCGTGCCGTGGGATCTGGTCGCGGCCGGTCTGACTCCCCTCGTCGACGAGGGCGCCGACACCGTCGGTCCGCTCATCGAGAGTCTGCAACACGACATGGTGGCCGCCGGGCGGGCGTCGGATCTGTTCCCCGGGACGTGGGAGATGACGGGGGTCGACGACGCCATCCGGCGGGCGCTCGTGGGCTGACGGCATGAATCGGGCCCGCCGCACCGGATGACGCCAGACCGGGTCATGCCACACCGCGGCGCGAGCGCGCACGGTGGGGGACAATCGACTGATGGCCCCGAATCTGCCGTTCACCGCCGCGACCTTCATCCGCGCCGCCCTGGACCGCCACGGGCCGAGCGGCACCATTGACGAGATCGGGGAGAAACTCCTCAACGCGGCGGTGCGGCAGTTCGAACTCTTCGGCGTGACCCGGTCGACGATGGGGGACATCACGCAACGATCGGGCCTGTCACGGATGACCCTCTACCGCCGGTTCTCCAACAAACAGGAACTGATCAACGCCGTCCTGCTCCGGGAATCCGGACGCATCCTGGCCGGGTTGAAACAGGAGATCGACCGGTACGACGACGTGGAGTCCAAGCTCACCGAGGGCTTCCTGTACACCGTCGAGACCCTGCGCGGCCACGGCCTGCTCAACCGGCTGCTCGAGAGCGAGCCCGAGGTCGCCCTCCCCTATCTCACCGTCCGCGGCGAGCCACTGGTCCGCAGCAGTGCCGAGTTCCTCGCCTCCGAGATGGCCACGAGTCTCGACGACTCCCGGACCCACGAGGAACTCCTGATGGCCGCCGAAGTGGCCGTCCGACTGGTCATCTCGTTCGTCCTCACCCCCTCGACGACCATCGACCTGGACGACCCCGAGGTGGCGCGCGAATTCGCGCGCCGGCATCTCGGCCCGCAGCTCCGGGCCGGGCGGGGGCATCCCGACGCGGAGTAGGCGGTTGACGACCGATCGTTGACACAGAGGTCCCCGCTGTCTAGCCTCAGTTACAAAGAGACCTCGGGTGTCACTCTGTACATCGCTGGTCTCCCGCCCGACCCGCAATGTCGGTATCGAAAGGGAACGCCATGACCGCACCCGCCCACGCCCCCTCTCCCTCAACGTCCCGCCAGGAGTACGACGCCACGCTGCTCCGCCTGTCCGAGGCATCGGTCCGACGCCACTTCGACGCGTTCGTCGACGTCCCCTGGGACCACCCCGACTTCCGCGTGGATCGCAGCGACGAACGCTGGGTACTGCCCGCGGCCGTGGACCCGCTGGGCGCCCACCCCTGGTACCAGGCGCTGCCCGTCGAGACCCAGATCGAGATCGGCCTGTGGCGCCAGGCCAACATCATGAAGGTCGGCCTGCAGTTCGAGAACATCCTGATCCGCGGGATCATGCAGTACATCTCGAACCTGGACAACGGGTCGGCCGAGTTCCGCTACCTCACCCACGAGGCGACCGAGGAGTGCCACCACACCCAGATGTTCCAGCAGGGCGTCAACATCATCGGCGCCGACGTACCCGGGCTGCCGCGCTGGATGCGCCGGGTCTCGCCGATCATCCCGTGGTTCGCGTCCCTCACCCCGGTGGGCTTCTTCATCGGCGTCCTCGCGGGCGAGGAGCCCATCGACCACACCCAGAAGCAGATCCTGCGCGGGGCCGACGAACTCCCTCCCGTACTGAGCCGCATCATGGAGATCCATGTGGCGGAGGAGGCGCGGCACATCTCCTTCGCGCACACCTACGTCGCCCGACACGCGCCCCGGATGAGCCGCGGCCAGACCTTCGCGGTCTCCCTGGCCTTCCCCGTGATCATGCGGGTGTTGTGCGACGCCATCCTCAAACCGACCAAGGAGTTCCGCGAGGAGTTCGACGTCCCCCGCGAGGTCATCGACGAGCTGTACTGGGGCAGCCCGCGGTCCCGCGAGTTCCTGTCCGACCTCTTCTCCGACGTCCGGATGCTCGCCGAACAGTCCGGCCTGATGAACCCCCTCGCTCGGCGGGTCTGGCGGGCGCTGAAGATCGACGGCCGCGCCTCCCGCTACCGCAGCGAGCCGCCCGTCACGTACTCGACCGGCGCCTGATGCCCCACGTCGTCACCCAGGCGTGTTGCGCCGACGCCTCGTGCGTCCACGCCTGTCCGGTCAACTGCATCCATCCCACTCCGGACGAGCCGGACTTCGCCACCGCCGAGATGCTCTACATCGATCCGGACGTGTGTGTGGACTGCGGGGCATGCGTGGGCGCCTGCCCGGTGGGCGCGATCGTGCCGGACGACCGGCTCGCCCCGACCGAGCAGGTGTTCCTCGACCTCAACGCCGTGCTGAGTACGCCCTCGCGCCCGTACCCGCCCCAGGCGCCGGTCCCCCCGATCCGCCGCCTGGAGCGCGGCCCCGGCCCCGCCGGTGAACCTCTGCGGGTGGCGATCGTCGGCGCCGGACCCGCCGCCCTGTACGCCGCCGACGAGCTGCTCCGGCAGCCGGGCGTCGAGGTGACCGTCTTCGACCGCCTGCCCGTGCCCCACGGGCTCGCCCGGCACGGTGTCGCCCCCGACCACCTGCGGACGAGGTCGGTCACCGACCTGTTCGCCCTCATCGAGGCCCAGCCCGGATTCGCCTACCGGCTGGGGGTGGAGATCGGACGTGACCTGGCCGTCGACGAGGTGGCCGCACACCATGACGCAGTGATCTACGCGACCGGGGCCAGCACCGACCGCCCTCTCGAGATCCCGGGCACCGATCGGTACGGGAGCATGTCCGCGACCGAGGTCGTGTCCTGGTACAACGCCCACCCGGACCATGTGGACACGGCTGTCCCGCTCGACCATGAGCGAGCCGTCATCGTGGGCAACGGCAACGTGGCGCTGGACGTGGCCAGGATTCTCGCCACACCCGCGGATGCCCTCGCCGGGACCGACATCTCGCCCACCGCACTCGCGGCGCTGCGGGACAGCCGTGTCCGCGAGGTCGTGGTGCTGGGTCGTCGCGGACCCGCACAGGCGGCGTTCACCCTCCCCGAGCTGATCGGTCTGGCCTCGCGGGAGGACATCGACCTGCGGGTCGAGGCCCCGGACGGGATCGACCCCGGTGCGGAGAGCGATCGGCAGCGGCAGCTCACCCTGGAGTGCCTGGCCGAGGTGGCCGCGCGCCCGCCGCGGCCGGACAGGCCCCGGATCGTCCTGCGTTTCCAGACCTCGCCGGTGGAGGTCCTCGGGGACGAGCGGGTGGAGGGACTGCGTATCGCCCGGACCGAGCTGACGGCCGAGGACGGCGTGGTGCGCGCGGTTCCCCGTCCGGGGTCGGAGGAGGTCCTGCCCGCGGGCCTGGTGCTGCGGTCCGTGGGTTACCGCGGCGTCCCCGTGCCGGGCGTGCCGTTCGACCCGGCGACGGCGACGATCCCCAATCGCGCCGGCCGCGTGCTCGACAATCCCGGCGGGATCGAGGTCCCGGGTTCGTACGTGGTCGGGTGGATCAAACGCGGCCCGCGCGGGTTCATCGGTTCCAACAAGACCTGCGCGCGGGAGACGGTCGACGCGCTGCTCGCCGACGCCAACGCCGGCCGACTCGCCGCTCCCCGCTCGGCGAGGGAGTTTGCGACGCTGTTGAGCCGCCGCGTGGCGGTGGCCGCAACCTGAGCGGGCCCGGCGGGTCGGCCAGGTCGCGCTGTTCTCGGCACGGTGACCCGAGTAACCAGCCCTCAGGCGCGGGCGCTACTCGAGCGTCACCGCGTCCGAGGCGTCCACCTCGACCGCCCGCGAGGTGTCCTTGAGCGCCACCCCGGACGCGCCGAGCGCTCGGGCACCCGCGATGAGCCGGGCGACGATGTGCGCGGACCGGGCGTAGCCGAGCCCGTCCGGCGGGTGGATGTTGGAGATGCAGTTGCGGGCGGCGTCGGACATGCCCGGGGCGGGCAGGTGGGTCAGGTAGATGCCCAGGCTGTCCGCGACCGAGAGACCCGGCCGCTCGCCGATGATCACGACGACCGTGCGCACTCCCATCGCCTGGGCGAGGTGATCGCCCAGCGCCACCCGGGCCTCGGTCGCGATCACGGGCGGCGCGATCGAATAGAGCTCGGACAGCTCGGACACCAGCGCGTCGAGTAACCCGGCGCCGTGGTCCATCAGTGCCCGAGGCGACAGGCCGTCGGCCAGGACGAGGCCCACATCGAACTCCCCCGTGGTGATCGAGGAGAGGTCCTGCGGAACCCTGCCCAGATCCGGGCGCCGCAGGTATTCCGCTCGCGAGGAGGCCTGCGAGGTGACCACGGCGGGCACGCCGATGCCGACTTCCTCCACCTGCACGGCGAGAGCGTCGACCTCCAGCGGCATGTGCACCGCATCGCGTGCGGCGGCATGAGCGGACCGGAACTCCAGGACGCGATGAGTCGGTAGCGAGTCGCCGGCGCGGCCCAGCCCGATGCGCGCCTGGGTACTACGCCGCAGCTCGTCCCAGAAGGACGGTTCGATCCCGCTCATCGCGTCCCCGTCAGCGCTCGGAGCGGCGACTCGGCCGCGTCCACGTCCAGGAGCCGTCCGTGCGCATCGACCATGCCCAGGCGGTCGAGCCAGGCCGCGAACTCGGGAGCCGGGGCCAGTCCCGACACCTGCCTGACGTACAGCACATCGTGGAAGCTCAGGCTCTGGTAACCGAGCATCACATCGTCGGCGCCGGGGACCGCGATGACGAACGCGGCACCCGCCGCCCCCAGGAGCGTGAGCAGCGTGTCCATGTCGTCCTGATCGGCTTCGGCATGGTTGGTGTAGCAGACGTCCACACCCATCGGCAGCCCGAGGAGCTTGGCGCAGAAGTGGTCCTCGAGCCCGGCGCGGATGATCTGTTTGCCGTCGTAGAGGTATTCCGGCCCGATGAACCCGACGACGGTGTTGACCAGGAGCGGCTCGAGGTCGCGGCACACCGCGTAGGCCCTGGCCTCGAGGGTCTGCTGGTCCACGGGCCGGCCGCCCGTCCCCAGGTGTGCGCCCGCGCTCAACGCGGAGCCCTGCCCGGTCTCCAGGTACATCACGTTGTCGCCCACGGTGCCGCGGTGCAGCGAGCGGCCCGCCTCGTTGGCCTCGCGGAGCAGCGAGAGGGTCACACCGAAACCGGAGTTGGCCCCCTCGGTGCCGGCGACCGACTGGAACACCAGGTCCACCGGTGCTCCCTTCTCGATCAGTTCCATAGTGGTGGTCACGTGCGACAGGACGCAGGACTGCGTGGGGATCTCGAAGCGCTGCCTGATCTCGTCGAGCAGGTACAGCAGGTCCGACGTGGCGTGCGGGGAGTCCGTCGCCGGATTGACGCCGATCACCGCATCGCCGGAACCCAGGAGCAGACCGTCGAGGGTGGCCGCGGCGATGCCCCGCGGATCGTCGGTCGGGTGGTTGGGCTGCAGGCGGGTGGCGAGCGTGCCCGGCAATCCGACGGTGGTGCGGAACGCGGACGTCACCCGGACCGCGCGGGCCACCGAGATCAGGTCCTGGTTGCGCATCAGCTTGCTCACCGCCGCCACCATCTCCGGGGTCAGCCCCGCGGCGACGGAGTCCAACGTCGCGGCCGCCCCGGGCGAGGCCGCGACCTCGAGCAGCCAGTCGCGCAGGCCTCCAACGGTGAGGTGGGCCAGCGGAGCAAAGGCGGCGCGATCATGGGAGTCGACGATGAGACGGGTGACCTCGTCGGTCTCGTACGGCACCAGCAGGTCCTCGAGGAAGGTCTCGAGCAGGACGTCGGCGAGCGCCCATTGCGCGGCGGCCCGTTCGGCATCGGAGGACGCCGCGCACCCGGCCAGTTCGTCCCCCGATCGCTGCGGCGACGCCTTGGCCATCAGCTCGACGAGGCCGTCGAACTGATAGGTCGTTCCCGAGACCTGCTGGGTGTACGTCCTCATTCGAGCTCTGCTTCCGCTCTGGCCAGTGCGGCGAACTCCTCGTCCGGGGAGTTGGCGACGAGGTGGTGCCGACTGTAGATACCGAAGTACAGCATGAACGCACCGAACACCACCAGGCACCAGAGCGCGGCAGTGCTGTTGACGAGGAAGGTGGCCACCACGGCCAGCGCGGCGATGACGAGCGCGAACCCTGTGGTCACGACGCCACCCGGGGTCCGGTACGGGCGCTCCATATCCGGTTCCCTGCGACGCAGCACGATGTGGCTGACCATCATCAGGACGTAGCTGAGCGCTGCGCCGAACACCGCCATGTTGAGCAGCATGTCGCCCTGTCCGGTGAGCGAGAGCAGGAACCCGATGACCCCCGGGACGATGAGGGCCAGGGTCGGCGCCTTGCGCGAGTTGGTGACGGACAGCGTCGTGGGCAGGTAGCCGGCGCGGGAGAGGGCGAACAGCTGACGGGAGTAGGCGTACATGATCGAGAAGAAACTGGCGACGAGTCCGGCGAGCCCGATGTAGTTGACGACCTTCGCGGCCGTCCCGTCTCCGAGCGCCTCGACCAGGGGGTTGCCCGAGGACTGGATGGCGTCCGCGCCACCGGCTCCGGTGGCCAGGACCAGAACGGCGGTCGCGGTGACGAGCAGGACGCCCATCGCCGCGATGATGCCGCGGGGGACGTTCCTGGACGGGTCCTTCGCCTCCTCGGCGGCCAGCGGCACGCCCTCGATGGCGAGGAAGAACCAGATCGCGAACGGAACGGCAGCCCAGATCCCGATGACGCCGAACGGCAGGAAGCTCGAGGCGCCGGCGGCGTCGGTCGGAGCGATGTTGGTGAGGTTGGACGCCTCGAACTGACCCGCCGCGGCCACCGCGAAGACGATGAGTCCGACGAGAGCGATCGCGGTGATGACGAACATGACCTTGAGCGCCTCACCCGCACCGGACAGGTGGATGCCGATGAAGATCGCGTACACGGCGAGGTAGATCCACCAGCCGTCGGTGATGCCGAACAGGTTCAGGGATTCCACGTACGCGCCGATGAACGTCGCGATGGCAGCGGGCGCGATGGCGTACTCGATGAGGATGGCCGTTCCGGTGGCGAACCCACCCCATGGTCCCAACGCCCGCCGCGCGAAGGTGTAGCCGCCGCCCGCGGCCGGGAGCGCCGAGGACATCTCCGCCATGCCCAGCACCATGGCCAGGTACATGGCGGCGATGATCACGGCCGCGATGAGCAGTCCACCGAACCCGCCCTGTTCCAGACCGAAGTTCCACCCGGAGTAGTCGCCGGAGATCACGTAGCTGACGCCGAGACCCGCGAGCAGCACCCACCCCGCGGTGCCCTTCTTCAACTGGCGCCTGGCCAGGTAGTCGCTGCCCTCGACGTGCGACTGCGTGCCGTCGTGATGGCTGCTGATCGATTCTGTGGCGGACATGCGCGGCCTCTCCCGAAGCAAGATCGACGGATTCGCGCGGGGTGCGCGGACCGGATCACCGTAGGTCCGCGGTGTAAGCACGGGGTCGACGCACTGTGACGGCCCGGTTACGACGATTGGCGGTGTACCGGGGCGGCCGTCGACCAGTCGGACTCGCCGGGACGCTCACACCTCTGGCACCGAAATGCGTGACCTCCGACCCGCGGTCCGGACACTCACTAGGCTGACGCACGTGAAGCGGACGACTCGGACCCGGTCCACCGTTGCTGTGGCGGCATCCCTGATCGCGGCCATGATCGTCGGTGGCTGCGCCTCCGGTGCCTCCGGTGGCGATGTCGCCGAGCAGGACGACGTCGCCCAGCGGGATGAGCACCACTACGAGCGGATCGCCTATCCCACCCGAGGGGAATCGGACCCGAGCCAGAACTGGGGCGACCTCTACCTGCCGGCCGGACAGCACGCCGAGGACTCGGTGCCGTTGGTCGTGCTCATCCACGGCGGTTCGTGGGCGTCCCAGCTCGGCGCCGAGGTGTTGAACTCCTTCGCTGACGATCTCGTCGATCGCGGAATGGCCGTGTACAACATCGAGTACCGGCGCGTCGGCTCCGGCGGAGGGTGGCCGATCACCTTCAGCGACGTCGCCGACGCCCTGGATCACGTGGTCCGCCTCGACGAGCAGTACCCCGAGCTCACCACCGACGACGAACTCGTGGTCGGCCACAGCGCCGGCGCTCAGCTGGCCATGTGGTCCGGTACCCGCCACTCCCTGAACGACGACGAGGTCGGCAGCGACCCCGCGTTCCGGCCGACCCGCGTTGTCTCCCTGGCCGGGCCCCTGGACATGATCTATGCCGCCACCCACGGCGACGACCGCATCGTCACAGCCCTCGGAGGCCCGCCAGAGGAGGTCCCGGATCGCTACGCGTCCGTCGACCCCATCCAGAACATCGACCCGCGCATCCCGGTGATTGCCGTACACGGCACCGCCGACACAATGGTCTCCCCCGAGAACTCCGTTCGCTACATCGACGCCGTGGAGCAGCACAACGGGATCGGGAACCTCGTGCTGGCCGACGGCGAGGACCACGTCTCACTGGTCAGCGCAGATTCCGCGCACTACCAGCGCATCCTCGACATCATCTCCGAGACCTCGGACAAGACGGTCGACGAACTGGAACAACAGCACTCGGGATAGTCAGCACCCTCACGTGGAGCACGCCCAGGGCAC
The DNA here is from genome assembly GCF_033790845.1 of Dietzia sp. PP-33. Lineage (NCBI taxonomy): Bacteria > Bacillati > Actinomycetota > Actinomycetes > Mycobacteriales > Dietziaceae > Dietzia > Dietzia sp. PP-33. Next base: position 120,249 of record NZ_JAMYEI010000009.1, read on the forward strand.
GTCGATCCACTCGATGACCGACTCTCCCGGCGCCTACGTGTGCCCTCAGCAGTCCGCACGGTTCGTCGCCAGTAGTCCGAACGGCGCTTCGCTCTTCGACCGATCTGGGTACTATTGACAGTTGTCAAGTGATGGCGGCGCGGGCGCGGGCCTGGCGGGCCGCCGTCACCGGAGAAGAAGAGGTCGCAAGAGATGACGCCATCGGTCACCACCACTCGTGAGGCCCTGTTCCGCCCCCTCGAGGTCGGATCCATGCAGCTGGCCAACCGCCTGGTCATGTCGCCCATGACCCGCATGGGCTGCCCGGACGCGCTGCCCGACGAGGTGAACCGCGACTACTACGCCTCCCGCGCCGCCGGCGGGACGGCCTTGATCATCACCGAGGGGATCGGGGTCGATCACCCGACCTCGGTGGATCACGCCTGGATCCCCCGCCTCGACGGCCCGGAGTCCGTGGCCGCCTGGAGGCAGGTGACCGACGCGGTCCACGCGGCCGGGGGCCGAATACTCGCACAGCTGTGGCACGTCGGCCCGCTCTGGGGCGCCAACGCCCGCTTCGACAGGGCGAATCGGGACCGGTTGATGGAGATGCACCCGATGCGGCCGTCCGGCCGGTGGGGCACCCCGGGCGTCACCACCTATTCCGAACGGAGCGTCGCCCGGTGGTCGCCGGAGGTCGCGCCGATGACCGAGGGGGAGATCGCCGAGGTGATCAGTGCTTTCGCCCGGTCGGCCCGACTGGCCATCGAGGCCGGGTTCGACGGCGTGACCCTGCACGGCGGCCACGGATACCTGCTCGACTCGTTCGTCTGGGCCGACACCAACCGGCGCACCGACGCCTGGGGCGGCGACCTGGCGGCGCGGAGCCGGTTCCCCGCCGCGGTGGTGGCCGGGGTCCGTGAGGCGATCGGGCCCGACGCCCCGCTGTTCTACCGCTTCTCCCAGCACACCCAGCAGGACTACACCGCCCGCAAGGCCACCACGCCGGACGAGCTGGGGGTGTACCTGGGCGCCCTCGCCGACGCCGGGGTGGACCTGCTCGACGCCTCCACGAGGCGGTTCGACGACCCGGCGTTCCCCGACCTGGAGGGCGACGACGGCGAGGTGTCCCTGGCCGGATGGGCCCGCCGGCTCACCGGGTTGCCGACGGGCGCGGTGGGCGGGGTGGGGATCGGGGCCTCGCTCCGCGAGCAGAAGTCCGGGAAGCCGGCCCACACCGCGGACAACATCGATGCCGTGGTGGACTGCCTGGAGGCCGGGCAGTTCGATCTCATCTCAGTGGGACGACTCCACCTGGCGGATCCGGCGATCGCCACCGTCCTGCGCACCGGGGCCCCGTTGCCGGAGTTCGTGCGCGAGGTCCACGAGATGCCGCTGCGCAGCCCCGAAGCCTGATCTCACTCCGGGGGTGAGCACGGGTCAGGAACCCGCCAGCCGCTCGATCCCGTCTTGCATCAGATCCAGGGCGGTCCCAAAGACGGCACCGGGGTCGATCCCGCGATAGTCGTCCAGGAGCGCGGCGGTGAGCGGATAGTCCTCGGCGGGCAGGGCCTCGATCTCCGCCGCGGTGACGTCGTCCACGGGAGCGACCATCCCGAGGGCCTCCGCGGTGGCCAGTCCGAGGACGGTCGCGTACCAGCCCACGGTCACCGACACGACCTGCGGCAGGGGGACCCCGGCGCTCAGCATCGCGGCGTGCACCGCCTCGGTCGTGGCGTAGTCGGCGGAACCGGTGTGCGTGAATCGCTGGAGCAGCGGGAAGGTCTGGGGATACGCCCTGGCCAGAGTGCGGTACTGCTCCGCCACGTGCCGAAGGGCCGTCCGCCAGGGCACGCCGGGCGGGGCGGGTCGCACCTGACCGTCGAGCCACGACGCCATGGCCCGGGCCAGACCCTGCTTGGACCCGAAGTGGTAGGCCACCGACATCGCGTCGCACCCCGCCGCGCGACCGACACCGCGCATGCTGAACGAGTCGCGCCCGCCCTCCTCGAGAACGCCGATCGCGGCCTCGACGATCGAGGCGGGGGACAACCCCCTCGGCCCACGTCCGACCTGGCGCTTCGCCATCAGTACCCCCCACTTTCGGGCCGACGGGCCCCGCAGGCTTTTCTACATCGTAGAATAGCGCCGAGTCGAGGGAGGCAGACGTGGTGGAGGTCAGGCCCGCGGTGGCGTCCGATGCGCCGGCCATCGGGACGATGCTGGGGGAGGCGTTCGGTGACGATCCGGCGTGGGCGCTGTTCTTCCCCGACGGCGCCTCCAGGCCGGCACACCTGGCCGCCCACTACCGCCACTACGTACGTCGACACCCGGACCGGGTCGACGTGGCCGTGGAGGACGGGCAGACGTTGGGGGCGTTGCTGTGGGAACCACCCCGCCGCGACGCAGGTCGGTGGGCACGATGGGGCACAAGGGTCGCCGCGGCGCTCCGTCTGCTGGTCTCCCCCACGGCGAGGCGCGGGAGAGCCCACACCCGCGCGGTCGAGGCACACCGGCCGTCGGAGCCGCACTGGTATTTCCACGACATCGCCACCGGACCACGGGCTCGCGGGAAAGGGATCGGGTCCGCCCTCCTGCGCCACCGCCTCGACATCATCGATCGAGGTGTGCCGGAGCCGGTGTTCCTCGAGGCGACCACCTCGGGGAGCCGCCGCCTGTACGAGCGGTTCGGCTTCTCCCCCGTGGGCATCGTGCCCACGGGGCCCGGACAGGAGTCCACGGCGATGATCCGACCCGCAGGAGCCCAGAATGACTGACCCCCGCCTCGCCTCGCCGGACGATCTCGCCCCCGCCGCAGAGACCCTGGCCGAGGCGTTCGCGCACTACCCCTGGACGCGTCACGTCATCCCCGAGGAGGGGTACGCCGATCGCCTGCTCACGCTGCAGCATCTCTATCTGGCACATGCCCACAGGCACGGGATCGTCGCCGTCGACACCGGGCGCGACGGCGTGATCGCACTCCTGCCCCCGGACGCGCCGGACCCCGACGACGCGACCCTCGACCAGATCGTGGCCCTGCACGGCGACCGGATCGACAGGCTGGCCCACGGATCCGCGCCGCACGACGGCTGGACCCTCGAGACCCTCGGCGTTCGCCCCTCCGCCCAGGGCCGGCGACTCGGCAGCGCCCTCATCGGCTTCGGGCTCGACGAGGCGGCACGTCGAGGCGCCCGCACCGTACGGCTGGACACCTCGGACGAGCGCAACGTCCGTCTGTACGAGCGGCACGGGTTCCACGTGAACGACCGGAGCGATCGCCCGGGCGGGCCACCCGTCTGGCATATGGAGGTCGACGTCCTGTCCCGCTGATCGCCCGACCCTTGCTGCCCCTGCGTCGACGAGGTGGCGTAGTTTCTCCGTCGTGACCAGGCGCTGCGACCCGATGGCGCAGTGGCGCGCGGTGGCGGTGGTGTTCGCGTCAGTGCTCACCGCGTCGGCCGCGCACACGGCTGCCGGGGGAGGAGTGCCGGGGCCGGGCGGATGGGCAGTAGTGTTCCTGTGCCTGATCCCGGTCACCGCGCTCGCCCGGGGCCGGGCTGGCCGAGGGGCACCGGGCCTGGCGTTGGCAGGGCTCCTGGGCCAAGCAGTCGGTCACGTCGCGCTGTCGGTCGTCACTCTCTCGCCCACCACCCGTCACGCCGGAGTCGCAGGCCACCACTCGCCCGCTTCCGGGCACACCCAGGCGGCCACCGCCGGTCACGGGCTCGGCCATGGTCACGGGGTCCCGCCCCTGCCCCCCGGCGCGGGCTGGGGGGCCACCACCGACGCGCTGGCCCATCAGGCGCACCTGGAGCCGGCGATGCTCGTGGCCCACCTCGTCGGGGCGGTGCTGACCGCGGTACTGGTGGCCGCCGCCGCCGAGGGGTTGCGCCGGGTGGCGGCGCGGCTGATCCTCCTGGTTCGGTTCCTGCTCGTGCCGAGGACCCCGTTTCCTGGCACTCCCGCGGCCGCCCGGATCAGCGCTCCTGCCCCGGTGCGGCTGCTGACCGAGCGGACGCTACGCGGACCCCCGCTTCCTGCCTGATCCACCACACCCACTCCTCCGGGCCATCACCCGGCGCCAGGTGGGTGTGCGAGTCCTTCTCTCATTCTCGAACGGCCCCCCGGCGGTCTCACACGTGCGCACCGGCGGTACCCGGGCCGTGGATCAGGAGTGCCCTCCCATGCCCACCACGACCGCACAGTCCCGACCCTCCGACATCGGTGGCCCCGTACGGCAGCTCATGCTCAGGCTGCACTTCTACGTCGGTCTGCTCATCGGCCCTTTCCTGCTCATCGCCGCGGTGTCGGGCTTCTTCTACGCACTGGCACCGACGATCGAGAAGGTGGTCTACAACGATCAACTGGCCGCCGCCTCGACAGCACAGAATGTCCCGCTGTCCCGTCAGATCACCACCGCACGCACCGTGCATCCCGATCTCCCGGTGTCGAGGATCGTGCCCGGGAGCGACGGCTCCACGACCCGGGTGCTCTTCACGGACGGGGCACTGCCGTCGGAGTCGCACTCCCGCGTGGTCTTTGTGGACCCCTCCGACGGAGCGATCCGCGGCGACACCGTCCAATACGGCTCCGGTCAGGCGCTGCCCTTGCGTACCTGGTTGTCCGGGGTTCACCGCAGTCTGCACCTCGGCGACGCAGGCCGTCTGTACTCCGAGTTGGCCGCCAGCTGGCTCGCTCCGCTGGCCCTGGCCGGGGTGTACCTGTGGTGGGGCCGCACCCGCCGCGCCGGCACCTCGGCGTTGCGGTCGACCGTAGTGAGATCGACCACCGGGCTCACGGGCCGGGCGCGCCGACGCTCCCGCCACGATGTGTTGGGAACCTGGGCGCTGCTGGGCATGCTCGTCCTGTCGGCGACTGGCCTGACCTGGTCGGCCCATGCCGGACAACGGGTCTCCGACCTCCGCGCGGCACTGGGCTGGACCACGCCGTCCCTCTCAGCTCAACCGCCCGTGACCTCGCGGACCGGGTCACCCTCCGACCAGGCCGCGGACGGTCATGAGGGTCACGGCTCTCACACCGGCGCACACGGGACCGGCACCGGCACCAGCACCAGCACGGACACCGACTGGACCCCGGACGGCGCCCGGGTCGCCCTGGCCGGCGCGCATGCAACCGGGCTGACGGAGCCGGTGGAGCTCACCCCACCCGCAGGAGACGGCGGACCCTGGCTGGTGCAGGAGGTCCGGCGCTCGTGGACCCCCGGCCCCGACGCGGTCAGCATCGATGCCGCGACGGGGACGGCGGTGCAGTCGATACCGTTCTCCAGCTACCCCGCTGCCGCCAGACTCGCCGACTGGGGCATCCGATTGCACATGGGGTTCCTGTTCGGCTTGGCCAACCAACTCCTGCTGGCGGCGGTGGCCGCGGCGATCGTCGTCGTCACCATCCGGGGATACGCCCTGTGGTGGACGCGGCGACCCACCCGCTACCGCGGCCTGGCCCGGCCCCCCGTGCGCGGCGCCGCGCGCGAACTGCTGCGCCGCCGCCCCCTGGCGACCCTGATCGGCGCGATCGCGGTGGTCACGCTCGGGTGGGCCGTCCCGCTCCTGGGCATCTCACTGGCGGCCTTCCTCGTTCTGGACGCACTCCTGGGTCTCGCGGCTCGACGCGCACGCGGCTGACGTCGACGCGGACCCCTGCGTCTACGCTCTCCCCCATGGTGTCGAGGAGCACGGGTGTCCTCTCGTCGGGTGCGCGGGCGGTCCGCGCGTTCTCCTACAGCTCGCCGGCCCGCTCGGCGCTGGTGGCGTTCGCCGCGGCGATAGCCCTGTTCACCGCGTTGTTGATGATGCCGTGGGCCACCTCGACCGGAGTCTCACCGCACCTGCACGACGCCGTGTTCACGGCCACCTCCGCGGTGTCCGTGACGGGTCTGACCTCGGTCGACACCGCCGCCCACTGGTCCACGGCGGGGGAGGTGGTCATCCTGGCGGCCATCCAGGTCGGCGGCCTGGGCATCGTGACCATCTCCTCGCTGCTGGCCCTCTCGGTCACCCGCCAGTTCGGTGTGCGCACCCGGCTCCTGGCGCAGACGGGGATGTCCGCGGGCGGGTTGGGCGAGATCGGGTCGCTGATCAAGACGATCGTCGTCTCCTCGGCCGTGGTCGAGCTGGTCATCGCCCTGATCCTCGCTCCCCGACTGATCTCCCAGCAGGGTTCGTTGGGGGACGGGATCTGGCACGCCGTCTTCTACGCCGTCTCCGCGTTCAACAACGCCGGTTTCGTCCTCCACCCCGACGGGCTGGCCGCGGTGGCCCACGACCCCGTCGTCTTCTGGGCACTGATCTGCGCCGTCTTCCTGGGCAGTCTGGGTTTCCCCGTCCTGCTGGTCCTGTGGAAGCACCAGTGGCACCTGGGGAAGTGGAATCTCCACACCCGGCTGACCGTCGAGTTCAGCGTGCTGTTGATGCTGGCCGGAGCTCTCGGGTTCGCGGCCCTGGAATGGAGCAACGTCGCGACCCTCGGCGGCTCGGGAGTCGGGCAGAAGGTCCAGGACTCCCTGTTCGCCTCGGTGATGATGCGGTCCGGGGGCTTCGCCGTGATCGAGCCATCCGACACCAGGTCGTCGACCATGTTCATCACCGACGCGCTGATGTTCGTCGGCGGCGGTTCGGTGTCGACGGCCGGCGGGGTCAAGGTCACCACCCTGGCCGTCATCTTCCTCGCCTTCCTGGCCGAGGCCCGCGGCCAGGAGGACACCACCGCACACGGGCGCGCACTGCCCACATCATCGGTCCGGGTCGCCGTCTCCGTCGCCGGCATGGGATTGACCATGGTCTCCGCCTCGGCGCTCGCGTTGATGATCCTCACCGGCGAGGAACTCGAGCGCACCCTCTTCGAGTCCATCTCCGCGTTCGCCACCTGTGGTCTGAGTACCGGCCTGAGCGCTGAACTCGAGCCGGCGGGGGTGTACGTTCTGTCCGGGCTGATGTTCGCGGGCCGAGTCGGCATCATCACCTTCGCCACCGCGCTCACGATGCGAGCCCAGCGCACCAGATATCGCCTACCAACAGAGAGGCCGATCATTGGCTGACCGCAACCGTCGCCAGGCCCCGGTGCTGATCGTGGGTCTGGGCCGTTTCGGCGTCTCGCTGGCCACCCAACTCGTCTCCCAGGGACGCGAGGTGCTCGCGGTGGAGCGGGACCACGGCCTGGTCCAGAAGTACGCCGACGCCCTGACCCACGTGGTGGAGGCGGACGCCTCGGACATCGACGCCCTCCAGCAACTCGGCGCCCAGGACTTCTCCACCGCCGTCGTGGGCGTGGGCACCTCGATCGAATCGTCCGTCCTGGTCGCCGTGAACCTGGTCGACCTCGGCGTGGAGCACGTGTGGGCCAAGGCCATCAACAAGGCCCACGGGAAGATCCTCACCCGGATCGGATGTCACCACGTGGTGTTTCCCGAGCACGACGCGGGTGTGCGTGTCGCCCACCTGGTCGCCAACCAGATGATGGACTTCATCAAGTTCGACGACAACTTCGCGATCGCGCGCATGCTCCCTCCGAGGGACGTCATCGGCCGCACCATCGACCAGTGCCGCCCCCGCAGTCGCCACAAGGTCAACATCGTGGGGATCAAGCCGCCGGGCCAGCCCTTCCACTACGCGGAGCCGGAGACCTCGATCGGTCCGGAGGACGTCATCATCGTCTCCGGCCACGTCCGGGACCTCGAACGATTCGCCGACCACTCGGACCGGAAGCGATAGCGCGCACGCCAGCTCGCCCGGGACTACCCTGCGGGCATGACAGTCACCGACGAGCTGCTCGAGGCCGCCACGGCCTACAAGTCCGACTTCGACAAGGGCGACCTGCCCATGCCGCCCGGCCGGAAGATCGCCGTGGTCGCCTGCATGGACGCCCGCCTCAACCCGTACGGTCTGCTGGGGCTGACCGAGGGCGACGCCCACGTCATCCGAAACGCCGGCGGTGTGGTCACCGACGACGTCCTGCGGTCCCTCTCGATCAGCCAGCGGCTCCTGGGCACCGAGGAGATCGTGCTGATCCACCACACCGACTGCGGCATGCTCACGTTCCGCGACGACGACTTCAAGGACCAGATCCAGGCCGACACGGGTCTGCGTCCCCGGTGGGCACCAGAGGCGTTCGGCGAGGTGGAGGCGGATGTCCGCCAGTCACTGGCGCGGGTCGAGGCGGACCCGTTCCTACTGCATGGCACCGCTGTCCGCGGGTTCGTCTACGACGTGGCGACCGGGGATCTGAATGAGGTCACCCGCCGCTAGGTGCGCCACACGATCTGGGCCCCCATGCCCGGGTCGATCAGTCGATGACGGCCACGCGTCTCGGGCGCCACTCCCGGCGATGCGTGCATCGCGCTTCCACCCCGCGTACCAGGGGTCGACTTCCCTAGTGCGCCGCGAAGCGACGTTGTGACAAGCACCACCGCTCCGGCAGGCCTTCCAAAGACCGTTCGTGGGCTTCCCGCCGCTCTAGAGTTCGGTCACCTCCGGCCTGCCGTCGTCCCGCGTGGTTTTGGTGGCGGAGCCACGGTAGAGGTTCACCGAACCCACTCGTTGCCGGGCAGTTGTTCGAGTGTGGTTATGTCGAGAGACGTTTCGATGCCTGACTCCGGCACTAGCCCGAATTGCTCGACAGAGTGGCGCACCCACTCCGCGGCGTCAATGTTCAGGGGCCCTGAAACCCAGAGACCGTAGGGAAGGTTGACGAAGCGTTCCTCGCGGACAGCCTCGAGGTTTCGCGACGCTGGATTCGCCTTGAGCACGGCAACTTTCTGCTCAAAAGACTGGCCAGGATAGTCCACGAAGTAAATTATGTCGGGCTCGGAAGCCGCAATTCGCTCCCAGCCGACTTCGGTCCAGGTGTCGTTGACGTCAGCCGTAGCATTGACGACACCCGCGGCGTCAAATATCGCCTGTGGGGCGCCGAAGGAGCCCGAAGTAAATATGGCGTCGGTGCCGGAGTCGAACAGGAATGCCGTGGGCGGTTCCTCCCCTTGCGGTGCCGCTGCGAGCGCCTTGCGACGCTGGTCAATGTCCACTGTCACCTCTTCGGCCTTGTCAGAATGGCCGGTCAGCTTGCCAATGTTGTGGAGGTCGGTCGCCAGGGCGGTCCACGCATCCATCGTTCCGCGTGCCCCACTCTCCTGCCGACACGTCTCGCTCAGCAGGTACGTCGCAATGTCTCGCTCGTGCAGCATTTCAGGAATGAGGTTGCGCGACTCGCTGAATCCGTATCCCCAGCCTGCGAACATCATCTCCGGGTTGACGGCAAGCACGTTTTCCAGAGTCGGGTACGTATCACCCACCACGGTTAGCTCGTCGACTCGGTCCTCCGGGTATGCCATCTCTAGTAGGGCCTGGTCACGCTCCATCCCGGTGACCGCGACGAGCTCGTCGCGAGCCCCTACCGCTAGTGCGATGGATATGATGCCCCCGTCGTAGGCGTACAGCTCGGTGATCGGCCCGTCGACTGTGATCTCCTCCCCACAGTTCTCGACAGTGATGGGGTCGGCTGGCGCGCTAGCGGCGACATCTGCGTCTGCGCAGGCATTGAGCATCGATGCAGTGACCATCAGTGCAACCACACTGGCCATGCTCCTCATCCGGGCTCCGCCGCGCTCAACACCAAGTTTGCGAGCTTGCGGGCTGGCGGGCGACGTGTGTCTCATCGGATCGGTTCCTCTCGAGGATGTATGAGCAGGTGCGGCTGGTCTAGATGCGGGTGAGATACCTGCACGGAGCCCACGCCGAAGTGGGTGGAAAGGCGGTCGTTGATGAGGACGTCTGAAGGATGCCCCACGGCGACGACGGTCGCCGGCTCGCAGGTGCGGTCGGCGCTGGAAGATGCCCAGCCAACGACTGCGATCCGGTCGAAGTGTCGCAAGGCCAGGTCCAGGTCGTGGATCGTGGCCACCAGCGTCTGTGCTCGCTCCTCCATGACCGAGAGCATGCGCAGCTGCCAGGCCACGTCCAGGTGGTTAGTAGGTTCATCGAGCAGCATGATGGGACAGTCTTGCGCGATTCCGCGAGCGAGGATCGCGCGGCGCCGCTCGCCGCCGGAGAGCTGGTCGCAAGGCGAATCGATGCGGTCCGCCAACCCGACCGCGTCGAGGGCCCCGCGGACTATGTCCCGCTCGCCCTGGCCCCCTCGAGACCAGGGCCGCGTTCGCGGAACACGACCCAGTGCGACCATCTCACCCACGAGCAGCTCGGCGGCAACGACCTCATCCTGCGGCACGTAGGCGACGCGGCGGGCGCGCTCACGGGACCGAACGTGATGGAGGTCCTGAAGCAGCCCATTTTCGTCCGCCATGAAGACGTCGCCTTCGGTTGGGTGAAGGACTCCGGCCAGCACCCGTAACAAGGTGGACTTGCCGGCACCGTTTACGCCGACGATCCCGAACCGCTCCCCTACTGCGATCTCAAGATCTACTCCGGTCAGCACGACTCGCCCGCCGAGTCGGGCAGATACCTGCTCCACACGCAGGGCAGGCGCGGTCACCGCTCACCTCCGAACCGGTATTGCCCTCGCCCCATGAGCAACAGGAACAGGGGCGCACCGACGACACCAGTGACGACACCAAGTGGTATCTCCTGAGGTCGTACTGCCACGCGAGCAAGTACATCGACCCAGAGCAGAAACAGCCCTCCTCCCACGGCTGCGACGGGGAGGACCGCGCGGTGGCTCGCTCCGACGAGGAGTCGGGCTGCGTGTGGCACGATCAGCCCGACGAATCCGATTCCGCCGCTGACTGCGACCAGGACGCCGACGAGGATTGCCAGGCCCCCGTAGAGCGTGGTGCGCATGGCGGTCACATTGACTCCCAGCGATGCGGCCGTTTCCGGCCCTGCCGCAAGCGCGTCGAGCCAGCGGTGCAACGCGAGCATCCCTCCACCAAGCAGGAAGCCGACAACCACCGGCAAGGCGAGTTTCTCCCATGAAGCTCCACCCACGCTGCCCAGCATCCAGAACATGACGGAGTTGGCTGCACGTGGGTCGTCACTGAGGAAAACGAGCAACGACGCGATCGCCGACAGACCAGAGGACAGCACTACGCCGGAGAGCACCAGGCGCAACGGCGTCAGGCCACCCTGTGCCGCAGCAACAAGCCAGACCAATAGGGCCGTTCCGATCGCCCCGAGCATCGCGCCCGCGGAGATGGCATACAGACCCAGCCCGGCCAGGAACCCGGTGGTAATGACTGCGGCCGCTCCGACCGACGCCCCAGAGCTGATGCCCAACAGAAATGGATCGGCAAGCGGGTTGCGTACCAGCGTCTGCATGCCGGCGCCAGCCAGCGCAAGGCCAGCTCCCACCACGATTGCCAGGAGTGCGCGCGGAAGTCGTAAATCCCAGACGATCACGTCCCACCGTCCCGGCTCGCGACCCCCTAGTCGGTCTCCGACCGCCGCGATCACCTCAGCGACAGGGATCCGTTCGGATCCGAAAGCCAGTGACACAACGACACTGGCAATAGTCACGGCGAGTAGACCGAGGACTAGCGGAACGACGGGAAGTCGGCGGCGCACCGAGGGGACTCGGACCCTTCGACGATGACTCACGCGCCCTCACCACCGCGTCGGGTGCGGTGCGACGGCGACGCGTCCCGCCGCCCGCGGAGTGTTCGATCGTGAGCGTTCGCGAACATCCACCGACGGTGTGAGCGCGATGCCTGCCCGGATTGCATCACCGGTTCCTCCATGATTGCTACTCAGGCGATCCGGGGCAGAGGCGTTCTTCGGACGCACAGACCGAGGGCCGCGGAGTCGCGGCCCTCGGCATCTGCGTTGGGCGGACCGTGGATTCTGGCTACAGCGATGGCGACTGCCGGTGATGATCGGTGACCGACTGGAACGCGGTGGCTGCGCGCAGAAGCGCTGCTTCAGCAAACGGTCGTCCAATCATCTGGACTCCGATGGGAAGACCCTGGTGGTCGAAGCCGCATGGTGCACTGAGGGCCGGCAGGCCCGTCAGCGACGGGAGCCCGGTGAACTGCATGATGGCTGACAGCATCTCCTCGTCCGACCCGTCGATGTTGACCAGGGTCTCGCCGAGAGGTGTGGCCGTGAACGGCAACGTAGGGCAGATGATGACGTCGACCTGCTCGAAGGCTGCGAGCATCTGCTGACGCAGCAATGCTCGATACCGTTGAGCTTGGACATAGTGCACAGCCGGGATCAACTCCCCGGCCTGGAGCAGCAGACGTACGTCGTCGCCGTATTTGTCGCGGTGCAGGCGGAGGTTGCGCTGGTGGTACGTGCTGGGCTCGACAGCCTCGACCGTCAGTTGCGCCGAGATGTTGCCCTCGATGTCCTCGATCCCGACCTCCTTGACGACGGCGCCGAGATCCACGAGGACGTCGATCGCTTCGCGTATCGCCTTTTCGACGGGTGGCTGCATGTGGTGCAACGAGTAGTCGGTGATCAAGCCGATGCGCAGCCCGTGGGCGCCAGCATCGATACCTCCGAGGTAGTCGCCCACAGCAACGGCGGGCGTGCCCGGATCTTGCGCATCATGACCGGCGATGACGCTCAACAGGAGCGCGCAATCACGTGCGCTGCGCGCCATCGGCCCCACGGTGTCCATGCTCCACGCGAGCGGGATGACCCCCGCGTTGCTGACCCTGCCGATTGTCGGACGCAAGCCGGTGATTCCGTTGACCGCAGCCGGCAGTCGCACAGATCCCCCGGTGTCGGTGCCCAGGGCGGCCTGGCACGCACGCGATGCGACAGCCACTCCCGAACCGCCGCTGGAACCGGCTGGCATGCGCGTCATGTCCCAGGGGTTCTTTACGAATCCGTGGTTCGGATTGGCCGACGTGCCGCCCCATGCGAATTCGTGCATGTTGGTCTTGCCCACGACTATCGCTCCGGCAGCACGAAGCTTGCTCACGACAGTGGCGTCGTGGTCCGAGCGGTTGTTCTCCAGGACGGCGCTGCCGGCCGTGGTCAGGGTCCCGCGCATGTTGATGTTGTCTTTCAGCGCAATGGGGACTCCGTGCAATGGCCCGATTCGGTATCCGGCCCGGAGCATGGCGGCCGAGGCCTCGGCGACCTCTAGCGCGTCGTCAAGAATGGAGATGAAGGCGTTGGTGTCCTCAATCGCGTGCGCTCGTTCCAGGCTGGCCTGAACGAGGTCGACTGGCGAGACCTCGCCTACCGCTACCTGGTGCGCGGCTTCGTGGAGCTCGAGCTCCACCAGATCGCGTACGGTCACGACATCTCCTCGTTCTGAACGCCGGACAGGCTGGTGAATGTCGTTATCGGCGCAAGGGCCTCAATCCGCTGCATCCGCGCACTGAGGGCGGCCGCGGCCGGCATCCAGGAACTGAGCAGATCGGCCACCTCGTCCGTGTCGGGGCCGCTCAGCGGCAGCTCGACGAGCGCGGCAGCAGACGTCACCTGGTCGGCCGTGATTTCCGTAGTCTTGGGCGTCACCGCGAACTCCTTTCGTAAGACAAGAACCCGTGTGGGTTCATCGCCGCGCCGGGTCCACGAACAGTGGCACGGCGCGCTTAGCCAGTTCGCCACGCGACATGGTGGGGTGGTCGTGGTCGTGGTGGTGGTCGTCATGACGTGCGGGAGGGCAGCCCTGGGCCATTGCCTGGTTCTCGAGCACGACGGGTTGTCCGTGTGGCGTGCCGAGGTATGCCGCGTGCCACCCTTCGTGACGACGCTCGATCTCGGCACGCGTGAGCCCTGCGTGCTGTTCCAGAACGGTCTCAAGAGCTGACGACCACTGCCTGTAGTAGGCCTGCGTCACGGACTCGTCCACCCGCTGCGGCTGGTCGGCGATGACTGTCGAGAACACCTCCACCCACTGTGACCAGGTAAAGAGACCCTGCCTGGTCAGCGCTACTACGGCAGAGAACGCTTCCAGCTGCCACGGCTCGTCGAATCCGGCCTCTGGGCCCGGCTGCGGAAGTGTCTCGGTCATGGCGTCTGCTCGCTGACCGGCTCGAGGTAGCTCTCCCACAAATCAGCGTGCACCGAGTCGCGAGGATGACCCACGTCGCCGAAAAGCTCGGTACTGGTGAACCTGACACCGTAGAGGTGCTCCGGGCATTCGCCCTTCCCGTGAGCCATCGTGTCGGGGAAGACGAAGAAGCCGTGATGCTCCTCCACCACCCCCACACGGCCTCGGGAGTAGCCGGTCAGCCTAGTGTGACCGGTCGTATGCTGGTTGCGGACCTGCACGCGATCTCCCACCTTGAACGCTGGCTCTTGGGTCGCCGGGCGGTCGAAAGCGGCGTGGGCGCGTGAGGCCGGGCCGACGTCTTCGGGCTTAATGACAGTCATCACTGTGCTCCGTTCTCTGCCAGCACGCGGACCCGCTCCTCGAGCTCCTCCGCGGTGAAAATGCCGTTCTCGATCCCGACGGTCTCGGCGGCGCGCAGCCAGTGCACGTAGTACGGCGTACTGAGGTACTCGGTCGGCTCCATCTTTTCGATGGCGTGCCGGAATTGGTCCAAGGGGCACAGGCCGGACATGAAATACATCATGATGACGCCGAAGATTTCACGCTCCCACTCGTCGTGGAACTTCGGCTCCTCGTCGGGTACGACTACCTGCCCGAAACCCTGCCGGCCGCCGAGATCGAACACCCCGTTCATGCCGAAACCCCCTCGATCGGTGCGAGCACCCGCGTGCCCAGCATTGAGTCCCTCACGACCAGCTGCGCCAAGCGATCAACATCCCAGCCCTCGGTGCCGCTCGGTCGCTGCGGGATGACGACGTACCTGATCTCCGCATTGCTGTCCCACACGCGCACCTCCACATCGTCCGGGATCGACGTCCCGAACTCCTCGAGTACCTTCCGCGGCTCGTAAGCAATCCGCGCACGGTAGGGCGCTGCCTTGAACCACGACGGCGGCAGTCCAAGGATTACCCACGGGTAGCAGGAACACAGGGTGCACGTGACGACGTTGTGCACGGTCGGTGTGTTCTCAACAAACACGACGTGTGACCCCTCGAAACCGCTGAGGTCGATCTCGTGCAGCGTCGCGGTGCCGTCCTGGAGCAGTCGTGCCTTGAACTCGGGATCGGTCCACGCCCGAGCGATCACTCCCGCGCCCAGGTGGGGGCCCACCTGGTTCTCGTAGATGTCGGCGATCTCGTCCATCGACTCCTGGAGAACGATCCCCTTGTCCACGAGCAAGGACTGGATCGCCTTGACGCGGAGGGCCGCGAACGCCGGTGGCGCCGTGTAACCGTTACTGCTGGTGAATCCGGGTTCAGCCATGTCGTACCTCTTCGGTGGTAGGTGAGGCCCTACGCTAGAGATGAGAACTACGTCACGTCAATAGGTATCGACATATCGACTCATGGCCGTAACAAACCAGCGGTCATCCCGCCGAGTCGATGACGCGGAGTCCTGCGTCGCCGCACTGCGCGAGATAGAGACGTTGGTGCGCCAGATCGCGTTCGCCGACCACTGAACTCTTGGTTCGACGCTCGCGCCAGAGACGAGCGAGAGCGGTCGCAGAGCTGTCCGGGTGAAGCGCCGCTAGCTGCAGGTACTGGCGCACCGATTCGTAGATGTTGATGGACAGTGAAGACAGAGGCGGGGCCCACGGTCCGAAGCGCTCTCGGTACATCGTCGAGATTCCCCGAGTGTTCGTCGCAGCGGACTGGAAGTAGTTCAGCGCCGCCCAGATACCGCGACCGGCGTCGATCCCGACGTGTTCCAGCGTCGACTCATCCATGACGAGCGACACACGTGATGCGAAGTCCTGAAGCCCTGCGTCATGCGCTTGCTGCTGGAACGCCACCTCGTCGGCACCCACGAGGGAGGACATGACGATATCCGTCCCCGAGGCGCGGATCGACTCGATGATTGACGTGAAGTCCCGCGTGCCGAGAGGCGTGTAGCGTTTCGCGACCACGTTCCCGCCGGACCGGTCCAAGACCTGTTGAGCCGCGCGATTGGCGCCCCATGACCAGCTGTACTGCTGACCGACAAGAAACCAGCGATTACCGCCCGCGCTGCGCTCGGCCAGCTTCGCCAGCGCGTCGATCTGTGCCGATGGTCTCTCACCGAAACGGATCACCTTGTCGCCTTGCATGCCGCCTTCGTTGATGACCGGGTGGACCATGAGGACGTCGTGGTGCCTCGCGGCCTCCACCGCAGCCCCGAAGCTTGCGGACGTCACGCACGCGAAGATCGCGTGGCATCCGGCCTCGATCAGGCGCGTCGTTTCTCGCTTGGCTTGTATGTGGTCAGTGGCATCGTCGGCGACGAGCACTTCTACCGAGCGATCCGAGACGCCCCCACTCGTGTTGGCTTCCTCGACAGCGAGTTGGGCCATGTACTCGGCAGCGACGGCATAGATCGCGCCGGATCCAGACTTGCTCGTGAGCAGACCCACTCGTCGGGCGGCCGTGGGAGGGGGCAGCGGAAGGCGCGCACCGCGATGTTCAGCGAGCCAGTGGGCTCCCTCTATTGGAACCTCTGCGCGGACCCGAACACGAGTTTGGTTGAGGTTGAGCGCGTTGAAAGTGACGTGCAACTGCCCGCGCCACGGTTGGTCGTGTTCGATCACGATCCGCCGACCCGGGTGGACCACTCGAAAGTGCCCGAGCACCGAAACGCCCTGCATGGACGGCAGGTCCACGGATACAGCGTATCCGGGAGCGATGCGATGACATTGCGCGCGAAACAGCCAGCTCGCGGTGTCGTCCCTCCCGAATCGCTCGAAAGCCTCGAGCGGACTGAGGTCAACGACGCACTCGCTTGCCAGGGAGACGGTTTCGGCGCTCATCCCGCAGCCAGTTCGTCCTCGGACGTATCGGAACGCGAGGCGACGGAATCACCAAGTTCGGTGGTGGCTTGAATCATGATGCGCTGCAGGAACTCGAATGCTTCACGAGCGGCACCGTCGGCATCGAGACGTATATACCTGTGACGACCAACCTTGCGCTCACTGACGACACCGGAGGTGCGAAGCACGCGCAGATGCGACGAGACGGTGGTGCGTCCCACCGCCGTTATATGCTCTGCGATCTCGGAAACCGAGCACTCACCACGCTCGCTCAAGATGGCCAGGATCTGCCGACGGACACCGTCGGCCAAGGCATCAAAGGCGAGGTTCTCGGACGCACTCATCCGCTGATCGTACGTGTCGAGCGTCGTCGACACATCCCCCTACGACCACGGCCACTGAAAACCGCCCGCCGACGGGCCTGCCGCACGAGGACCACGCAATCAGGAGCACCCCCAGAGTCTTAGTCGGTCCAAGTCGATCCAAGACCGTTGTCGAGCCGAGCCCGCATCATTCCGACTTCTTCAAATTGCCGCGCTAGCTGGCGCTCTACTGTCGGACGACCTTGGCGAGCGAAGCCTCTCCGCCATTGGCCGACAGACAGCTTCAGTTGGCACTGCGACTCATCGTCCCTCCCCTGCCGCTTCTCCTCAGCGCTGTCGCGATTGACGATCCTCTGCTGCGACACACCTAGCGCTCCGGCCGTCGGGTCGAGTACGGTCCCGGGCAAGGTAGCCCCGCGCCCGATGGCTTCGTCCATCGGTTCCTCTAGTGCGTGGGGTACGTCAATGAGCTCCCGCACCACTGGTCACACCACCGATGCGAACTTCATCGTCGAATCGATTCTCTCGGGAGCCGCGCCATGGCTCCAGCTATCGTCGGAAACCACTTTGGAATACGCCTTTTTCGGAGGCCACAGCCCGTTTGCCAACTGGGTGGGCGACGACTGGCGGCAGTGGGAAGACTGGCCAACTTCGGAGTCTCTCTTCCTCACAAACGAGCTCGGAAGACGGATTCGATCGTGGGTGCGAGATTTCGACCGATGCGCGTACCCCGGTGAGCATGGGTTGCCCGAGACTGATGCGTCCGAGTTTGCGCAGGTCGCTCTCGATGGGCTCAAGCTGGTCGAATTGATCCGGGACGAGATCCCTTACTACTTCGTGGAAGCTACATTCTTAGACTCGGTCCCGCGGGCGGTCATTGACTGCATCGATCACGAGGCGCCTGACCAGAGGGGATACCGCAAGCTCGACGGCACAAGCGAGCTGGTTGACCGCCGGCACATGACCTTTCGGCCCTTCGACAGCCGAAAGGCGCCACCCGAGCGATCCAAGATGTCAACCGCGATCAAGGCGGACTTGGGACGCTACGGGGGCAGCGTCCGGGAACCCCACGAGGAGTTCTGGGCGAAGCTTGATGCCTGGCAGGCCCAATGGGAGGAGAACTTCGTCGGCCTCCCCAAATTCCGAGGAGGCACGCCTCAATGGCGACCGGGGTTCGACCGCCTTGGGTGGATCACCCAAGGGCTCGAACTCCAACATGAATCCCGATCCGCTATACAAGGCACGCGACTTTCATGCGGAGCTGCCCACCTTGCGATCTCGAAAGACGAATGGGACTCACTCCTCGACGAGTACCTGGCCAACCATCTCGAAAAACCCAGCGGCCACTAACTATCCCGATACGGTCTCCAGCGATTCGGATCTCTAACGCAACCTGCGAGGCTGCGACGCTCTGCCAACTGGCTCGGCGTCTTAAAAACCTACAGTTTTGTGAGACTTTCAATGCTGGCCCTGGCACACGGCCACTTCATGGGCCGATAGGGTTCTCTGGTGTCTCGGGAGACCGTCTCGCTAGCGGTGTGAAGAACTGGTCGTCGCCGAAGATCTGCGTGAGGTCGAGCAAGCGTGGTGCGCACACATATCGGATCGCCCTGAGTCGCACCGTGACCCCAGGCAGCTGATCGGCAAGGCTTGCGGCGATCGCGTGGCCCTCGCGATACCAGGCCACCGGGTCCACATCGTCGGCCCATTCCGGCGGGGCGAAATCTCCATTCGGCAGGCCGAGATCGGCGCTGGCCCCATGGTCATCTAGCCCGGAGGCGAGGAAGCCGCGGTGCCAGTCCTCGTTCCACTGCCGGAGTCGTTCCTCGAGCTGCGAGGTGAGCCCGAGGCTGCGCGGGGTCGGAAAACCCCCGGGACCCGGACCGGCGCGGAGCCGAGGAGGCTGGTGGTACGGCAGCCACCCGTCCCATATGCCCCACTCGACCCCGTACTCCGGCATAAGTTTCAGCGCCCCCGGCACATCCGGATCGGGCTCATTGCCGGGCATTCGCCAGCCATCCTCACGCGTGATCTGTCCGGTCAGCGCGCACACGTAGTCCAGCTGATCAGCCGCCAACTCGCACACCACGTACTTCTCCGCACAGCAGAACACGAAGTGCTCCGGGAAGTGCTCACCCAGGAGCTCGGCCAGTGCGTGGCCGCGGTCGAGCCAGGCCATCTCGTCGAACCCGTTCGACCACACAGGCTGATCAACAGGGCGGTCACCGAGGTAACGGAAATGAGTTTTGAACTGGCTGATCCAGTCCTCTATCTCGTTCCGCAGAGCCTGCGGTATCTGCAGGTCCGCCGCCACGCCCTGGTTGTACCCCGGATGACCAGGGGGGAACACGTCAGGGGATGCGGAGATGTAGGGCCGATAATTGATTACCGGGTGGAGCGCGACAAGGCGGCGATTAAGCGGGCCTGGGTCCGCCCGAACCCGGCACGCCGCGCGGCATAGGTGCGACTCACGCAGCCCATGGAAGGTCCCATCCGGCGAAACTCGCATCAACTCAGGGTATCCCGCCGACGCCTCGGCCAATCAGCAACGGAAACCGGCCTTGGACCGCCGCGGAGATTCTGCGAGCGAGCGGCTAGCGGCGGAATCAAGCTCACCATTGGGGTTCAACGACGAGCCACACGATTACGCCTTCCGACGCCCACAATGCACCGGGCGTGCCGCTCAGGATCTCGCCTTCTTCCAACTGGCCTTCTTCTAGCAAGGCAGTCGGGTGCTCGAGTGCCGCCTCGTAGACGTCCTTCGCTTCCGGCCCAGAGAGTGTTCCGCATTGGCCTGACGGATAATTCGGCTCCATGAACTTGGACGGCGCAGGGCCCGGCCACTCAGGCACATCGGCGACAGTGAGGGCGGTGTCGACCATCCCTGGCTGACAGACGATCACATCCTCAGGGATCGCGAGTGCCTGGGCCGTTGAGGAGAAAGCGCTCTCGACCGGTGGCACCTCGGTCGGCACAGGGCCGGACGTACCGTCGCCGCCACACCCTGCCAAGAGTGCAACTCCTACAAAGCAAGCGCCAACGCCTGCGGTATACCGCCTGAGCATCGCTACCCCATCCCCGTTTCGTGAACCATGAGCCGATGTTGTCACCGGTCACCTTGCCGCCGCAGCGTGTCGACCTAGAGCTCCGCCCACTCCGCTGATCAACAGAGCGGCTCCTGCGCTCGACCGACCGTCCCAGTTCCTTGGTTGTGGGACGGGTTCCGTCAAACCCGCCCCCTCTCGATGGCGGTTCGGAAGTGCGTTCCATAAGTAGGGTCCAGCAGCGAGGGATCGGGGTACGGGACCTGGCCGATCCGATCAAAGTCGACTCGTCCAACCCGGACGACCCGATCTCCCAACTCGCGGTGGGGCTGCTGGCCCTGTTCGGTCAAATGGAACGCACCTACACCCTCGAGCGAGTGGCGCATGCCCGGGCCGTGGCCACCGCCAAAGGACGCCGAGTAGGACGCCCCTCAGTAGTGGACCCCGACAAACTGGCCTACGCAGTGCACCTGAGAGCCACCGGACACACCATCGCCGAGATCGTCACCAAGACCGGCATCACCCGCACCACCCTCTACCGACATCTGCCGCCCCGGCCCGCCGAGCCGGTAACAGCCGAACCCGAGGCCCCTTCCTCCGCAGGCGCCCGGAGCATCGTCGGGCCGCCCTAGGCTGACGCCATGACACCTACCTGGTCTGACGTCGGCGGGTTGCTTGCCCGCGGTGCCGATGCCGAGTTCGAGGCGGATCTGGTGGTGCGGCCCCGCACGGAGCCCGCCCCGTCGGTCCGGAGGTGGGTGATGGATGATCCGCGGGCGAATCTGCACGCCGGCCCCGGCCGGAGCCGACTCACACGGGCCGGGGCTTCTCGCGTCCGCCTCGATCACGCAGGCGGGCGACAGACGCTGTTCAACGACGGGACGGTGTGGCAGGTCGCCGCCGACGAGACCGCCACCCGGTTCGACGTCAGGTCACTCAACGCCTCCGGGTACGCCGCTCTACTCATTGACCAACCGGACAATGCCGAGCAGGCCCTGGGCTATGGATTCCCATCTGGTCCTCTCGCCGACTCCAGTCACCAGGGCCGACCTACCGTGGTCGCGGCCGGCGACCCAGGTGACGGACTCGGAGCAGTGGAGGTCTCGATCGACGTACACACCGGAGTGCTAGTCAAAGTCGCCGCCGCCGACGAATCCTGGGAAGCCGGGCTCGAGAACCTCACCTTCACACAGTGCGATGAGTCGGTGTTCCGCTGGGAAGGCGAAACTGGCCCACCTGAGCCAATCCAATCCAGCGCCGAGCGGATCCCGACCCCATTCACCGGCAAGCTCACTGCAGTCCCCGACCCGGAACCTCTGCCCGCCGATCGGAGCGGGCGACAGCTTCGGGCCCGCCTCGATGAGCTAGTGATCGCCGACGGGCAGCTCTCGCCACCGCGGGTAGGCGACACCGTCGAGGTGCATCTGACGTTCTTCGAAGACCTCTCGCCGATGGGTGCAGAACCTGCCGAGGTCCGGGCTACCGCCGAACCGATCGGCACTGGCACCCCACGAAAAGACCATCACGGGGTTCTGCGCTGGCCCACCATCCTGCGCGGTGATGGGTGGTGCGCCAGGTGGTCTTCACCGCGACCGATGATCGGGCACGTCCTGGTGACAGGACACTTCGCGATCATCCACGACGCCGCGGCCGTCGACACGTTTCCACCGACCCGGGCGGTGGTCACCGGGATCCGAGTCAACCGCCTCACCGGACCAATGCCCGCCGACCCCGAGCGGGAGCCGCTCCCAGACAACGCCTGGTCCGACGAATCTGAGTGTCCCGCCGGGTTTGCTCCTCATATGGTGCAGCGCAACACCGATGACTATGCCTACCCGATCGCTGTGGCCCTCGACCTGGACGTCGACGCCGCCGAACCACCGCAGCTGCGCAATGATTTCGAACCCGGAGGGCTGGCCGTTCTCGATGACGAGCTCTGGGCCAGCGACCGCTTCCGACCAATCCTGCAACGACGCCGCGCCAAGGACTCAACGCCGGCGGTGGAGCACCTTCTGCCGCTGCCCGTGAGTCGTCACCCGAGCAGGATCACGCCCCACGTCAGCGCACACGGACTGTGGATCGAGCACGAACACACGCTCTATTCAGTCGACACCACCCGTGGCGACACCGCGCACCTCAACGACCTCGGCAAGGTGGGGTGGCGTTCTGCGGTAGCGATCGGACGTCACCTTGTGACCGCCGGCCAGCACCTCAGACGCTTCGATGCGGACGGTGAGATCGATCCTGTCCCGCTCCCGCCAGAGATCGCCTACGTCGGTTCACTGGCTCTGGTGACGGAAGGCCTGTTGGTGGTGGGACGTGAGCTGAGCTGGGACGACATGCAGGACGCCGTCAACCACAGGCCAGACAAGGCAACTCTCAACCGTTTCCGGCTGGCGCTGTACGACCATCACGGTCGCTGGACTGTCGGGCCGTCCTTCGGGCTCCCCCGCCCCGAGAGCGCCGTCGGGCGCACCGAGCAGGGGGCATGGATTCTCTGCGCCGATCTCGTCATCCGCTTCGATGCGTCCCTCACAAAGACGACCGCCCACCGACTCCCCTACTACCCTGGCTCCGGCGAGGTCACAGAGTCTGGAATGTGGCTCACACTCGACCCTGCCAAGCTCGGCCAGCACCTCCGAAATTCGCAGACACCAGACCCGTGGCGTCTGCGGGACATGCTTAGCGATCTAAGACCGCGATACCAGGACTCGAGAGGGCTCGTGGTCCGGCTCGACAACAACTTCGACCCGGTGGCCGCGGTCCTGACCGACAGTCATCGCCCATCAGCTGTTGTCACCCCAGACGACATCGTCTGGTTCTCGGGGCGATCCTGGCGAGGAATCACCGCCGACGGCCACATCATCGACGGTCAAACCGCGACATCTCGTCCCGCACCGCACCGACTATGAGGGGTGGATTGAATGAGCGACACTGAATTTTTCGCAGATGTCGCCGACGGTTTCAGGGCCACCGCAGAGAGGCCGCGAATTGCAGGTGCCGAGGCGTCCGAGGTGCTTTTGATGGGCCACTTCGACGACGTGCTGGTGATCCTTTTGGAGCTCCGGCCGACGAGCTACCCGGGTATCGTGTTTGGTTTGGCGCGATACAAATCCCAGCTCAGGCCGATGACTGAGAACGAGGGGCCGTGGGAGATCGGTAGGAACCTCGCCGAGGCAAACGTCTGGGAACGCGGCATATCGTTCGTTCATATTCGAGAACTCAATGCCGACTTCATCCACTGGAACAGAAGCGATCGAGGGGTAAGGGACCGGGTACCGCACCGCCCCGAGGAGATTCAGGGGTTTCGATGGCCGAAGGAATTTGAGCGACTCTAGACATCGAATGGCCGGGCCTTACCGGCCGATGGCAGCTTCCTCGAAATCGACGCCCTCTGGCCCCGGCCAACGCCGACGACCCAGGTGCCATCACTGGATGAGCTCAACTGGGGGCGAAACCGCCAACCTCGATCGATACCCACAGAGGCGCGAGCAACACAACCACGGCACTGAAGCCGGCCATGACCGAACCAGTGAGTAGCCGCCCGCGCCTCCACCCCCACCACAGCAGCGCACTGGCAACGCAGAACACCACCAGCGGCACTGCCCATGAAAGCCAATAACGCACCGTCGGACCCGGCACTCCAGGCGCCCGGTCTTGTACCGGCACTGGCGAAAGTTCCGGAACCTCGAACACGTCTCTGAAAGTCTGGACCGCCCAGGTGATCGTGTACCAGCCGATCACGATGCCCGCGAACACGCCTACCACAGGCACCAGTGCAACAAGCACCGCACGGAGAATGCCCTCGCCCGATTGGCTAGCGGCCGACGAGCCCGAATCTCCGCTGACCATTCGGTAACCATAGGTCCCCGCATGCGCTGGAATCTGCCGCTCGCTGATCCGATGCGATCTGAACTCCAGAGGGACACGGGTCGCAAGTGCGCAGACCGACCCACTGACACGGCGCCGATGGTGGCCCCTCCACCGTCCCGCACGGGTGTACCCCTGGCACCGCCTGGGAGAGACCGGGGCCGATCATCGCCGACAGCGCGATGATCGGCCCCGGGAGCGGCGTGGGTTCGACCTAACCCAGCGCGACCGCCATCTCGTTCGGAGCGCCCGGGGTCTCGCCGGACGCGACGACCTCACCGGTCGCGAGGTCGACGGCGTAGACGGTGTCCTTCGCCGGCTCGCTCACGTAGGCGATGTCCCCGTTCACGACGATGGACGGGTGCGCGTCCTGCCACTCCGCCGGGCCCTCCCAGGGGTCGATCACGTCGTAGCTCTCGGAGATCTCGCCGGTGGCCGGGTCGATCACGTGGATGGCTCCGTCGGTGCCGAGCAGGTAGGCCATGTCGTTCGGGCCGCGCACGACGTCGCGCCAGGTGTACCCGACGCCCTCAGGCAGGTCCACGACCTCGTGGGTGCGGTCCTCGGTGTCGATCAGTGCGATTTTGGTGAGCAGGACGCTCTCGGCGTCCGGGTCGTCCTTGTAGTCACCCACGACGAGCGGGCTGTCCTCGCTCACGTACGCATTGCCCATGCGGCCGTACTCGTCGGCGGCCGTGATCTTCTCGAACTCCCCGTCCTGGTAGATCAGGGCGCCGTCCTCGCAGCCGAAGATCACCGTCTCGCCCGCAGCGGTGCCCTCACCGTGGACGCCGGGGCATTCCTCGTTGCGGGCGATCTCCTCGCCGTCGGCGTCGACGGCGTACGCACCCGTGCGGCCCTCGTCGTCGCCGATGGTGGTGAGGAAGGTGCCGTCCTCCAGCACGATCGAGACACCGTGGTGGGCCTGGTCGCCGGGGATGGTCTCGAACTCGGGGAGCTCGCCGTCGGCCTCGGCGAGTGCCGCGGTGTCAAAGATGAAGGTGTCGCTGGTGCCGTCGTCGTACAGGACCGTCTTGTCGGCGTGGCGGACGACGTGCGCCGGGGTCTCGGCCTCGATCACCAGGTCGGTGAGCTCGGGAGCCGAGGTGTCGAGCACCTGGAACCCGTCGGACGTGGTCACCAGCACGGTCTGCCCGTCGCCGAACGCGTTCAGCCGGGTGAACTCCTCGGTCTCGAACTCCTCGATGACCTCCAGAGTCTCCCCGTCGAGGACCGCGATGCCGTTCTCGTACGCCACGGCCAGCCGGTTCTCCGAGGAGCCTGCCTCCGAGGCTGCCGAGCTGGTGGTGGCGGTGTTCTGTGCCTCGGCGTCGTCCGCATCGGCGTCGCCGCCACCGTTGCTGCACGCGGTGGCGAGCAGCGCTGCCGTGGCGAGCATCGCGACCGCTCCGGCCGCGCGGGTGTGTCGTGTTCTCATTAATCGTCCTTCTTTTTTCGTAGGTGGTCAGGTGGAGAGCCCGTCGACGATGCGCTCGGTGTTCGCGCGCATCATCTCCAGGTAGCTGGGGGCGCCCTGTCCCGGTTCGGTGAGCGACTCGGTGAACAACTCGATCACCCGGGTGTCGATCCCTGCTTCGCTCGCGAGGACCTGCACCAGGCGATCCGGCTGGGAGGACTCGGCGAAGATCGCGGGGACGCCGGCCTCGGTGATCGCCGAGGCGAGCCCGTCGAGGTCGGCGGCGCTGGGGGAGGCGAGGGTGGTCCCGCCGGGGATGGCCGCGCCGAGTACGCGGAAGTCGAAACGCTCGGCGAGGTAGCCGAACACGTGGTGGTTGGTGACGAGGGCGCGATTCTCGGAGGGGATGGTGGCGAACGCGGCGGCCATTTCGTCGTCGAGCTCGTCGAGCTCCTCCCGGTACCGGTCGGCACCCGCCTCGACGGCAGCCCGGTCGATCCCGTCGACCTCCACCAACTCGGCCTCGAGTGCGTCGACGACGTCGACCATGCGGGCCGGATCGGTCCAGAAGTGCGGGTCGGGGGTACCGCCCGCGTCCCCTTCCGAGTAGTCGATCACCTCGACGTGTTCCCCGGCGACGAGCATCGGCACCCCGGTTCCGGCCACCCGGTCGAGGTGCTGCTGGAGCCCCTCCTCGAGGCCCATCCCGTTCGACACCACCAGGTCGACGCGATCCATCAGGCTCGCCTCCTGCGCCGAGATCTCGAACGAGTGCGGGTCGGCGTTGCGCTTCATCAGCGTCGTGACGTCGGCCGCCTCCCCCACCACGTTCTCCACCACGTCGCCGAGGATGTTGGTCGTCACGACGATCGTCGGACGGTCGTTCGTGGCGCCGTCCACGATCGCGCACCCGGACAAGGCCAGTCCCGCCGTGACGAGGGCGGCGGACAGTAGCGACCGGCGCCTCATCGCCCGGTCTCCGCGACGAAGTCGGGAGCAGTGGGGGTCTCCAGGGTGCGGGCGATGCGCGCGTCGCCCCGGTAGTCGATCTCGAGGATGACCCCGGAGGCGGGGTCGTTGACGTACGCCCGCTCCCGGTCGACCGTCAGCTCGATCCCGGCGGCGGTCTCCGGGTTCGCGACCGCCTCGGCGAGCACCGCCTCCGTCGCGGCCGTCTCGGTGCCTGCCTCACCGTCGTAGACACGGATCCGGCCCTGACCGTCCACCGCCACTACGTGGGAGTCCTCGTCACTCGCGGCCGACACCTGCACCAACGGCCGATCCGTCGGCACGAGTCGCCACTTACGCGCGCGGGTGTCGAGCAGCCAGAAGCCCTCGTCCCCGGCGAGCGCGGCCACGGCCGGCCGGCCCTTGCGTCCCCGGAAGTCGGTCGCGCGCGGCGCCTGGGTTCCCTCGGGAAAGGCGATGTGCTCGAACTGCGGTTCGCCCTCCTCGTAGGTGGCCAGCAGCGCCCCGTCCGCACACCCCACGACGACGCCGATGCGAGTGGTCGCGGCTCCCTGAGCGTCCGCGCAGGGCGCCGTCGCACCGTCGACCGGCGAGCCGTCAGTCCCGTGGAACTCGACCCCGGAGACTGTCCCCGACTCGTCGACGGAGGTGACGAGCGCGCCGCTTCCGAGGGGGGCGGTCAGTCCCTCGTGTGCGCCGGCGTCGAGGCGGAAGACCTCCTCGATCCGTCCCTCCGACAGGGCCTCGTTGCTGAGCAGTACCGCCTCGCCGGAATCGGGGAAGAACACCCCCGTGCCGCCGGTGGTCGCGTTTCCCGACGTCGTCACCACCGCCGGGCCCTCGCCGGCGACGGTTCCCAGCATCCTCGGGGAGGTCCGGTAGTAGTGGAAGTGGTCGGCGTGGTCCCACGTCCACACGCCGCTGTCCACGATCTCGACTCCGGCGTCGGTGTCGGCGAACAGGTAGCGGCCGTCCGAGGCGACCGCCGTGGGCGGGTCGATGCTCCCCGGTTCGGTCGTGGTCCCGTCCAGCAGGTCGACCATTCCGACAGCACCCGTACGGTCGATGCTCACCAGGTGTAGCTGCGGTTCAGCCATCTCCTCGGCGCCCTCGATCTCGCCGTGCCCGCTGCCGGTCTCCTGCGTCGAGGACTCCTCCACAGTCGTGTCGGTCCCGGCGGTGGCGGCGTCCGGGTCGTCCGTGCCACCCGCGCATCCGGTGAGGATCAGGGCGACGACGACGAGGGGGGCGATCGATCTCCGTGTGCGCATACTCTGCTTTCTCGATGGGCGTGTCACCGTGCGGGCGCTTCCGCTGCGGCCGGGGTGACCGGGCTGACCGGGCTGACCGGGCTGACCAGGGGGCGGTGGCGCGAGAGCCGGGTGGTCCGAAGCGACTGGCGGGCCGCGTGCACCGACGCCGAGACCCCGGCCAGCGCGATCGCGGAGAACGCGATGGAGGACCCGGCGGCCGTCCCGGCGTGCCACGAGGCGAGCAGGCCGAGCACCACGGCGGTGCTGCCGAACGCCGCCGCGAGCGCCATGGTCGACGGGATGCGTCTGGTCCAACGGTTCGCGGCGACCACCGGGGCGAGCAGCAATGCCACCACCAGCAGCGTCCCGACGGCCTGATAGGAGGCCACCACCGCGAGGGTCACCAGCCCGACGAGCGCCACCTGGGCGACCCTCGGCCGGAGCCCCAGGGCCTGTGCCACGCGGGGATCGAAGGCCGAGGCGACGAAGGCCCGATGGAAGCGGGTGGCCACGGCCAGGGTGACCGCCAGCGCGACGGCGAGCGTGACGAGTTCGGCACCACGGATGGCGAGGATGTCACCGAAGAGGATGACCGTGGCGTCCGTGGCGAAGCTTCCCGAGTGGGAGACGATGATCACGCCCACCGAGAGCATCGTGACGAACAACAGGCCGATGGTCGTGTCGTACGACAACCGCCCGCGCCTCTGCAACGCCCCGATCGCCACGCTCATCGTGACCGCGCTGACGGCTCCGCCCGCCAGGGCAGGGAGCCCGAGCACGGTGGCCAGTGCCACTCCCGGCAGCATCCCGTGCCCGATCGCCTCCCCGAAGAACGCCATGCCCCGGATGACCACCCAGGTGCCGACCACCCCGCAGATCACCGCGACCAGCACGCCACCGGCCAGAGCCCGGGCGACGAACGCTGTGGTGAACGGATCGAGGAGTGGGGACACGAGGACGTACACTAACGCTAACGATATCCATTATCAACAAGGAGGTCCCGGGCATGCCCCCACACGTTCCGGCCATCAGCGCCCACGGGCTGTGTTACGGATACGCGGGCCGGGAGGTGCTCCACGACGTGGACGTGGCCCTGGAGTACGGGACCGTCACCGCCATCGCCGGGCAAAACGGATCGGGCAAATCGACACTCGTAGAGCTCCTCGCGGGGGTCCGCACCCCACTGCGGGGCGAGGTGCGCCGACTCGGCACCGTCTCACTGGTGGTGCAACGTCCCGCCGCGCCGGAGACCCTCCCCCTCACGGTGCGCGACACCGTCTCCATGGGGACCTGGGGGCGACGGCTCGGCAGGAGGGACGCGCGCGGGGTCGTCTCCGAGATGATCGATGCGGTGGGGCTCACCGGCCTGGAGTCCCGCTCCCTGACGGAGCTGTCCGGTGGCCAGAGGCAGCGTGCCCTGCTCGCGCAGGCACTCGCGACCCGCGCCGACATCGTGCTGATGGACGAGCCCGACGCCGGGTTGGACTCGGCCAGCCGTCGCCACATCCACGAGTTGCTCGTGCACCGGGCCGTTCACCATGGCGCCGCGGTGGGCTGCGCCTCTCACGACGAGGCCTTTGTCGCCACCGCCGATCGCGTGGTCCGGCTGGAGGCCGGGCACGCGACCACACACGAGACCACGGGAGCGCGGGCGGCTACCCTCTGAGCATGTCGAACCCTCGGTGGGAGCGGGCGCGCGCGTCCGCCGCCCGAATCGCAGCGGGCGCCCGCGATATCAACAGACACCCCTCCGCGGTCGAGGCGTTGCGCCGCGCCCGCCGGGCCCTCCCGGGCGATTCCGGTTTCGGGGATCCGCTCTCGGCCGCCGGCCGGGACAGCGCGGGGACCATCGCGCGGGTCGCCGGGCGCCTGTTCGACGAACGACCGACGGCCTCGCGCGAGCTGTCCCTCGGCGGGTTGCAGGTGTGGCACGCCCTGGCCCAGCGAGCGGGCCGCGGTGACGGCGGAAACGAGGTCACCATCGTCTTCACCGACCTCGTCGGTTTCTCGAACTGGGCGATGCGGGCCGGCGACGAGGACGCGCTACGCCTGCTGCGGGAGGTCGCTTCGGCCACCGAACCCGTGGTGCGTGCGCACCGCGGGCACGTGGTCAAACGCCTCGGCGACGGACTGATGGCCGTCTTCCCGTCGCCGCAGCTCGCCTTCGACGCGGTCCTGGCCTGCGGGGCCGGGCTCGACCGGGTGGAGGTCGCCGGGATGCGACCCCGGATCCGGGCCGGCATCCACACCGGCCGACCCCGCATGATCGGCGGCGACTACCTCGGGGTGGACGTGAACATCGCCGCCAGGTTGGCGGAGAAGGCGGGCCCGGGCGAGGTCCTCGTCAGCGAGACCACCCTGCCCGGGCTGGACGAGTCCCGGGTGTCGACGCGGCGCAAGAGAGCCTTCGGACTCACCAGGGCCAAGGGCATCCCCGAGGAGGTCGCCGTCTACACCGCGGTCGCCCGCCAGGGGTGGTGATCAGCCCGCCCCTCGAGCACCATCGGTCTCCGCGGGCAGCTCCACCGTGAACCGGGTACCGCGGCCGGGTCCGTCGCTCGCGACGCCGACGCGGCCGCCGTGGGCCCGGACCAGCGCCCGGGTGATCGCCAGCCCGATGCCACTGCCACCGGAGTGGCGGCCCCGGGCGGTGTCGACGCGGTAGAAGCGGTCGAAGAGGTGGTCGAGGTGGTGCGCGGCGACGCCCTCGCCGGTGTCGGAGACCGTGATCGCCACCCGTCCCGGGCCCACCGGGACGGAGTCGACGGTGACGTTCCCGCCGGTGGGGGTGTGCCGCAGCGCGTTGTCCAGCAGATTCCCCAGAACCTGCCCCATCCGGTCGACGTCCACCGCGACCGGGGTCGGGGCGAGGTCACCGGCCGAGAGCCCCACTCCCTTGTCCCCGAACCGCTCCCGGGCGGCGTCGATCGCCGCGGTCACCAGCGCCGCGGTCGTGGTGGGGACGGGACGGAGGCGGTCGAGGTGCTCCTCGACCGCCGAGACCGCCACGATGTCCGATGCCAGGCGCTCGAGCCGGCGGGTGGCGGTCCACAACACCTCCCGGGTGTCGTCGTCGAGCTCGCGGACGCCGTCGTCGATGGCCTCGAGGTAGGAGTCGATGGTGGCCAGCGGGGTGCGCATCTCGTGACCGAGATCGGCGAGCATCCGGCGCCGGGAGGCGTCGGTGGCGTCGAGTCGCCGGGCGAGCTCGTTGACGCTCGTGGCCAGGTCGTCGAACTCCCGCCCCAGCTCCGGGCTCGCGACCCGGGTGTCGTAGTGGCCCCCGGCGATCTCGGCGGTGGAGGCGGTGACGACGGCGACGGAGCGCTGGACCCTACGGGTGAGGTACCAACTGGCCAGCAGTGCCAGCAGCACCGCCACGCCCACCGCCAGCCCCCAGGCCAGCGCGATGGAGGCCGTGAACGCCTCCTCGATGTGGGCGGCCTCCGCGGAATCGTGATCGATCCCGGCCTGGCCCAGATGGTCGTGGAAGATCTCCGGCGCGAGCATCGTCGCGACCAGCCAGGCACTGCCGGCGCACCCCACGACCACCCCGGCCATGACCACCAGCAGTCGCGTCCCGAGACTCGCCGTGGCGAGGCGGGAACGCCCCGGTCCGGGTCCACGCCCACGGTCACGCCCACGATCACGGGACTCGGCCGCGACGCCCGTCACCCGACCCCCATGCGGTAGCCCACGCCGCGGACGGTGCGGACATAGCGACCGAGCGCGGCATCGTCGCCGAGTTTGCGGCGCAGGTGCCCGATGTGGACGTCCACCAGGTGCTCGTTGCCGACCCAGTTCGGCCCCCACACCGCGGCGATCAGCTGCGCCCGCGTGAACACGACGCCGGGGTCGCGGGACAGGGCCGCGAGCACGTCGAACTCCGTGCGGGTCAGCGGGACCGCCGTCCCGTCGACGTGCACCTCGCGACCGGCCACGTCGATGGTCAGATCCCCGATCCTCCGCGGTCGCGCGTCCGCCGCACTGCCGGTGGCGGGACCGGCGGCGCCCACCTCGTCGTCGTACCCTGTCCCGGTCCCCCGCGGCCTGCGCAACATCGCCTGGATCCTGGCCGTCAACTCACGTGGGCTGAACGGCTTGGTCATGTAGTCGTCCGCACCGACGGACAGCCCGATCAGTGTGTCGACCTCGTCGGTCCGGGCGGTGAGCATCACCACGTACGCGTCGGAGTGGGCCCGGATACGGCGACACACCTCGACCCCGTCCAGGCCCGGCAGCCCGAGATCCAGGACGATCACGTCCGGGTCCACCGTGCGGGCCAGCGCGACGGCCTCGGCGCCGTCCCCCGTCACCGTGACCTCGAATCCGTCGCGCCGCAGGTACGACCCCACCAGGTCGGCGAGGGCCCGCTCGTCGTCGACGACCATCGCCCGACGCCCGGTCGGCGGGCGCGGGCCGGCGGTAGAGGCAGGGGCGGGGGCAGAGGCAGGGGCGCCGGTCGGTGAGAGGTCACCCGTCGGATCGAGGTCACCGGGGAGTGGGGGCATGCCTCCCATCATCACCGCCCGCCGGGCGTCGCGCCGTCCCTGGGGCGTCCTTGACCAAACCTTCACGCGACCTCCATCGTGGCCGCGGGGTGTCGCGGGCACGATGAAGGCACGACCTGTGACCACCCCCTGCCCCCGGAAAGGACGTCGACGATGACCCGCACGACGTTGCTCGCCGCCGCAACCGCCGTCGTCCTCACGCTCTCCGCGTGCGCCGACACCGGTGACGGTGCCACCACCGCGCCGACCGCCTCGCCCGACACCACCGCACAGGACGGTTCGGAAGCCCAGGACGGTTCCGGCGCGGAGACCGGGGGCGACGAGGCCGAGCCCTCCATGGCGGACGTGAGGTTCGCCCGGATGATGATCCCGCATCACGAGCAGGCGATCGAGATGAGCGACATCATCCTGGCCCGCGACGACGTCCCGGACGACGTCCGCGACCTGGCGGAGCACATCAAGGCAGATCAGGCCCCGGAGATCGAGCAGTTCGAGCGGTGGCTCGAGCAGTGGGGCGAACCCACTGGCCCGCGCGGCGACCACGGCGGCCACGGGATGGGCGACCGATCGGCGGGTGACATGGGCGAGGACATGGGCGAGCGCATGGGTGATCAGATGGGGGACGCCGATGGGATGGGCATGATGGACGGCATGCTCAGCCCCCGGGAGATGCAGGAGCTGTCCGACGCCGAGGGCGCCGACGCCGTGCGACTGTTCCTCGAGCGGATGATCGACCACCACGAGGGCGCCATCGACATGGCGGAGGCCCAGGTGGCCGACGGCACCTACCCGCCGGCGGTCGACCTGGCACGGGAGATCATCGCCACCCAGCAACGGGAGATCGACGACATGCGCGGCATGCTGACCGCATCGTGACCGCGGCGGGAGCCGTGGAACGCCCGGGCATCCGCCGGCTCCGCGTGCTGTCGGCGGTGGCCGCGGGCGCGATGGTGCTGGTCGGCTGCACCTCGACCGCACCGGAGGCGGCGGATCCGGCAAAGGCGTCGTTAGTCGAGCAGCATCAGCTGGCGGGGCTCGACGCGCGCCAGGTCATCGACCAGTTGGACGCCATGCCCGTCGCCGAACGACCCGACGACCTGTGGGCCTCGGTCGAACCGGGGCAGTTGGTCCTGAGCGACCCCACCGGTGAGCGCGCGGAGACGGTGCTGGCGATGCCCGCCGAGGAGTTCTACCTCTCCGTGGCCCCGTACGAGACCCGCACGCACGACTGCTACTTCCACAGCCTGACGACGTGCCTCGGGGAGATGTCCGGGGAGCCCGTGCAGGTCACGGTGACCGACGACGCGACCGGGGCGACCATCGTGGACGAGACCCGCGCGACCTACGACAACGGTTTCGTGGGCCTGTGGCTGCCCCGGGACCTGGAGGGGACACTCACCATCACCCGCGGCGACACGTCGGCGAGCTCACCCGTCTCCACCGGGGACGACGACCTGACCTGCCTCACCACGATGCAGCTGACCTGACCCGCCCCGGTCGCGGACCGACGGGGCCGGGGCCAGGGCCAGGGCCAGAAGATCGTCGCCAGCGGATATCATCGCCACATGGCGATGAATGAGGGGGCGGCACGGCCGCCGACGGTATCTGAGGCAGCGGACCTCGACGCCGCGGTCGCGCTGTTCCACAGCCTGTCCGACGGCACCCGGTTGACGATCGTCCGTCGCCTCACGCTCGGCGAGACCCGGGTGGCCGATCTGGTCGACGAACTCGGGATGGCGCAGTCCACCGTGTCCGCGCACATCGCGTGTCTGCGGGGATGCGGGCTCGTGGAGGGGCGCCCCCAGGGACGGCAGGTGTTCTACTCCCTGGCCCGCCCGGAGCTGATGGACCTGTTGGCCTCGGCGGAGTCGCTTCTCGCGGCGACCGGGTCGAAGGTCGCGTTGTGCCCGAACTACGGCGCCGAGCCCCGCCGGGAGCCGGGGGTGACGCGGTGAGTGACGCCTGCGGCTGCGGCCACGACGAGCCCCTGCCCCGGGGCGACGACGATGGCGGGCCCGGGACGCTGTGGCAGGTCACCGAGATCCGGGCCGCGGCGCTCGCCGGCGTGCTCCTGCTGGTGGGGCTGATCCTCGGATGGACCGCGGGCCCCCACGGGGTCGAGTCGGCGCTGTACGTGGCCGCACTGGTCGTGGCCGGGTACACCTTCGTCCCCTCGACGCTCGCGCGGCTGGCGCGCGGCCGGATCGGCGTGGGCACGCTCATGACCATCGCCGCCGTGGGCGCGGTGGTCCTCGGGCAGCTCGAGGAAGCCGCCATGCTGGCGTTCCTCTTCGCGATCAGCGAGGGGTTGGAGGAGTACTCGGTCACCCGCACCCGCCGGGGACTGCGCGCGCTGCTGACACTGGCCCCGTCCACCGCCACCGTCGTGCGTGGCGGGCGGGAGCTGACCGTCGACCCGGACGAGCTGCGCCTCGGCGACGTGATGGTGGTCAGGCCGGGCGAGCGTCTGGCCACCGACGGTGTGCTCCGTTCCGGACGGACCGCCCTGGACAACTCGGCGATCACCGGGGAGTCCGTCCCGGTCGAGGCCGGTCCCGGTGACGAGGTGTTCGCCGGAGCGGTCAACGGCACCGGCGCTCTCGAGGTGACCGTGACCGCCCTGGCGCGCGACAACTCGTTGGCCAGGATCGTCCGGATCGTCGAGGCCGAACAGTCCCGCAGGGGCGAGGCGCAGCGCATGGCCGACACCGTCGCCAGGCCGCTGGTCCCCGGGATCCTGGTGGCCGCCACGCTGATCGCCGTGGTGGGCGGGCTGCTCGGCGACCCTCAGGTGTGGATCGAGCGCGCGCTGGTCGTCCTGGTGGCCGCCTCGCCGTGCGCCCTGGCGATCTCCGTGCCCGTCACCGTGTACGCCGCCGTCGGTGCCGCCAGCCGG
The DNA here is from genome assembly GCF_033790845.1 of Dietzia sp. PP-33. Classification (NCBI taxonomy): domain Bacteria; kingdom Bacillati; phylum Actinomycetota; class Actinomycetes; order Mycobacteriales; family Dietziaceae; genus Dietzia; species Dietzia sp. PP-33. The sequence continues at coordinate 155,270 of NZ_JAMYEI010000009.1, forward strand.
TTCGGCGTCCTGATCAAGGGGGGCGCCGCCCTGGAGGCGCTCGGCCGCATCCGCGGGATCGCCCTGGACAAGACCGGCACCCTGACCCGCAACCGGCCCGCGGTGACCGAGATCGCGACCGGCGGGGGCGCCTCACGCGCGGAGGTGCTCGCCGTGGCGGCGGCGCTCGAGGCGCGCAGTGGGCACCCGCTGGCCCGGGCGGTCCTGGACGAGGCCGGCGGCGACGTCACGGCGGCCGACGACGTCGACGCGGTCGCCGGAACCGGCCTGACCGGACGCCTGGCCGGCGCGGAGGTCAGACTCGGGCGCCCCGGCTGGATCGACCCCGGACCCCTCGCGGCCGTGGTGGAGCGGATGCAGCAGGCCGGGGCGACCGCCGTGCTCATCGAGCGGGACGGGGTGGTGCTGGGCGCGATCGCCGTCCGCGACGACCTGCGACCCGAGGCCGCCGAGGTAGTCGAAGAGTTGCGCCGCGACGGCTACCGGGTGGCCATGCTCACCGGGGACAATGAGCGCGCCGCCCGCGCGTTGGCGGCCGAGGCCGGGATCGACGACGTGCACGCGGCACTGCTCCCGGAGGACAAGGCCCGCATCGTCACCCGGCTCCGCCACGAGAGGCCGACGGCGATGGTGGGCGACGGCGTCAACGACGCCCCCGCCCTGGCCACGGCCGACCTCGGCATCGCGATGGGGGCGATGGGCACGGACGTCGCGATCGAGACCGCGGACGTCGCTCTGATGGGCGAGGACCTGCGCCACCTGCCGCAGGCACTGCGGCACGCACGCCGCTCGCGCCGGATCATGCTGCAGAACATCGGGTTCTCGCTCGCGCTGATCGTCGTCCTGATCCCACTGGCACTGTTCGGCGTCCTGGGACTGGCCGCGGTCGTGCTGGTGCACGAGGTCGCCGAGATCCTGGTGATCGCCAACGGCGTCCGCGCCGGCCGCACGCGACATCTGACCCTGGTGCGGGACCGGCGCGACTAGTGGGAGGCGCGGGCCGAGTTCGTCCGGACCGACGTCACCGTCAAGGAGCAGGTGGACCAGACCAGCTGCCGGTGATCATCTCGGTCATCTCGTCCACCCAGGCCTCGTCGAGGGCGGCGTCCCGGCGCACCAGGATGCGGAAGATCACGGTGCCCGCCACCACCTCGGCGAGCATGGGCAGCTGGTCGTCGCCCCGACGGGCCCGGCCGAAGTGGGTCTCGAACGCGGTGAGGTTGCCGGCCAGCCGGGCGATCATCTGGTCGTGGACCTCCGGGTCGGCGACGGTGTCCGCGATGAGCCCCGGCAGCGCCACCCGGACCTCGGGCCGGTCGAACATCGAACGGATGGTCTCGACCAGGGACCTGATGTCGCTGCGGACGTCACCGGAACCGGCCGGCAACGGGATCGACTCGGTGGGCAGCACCGCCTCGTGGACGAGCTGCGCCTTGCCGGACCACCGACGGTAGATGGCGGCCGTGGTGGTGCCGGCGCGCGCGGCGATCGCCGAGAGGGACAACGCGGGGTACCCCGTCTCGAGGATCAGTTCCCGCGTCGCGGCGATCACCGCGGCATCGATCCGCCCGTCGCGCGGCCGGCCTGCTGCGACTGGTGCCGACTTCCTGCCAATCGTGGCCGATTCCCCGCAGGCCGCGCGCCCGTCTGCTGTCATGAGTCCAGCCTAGTTCCAATACAGTGCGCATCGTATTATCAGGGAGAGACCCGTGAAGCTCAGCCCGCTCGACGAGTACCCGATCCACCAGACCCACGCGCCGGTGACCTGGCCGGCCACGTCGGACCGCAACTTCTACGACCGGTCGTACTTCAACGTGCTGGACCGCGAGGGCCGATTCATAGCACTGACCGGGATCGGCTACTACCCCAGGCTGGGTGTCAAGGACGCCTACTTCGTGGTCCGCCGCGGCGACGCGCAGACCGCGGTGCACCTCAGCGACGCCATCGACGACGACCGCCTCAACCCGCACGTCGGCGGCTACCGCCTCGAGGTGAGCGAACCACTGCAGGAGCTGCGCCTGACGCTCGAGCCGACCGAGGGCATCGCCGCCGATCTGACCTGGCGCGGGGCGTTCCCGGCCGCTATGGAGGAGCCGCACTCGATGCTCACCGACCGGCGGGTCACGCTCCAGGCCAGCCGCTTCGCGCAGGTCGGCACGTGGGAGGGGTGGATCGAGGTCGACGACGAGCGCATGGAGGTCACCCACTCGTCGTCGGTCGCCAGCCGGGACCGCTCCTGGGGCATCCGCCCGGTCGGGGAGGCCGAGACCCCCGGCCGCCCGGATACCGCGTTCCGGGGGATGTGGTGGCTCTACCTGCCCCTGACCTTCGACGACTACCAGCTGTTCCTGATCCTGCAGGAGGACCCCGACGGCCACCGCAGCCTCTACGACTGCACCCGACGCTGGCGGGACGGGCGCATCGAGCAGCTCGACGGCGTCCGCGTCCACGTGGACTATCGCGCGGGCACGCGGATCCCCCGGGGCGTGCACGTGGAGTTCATGAACCGCGTGGGCGACCGAATCGAGTTGGACGTGGAGTCCAGACTGTTCGCCCCCATCGCCTTCGGGTCCGGATACGGCGGCGACTCCTCGTGGGCACACGGCAGCTGGAAGGGCGAGGGGTTCACCGAACGCGTGAACTTCGACCTCACGGACCCCGACGTGATGGCCGGGGCGGCGTTCAGCCTCATCGACCACGTCGGCCGGGCCGTGTGCACGGAGGCCGACGGGACGACGCGCGAGGGCGCCGGCCTGTTCGAGCACGGCGTGATCGGACCCCACCACCCGTCGGGCTTCTCCGACTGGACAGATGTAGCGGACTAGAGGTCATCAGATGAAGATCATGACAGCGCTGTTCGGCCCCACCGATGTGGTCCACCGCGCGGAGGCGCTCAAGGAGGCCGGTGCGTCCGGCGTGTTCACCTTCGAGGGCCCCCACGACGTGTTCACCCCCCTGGTGCTGGCCTCGCAGGTGAGGGGCCTCGACGTGATGTCCAACGTGGCGATCGCCTTTCCCCGCAACCCCATCCAACTGGCCCACCAGGCCAACGACCTGCAGCTGCTCAGTGAGGGGCGGTTCATCCTGGGGCTGGGCACGCAGGTGCGGGCGCAGATCGAGAAGCGCTACGGGGCCGAGTTCGACCGCCCCGTGGAGCGGATGAAGGAGCTGGTCGGAGCACTGCGGGCGATCTTCGCCACCTGGACCACGGGCGAGAGACTGGACTTCCGGGGCGAGTACTACCGGCACACCCTCATGACGCCGACCTTCGTACCGGGGCCGAACCCGTACGGACCCCCGCCCATCTATCTGGGCGCCCTCGGTCCGCGGCTGACCCGCGCCACCGCGGAGGTGGCCGACGGCCTGCTGGTGATGCCGTTCGGATCCAGAAAGTTCCTGCACGAGTCCACGATGCCGGCCGTGCGCGCCGGACTGGCCGCCGCCGGTCGCGATGAGGACGAGTTCGAGGTGGTGCCCGAGGTAATCGTGTCCGTGGCCACCGGGGCCGACGACGACCACCTGTCGACGCGCCGACTGCTGGCGTTCTATGGCTCTACACCTGCGTACAAGCCCGTGCTCGACGCCCACGGCTGGGGCGATCTCCAGCCGGAGCTCAACGCCATGTCCAAGCAGGGCCGCTGGCAGGAGATGACCTCGCTGATCAGCGACGACATCCTGCACACCATCGCCGCCTGCGGCACCCCGGCCGAGGTGGCCGCGCACATCCGGGACCGCGTGGACGGTGTCTCGGACCGCCTCTGCCTGTACCAGACGGGCCCCATCGCCACCGAGGCGCTGGCCCAGATCGTCGACGAACTGGGAGGCGAGCGATGACCCCGAGAGTGGTCGAGTTCGAGCAGGTCATCGACGACAGCTACGGCGGCAAGGCCGCGGGCCTGGCCGAACTCCGGCGCCTCGGCCTGGATGTACCCCGGGGGTTCGTGATCGCGGACGCCTCGGCCGACCTCGTCGTCGTCGACACCTCCCGGTGGTTCACCCGCATGGCCGACGCGGGCGCGACACCCGTGGCCGTGAGGTCCTCGGCGGCCGGGGAGGACGGCGAGGACCAGTCCTTCGCCGGCCAGTACGACACGGTGCTGGGCGTGGACTCCCCCGAGGCCTTCCTCGAGGCCGTGCGCACGTGCGTGGCCTCAGTGGACTCCGGCCGCGCCGCGTCCTACCGCGCTGAACCGGGCACCGCTGCTGCACCCACCGCGGCACCCACGACCGCGGCCACGGACTCCGCCCTGACACACACCGCCCCGCCGCCCATGCACCTGGTGGTGCAGCAGATGGTGGACGCGCGCGCGGCCGGCGTGGTGTTCACCGCCGACCCGACCACCGGCCGGCGCGACCTCATGGTGATCGACGCGGTCGCCGGTCTGGGCGAGGCGCTGGTCGACGGGTCGGCGTCCCCGGACCACCTCGTCCTGGATTCCGGGGGCGAGGTGGTCGTGAGGGAGTACGACGACGAGGGGGTCCTCTCCCCGGAGGAGATCGCGGCGATCCGGTCCGGCGCCCTGCGCGCGGAGCAGCACTGGGCCATGCCGATGGACCTCGAGTGGGCGATCGACCGGGCCGGCAGACTCTGGTGGTTGCAGGCCCGGCCCATCACGACCTTGCCCGCCGACCTCGGCGAGATGGACTCCACCCTCGCGGGCCCGGACCACGTCTACACGCGCTGCAACATAGGTGAGATGATGCCGGGGGCGTTCTGCCCCCTGACCGCGGCGGTCTCCGGGTTCGCGATCGACTACGCCATGCAACAGATCCAAGTGGTGGCGCGGGCCCAGCCGAGCTACGAGCAGCCGTGGCTGCAGGTGGGTTACTTCTCCGGACACATGTTCCTCAACCTCACCGAGGGGACAGCGCTGAGCTCGGGCATCGTGGGCAACTCGCTCGAGCAGTTCTCCACCTCGATCTGCGGGCGCGTGGTCGACGAGCTGGTGCCCAAGCCGCCCAAACCATTCCTGCGCAGGCTCGGCAACACCATCCGGCTCTCCACCCACGCGCTCACGGCCGGACCGGCCATCCGGAGACTGGAGGCGCAGATCGCCGGCTGGCCCGTCCCCACCAGCGACGATCCGCGGCTGGTGTGGGAGCAGCTGGAGGCAGGCGTCGAGCAGTACTGCGACGTCACGCTGACCCACGTGCGGTCCTCCTCCCGCGCCGCGGTCGCGGCCAACATACTCGAGAGCGTCCTGATGAAGCAGGCCGTGAAGGAGGGGCGCACCGAGGAGTCCGGTCGCACCGACGCGGCCCGGCTCATGGCCGGCGCCTCCGATGTGGAGAGCGCGCTCATGCTGGAGGAGCTGGACGCGGTGGTCCGCGCCATCGCGGCCGACCCCGCGACCGCCGAGGAGTTCCTCTCCGCCGAGCCTGGCGACGCGGTCACCGCCCTGCGGGCCTCGAGCGGCGCCGGGGCCGAGAAGCTGCGCGGGTTCCTGGCCCGCCACGGCCATCGCGGCTACCGCGAGCTGTGCATGCGCGATGCCTCCTGGGCCGAGGACCCTGAGGGGCTCGGGGCGATGATGCAGGTGATGGTGCGCTCCGTGCGGGTCTCACCCGACCGCGGGCCGGCCCCTGTGCGCCCGGATGCGGCCGGGGACGCCGACGAGCCCAGCTCGCCCGTCATCCGCCTGCTCGCCCGGTTCGCGCAGGAGGGCGCTCGCGGGCGCGAGGAGACCAAGGCCAAGATGGCGCTGATGGCGCACGCGCTCAAGCGGGGCTACCGCCACCTCGGGGAGGTGCTGGCCGCGGGCGGGCGACTGCCCGATGCGGACCTGGTGTTCTTCTTCGACCGCGCGGAGCTGGCCCGGATCGTCGGGTCGAGCAGTGTCGTCGGGTCGGGCAGTGTCGTTGGGTCGGGCGCTGTGGGCGGCCTCGTGCAGAGCGCATTCAAGCGCCGGGAGGCTCTGGCGTTCCAGGACGCCCTGGAGTTCCCCGACGTCTCGGTCGGCCGTCCGATACCGCTGATCGCCCGGCCTCCGCGTGAGGCGGCGGGCGGGGAGATCATCGGCCGGCCGGCCAGCCGCGGAACAGTCGAGGGGGTCGTACGCGTGGCGAGGTCGATCGTCGACGCCCGCGAGGTGCAGCGTGGTGAGATCCTGGTCGCGCCCGTCACGGACGTGGGCTGGACGCCGTATTTCACCGTGATCGCGGCGCTGGTCACCGACATCGGCAGCTCGGTCTCCCACGGGGCCGTGGTCGCGCGGGAGTACGGCCTGCCCTGCGTCGTCAACACCATCGTCGCCACCCAGACTCTGCGGACCGGCGACCTCGTCCGCGTGGACGGGGACCGCGGGGTGGTGACGCGGCTCGACCAGTCGTGACATCTGCTCCGTGTACCGCCGTCGTCGGAGAGCGGCAGCGGGGGCGAACCCGGCGATGTGGCAGGTCTCCTGCGCCCCTCGGCGGAACGTGCAACACTCCGAAGAAGCGACGAGCGTCACAGAGCGACATTCCCGAGAGTGCACCGGTCCGGCGCTCGACCGCCTCGGCCGCAGCCCCTTACCCCTCCCCCTCGCGGTCTCCCTCCCCCGAGGACCGGCTCGAGGCCTTCGCCAGCGTGTTGGTCGCCGCTGTGGGTCCGACACACCGGTCCCCCCGACCCCCGAACGACTTCTCGAGCGAGAGGAACCGATCATGGCAGGAAAACTGGACGGCAAGGTCGCCTTCATCACCGGAGCAGCGAGAGGACAGGGGCGCAGCCACGCGGTGCGGCTCGCCGAGGACGGCGCGGACATCATCGCCGTCGACATCTGCGCACCCGTCGCCTCACTCGAGGGGTTCTACGAGCTGCCGACGCGGGAAGACCTGGACGAGACCGTGCGCCAGGTCGAGGCCCTGGGGCGCCGCATCGTCGCCCGGGTCGCCGACGTCCGCGATCTACCGGCACTCACCGAGGCCGTGTCGGCCGGGGTCGCCGAACTGGGCAGCGTTGACATCGTCGTTGCAAACGCCGGGATCTTCACCTTCGGTCAGGAGACCCACAAGATCGAGCAGCAGTCCTGGAACGACATCCAGGACATCAACCTCACCGGCGTGTGGCACACCTATGCGGCGGCAGCCGAGCACCTCCTCGCCGCTGGCGAGGGCGGGTCGGTGATCATCATCTCCTCGCTCGCCGGTTTCAAGGGCCTGGCGAACGTGGCCGCGTACACCGCGGCCAAGCACGGCATCGTCGGGTTGATGAAGGTGCTGGCCAACGAACTCGGCCCGCACGGCATCAGGGTCAACACGATCCACCCCAACTCCATCGACACCCCGATGGTGAAGAACTCCAAGACCTACGGTCTCTTCCGCCCCGACCTGGACGACCCGCAGGCGGAGGACGCCGAAGACGCCTTCGCCGGCCTCAACCCGATGGGTAAGGCCTGGATCGAGTCCATCCACGTGTCCAACGCCGTCGCCTGGTTGGCCTCGGACGAGGCCTACTACGTCTCGGGCGGGGAGATCCCGGTGGACGGAGGCGCGTCGGTCCACTGACCACCAGTGGCGGCCCCCGGAGCTACCTGGAGTACACGAAGCCCCGCCGCACCCGGGCGCCGCGCGTGGACGGCAACGCGTCGTCCACCCCTGGGGTCAGAACGCGCAACTCGAGGTCTCCTGACCGGCAGATCACCGTCCTTCCGCGACGCCCGTAGAGGCTGGTGAGCACCTCGACGGGGAGGACTCCCTCACCAGTGGACTCCTCCACGAGTTCCAGCCCGTCCGGCGGCAACGCCAGGTACGCGGGGCCGTCGACGGGCCCGGACGGGAAGCCCAACGCTGCGGCCGGGACGCTCACCCTGCCGTCGTCGGACCGGAACCGACCCCCGCTCATGCGGCCGGCCACGCAGGCCGCGTCGTGCAGAAACCGGGCGACGAACTCGCTCCTCGGCGATGCATCGAGCTCCGCCGGCGACCCCACCTGCACCACCCGGCCCCGGTCCAACACCGCCACCTGGTCGCCGATCGCCAACGCCTCGTCGCGGTCGTGCGTCACGTGGACCATCGTGAGCTCGTTCTCCGCCGCGAGCCGGCGCAGCATCAGCCTCAGGCTCGCCCGCAGCGGTTCGTCGAGGGCGGAGAGCGCCTCGTCGAGCAGTAGCACCTCGGGCCGGGCGACAAGGGCCCGGGCCAGCGAGACCCGCTGCCGCTGGCCACCGGAAAGGGTGTCCGGTGCGCGATCAGCGAGGTCCCCGAGTTCGACGGTCGCGAGAACCTCCGCCACCCGCTTCTCACGATCGACCCGGTTCCACCGCGCACGGCGGAGCGGATACGCCACGTTCTCGGCGACGCTCATGTGCGGCCACACCGCGTGGTGTTGGAACACCATGCCAAGGCCCCGGCGCTCGGGCGGTACCGGGACCCCGTCGCCCACCAGCGTGCGGCCACCGACCCGGATGGTGCCGGCGTCCGGCGTGACAAAACCCGCCACCGCCCGCAGGAACGTGGATTTGCCCGATCCTGAGGGGCCGACCAGGGCGAGGATCCGGCCGCCCTCCACGCAGAGATCGACCGAGTCGAGGGCACGCGTGGAGCCGAAGCGGACATCAACTCCCCTGGCGTCGAGTTCAGACATTCAGCTTCCCCGTCTCCGAGTCGGACCTGGTGAACCGTGACCCGAACACTGCCAGCACCACGAGGCCGACCAGCATGAGGATCACCGAGAGCGCGGACGAGGCGTTGAAATCACCTGCGCGTTGGTACTGGAAGATCACGACCCCGAGCGTCTGCGTCCCAGGAGAGACGAGCAGGACCGACAGCGTCAACTCGCGGACCGCCGTGACCGCGACCATGATCGCTCCGATCCCCGCCGCCGGCAACGCCAGCCGCACGCTCGTGTCGAGGTGCGCCCGGAACGGTCCCGCCCCGCCGATCCTGGCCGCCTCCTCCATCGAGGAGTGCATGCCGGCCAGTGGGCCACGAACCGTCTGGACGACGATCGCCGCGAACGCGGTGACGTAGGCCCCGAGGATCACCCAGCCGGTGTTGTAGAGCCCGGTGTACCGGCCCAGGATGAGCCATCCCGTGGCGATGACCAACCCGGGGACGGCTTGCGGCAGGAGCACCAAGAGCAACATCGGCTCCCGGTCGGCGCGGGCGAGCCTCGTGGTGAACAGTCCGACCGCGAGTCCGAGGATCCCGCAGAGGACCCCGGCGCCGATCGAGAGGACCACCGAGTTGGTCGCACCGTTGATCGTCCGCGCGGAGGTGAGCACGCGTTCGAAGTTGTCCAGGGTGATCGTCTCCAGGGTCAACGGCACCCCGGGTGCCGGCAGGAGTGACCGGACCGCGAGGCCGGCCAGCGGGGCCACGGTGGCGACCACGCCGAACGTCCATGCCACGGCGGAGACGCCGACCCGCGCCCGACCGAGCGAGAGCGTGTCGAACTCCCGCCCGGACCCGCCGAACTCCACCACACGCTTCGACATCCGTCGGTCGAGAATCGTCCCGAGCACGCCCAGCACCAGCAGGATGATGCCGATCTGCGAGACCACCTGGAGCGGCGAGTCCACGGTTCCGGACTCGAGGTACCGGTAGACCATCGTCGAGAGCGTGTCGAGCCCACCGGGCACGCCGACGATGATCGGGATGCCGAAGTCTCCGATGCTGCTGACGAAGGTCAGCGTGAACGCCGCCGCGATCGCCGGCCGGATCAGCGGCAGCGTCACGTCGATCTGGGTCCGCAGCGGGGTGGCCCCACCCATCCGCGCGGCGTCGACGAAGTCCGCCGGGATCCTGCGCAGTCCCGCGGCCACGACGAAGTAGGCGACGGGATAGCTGTGCAACGTCAGCAGGAAAGCCACGCCCGAGAAGCCGTAGAACTCCCAGGGAGCGAAACCCAGCGTGCGGTCGACCAGTCCGCCCCGCGTGACCAGGCCGGTCCAGGCGATCGCCCCGATGAACGGCGGCACGAACAGCGGCGTGAGCAGCAGCAGCTTGAGCGGTCGGCGCCCGGCCAGGTCGGTCCGGTCGAGCAGGAACGCCATCACCGTGCCGATCACCACCGCCCCGATCGCGGCCACCAGCGATGTCGTCACGCTGTTCACGGCGGCCTGCACGATGCCCCCGTCGAGCAGGAGCGGCAGGTGGTTCGTACCGAAACCCAGCGAGACGACGAGGGCCAGCGGCAGCACCGCCACGCCGATGAGCGAGGACCAGAGGACGATCCTGACGGGCAGGGTCACGTGACGGGTCGGGGACGGGGTCGGTGGCGGATCGGCAGCGTCAGCGGGTGGCCTCGTTGAACGCGGTCACCGCGGAGTCCTGGTTCTCGGCGATCGCCTCGAGGTCCTGGTCGAACAGCGTGATCTGGTCCAGTGACGGCGCGCCCTCCGGCGTGCCCACGTCGTCGCGGACCGGAAGGTAGCTCTGCTCGACGGCGATCTCCTGGCCGCGCTGCGAGACGATGAAGTCGAGGAACAGCTCGGCGGCCTCCGGATCCTGGGCGTCGGCGAACACCGCGCCCGGCTGCGTGATGAACGGGACTCCCTCTTCGGGGTAGCTGACCCCGATCGGCGAACCCGCCGCGGCGAGGTCGCGCACCAGGTAGTCCACCACGATGCCGATCGGACGTGCTCCCTCGGCGACGGCCTGCGCGACCGGACCGTTTGATTCGGCGACCTGGGGGTTGTTGGCGCCGAGCGCCTCGATCCACTCCGGGCCGAGGTCCGGGTGCAGGCTCCACGCCGAGGCGTTGAACGCGGCCGCGCCGGAGATGTCCGGGTTGGGCAGGACGATCCGCTCAACGTAGTCCGGCTCGGTGAGCTCGGTCCAGGAGGTCGGGGGTTCGTCGACGTCGCCTGTGTTGTAGGCGATCACGGTGGGGATGATCCGCGTCCCCACGTAGTAGCCGTCGGGGTCCGTCGCGACCTCGAGGAGGGCGTCGGCATCACTCGGGGTGAACTCGCGGAACAGATCCTGCTCCTTGTAGCTCTCGAACGTGGGGACGTCGGCCGCCAGCAGCACGTCGGCGCCGATGTCGCCCGTCGACTGCTCTGCCGCGATGCGGGCACGCAGGTCTCCGGTGCCGGCGCGGAACACCTCGACGGCGATGTCGGGCTCCTCCTCGTTGAACGCAGAGATGATCTCGTCGATCTTCGCCTGGGGCTCCGAGGTGTACAGCGTGACGGTGCCGGTGGCGTTCTCCCCGTTCGCGGTCGCGCCGCCTCCCTCGTCGGGTTCGGCACAGGCCGTGAGCGTGAGGGTGCCGGCGGCCGCCACTGCGACTGCCCGCGCCAGAACACGCCTACCGATTCGTGTGGTCGTCGTCATCGTTACTTGGTGCTCCTCTATCGCCGACGGGCCACGGTGATCCGTGACTCTCCATCGTGACATCGCTGGGTTCTCTCGGGGTTCCCTCCACCTGAACGCGAGATGACACTATCCGCGGTTCCACGTGGCCCGGCGTCCGGCGATTTCTGGCGGGAGTCGATGGCCTGAACTGCGCCCACGGAACAACCCACGGCGGGGACATGAACGGACTAGATTAATTTCCGTTGATCGCGACCGCGATCGTTCGGCTCTCCCGATCGGGGTTCCCAGAATGTCCACCTCCACCGCCACCCATTCCACCTCCGCCCACTCCACCGTCGCCCAGGCCTCCAAGGCCTTGCGTCTCGCGCTGATCATCGGTGGCCTCCTCGCCATCGGCTTCGGCATCGCCGTTCTCCTCTGGCCCGCCAAGACCGCCGTCGCGATCACCGGCGTGCTCGCCTTCTACGCCATCATCGCGGGCGTCGTCTACGCCTCCATAGGCTTCCTCGCCAAGAGCCATGGGACGGGTAGTCGGGTCGGCCACGTCCTCCTGGGCCTGCTGTACGTCCTCGCCGGCGCCTACGCCTTCGCCTCGCTCGAGCAGTCCGCGGCATTCCTCGCCGTCTTCATCACCGTGATGATCGGCGTCATGTGGATCATCGAGGGGTTCACCGCCCTGTTCACCCTCGGCGAGTCAGGCGCGAAGGGCGTGACGATCGTGTTCGCGATCATCTCGGTCCTCGCCGGCGTCTCCCTGCTGAGTACCCCGGTGTGGGGCGCCGGCTTCCTGTGGTGGCTCCTCGGCATCTCGCTCATCGTGCTCGGGGCGCTGAACGTCTTCCGGGCGATGTCCGCGCGGGACTGACGCTGAACCGACGCACCGACGAACTCGCGGGGTCGGCGATCGCGGACGGGCGCGCCGACCCCGCCGTCGTCGATCTCACCCGGTTCTCTCCGACGCCCCTCGCGGGGTGGTCGGCGAGGTCGGCGTGGTCGGGGTGGTCGGGGTGGTCGGGGTGCACCAGATCACGGCGACCCCGGTGACGAGGTAGACCACCTGCAGGACGTGGAAGCCGCGAATCGATGCGATCTCCGCGACGATCCACACCACCATGATCCATCCGGACAGGATGCTGGCCGCCTGCCATCCCGGGCTTCGCTTGAGCATCACCGTCGCCGCGAACAACGCGCTACCTCCCACGAGCGCGAGCAGGATCACGCCGGGGAGGAAGAGACTGCTGAAGTCGGTGTGCTCGATCCACGAGGGTTCCTCGGGGATCACACCGGTCATGAGCGCGATGCCCCCACCGGTAGCCGTGATCCCGTTGAAGAACAACAACCCGAGAAGGACCTTGCCGACTGCGTTCATACGCGCCCATCCTATGGGCTCGCGGGTCACGAATAAAGAGACTTCTTGCTGGTCTCCGGGGCCAGGACGAGCGAGATGATGGTCAGCACGGACAGACCCACCAGGTAGTACCCGACGTAGGCCACCGAGAAGTTCTGCACCAGCCACACCGCGACGAACGGCGTCAGGGCGGCGCCGAGGATGGCCGAGAAGTTGTACGCGACTCCCGAGCCGGTGTACCGGGTGTTGGTGGGGAACAGTTCCGGGAGCACGGCCGACATGGGTCCGAAGGTCAGGCCCATGAGGATCATGCCGACGCACAGGAAGAGCAGCATGCGGGTCACGTCGAGGTCGTCGCCGGTACCGATCGCCTCGGGGTCAAGCCACCAGCCGAAACTGAGCCCAAAGACGATGATGGCGAGGGTGACGCCGATGAGCATGCGCCGCCGCCCGAGCGCGTCTGCGAGAAGCCCGGCCACCGGCACGAACACCGCGAACAGGATGATCGCGAGCACCTGCAGGGTCAGGAACGACCGGTAGCCGTACCCCAACCCGCCGGTGCCCTCTCCGCCGATCGCGAAGGACAGGATCCATGTGGTCATGAGGTAGAACAGGCCGTAGGTGGCAAGCATGATGAACGTGCCGAGGATGATCTCCCGCCAGTTCTTGCTGAACACCTCCGACACCGGTGTCTTGACGCGCTGATCGTCCGCGATCGCCCGGGCGAAGACCGGAGTCTCCTCGATACGAAGACGGACGTAGAGGCCGACGGCCACCATCACGATCGAGAGCAGGAACGGCAGGCGCCAGCCCCACACCAGAAACGGATCGGATAGGTCGCTGGCCGTGGAGTCGTACGTGAACCAGGTGGTCAGCAGCAGGAAGAGCCCGTTGGCCAGGATGAACCCGAACGGCGCACCCAGTTGCGGCCACATCGCGGCGAAGGCCCGCTTGCCCGGCTGCGCGGTCTCGGATGCCAGGAGCGCGGCGCCCGACCACTCACCGCCCAGGCCGATGCCCTGGAAGAACCGAAGGATAGTGAGCATTGCCGGCGCCCACAGCCCGATCTGGTGGATGGTCGGCAGCAGTCCGATCAGGAACGTGGCGAGGCCCATGGTCAGCAGTGCCCCCACGAGCGTGACCTTGCGTCCCAGGCGGTCCCCGTAGTGACCGAAGATCACCGATCCCAGGGGACGCGCGATGAACGCCGTTCCGAATGTCGCCATGGAGGCGAGCAGTGCGGTGCCCGAATCGCCACCGTGGAAGAACAGCAGCGGGAAGATCGAGACAGCGGCCGTGGCGAAGATATAGAAGTCGTAGAACTCGATGGTCGTGCCGATGAGCGAGGCGAAGATGATTCGTCGACGGGGAACCGTCTCGGTCGGTTCGGTCCATTCGGCGGTGTCCGCGGCCACGTCGGCCGGGCCGCGGTTGCCGCTCACGGGTTCGGGTGATGCGTTCACCGGGGCATCGTACAAAAGCCGGGCCCGCCGCTACCCCCGTCGCTCAGCCACCCCGGCATCCTCTGACAGCCCTGCCATCTCACGCCGGGGCCGCGAGGTCGTCCAGATCTACTCCTCGCTTCCGGCCTCGGTGCGCAGCCGGGCACCACGGAAGCTCGTGGGATTCGCCCATATCGACCTCGAACCCAGACAGAGCGGACAGCTCGACGTGGTGATCGAACGCCGGGACCTGGCGTACTGGGACGAGCGGGCCGGGAACTGGCTGGTGGCGCGCCCGGTCCGGATCGACCTGCAGTCCACGATCTCCGAGGCCATGGCGGACCCCGACGCACGGCTGGTCCTCGACGAGGTGTTCCGCCCGCTCGCCGCGAACGCCGGTGAGGCGAGCGGGGCAGTGGGGCCTCGATCGAACAGCTGGTGGGGTCGATCCCCGTGGGCCGGATGCTCTCGGGCTTTCTGGGAATGGACCGGCAGGCTGTCGCGAGTATCGAAGAGAAGCTCGCCAGGATCCACCGGTGAGCAGGGTCGGTGCCGGCTCCGGTGGCGCGCACCCTGGTTGATCGCTCCGGGCTTCAGTCGCTCCGGGCGATCTCTCGACGTCTGTAGTGCAGTAGCGTGGCTCCGCTCTCGAAGACGCGGTGTTCCACCAGCTCCAGGTCGAGCTCGGCACCCGGGGGCAGCGCGCGCAGGCCGCCACCCACGATCCTGGGGACGATGAAGAACCGGAAGTCGTCGACCATCCCGGCACTGATCGCCTCGCTCGCCGTGGTGGGTCCGAAGATCTCAACCTCTCCCTCGGCGTCGACGATGATCTGCTGGAGCCGGGCGAGGTCGAGGCGCGGTAGCAGTCGGTCACGGTCGGACGCGAGGTCCGCCTCGGTCATCGTCGAGGACACGGCGATGTGCGTCAAATCCTCCCAGCGGCGAGCGAACTCATGCTCGTCGGGGCTCCAGGATCCGTCCTCTGGTTCGGACTGCCAGTAGGTCATCAGTTGGTAGGTGTTTCGCCCCAGGATCTCGTGCGACACAGCCTCCATCCGTTCCACGTGAAACCTGAACAGGTCCCCGCCCGGCGCGGTCCAGTCGAAGTCTCCGTTCGCGTCGGCGGCATAACCGTCGATCGAGATGGTCGCGGTGTAGCCCAGCGTTCCCATGGTCGTCCTCCGCTGCTCACGAGGTGGCGGTAGCCGAAAGCCTAGCGCTGGGCTGCCATCCGCCGCACTCTTTCCCTCCACCAGCGCCGCAGGATCGCGACCACGGCTGTCAGTCGAGTTGGCGCCTCATGACGATCCGGGGGAAGCCCCCCGCCACCGAGCGGGTATCGGCGACCTTGACGAATCCCGCCTCCTCGAAAAGGGAGCGGAAACCGACGAAGGCCATCGTCAGATTGACCTTCTCCGCACCGTTGTCCACGGGCACCGCCTCGACGGCGGGTGCGCCGTGGTCACGTGCGAACTCGACCGCACCCTCGACCAACTCCCGCGCGATGCCCCGACCCCGGTACCCGGGGCGAACTCGGATACAGAAGATCGACCACACGGGTTGAGAATCGACGATCGGCACCACTCGTGATCGCGCGATCGGGAGATCGCGGCGCGGAGCGACTCCCGCCCACCCCACGGGTTCGGGCCCGAGGTAGGCGAGCACGCCCGGTGCGACCTCCCGCCCGCACAGGTCGCGGACGTACTCTCCGCGAGCGGGACCCGCTAGCGAGTTGTTCGTCGTGGAGTCCAGTCGATGGCTGAGGCACCAGCACACCGAGGCGTCCGGGTTCTTCTTCGGACCCAGGAGAACTGCCACGTCGTCGAACCGCTCAGCCGGGCGCACCTCGATCATCGCCACGTCCCCAATGCAGAAGGTGTCATAGGGGTCATCCTTGTCTGAGGCGCCCGGTCGACGGGCCGGAAAGAGCACACCTGCTCGGCAGGATCACGCCGTGCCGAGGCGACCATCGCCAGCACAAGGGCTGGAGTCCCGAACCGATCTGCGCCTCGCATGGACGACTGTGCCGAGGATCGACGCCAGGCCGCGGCCCCGGCCGGTGAAGACGTCGTGAACGAACTGGCGGTATGCACTGTGGCTCTGCTCCGCGAGAAGTGGACAGGGCCTCCGAGACAGCACGAGCACGGCTCCATCGACGGTCGGTTCCGGCCGGAAGGCCCGGCAGGACACCCGGCGATGCAGCGTGAACTCGATCCACGGCCACCACCGATGATCATGGACGCGCCCCGACACCAGCGGTAGGTGGGCATGTGAAGACGCTCCGAAGAAAGAGCGTGCGCCCGGGCATGCGCAAGCGCCGCCCGGCTGGACCGCGGAGCGGCGGATGCGTCCTACAGGAGGGAACCCGCCGCTAGAAGCGACGGTCCCCAATCAATGTGGTGAATCAGGCCATGACGAGGAGTGCAACGGACCCCCGGCATGTTCCCCGGCATCACTGGGTGCGCAGAGCGGATAGCAGACTGTCGATCGAGCGACCCCGCCGTCGTCACCGAGTCGCGGTGACGCCTGGCAGCAACGCCCGGAGCTCGGCTACCGTCGCATCAGCCAGCGGACGCACGGGACGTCTCACGGCGACCGTGTCCGTCAGGCCGAGCAGAACCGCGAGATGCGCCACCACGCGATAGCTCCCGTACCGGCTGAACAGCTCCCACAACGGTGCGAGCCGTGCTGCGATGGCGTCGGCTTCCGCCCGGTCACCGCGCTGGGCCGCACGCGTCAGTGCCACCGCGGGCTCGGGTAGCGTGCCGCCGACAACGGAGTACCAGACGTCAGCGCCACCGAGGAGCGCGTCACCGGCGAACGCGTCACCGCTGACTCCCAGCGTCACGTCCTCGGGCACTACCCCCCGCAGGAGGCGCACCCGGTCGGTGAACGTCGGCCCCGGGGCGCCGGGCAGCTTGATAGATCGAACCTGCGGAAGCGCGGCGATGTGCTCGTGCATCGCATCGGTGAAGGTGACGTGCGTCGTGCCCGGGTTGTCGTACACACAGATCGGCACCGACGACCGGGCAGCGACGTCCTCGAAGAACGTCACGACTTCCTCCTCGGTCAACGGCTGATAGGTCATCACCGAGACCAGCAGGCCTGACGCTCCGGCCGCCTGCGCGGCATCGACGTTGCGCAGCACATCGGACAGGGTGAGAGCGCCGACTCCGATGATCACCGGAACCTCGCCCGCGGCCGACACGACCGCCCGCGCGGCCACAGCCCGCTCCTCGGGAGACAGGTATGCGTACGACCCGGTCGACCCGAGCGCCCCGATCGAATCGACGCCCGCCCCGACGAGCCGCTCCACGAGTCGGGACAACCTGCCGGAGTCGACACCATCGTCGTCGAGAGGAGTAACCGGGAACGCGCTCAGTCCAGTGAACATGGCTCCACGCTAGTCAGCGAGGCACGTGGCGGCGGTCGCCGAGGGGAGGCACCTGCCCTACTCCCCTGTTTCCCTGACGTTCCAACTTCTCGGGTTCAACGGCTGCCGACGTGGTGCGGGCGGTCTCGAGCGACGACGACGGTGACGTCGCGCGGGTGGCACTCGCAATCGTGGAGTCGACCAATCATCACTACGACGCGTAGCTGAAACCACGATTCCCCCACTAGGCAGCGGCGAGAAACTAGCCCAGAGTTGGCGGTTCAGGTGACCTCGTCGATCAGCCGGGCGAGGATGTCGTTCGTCGCCAACAACCCGATGAGTTCGTTGCCGCGGACCACCACCAGGCGGTTGAGATGGAACCGGCCCATGAGGGCTGCGGCCTGGTTCACCGACAGGTCCTCGCCCACGGTGACGGCCGGTTTCTCGGCGGCGTCGTAGACGTTGAGCAGGTCGACGTCGCCCTCCTCGGCGACGACGGCGCGCAGCAGCTCGTTGTAGCTGAGCAGACCATAGGCGTCGTGGGGGTGCTGGCGTTCCACCACGAGGCTCTTCACCCGATGGGAGCGCATCATCGCCAGCGCCTCGCGCAGGGTGGCGTAGGGGGAGATGGTGATCACCTCGGGCACCATTACTTGTTCAACGGTCAGCATCTGGGTCCTCCTGGGTTCCGGTCGGAATGGGGCGTGGGTGTAGTGCGGTTCAGGTGTTCTCGCGGCGCATGTACTCCTCGAACTTCACCAACTGCCGGGCGTCGATGCCGGTGAGGTGCTCAATGGGGACGTTGAAGGCGATGCCGCGGGAATTGTCCCCGTCGACCAGGATCTCGTGCAGAGCCTTGAGGATCGGGGTGGCCAGGTGGGTGCCGACGACCATCAACAGCACCGACTGCGAGCCCTCGAAGGTCAGGCCGAAGAAAGTCTTCTTCTGTTCCCCGCCGATGCCCTTGCCTTCCAGGATGGTCACCCCTGTCGCCCCGGATCGCTGAGCTATCTCGATGGCGGTGTCCTCCAGGTCTGGAGGAGCGATGACGACGACGGCCGTGAACTTCATGACGGTTCCTTTCGCAGGCGGGGAATTCTCTCCAGGGCAACGGCATAGGCCAGAACGGAGATGATCGGGAATACGGAGGCGAACGCGATCAGACCGAAGCCGTCGATCAGCGCGCTGCGCCCCTCGATCGCGCTGGCCAGCCCGATGCCCAGGGCGGTGACCAGTGGAACGGTGACCTCCGAGGTGGTCACCCCGCCGAGGTCGAAGGCCAGGGGGACGATGTATTTCGGGGCCAGAGCCAGCAGGACGATGACCACCGCGTAGGAGGCCATGATGAAGTAGTGCAACGGCCCGCCGGCGAGGATGCGGTACACCCCCACGGTAATGCCGACGGCCACCCCCGAGGCGACGACCAGGCGGATGGCGGTGGCGCTGATCCCGGCCGGCGACACGTGCTCGGCCTGGTCCGCGATGGCCACCAGAGCCGGCTCGGCCATGGTGGTGGCGAAGCCGATGAGCAGAGCGAACAGAAGGATCAGAGCGGGGACGCCACGCTCGATGAGTTGCTCGGCCATCTGTGTGCCCAGCGGGAAGAGCCCCATTTTCAGGCCGACCACGAAGGCGTACAGCCCCACGAGGACCATGACAAACCCCACTGCCACCCGCAGCGGGTGGGACAGCCGGCGCCGTAGTGCGACGTACTGGAAGAACAGGACCACGACCACCATGGGCGCCACGTCGCGGACCATCTCGCCCAGGCCCACCACGTGCTCCAGCCACCAGGGGACACCATGAGCCTGCCGCGTCCCCGTGGCCGGCGCGTCGCCGGCGCCGCCGAAGGTGTAGACCCAGATCCCGTAGAGCTGTACTCCGATCATCGGCACCATCACGCAGAGCGCCACCAGTCCGAAGCCGTCTGTGAGCGCACTGCGGCCCCGTATCGAGTTGGCCAACCCGATCCCGATCGCGGCGATCAACGGGACGGTCACGACGTTGGTGGTCACACCGCCGGAGTCGTAGGCCAGACCCACGATCTCCGGTGGGGCCACGAAAGTGGCGGCCAGGACCACGACGTAGCCACCGATCAGAATCCGGTGTACCGGCCAGCCCCGCAGCACGCGCAGGATCCCCAGGACCAAAACGAGGCCCACGGACACTGCGATGACCACCCGCAGCACGATCCCGTTGATCCGCCCCTCGCTGATCAGTTCCGCCTGTTCCGCCACCGCGATCAGGGCCGGCTCGGCCACAACCGCGGCGAACCCGATGGCGAAGCCGAAGGTCAGCAGAAGCCCCAGCGCACCGCGGCGGGTGAACTGGTTGGCGAGGTTCTTGCCCACCGGGAACACGCTCAGGTCCAGGCCGTGTAGGAACAGTGCGATTCCCACCCCGACGATCAGCAGACCGGCCACCAGCTGCAGTGGGTCCTCGGGCATCCGGCGAAAGACCAGCAACTGGAAGGCCACCACCACGACCGCGATGGGCAACAGGTTTCTCAGCGCTTTCCGGAACTCCTGGGCGAAGTGGCTGAGATGCTCCATGGAGGCTGGCGTCCTCTTCCGGTGTCGTGTCGACAGGAGGGCTGGACCTCAGTCTGACGCACCACAACGGGAGCGTCCACGAAACCAGCCGCCTCCACCGGGTGAGTACGGCGTTCATAGTCGAGGGCTCCGCGACCACCCCGCGCATGTCCACATGGCGTCCGGGCCGGACGAGTCCAGGGCGGTGATCGCCGGCGTCCCGGAGGGCTACCGGGGCACCGCTCGCTTCACGGAGACGAGGATTCTGGCGAAGCCCGCCAGGAAGTCCTCACCCTGGCGGGCGGCCTGGTACTCGAGGAGACCGGTAGCCAGCTCACTCGACACCACCGAGACGTCTGCTCCCGCGTTCAGGTGCCCCAGCGCTATCCCGGCAGCGGCGGCCTGACCTTCGTGGAATGCGAGGTCGGGGAGTATCGCGTGAAGGGCCCGCGACAGCTCACCGACGTCGCGATCCTCGAGCGTCGGGGTCAGGGACACCCGGTAGTGCTCGAACTGGTCCTGCGATGTCTCGAGGCTCTGGATGAGGCTGGAGGTGTCAGACATTTGGGGCCCTTCATCGTGACCTCGTAGTGAATCCGCTGCGTACGGTTCATCATCTCAGCGGATGGATTCGATCCGGGTCACGTCACGGACCGCGCCTTTGTCTGCCGAGAGTGCCATCGCCGCGTACGCCCTTAAGGCAACTGAGACGGGTCGCCGCCGGTTCGCTGGGGTATAGGACGTGAGGGCGGCCCGACGCGCATCGATCATCTCCCGTGTCAGGTCTACATCGATGGACCGCCTCTCGATGTCGATCGTAATCTCATCGCCGTTGTGAACGAGCGCGATCAATCCTCCGTCGGCGGCCTCGGGCGACACGTGACCGATGGACAGCCCGGAGCTACCACCAGAGAATCGGCCGTCCGTGATCAAGGCACACGATCCGCTGAGACCTCGCCCCTTCATGAAGGTCGTCGGATACAGCATCTCCTGCATGCCGGGTCCTCCGCGTGGCCCCTCGTATCGCACGACGAGCACCGATCCGGGGACGACCAGGCCGGTGAGGATCGCATCGACGGCCTCCTCCTGTGACTCGACCACGACCGCCGCACCGGTGAAGCGCAGCATCGAGGGGTCGACTCCGGCTGTCTTCACGACTGCCCCATCAGGCGCAAGGTTTCCACGGAGAACCGCCAGCCCACCGTCGACGGAATGGGCGTGGTTCACGCTACGAATGCACCCCTCCTCCGCGTCGAGATCCAGTGAGTCCCAGCGCTCAGATTGGGAGAACGCCGAGGAGGAGCGTCGACACCCCGGGGCGGCATGGAACAGCTCCAGAGCCTCGGGGGTGGCGGTGCCGGAACGAACGTCCCAGTCGGCCAACCACTCGGCCAACGTCCGGCGATGGACCGTCCGCACGGAGCGATCGAGGAGGCCGGCGCGGTCGAGCTCTCCCAGGATTGCTGGGACCCCGCCAGCACGGTGAACGTCTTCGACCAGGTACGGACCATTCGGAGCGACCTTCGTCAGACACGGGACCCGCGAGGACCGGATCTCGATGTCCTTCAACGTGTAATCGAGTTCTGCCTCGTGGGCTGCCGCGAGTAGATGCAGCACCGTGTTGGTGGAGCCCCCGAACGCAATGTCCAGCGCCATCGCATTGTCGAAGGCCTCCCGACTTGCGATCGCTCGGGGCAGGACGCTCTCGTCGTCGTCCTCGTAGTAGCTGGTAGTGATGTCGACGACGGCGTGTCCGGTGTCGATGTACAGCTGCCGGCGCGCCGTGTGGGTGGCAAGTGTCGTCCCGTTGCCCGGGAGCGCCAGACCCATAGCTTCCACCAGACAGTTCATCGAGTTGGCGGTGAACATCCCGGAACACGACCCGCACGTTGGACATGCCGCATCCTCGATGCGCTGGAGGTCGTCATCGGAAACGGTGTCGGACACAGCGTCTGCCATGGGTGAGACCAGGCTCAAGCGCGTGCGAACAGAACCGTCGACGAGAACCGCCGTGCCACCTTCCATGGGCCCTCCGGACACGAAGACCGTGGGGATGTTGAGGCGCAACGCCGCCATCAACATGCCCGGGGTGATCTTGTCGCAGTTGGAGATGCACACCAGAGCATCTGCGCAGTGCGCATTCACCATGTACTCGACCGAGTCGGCGATCAGGTCCCGCGAAGGCAGGGAGTAGAGCATTCCCGAGTGGCCCTGGGCGATCCCGTCGTCGACAGCGATCGTGTTGAACTCGCGGGGTACCGCCCCTGCTTCGGCAATCGCTTCGCTGACGATTCGACCCACTGGTTGCAGGTGCGTGTGTCCCGGCACGAACTCGGCGAAACTGTTCGCGACGGCGACGATGGGTTTGCCGATGTCCTGGCGGTTGACCCCGGCGGCTTGAAGTAAGGCGCGGGCGCCCGCCATATTCCGTCCGTGCGTCACGGTGCGTGATCTGAGTGGTGGCATGCCTCATGGTCGGCCTTGTGACCGCGAGGCGGAAAGACGGTGTTCCTCCTAGTACTGCCACTACCCGTCTAGCGTGGAGGCGACGCGGTCTCGATGAGCGTTGCGAGTGCGGCGGTGTCGGTTTCCCCGGGGACAGCGGAGTAGACGATCAGGTGAAGGTTGGGGTCGTCAGACAGCACCAGCCGGTGCACCTCAAGCGCGAGATCTCCTACGGATGGGTGATGAAAGCGCCTCATACGCGACGAGAATCGTTCGATCCCGTGCCGCGTCCAGACCTCGTCGAACTCTTGGCTCTGCCGCCGCAGGTCGTGCACGAGCTCCTTCATCGCGTCGCTGGACAAGTGTGTCGCGTAGTCGACACGGAACTCGCCGACGAAGTGGGCGCTGTCGGTCGACCACTCCGGCAGCATGCGTCGGACATACGGGTCCATGAAGACCGCCCACAGGAGGTTCCGACGCCCGAACTGATGCGCGCCGACCCCGGGGTACAGGGCTTCATACGCACGGTTCCACGCCACGATGTCCCACGATGCTGTGATAGCGAACGCCGGGGACTCGGACCAACCGTCGAGCAACCGGCTGAGGTGTTCGGGCACAGGACGATCGGGATCGCGGTCCAGAGAAACGGGCGGGCCAAATCCCGCGAGCGCCAGGGCGTAGGCGTGCTCCGCGCCGGAGAATCGGAGCTCGCGGGCGATGGCGTCCACCACCTGCCGTGACGGGTTGGCGTTCCGTCCCTGCTCGAGCCACGTGTACCACGTGACGCTGACGCCCGCCAGCACCGCAACCTCCTCGCGCCTGAGCCCTCTGGTGCGGCCGCCGCGCAGCTCGGGCAAATCGAAGTCCGCACGAGTGACGGCGGCACGTCGAGACCGGAGGAAGGACCCGAGTTCGGCTTGCTGGTCGGTCGTGTTGGACATCACGTCACGATAGGTCACACACAGGAGGCTGGCCTCCACTTGTTAGTAGCACTACCAGGAGAAATGCCGGGCTGGCGGAATGCGGCCGCTGAGAACCCGGTGCTGTTGGACCACGCCTCGGTAGCCGAGCATCGGCGAGCCCGAGCCGTCATTCACGACGTCGGCTGTGATGCCGAAAACGTCGGTCAGTAGATCGGCGGTGAGGACGTCCACCGCGAGGCGGGTGCAGTTGGTCGCGGCGAGCTGCCGATCGTGCAGCACCACCGCCGTCGTCTTCTCCGGGTTCTCGCCGATCAGCCGCATCAACTGCAGCTGACTACGGATGTAAAGCTGATTCGTGGGCTCATCGAGAAGCATCACCGGCGCTTCCTGCGCGAACGCCCTCGCCAACTGGGGGCGTTGCTTCTCTCCCCCGGACAGCGTCTGCCATCTGCGGTCGGCGAAGCCGGGAAGGCCCAACGACCGGGCGATGGCGTCAGCCCAGATCAGGAAGAGGACGCCGATGACGGCCGAGCCCACCGTCTGGGCGAGTCCTCCACATTCGGAAGCAAAACCCGGCCAACCCAGGCACGCTGTCCACTCAGGTGGGCCGACCACAGATTCGTCCAACCAGAAGACGTCCTCGCCGATCTGGGCTGCATGCGCCCATGGAGTCCACTATCGGGCTGTACGAGTCCGAACTGATCGCTAGAACGGCTGCTTTGTGGGCACGACGAGGATGCCGTCCCCCACGGGGTTCTGGATGACCTGTGCTGAGAGACCGAACACGTCGAAGAGTAGGTCTGCGGTGAGGACATCGACAGGCGCCCCTTGCGTCACAATCGAGCCGTCCTGCAAAACAACGAGGTGTTGGGCATACTGCACCGCCAGATTCAGGTCGTGGAGAACCATCACGATCGTGCGGCCGCTGTCCTCGTGCAGCGTCTCGATCAGCCGCAACACCTCGATCGCGTGTGCCAGGTCGAGGAAGGTGGTTGGTTCGTCCAGAAGCAGGATGTCGGAATCTTGGGCGACTACGAAGGCGATCCAGACGCGCTGCTGTTGCCCCCCGGAGAGGCTGTCGAGGGTGTCGAAGGCGAGGCTGGTGGTGCCGGTGAGATCAAGCGCTCGGCGTACGGCGGCCTCGTCCTCGACTGACCATTGCCGCAGCCACGACTGGTAGGGCTGCCGTCCGCGGGCGACGAGATCTACGACGGTGATCCCCTCGGGCGCGGTGGGGGCCTGGGGCAGCATCGCGACCCGCCTCGCGAGTTGCTTCGGCGCGACGTGGTGCAGGCTCGCTCCATCGAGACTCACGTGCCCGGCGCGCGGCCGTAGCGTATGCCCGAGGGTTCTCAAAAGGGTCGATTTGCCGCAGCCGTTCGGACCGATGATCGCCGTGACCGCCCGATCCGGGACGGCGAAATCAATCCCGTCCAGGACAGCGCGGGCCCCGTACCCGACGTGGACGCCGTGAGCCTGCAACCGGGTGGAGTCGGCGAATTTCATGCGGTGAGCTTTCTACGTCGTGAGAGGAGAAGGAGCAGGAAGCAGGGAGCGCCGAGCACGACGGTGACGATCCCGACCGGAAGATTGACTGGCAGCAGCGTCCGAGTGGCGACGTCTGTGGCAAGCAGCAGCAGCGCACCGCCGAGCCCGCCGCCGAAGACGGGCGGCGTCGCGGTACCGACAATTCGCATCATGATCTGCGGAGCGACGAAGGCAATGAACGCGATCGGGCCGGCTGCCGCAACGGCCATCGCAGCGAGCACGGTCGCGCAGCCCAGGGCGAGGAGACGCACCGGCCCAGCTTTCACACCGATGCTCTGGGCAAGCGCGTCTCCGAGCGACAGTGCCCCGAGCTGATGGAGCAATGGTGCGAGGAACGGAAGCGCGACCGCCAAGGTGATCAGGAGCGGCCAGGCGTGGGTCCACGTGCGACCGTCGAGGGTGCCGGTGAGCCACACAACGGCCTGCGCGGCTTCGTGGACTCGCGCCCCCACGAGGAACATCGAGGTCAGAGCAGTGCTGATCGCGGCGACACCGATGCCGACCAGGATGAGCCGCATCCCGCCGGCCTCCCGACGCCACGAGAGCAGAAACACGGCGGCCGACGCGGAAAGCCCACCCAGCACGGCGAACGGCGACACACCCCACGAGGCAACCAACGGGCTGGACGTGGTCACCCCCAGCACGATGGCGGCGACGGCCCCCGCGCTTGCTCCGGAGAGGATACCGATGACGTCGGGGCTGGCGAGCGGGTTCCGGGTGACCGTCTGGATGAGCGCCCCGGAGATGCCGAGCGCGCACCCGGCGCCGAGGGCGACCAGCGCGCGGGGCAGCCGCAGTCCGCTGATGATGAACCGGGCGCCGTCCGATCCCCCGCCGAACAGTGCGGCCATGACGTCGGCGAGGGGGATCGGCATCTCACCGATGCTGACGCTCAGGCAGAACAGCACGAAGATCGCGATGGCGATCGCCAGATACCAGGCGACCGCCCGCGGCCGGATCGGGAACGCGAAGGGCGCAATCCTCAGGACAGGTCGCAACGCCGCGGGCGGGGTTCCGGTCATAGGGCGGTCAACCTGCGGCGGCGGACGAATGCGATGAACAGCGGCCCCCCGAGGAGCGCGGCGATAATCCCGACCTGCACCTCTTCGGGGCGGATCACGAGGCGCCCGAGAACGTCAGCGGCAAGGACCGTCACCGCGCCCACCACAGCGGCCGATGGCACGATCAAGACGTAGTCGGGGCCGGTGATGCCGCGGGCGATGTGGGGCGCGATGAGACCGATGAACATCAGCGGACCGGCGATCGCCACCGCTGACGCGGTCAGCAACGCCACCGCTGCGATACCGATCAGACGCGCCAGCACCAAGCGGTTGCCGAGCGAGGCCGCCAGCTCCTCTCCGAGAGCAACCGCGTTGAGAGTTCGCACGCCAGCCATCGCCAGCACCACTCCCGACAGGAGGAACGGCAGCGCCGCGCCTATCTCACCGAGTCCTCGGCCCGCGAGCGAGCCGACTGTCCAGTACCGGAACGACGTGATCGTCGCGGAATCGAGCAGCAATACCGCGCTGGTCAGGGCGGTGAGGACTGCGGTGACGACGGTGCCGATGAGCGCGAGCGTCACGGGCGCGGACTCCCGACCGCGGGTAGCGCCGCCGAGGAAGACGATCACGCTCGCGGTGAGAGCACCGAGGAGACCAAGCCAGACCTGATTCGTCACCGACGTGATCCCGAAGACCGAGATACCGAGGCAGACCGCAAAGGCTGCTCCCGCGTTCACCCCGAGAATGCCCGGGTCGGCGAGCGGATTACGGGTATGTCCCTGCATGAGCGCCCCCGAGAGCCCGAGCGCCGCGCCGGCGAGCACGCCCACGAGCGTGCGTGGGATGCGCACGTCACGAACCACGGTGTCCGCCTCCGAACCGGACGGGGTGAGAAGCGCCAAGACCACATCGGATAGAGGAATCGACCGAGCCCCGATCGCCAGGCTGCCCCCGATGACGGTGATGAGCGCCACCGTGAGCACAGCGCCCCAGGCGAGTAGCCGAAGGCGTTGTGCTCGCCGTATGCCGGATCTGGTCAGTTCACCGTCTCCGTGATCTGCGGCAGCAACTCGTCGAGCGCGTACTGCAAGCTCAGGACGGTTCCCCAGCTGAAGGCACCGGAGACCACCTCGTCCTCAACCCACAACACCCGGTCGTTCTGCACAACTGGCAACTGCTCGTACAGGGCGAGCGCCTCGACCGTCCGGCGAGCATCGGGGGCAAACCCCACGTTCCACACCAGCAGATCCTTGGAGATCTCCGTTATCAGTTCGTCCGGCACATACAGCTCGCCGTAGTCGTTCGGCGTGATACCGGCGATCTCGGCGGGAATCGTGAAGCCGAGCTGCTCGAAGAACTTCGCTCGCACATCGCTGCCCGTGCGCACGATTGTCTCGCCCGCCTCGAACCGCTCCGCCACGACCGCGGTCTTGCCCGCGAACTCAGGGTGGTCATCGGCCGCGTCAGCGAACTCCTGCTCCAGCTGATCCACCAAGGAGAGCGCCTCATCCTCACGGCCCAGGGCCTCGCCCGTGGCGCGGGTCGCCTCCTGCCATGTGATCGCGAAGTCCGCGTACTCCTCATCCGGCACGACGACCGGCGCGATGCGCGACAACTGCTCGTACTGCTCCTTCGTCGTTCCGTTGTAGAGCGAGATGATCAGATCCGGCTCAAGCGACGCGATCTCCTCGATCGGCGGATTCGCCTCATCCCGGACCCCACCGTTGAGCACCACCGGCTCCGCGTCGCCGAGCTCGTCCTGCGCCCACGGCCACGTCGCGGACTCGTAGTCACCCCACCACGGGTAGACAGCAATCGGCTTCACGCCCAACGCGAGCAGCGGATCCTGATCCGAGAGCCCGAGTGTGATCACCCGGGTTGGCTCCTCGGGAATCACTGTCTCGCCGTAGACATGATCGATCATCACCGGGAACTCACCGCCCCCGGACGAACCTTCGCTTGCACCCGCCCCACCGGAGGGGGTGGGTTCGGACGAGCAGGCAGCGAGGGTTGCGACGAGGAGTGCGGCGATCGTCGCGCCAGCTGTCCTTCGGAACCGGCGAGTACCGCCGAGTGTGGTCATAGACTTCGATCCTTCTGCTGTGGGTTACATGACATCGGCCCGGCGCAGGAGCATTCAGGAGCGTCGGAACCAGGTTAGGCTAGCCTCACAAGTTCACCTGCTCAATCCACTTCAAGTGACTCAAATACGCCACGGGTGCAAGTACGGTTGTCGTCGTGACGCATTTTTTGGGACGCTCCACGGCAAAGGGTGCAGCCGATACACCGCAGGTGACATCGCAGACTTTTTTCGGTGCGCTCCACGAAGCGACCACCCATCCACCCCATAGTCATGACGAAGACCAGCTCTACTGGTTCCCGGACGGCGCCGTGAACGTGCTCGTCGGGGCGCAGCGCTGGTTGGTCCCCACCAACGCGGCGTTCTGGTTTCCCGCCGGCATCGCGCATTCGGTCGAGCCCCTGAACTCCGGGGTAACCCGTAGCGTCTACAGCGCCGTCCCGCTCCGACCGCCGGGTGAACGATGGAACCAGCCACGCGCGATCTCCTGCACTGCGCTCATGGCGGAGATATCCCGATACATGAGCTCCGGCTCCCCCACTCCTGCGACGAGAGCGGCCTGCCATGTCCTGCTCTCGCAGCTCATGCAGGACGCTCCGGAGCACCACGCAAGTTTGGTGACACCGACCCACCTGGTAGCCCGAGCGATCGCGGAACGAGTCCTGGCCGACCCGCGCGATGACACGCCGCTTTCCAGCCTCGCGAGCCAGGCCGGTGTCAGTTCGCGCACCATCATGCGAGCGTTCGTCGCCGAGACCGGAAGTGGGTTCACGCGCTGGCGCACTCAAGCTCGCCTGATCGCGTCGCTCTCACTGCTCTCGAGCGGCATGGCCGTGAGCAGCGTCGCGGATCGCATCGGCTACCGCACGACCAGCGGGTACATCAACGCGTTCCGCAATGCCTACGGCACCACACCAGCTGCCTACGCCCGCGAAACGACAACGGGAGGAGCTACATAGAAGGCGGAGGGCAGTAGCGACGGCGGCGCGTTGGCCGCCGAGGGCACTACGCAAGGTGTCCGCGTTCCTCACGAAGGGCCTGCAGCGGCGCTGCGAAGCGGAAGGGCGGAGTGGTTGGTGAGCTCAAGAACGGTCTCGCCATGGTCGTTAGTGAGCTCTGCGGTGATGGCGACTTTCGCATCGCCGCGTTCGACTCTCGGTATCACCGAGTGCACTGTCAGCTGTCCGGTCAGCGTGGCGCCTGGGTGCACGGGCCGACGGAAGTAGATCTCGAAACTACGTCCGACCCCTCCCGTGAAATGAGACCAGAAGGCTGGGACGGCCAAGCGCTGGTAGATCGCCAAGGTGTGTAACCCACTGGCGATCACGCCGCCCAGGGGTGTTTTCGCGGCCGCTGTCGGGTCGGCGTGGATGAACACCGGATCCCATTGCTGCGCGTAGGCAATAATTTCGGACTCGGTGATGGTGTAGCTCCCGAGCTGGATCTGCTGGCCGGTTTGGAGATCGTCCGCGTATCGAATGGCAGTCATGTCGTCCTCCCAGTAAGCCGGATGAGCGGCCACTCTGGCCGTCCCGACCCCACCCTGAACCACGCCGAGATGCGCAGTCGATTACCTGCGAGGTCATGGAGCTTCGTCGTTCACTGGGCCACACTCGACCCATGACGACGAACACGCGGACTGCCTCGACTTCGGTTGGCTCGTTACTTCGGCAGTGGCGCATGCATCGACGAGTCAGCCAGCTCGAGCTATCCAGCGAGGCCGACATTTCCACCCGCCACCTCAGCTTCGTCGAAACCGGACGGTCTCAACCCAGCCGGGACATGGTGCTTCGGATAGCCGCACACCTCGATGTCCCCCTACGGGACCGCAACCAACTGTTGATGGCAGCCGGCTTTGCCCCGCGCTACTCCGAAAATGAGTTGACCGCCCCCGCATTGGCATCTGTCCGAACTGCGGTGCGCGAAGTACTTGCTGCCCACGAGCCTTACCCGGCCCTGGCAGTAGACCGGACATGGAACGTACTCGAGACCAACGCCGCGGTCGACGTCCTCACCCAGGTCGTGTCTCCGCGCCTGCTCGCCGAGCGGCCACTCAACGCGCTGCGCATGACACTGCATCCCCTGGGTATGGCACCTCATATCGCAAACCTTCCTCAGTGGCGCGCTTTTGTACTCGGTGGACTGCGCCGTAGTGCCCTAGCGTGCGCTGACGCCCACATGCTCTCGCTTCACGATGAGTTGGCTTCCTACCCACACGCCGGTCCCGAGGACGCACCACTGCAGGCCACCGAGTCGAACTCCGTCTATGTGCCACTGCTCCTCAACGTCGGCGGTGCCCGTCTGTCGTTTCTGGCCATGATCGCAACATTCGGCACCGCCCTGGACGTCACCTTGTCTGAACTCGCGATCGAGACGTTCCTCCCCGCCGACGCCAGTACCGCTGCGTACCTGGCAGCTCAGGCAGACCCTCCGAGAACGGCGCCCGCGGCGGGGTCGTCTCCCTGACCTCCGGTGAGTCTGGTTCGTACCCGGTGTGCTGTTGCGCCAGCCAATCCGATCAGCTGTTCGGTCTGCGCTGCGGGCGGGTTGATGATCCGGATCCATGCCTGTGAGCCGTAGAGGGGATGTGGCATCAGGATCCCAGCGGCCACGGGATCGAATTGCTCGCGGTGGGCCGGGCTTTCCTCCGGGGAAAATCCGAGGAGCCCTTCGAAGTACTCGGGCCCGACTCGCATATTGAGCGCGAAAACATCATCTCGGTCCAGTTGGGAGTCTTCGTCGAATCCGGGATAGTTGCTGGCGACGATGGTGGCGAACGGCATTCGGCGCAGATCGTGGTGACCTTGTGGTTGAACGGTGAAGAAGATGTCTCCCCACGCGCTGTCGGGGGCTCCGGTGTCGGGGCCGGCGACGAGTACCTCGACGTCCGGCAGCGCCGACAGTAGGTCTCGAATCTGCTCGGGTGTCAGCAGAGGGCCGCGCTCACCCTGGCTGATATGGATGACGCCATCGACCGCGTCGACAAGGGTGGCGGGGTCGAGCGGACCGAGAGCCATGGCTGGGGTCAGGTCGTCGCGCATGCGCAGTTCCGACCGGTGCGCGTCTATGAGATGACCGAGTTTCCGGTGGTTGACGAGCACCGGTTCGGTGCCGCCTTCGAGGCCGTCGAGAAGATGTTCGATGGTTCCGTTCGGGGCGGCAGGGACGCCTCGTGCCGGCGCGGCGCTGCACGAGGTCGCCACGACCAGATAGTCCTCTCCATGTCGCGTAGCGAGCTGGTGACCGAGGGCGTCCCACTCGATTCGGTGCGGACCGAGTTGCATCGTCGAGTGGGCCCGATGGACGTGGGTGTTGTGCGCGTGCAGCAGCACTGGACCACGATGACCGATCTGTCCCACAAGACGATCGACGTGGTCGGCCATCCGTGTGGTGCGTTCGACGATGCGCTTCTGAGCCCGCTCTGGGGAGGCAAAGTCCTCGGCCGTGAGTCCATGTCTGCATCGATGCCCACGCAGCGGATACGGTCGTGCGCCTCGAGTGCTCGGTTGATCGAGCGAAGCCGGAGGAGAAGGTCACGGTTGCCGGAGAAGCGGCCGAATCCGTGTGAGAAGCCAGCCTCCAGCGCACGGTCGAGGTCGTCTGCATCGCCGCATACGTACTCGTCGAGATAACGGCTGGCGTCCGCCGAGGTCTCCAGAGCGATCGCGGCGAGTCCGAAGTCGTCCGCGATCCACGACACGATGTCGTTGCGGACCGTGAGGAAGGTCTCGTCCCCGTGGGTGGGCTCCCCCAGTGCGATGACACGTGGCGTGGGTACTCGGCTCGCGAGGAGCCTCGACAGCGCTGTGGTGAGAAGTGGTGGTCTGGGGTTCTGGGTTCGGTCAGTCACCCCCTCCACCATAACTCTGAAAGACCCGGTGAAGATTGGGGCGCATACTGGGAGTTCAAGACCGAACAAACTTCACATGAGCTAGATGGGGAGAGATGATGCGGCCTATCGATCTGGCACGGGTTCACGGACTGTCGAGCCAGGCAATCCGGTCCTACGAAGAGCGCGGCATTCTCCCCCCGGCGGACCGAACATCAGGCGGGCATCGCTCATATGGGGAGCGCCACAGACTCGCTCTCGCCGCGTTTCGAGCCCTGGCCCCGTCTCTCGGTCACGCCGCAAGCGCCGAACTCGTGACCCTCGCCCACCAGGGTCAGATCGATGGTGTCCTCGAACAGATCGATCGCGGACACGCAGAGTTGGCCGACGACCGGGCCGCCCTCGACCGCGTGGCACGTGTGGTGGACGGCGAGAACTTGCGCCCCGTCCTCGACCTCCACCACACACGCCCGCTGTCGATCGGCCAGGTGGCCCGCAGGATCGGAGTGACTGCCGCAACACTGCGCACCTGGGAGACGGCCGGAATCCTCCGGCCCACTCGCGACCCGAGAACCGGCCACCGGCTCTTCCACGCCGACGACCTACGGGACGCACTCCTGGCCCGCCAGCTGCGGCGGGGACGACACCCCTTGGAGCTGATTGCCGACATCGTCGCCGAGGTTCACGAACACCGAAGCCACGACAGACTCGTTCACGCCCTCCACGAGTGGCGGGCCACACTCCGAGCCCGCGGACTCGGGCTCCTCGCCGGCGCGGCCGCTCTCCACGAGCTCATCAACCACTCGCCACCGGCAGCTGGCTCGACTGGCACGCCGTAGCTGGTGCGCTACTGGGCCCAGACCGAAGCGGTGCGCGACGCCGTAAGCCTCGCCCCGTCAGCGGCACGGCCGCTCCTGGTCCACTGCACCCGTGACTGGGCTTCTAGCTATTCGTTGGGGGCACACAGCCAGAGCAGGCCGGCCCATTCGTCAGCACTTCGAACAAGCTTTTTCCAGAGGTTCACTAGCTCGGGGTGAACCGATCCGTTCGCCATCTGCCAGGGGGGACACACTGACCGTTCTGCAATCGGGCAGCAAGCACGCTGCCTGCAGCATTCCGACTGCGGATCTCTGCTGGTGAGACCTCAAGGAGGTGGGCCACCGAGGCCGGCGTGTAGAACGGCCCCACCGCGCCGTCAAGCAAGTGCTCAGCGTCAGTGCTACTCAACCCGTGCAGTCCTCGCGGCGCCTCGTTCACTCCTGTCATCATCCTCGAAGGCACATCAACGTGGAAACACCCTTCGACGGCCGACGGCGGGTTTTAGTGCGTCACGGGGCTGCACCGGGTGCCGACGACCGGCGTGCGGTGTCACGGTTGTCGATGGCCTGGCGGACTTCGTCGATGGCCGTGCGGATGCTCTGGCCGTACGCATCGTCTGACAGCGCTGAGAGGCGCTGCCCCGCGTTGCGAATGTGCTCGGTCGCTGCCTCGAACGCGCCCAGGCGGCGGAGGTTGTCAGCGATGTTGAGGTGGAGGCTCGGGTAGAACCCGGCGACTTGAAGGCTGGCGTGGTAATTCCGGGCGCGTGCGTCGGTGAGGGCGTCGGCGGCGTCGAGGGCGCGGACGTCCCAGGGGAGCGCCTCTGCAGGGCTCTCATGGAGGTCGGCCAGGTAGTGAGCGAGAGCGCAGCGGGGGAGCGGGTCTCCCGCGACGCCGATCTGGTCCCAGATGGTGAGCAGGTCACGGCGGGCCGACTCGACGTCGCCCGCGTGCCCGAGGATCACGGCGTTGTTGATGGCTTCCATCGTCGGGTCAGGCGTGGCGGCGGTTTCGGTCATGAGGTGCTTCACTCCTTGCGTGTCTGTGGACGAGGCGTCCGTGACGTGGTTCCGGGCGGGTCCGGTCGGCAGGGCATGACGAGCGTCGTGAGGTCGCCTTCGTCGGCTGATCGGACAGTGGCTGGCTGATCGGCCCCTCGAAGATCGAGCATCACTTCGTTTCCTAGTGCGTGGCTCAACGCTGGGTACAAGGTGGCCAGTTCGAACCAGAGTGTTAGATCGGGACCTGTCGCGGTGCCGTGGAGATCCACGGCGGCACCGAATAGCACGAGACTCGCCTGACGGCCTGAGATCCGCAGGCCGACCTTCCCAGGTGCGTGTTCTAGCGCTTTGCGGATTTGCTGCGTCTCGATCGTGACGCGATGCGTCACCGCTGGCAGTGACCCGATCAGAAGCCTGTAGTCAGGGAAGGCCGCGGTCAGCAGGCGACAATGGGCCACGGTGCCGTCCGCCGTACGCAGGCCCAGGGCCCGTTCACCCGTTTCCAGCGTCACTACCGGGCTTCGCCGCAGCCGCGAGGCTGCGGTCTGGAGGTCGTTTCCGTTCAGGGTCCCTGCCCAGGAAACTGCAGACAGCTGGCTGGGCACCAAGGTGCGCGTAGCGAGTCGGTAGCGATCGGTCGCGGTCAGCGAGATGGCGTCAGGATCTGTTTCGAGGTGCACACCGGCGAGGACCGGGATCTGGGGGTCGTGAGTGGTCGTGGCAAGTACCTGGTTGACAGCCGCTGCAAGGACCGGTCCCGGAAGCACACAAAGGGCGCGGCAAGCGCCCGACCCGAGGGATGACTTGAGTGTTGCGGCGACCTGCTGAATTTCGCTGGCCTCTGCGGCGACCTTGGCCACCTGATCGTCGATAAGCTCCGCAGCCTTCGTCGTGCTGGCGGCGAAGAACCGACCTATTGTGGGCAATGGCATCCCGATCTCTCGCAACTGACGCAACTGCGAGGCCCGCGCCGACTGCGATTCGCTATAGAACCGGTAACCCGTCAGCGGGTCGACCTGCTCAGGACACAGCACACCGGCATCGTCGTAGAACCGCAACGCGCTCGCAGTCAGTCCAACAAGCTTGGCGAACACGCCGATCGACATCAATTTTGGGTCAGCCACTCGTACATCGTCCGGCCTCAACCAACTCGAAGGTCAAATTCGGCGACAGCAGAAACGTGACGGCCCCTACAACCCCCGCGCCATATCGACGAACCGGGAGTAATGGAGCTGGTGCGCCACGGTGATCGTGGAGGTCGGACCACCACGGTGCTTGCCCAGGATCAGGTCGGCCTCGCCGGCGCGCGGGTCGTCACGCTCGGTGGCGTCGGGGCGGTGGAGCAGCATGACGATGTCGGCGTCCTGCTCCAGCGAACCGGACTCACGGAGGTCGGAGACCTGTGGCCGCTTGTCGGTGCGCTGCTCGGGGCCACGGTTCAGCTGCGAGATGGCGATCAGGGGCACGTCGAGCTCCTTGGCCAGCAGCTTGAGCTGACGCGAGAACTCCGAGACCTCCTGCTG
Organism: Dietzia sp. PP-33; assembly: GCF_033790845.1. Classification (NCBI taxonomy): domain Bacteria; kingdom Bacillati; phylum Actinomycetota; class Actinomycetes; order Mycobacteriales; family Dietziaceae; genus Dietzia; species Dietzia sp. PP-33. Next base: position 190,380 of record NZ_JAMYEI010000009.1, read on the forward strand.
GCGGGACTCGACCTTCTTACCGCTCGACATCAGCTGCAGATAGTCCACCACGATCAGCCGCAGGTCGTGCTTCTGCTTGAGTCGCCTGGCCTTGGCGCGGATCTCCATCATGGTGAGGTTGGGCGAGTCGTCGATGAACAGCGGAGCCTCGGAGATCTCGCCCATCCGCCGGGCCATCCTCGTCCAGTCCTCGTCGCTCATCTTGCCCGACTTCATGTCGGAGAGCTTGACCCGTGCCTCGGCGCTCATCAGGCGCATGACGATCTCGGTCTTGGCCATCTCCAGCGAGAACACCACGGAGGTGAGCCCGTTCTTGATCGAGCACGAGCGCATGATGTCCAGGCCGATGGTGGAGTTGTGCGTGGGGATCGCCGTGGGCCCGGCCAGGTACAAGTGATCGGCGGCGGAGACCTCGATGCACCTGACCGGCACGCTCTCCGCGCCGCGGACGTCGATGATCACCCGGGCGGGTCGCCCTGAATCCGCGTTCTCGGGCACGAGTATCCCGAAGTCGCTCACCAGCATCAGCGTCTCGAGCGACTTGGTGGTGACGGTCTGGTGGGTGCCGCCCATCTCGATACGCCATTCGTGCTCGGCGTCCGCCACGATCTCCGAGCCGTCATTGAACCGCAGCGTGAAGCAGGGGCGGTCCTGCCACACCTCGGTCACGGCCACGACCTCGGTCGGCTGCCCGTCGGCGCCCAGAACCCGGTCGCCGACCGCGACCTCCCCCATGGTGGTCGCACCGTCCGGGGTCGGCAGCACGGTGTCCAGGGCCAGGGCTTTACCCACGCCGGGGCGGGCGGCGATGATGATCATCTGACCGCCGTGGAGACCGTTCGTGACGGCATCGAGGTCGGCGAAGCCAGTCGGGACACCGTGGCTGAGCCCGCCGGCGGTGTGAATGGCGTCGATCTCGTCCATCGTGGGCTGCAGGAGCTCCTCGATGATCACGTAGTCCTCGGTGGTCCGGCGCTCGGTGACCTCGAAGATCTCCGCCTGCGCGCGGTCCACGACCTCCGCGACGTCGGCGCCTTCGGACCCCGAGTAGCCGAACTGCACGATCCGCGTCCCGGCGTCGACCAGGCGGCGCAGAATCGCCTTCTCCGAGACGATCTGCGCGTAGTACCCGGCGTTGGCCGCCGTGGGCACGGTCGAGATGAGCGTGTGGAGGTAGGTGGCCCCACCGGCACGTCGCAGATCCCCCCGGCGATCGAGCTCGGCGGCCACCGTGACGGCATCTGCGGGCTCGCCACGCGCGTACAGGTCCAGGATGACGTCGTAGACGGCCTGGTGCGAGGGCTTGTAGAAGTCGCCCGGCTGGATCTCCTCCACCACGTCCGCGATGGCGTCCTTGCTCAGCAGCATTCCGCCGAGTACGGACTGTTCCGCGGTGAGGTCCTGGGGCGGCGTGCGGCCGAACTCGGCGCGCCCACCCTCGTCCGGCGGAGGCGGCATCTCGTCGGAACCGTCAAATCCCCCCTGCGCCATGGGCTCTCCTCTCCGCTTCACGCCTCATACGTGCGCTACTTCCCAGCCGCCTCGCCGGTCCGCGTGACGAGTTCACTGTAGGCCACCGCTGCGACACGCTCGGCAGCCACCCACCTAGTTATCCACAGGCTTATCCACAATCGTTGGTGGCCGCCTGTGGACAACTGTGGATGAATCGAGGTTACGCAGGGATTATGCGCGCCCCGCTGTGGAGAACTCGTGGAGTACCCTGCCGGGTTTCGACAAAACCGCAGGTCATCACTATCTTTGCAGGTCGCCCCACCAGTGGAGAACGTGTTGTATCACGACCGGTTCGACGGCGCAATAGATAACGAAAGATGAACATTATCGATCTCGGAACCGACACCGTTGTATTTCGTCGGCATAGTTATCCACAGGCGATCCACAACCCGTCATCGAGCTCCCACGACGAGGGCCCCGGTCGTCGCGGACGACGACCGGGGCCCTACGTGGCAGATCAGGCGGGAACGACCTCGACCGCAACGGTCGCGGTGGTGTCGTGCCCGAGTTCGACGACGACGCTCTGGGCGCCGGTCGACTTAATGTGCTCCCGGGGCATCTGGACGGCGCGCTTGTCGAGCGCCGGCCCACCGGCCGACTTGATCGCCGCGGCGACGTCGCCCGCGGTGACCGAGCCGAAGAGCTTGCCGGTGTCGGAGGTCTTGACCGCGACCTTGACGTCGGCGAGCGACTCGAGCTTCTGCTTGAGCTCGTTGGCGTGGTCCGAGTCGCGCACCTCACGGGCCTCCTGGACCCGCTTGATCGACTCGATCTGGCGCTCGGCGCCCGGGGTGGCCACGATGGCCAGCCCGCGCGGGAGCAGGAAGTTACGACCGTATCCGCCCTTGACCTCGACGATGTCGCCCGGAGCACCGAGCTTGTCGACGTCGGCGGTGAGGATCAGCTTCATGATCCGTCTACCTTTCTTTCCTCCGACGAGCCGACCGGGGCCGGACTCTCGCGAGGTCATGTCTCATGCTTATGGGGTGGGACGCATCGCGCGCCCCGTAGGGAAAAGACCCTGGGATCAGAACGGGGGCTCGTCGTCCGCGCCGCCGAAGCCACCGGAACCGCCGGCCTGAGGAGCGCTGCCCCACGGGTCGTCGTTCTGCTGACCGGCTCCCTGGCCGCCACCGAAGCCACCCTGCGGCTGGCCGCCGCCCTGGAAACCGCCACCCTGCTGGCCGCCGGACTGGAATCCGCCGCCCTGCTGGCCGCCTTGCTGCCCGCCGCCCTGGAAACCGCCCCCGCCGCCTTCGCGGTTGGTGCGGGTGACCTTGGCGGTGGCGTACTTGAGCGACGGGCCGACGTCGTCGACCTCCACCTCGTACACCGTGCGCTTCTCGCCCTCACGGGTCTCGTACGACCGCTGGCGCAGCCGGCCGTTCACGATGACTCGCATGCCCTTCTGCAGGGACTCCGCCACGTTCTCGGCGGCCTGACGCCAGACGTTGCAGGTGAGGAACAGGCCTTCGCCGTCCTCCCACTGGTTGGTCTGGGAGTTGAAGCGGCGCGGCGTCGAGGCGATCCGGAAGTTCGCCACCGCGGCACCCGACGGTGTGAACCGCAACTCGGGGTCCGCGACGATGTTCCCGACCACGGTGATGGGGGTGTCGCCCTGTGCCATGCGCTTGTCCTCCGTGTAGAAGCTGAGGTGGATGTGATCGCCAGTCCGGCCGACCGCGCCCAGATTACCGGGCGGGTCGGACAGTCAGGGTCACTTGTCGGCGCGGAGCACCTTGGTGCGGAGGACGTTCTCGTTCAGACCGAGCTGACGATCCAGCTCCTTGACCGCGTCCGGCTCGGACTTGATCTGGACGACGGCGTAGATGCCCTCGGTCTGCTTGTTGATCTCGTAGGCGAAGCGTCGCTTGCCCCAGACATCGACCTTGTCGACCGAACCGCCCTCTTGCCGGATCACGTTGAGGAACGTGTCCAGCGACGGCGCCACGGTGCGCTCGTCGAGACTCGGATCGAGGATGACCATCACTTCGTATTGACGCATGGGACCTCATCACCTCCTGTGGACTACAGATTCGGCCACGGAATTTCCGTGGCAGGAGGGTCGTTGCGTCAGCAACCCGGTAAGGCTACCCCGCATGAGCTCGGCAGACGAAATCCCGGCGCAGCGACTGACGCCGCCTCAACCGTGCCGGAGGCCGATCGTCAACGCGAGGACCACCGGCACCACGGTGAGGAAGAGGAAGGCGGCCACTGTCCAGGCGATCCACACCGGTTGCCGCCAGCCCGCGCGGAACCCCCCGGCGGCGGTGACCATGCAGATGAATCCCACGAGGATGCACAGGAACATCCAGATCATCGCGTCGGTGCTCATCCGGCGGAGGCCTCCCTTTGTCGGGCCCTGCGGACCTCGTCGTCGTCGTTCTCCTGGTCGGTCGGCGGTCCGACCAACGGTTCATCGGGGTCCGCGAGAACCCCCGCCAGCGGATCCGGCCCCTCGGGGGTGCCCTGGTGCGTCATCCGGACCAGGTCCAGGTGCGGCCGGTAGATCTCGCGGATCACCACCACGCAGATCGCCACCACCATCAGGTCGCGGACCAGGACGAGCGGGTGGAACACCTCGGGCCCGATGCCCTTGTTCGCCACGCCGTGGAAGTACGACATGTGGGCGACCCACAGCAGCGCGTCGAACGCCATCCACGGGACCAGCAGCTTCGCCCGTGGCACCGCGAGCACGGCCAGCGGGACCAGCCACAACGAGTACTGGGGGCTCCACACCTTGTTGGTGAGCAGGAAGACCGCCACGATGAGGAACGCCAACTGGGCGACCCGCGGGGTGGTGGACGCGGTGAGACCGATCACGAGCACGGCCACACAGCCGAGGGCGAACAGCACCAGGGACACCATGTTCAGCTGGACCGGCGCCTCGCCCGCCGCCCGTCCGACGTCGAAGCCCTCCCAGCCCGTGAGGGTCCTGATCACGGCGTAGATGCTCTCCGGGTTGGCGGGCCGGTCCGAGTTGAGCCGGAAGAACTCCCTCCAGCCCTGCGGGAACGGGATCATGATGGGCAGGTTGACCGCCAACCACGCCGCCACCGCCGCGCCGGCCGCCTTGCCCAGGTCGACGAAGCGCCTCCGCCGGATCGCCACCACCAACAGAGCCCCGAACAGGAACAGCGGGTACAGCTTGGCCGCCACGCCGATCCCCAGGACGACCCCGGCCCAGACCGGTCTGCTGCGCGCCCACAGCAGCAGCGCCACGGACGCGAAGGCGACCGCCATCAGGTCGTAGTTGGTGAACGCCTGGAAGATGATCAGCGGGCTGGCCGCCATGAGCACCGTGTCCCACGGCCTGCGCCCGGCTGACCGGTACGTGGCCCAGACGGCGACCATCCACATCATCGCCAGGAACACGCAGCCGAGAACGAAGTACTTCACCACCTCGATGGGGGCGCCGGGGGCGACCGAGTGCCAGGCCTGGGCCGCCTGCGCCGTGACGTACTGGAACATCCCGGAGACCACCGGGTACTCCATGTAGCGGACCACACCGTCGTCACCGACCCACATGTACCGGTACGGCAGCTCTCCGGAGTCCAGGCCCTGCACCGAGTAGAGCGGGAGCGGGTCCGCGTAACAGGCCTTGAAGTACTGCTGCCCGGTCCAGTTGAGGCCGGGCTGGGCGCCGTCGGCACCGGTGGTGGTCTCCAGACATGACGCCTTGGAGAAGAATCCGAACGCCAGGAACACCACCGCGAACAGCATGATGACCCGCAGCGGGGTCCAGAACCGCTGTCGGCCCACCGCGGCGTGTCGGCCGACGGGCCCGCCCCACGCGTCCAGCACGGCCGCGCCTGACCCGTCCCCGGGGCGCACCCGGTCCCGCGGCCCGAGGGACCGCAGGTCGTCGTCGAGCGGCAGCGGGGAGAGGTGGCCGTTGCTCTGCACGGTCACACCCTAGTTCACGGCAATTCGCTCAGGCGCCGCCGTCGCCGCCGTCGCCGGTGCCGCCGCCGTCTCCCCCGCCGGTGCCGCCGCCACCGGTTCCACCGCCCGTGCCTCCACCGGTTCCGCCACCGGTTCCGCCGCCACCGGGCACCGGCGCCGGCTCGGGAGCCGGTGCGGGCGCGGGCGCCGGGGCGCCGGCGCCCGGGATCACGATCTCGGGCAGGCCCGGGACGTTGAGCGTGAGCGGGCCCGGCGCACCGGGCGCGGGTGCGGGCTGGGCCGGCGCGGGCGGAGCACTGGTCTGCGGGACAAACTGCTCGGTGTCCACGGTCCCGCCGGTGTTCCCCGTCCCGGTGCCCGATCCGGAGGACTCCCACTGGGACGCGCCGGCCTGACCGCCGATGTACCCGGGGGTCGGGAAGCTCTCCCAATCCGTCCCTGCCAGCGCCCCGTCCATCGCCGACTTCCAGATGTCCGCGGGGACGGAGGCGCCGTACATCGTCCCGCCCCACTGGTTGAGCAGCGGCGAGTTGTCGTCGGTACCGACCCACACCGCGGTCGCGATGGAGGGGGTGTAGCCGACGAACCAGGCGTCCTTGTTGTACCCGGTGTCACCGAGCTGGGTGGTGCCGGACTTGGCGGCGGACGGGCGGCCGCCGGCCAGGGAGTGGCCGTTGGAGTATGCCGCGATGGGCTCCATCGCCGAGGCCAGGTTGTTGGCCACGTCCTCGTCCACCACCTGCTCGCCCTCGACGGAACTGTTGTCCACCAGGACCTCTCCGTCGGCCGTCTCGACCTTCTGGATGAAGTGGGTGGGCCGGTGGACCCCCTCGGCGGCGAAGGTCGCCAGCCCGGTGGCCATGTCACGCACCCGGATCGGGTACTGACCCAGGATCAGACCGTCGTAGGGATCCTCGCCCTGTTCGCTGAGGGTCTCCCACGGCAGGCCGGGGATCTGCTCGGGGATCCCGACGCGGTGCGCCATGTCCCGGACGTCGTTGGCCCCGTTGTCCAGCAGACGCTGGAGACGGATGAACGAGGTGTTGAGCGACATCTTGAGCGCCTGCGAGACCGAACACGTGCCGCAGCTCTGCCCGTCGACGTTGGTGACGGTGACGTTGCCGGTGGTCACGGGCGCGGAGGAGATCTGGGTGCCCAGCCCGATCCCCTGGTCCAGGGCCGCGGCCACGCCGAAGATCTTGAAGGTGGAGCCGGTCTGCAGCGGGGCGTTGGCGTAGTCCCAGCCCTCGGCCTCCTCACCGCCGTAGTAGCCGATCACGCCGCCCGTGCGGGGGTTGATGGAGACCACGGCGGTCCGGTTCTCGGGGTTCTGACCCTCCATGTTGCTCCGGGCGGCGGAGACGACCGCGTCCTGCGTGGCCTGGTCGATGGTGGTGGTGATCTTGAGACCGCGGGTGTTGAGCATCTGCTCGTCGATGCCCGCCTGGTCGAGCTCGGCCAGGACCTGGCGGCGGATCGCCCCGTTGGTCGGATCACCCACGTTCTGCTCGATCGCCTGCGGGTCCTGGACCACCTCGGGGAACGCCGCCATGCCCCGCTGTTGCGCGTCGACCGCACCCATGTCACGCATGCCGTCCATGACGTAGTTCCAACGGCTCTCGGAGGCCGCGCGGTTGTTGAGCGGGTCCAGCGCGGACGGCGACTGGATGACCCCCGCGAGCATCGCGCCCTCCTCCACCGTGAGGTTCTCGACCGGCTTGTTGAAGTAGGCCGTGGACGCGGCGGCGATCCCGTAGGCGCCGCGACCGAAGTAGATGGTGTTGAGGTAGGCCTCGAGGATCTGGTCCTTGGACCATCTGTTGGTCATCTTGGCCGCGATGACGATCTCCTTGGCCTTGCGCTCGTACGTGGGAGCGTCGCCGACCATGGTGTTCTTGACGTACTGCTGTGTGATCGTCGATCCGCCGCCGGCGCTCGACTCGCCGGTCACCTGCCCGATCACCGCGCGGCCGATACCCGTGGGGTCGTAGCCCTCGTTGGTGTAGAAACTGCGGTCCTCGGCCGCGATGACGGCGTTGCGCACGTGGACGGGGATCGCGTCGATCTCCACCAGGGTGCGGTTGCCCTCCGGTGGGACGATCCGACCGATCATCGTGGTGCCGTCGTCCGCGAAGATCTCGGAGATCTGGTTGGCGGCGACGCTCCCCGGACGGGGGATCTCCGTGCGGTTGTACATCACACCCACGACGATCATCGGGATCACCAGCAGGACGACGACGAGGAGGATCAGCGTCGTCCAGACCGGGTGCCGCCGGAACCAGCCGCGCCGATGCGAGGAGTCGTCCCGGTCCGCGTCGGTTCTCCCACGCGAACTGCCACTTTGCGACATCTTCCACCCTCCTGCGAGCAGCTCGGACCGGTACGGGTGACCCCCGATGACGGTGCACTGACATCCATTGTGTACGAAATCCGGCCGCACTCTGAACTCGGCGCACCCGGCCGGGCCATCCGGCCCGGTTCAGTGGTGGCGGCGGAGTTCCCGCGCGGCCCGCCGCACGCGCCTGCCCTGACCCGTCGCGAGGCCCACTTCGTAGGACTGGACGAGGTGGTTCCACGAGCAGCTCCGGCACACCTCCACCACGTGGACGGTGAACGCGTCGTGGGTCAGCGCCAGCTGTTCTATCTCGTCGGCACTGCGGGCCGAGCCCGAGGCCGAGCCCAGGTCGTCACCGAACACCCAGGACACCTCGGTGAGGTTCTCCTTGCGACACACGGGGCACACCGTCTCGGTCTCCACCCCGTGGAAGCCTGCGGCACGCAAGAGGTAGACGTCGGCGTCACACACCTCGTGCAGCGCGGACACGCCCTCCCGGAGGTCCGCCAGCACCCCTCGCCGACGCAGGGCGAAGTCCACCACCCGGCGACGCCTGAGCGCGTCGCGGCCGGTGGGGTCCTGCGGCCCCGGCGGGGGGCCGGGTCGCGGGGAGCGGGAGTCGGCCTGGTCCACGTGGCCAGCCTACGACCCGGGCCCGGCCCGGCGTGGACGACCGGGGTGGGTGGCCGGGACGGGCCGTGCGCCGACACGTCACGCCGATGCCACCGCCCGGTATATCGGCTCGATACATCACACCGTGTACTGTCGGTGGCCGTCGCGGAAACCCGCAGGCCTGAGATGTCGAGGGAGGAGGTGTGGTGCTCGAACTGGCGATCCTGGGACTGCTCGATGAGCGACCCATGCACGGCTACGAGCTGCGCAAACGGTTGTCCGAGATGTTCGGCACCGTACGGACCGTGTCCTTCGGCTCGCTGTACCCCACCCTGCGCCGCCTCCGGCAACAGGGCGACATCGTCGAGGACGCCACGGCGGCCACCGCCACGCGCCCACCCGCCACCGCACGACGTGGTCGCAAGACCTACCGCATCACCTCGGGCGGCAAGGAGACGATGTCGGCACTGCTCGACGAACCAGGGGCCGCGTCGTTCACCGACGACGGTTTCGGCGTCCACCTGGCCTTCTTCGACCGCACCCCCGGGCCCGCCCGGGTGCGACTCCTCGAGGGCCGGCGGCGGGTCCTCGAGGAGCGCCGCGAGGGCCAACGTGACGCCGCCACGCGTACCGGCCCGACCGAACTGCGCTACGCCCGGCAGCTCACCCTGCTGGGCCTCGAGACCAGCGAGCGCGAGCTGCGCTGGATCAACGAACTCATCCGAACAGAGAACCCACCACAAGGAGAACCCCAATGACCGACAAGAAGGTGCGCGTCGCGATCGTCGGCGTCGGCAACTGCGCGTCCTCGCTCGTGCAGGGCGTCGAGTTCTACGCCGACGCCGCGATCGACCAGACCGTCCCCGGACTCATGCACGTCAAGTTCGGCGACTACCACGTGCGAGACGTCGAGTTCGTCGCCGCCTTCGACGTCGACGGCAAGAAGGTCGGCATGGACCTCGCCGATGCCATCACCGCCTCGGAGAACAACACCCTCACGCTCTGCGAGGTGCCGCCGACCGGCGTCACCGTCCAGCGCGGCCCCACCCTCGACGGCCTGGGCAAGTACTACCGGCAGACCATCGAGGAGTCCGACGCCGAGCCGGTGGACATGGTCCAGGCCCTGCGCGACGCCGAGGTGGACGTCCTGGTCAGCTACCTGCCGGTGGGGTCCGAGGAGGCGGACAAGTTCTACGCGCAGTGCTGCATCGACGCCGATGTCGCCTTCGTCAACGCTCTGCCCGTCTTCATCGCCTCCGACCCCGAGTGGGCCGAGAAGTTCCGCTCCGCGGGCGTGCCGATCGTCGGAGACGACATCAAGTCCCAGGTCGGCGCCACCATCACGCACCGCGTCATGGCCAAGCTGTTCGAGGACCGCGGCGTCGCGCTGGACCGCACCTACCAGCTCAACGTGGGCGGCAACATGGACTTCAAGAACATGCTCGAACGCGAGCGCCTGGAGTCCAAGAAGGTCTCCAAGACCCAGGCCGTCACCTCCAACCTCGAGGGCTCCCTCAAGGACAAGATCCACGACCGCAACGTGCACATCGGCCCCTCCGACTACGTCGAGTGGCTGGACGACCGCAAGTGGGCGTACGTTCGCCTCGAGGGACGTGCGTTCGGCGACGCACCCATCAACCTCGAGTACAAGCTCGAGGTGTGGGACTCGCCCAACTCGGCCGGCATCATCATCGACGCCGTCCGCGCGGCCAAGATCGCCAAGGACCGCGGCATCGGCGGACCGATCCTGCCCGCGTCCGCGTACCTCATGAAATCGCCGCCGGTCCAGATGGCCGACGACAAAGCCCGCACCGAGCTCGAGACCTTCATCATCGGGGCCTGATCCAGCGCTGCGAGAACAGGACAGCATGACCCACACCGCGACGGACCACCCGCTCTCCCGCACCGGGCGTCGCCGTGTCCCGGCCGTCATCGCACTCGCGATGGCGGCCGGCGTCGCGCTCGCGGGCTGTTCCGCGGCGGGAGAGAATGAACCCGCCCCGTCGCCGACCACGCAGGCGACCACCTCGTCGTCGTCGTCGACACCCACCACCACCTCCCCCACCGTCGAGGCCGCCGACCCGGTGTCGGCCACCGCCGCGGCTCCAACCGCCCCGGCGACGTCTGCCGCGTCGGCGGCGTCGCAACTACCCGCCAACGTCGTGGGAACCGGTGGCCCCTGCCACCGTCTCGGCGAGCTCGCGCAGGCGGACGACGGATCTCCGCTGTTCTGCACCGAGGACCCGGGCGGCGCGGGGCCGCTGTGGCTGCCGCAACCGCAGGGAACCGGGCCCGACGGCACCGGTCCGGCTCTGCAGGGGCAGCCCTGCATGCAGGAGGGCGTCGCCGTCACCGCGCCGGAGGGAACGGTTCTGACCTGCCGCCTCACCGGGGGCGCAGGCGTTCCCGGCGGACTGTTCTGGCAGCGGTAGCGGTCTAGCGGTTGCAGGAGATCGGGTACGTCGATTGACTGAGCATCACCTGCCCGACCCCTCACCCGGAGGCCCGATGACCCAGACACGGTTCGCCCACATCGAGGTCGATGAGGGCGTCTACGCACCGCAGGATGACTCGTGGCTGCTCTGCGAGGTGCTGGACCAGTGCGATCTGGTGTCCGACAAACGAGTCCTCGACATCTGTACAGGCAGCGGGATCCTCGCCATCGAGGCCGCACTCAAGGGTGCGCGGGAGGTCCTGGCCTTTGACATCTCCCCCGCAGCCGTCGCCTGCACCACCCGCAACGCCGAGCGCGCGGGGGTCCGGGTGGACGCCAGGGTGGGCACCCTCGCCGACGCCCGGGTCGCGGGGCCGTTCGACGTGGTGGTGTCGAACCCGCCCTACGTCCCCTCCGACACACCGTTGCGCGGCACCGGCCCCAACCGGGCCTGGGACGCCGGCGCCAACGGGCGGGTGGTCCTGGACGAGTTGTGCGATCTGGCCCCGGATCTCGTGGCCCCCGGCGGGAGCATGCTCATCGTCCACTCGGAGTTCTCCGACCCCCCGCAGACCATCAGCCGGCTCGAGCGGGCCGGGTTCGACGCCAGGCAGGTGGCGACCCGGGTCGTCGAGTTCGGTCCCGTGATGAACTCCTACGCCGAACGGCTCGAGGCGGCCGGACTGCTCGAGCCCGGGCGACGGGTCGAGGAGCTGGTGGTGGTCCGTGTCGACCGCAGGTGACCGCGAACCGCGGGTGGTCCGCATAGTGCCAGGTGGCCCGATGCTGGTGGAGGGGCCCGTGGACCTGGTGACCGATGACGGCGCCCGCGTGTGTTCGGACCGGTTCATGGTGGCCGTGTGCGCGTGCCGCCGCAGCAAGAACTATCCGCTGTGCGACACCAGCCACCGCCGCAAGGTCCGGCCCGCCGACACGGAGACCTCGGCCGGCGCCGACGACTGAGTCCGGGCCCGGCCCGCCGCGTCCGACCCTGCCGCATCCGCTGCCCCTCGTCCGACCGCCACCACCGACCCCGCCGCATCCGCTCCCGCCGATGAACGCGCGCGTGCACCGCTCGGAAGTTGTCAACCTGTCTCAAGACAGGTTGATGCCAGTGGTGGTGGGTAGTGCTGGTGCTTTCGGTGGTGCCGAGTATCTGCGGGGATGCAGTGCCGCTGCCCAGTCCAGGGTCTGTTG
>NZ_JAMYEI010000010.1:0-123178 GCF_033790845.1 Dietzia sp. PP-33
TCATACTCGGCAACGATCCGCAGCTTCTCCTCCACAGTGCGCTTCGGGATCTTCCCTGTCGATCGGGTCATGACAATCACATCCTCACGCCCCCACGGTTTGTCTCACCCCAGGCTGACAGAGAGGGTTCGGTGCGCGCGGGAGTTCATCGACAGGGGCGGCTGTGGTGCTCGCGGGCGCGGCCCTCTGGGAGACTGTCCCCATGAGGGTCACCGCGAAATCGGACTATGCGCTGCGCGCGCTCGTCGAGCTCGCGGCGGCCAGGCAGGCCGACACCGGAGGCGATCTCCGCGAGAACCCGGTCAGCGCCGAGGAGCTGGGCCGGCTGCAGGACATCCCCCACGGCTTCCTCCAGGCCATCCTGTCGGACCTGCGCCGCGCCGGGATCGTGGCGAGTCGGCGGGGCAAGACCGGCGGCTGGACCCTGGCCCGGGCGGCGGACGCGATCACCGTGGCGGACGTCCTGCGGGCGGTCGACGGCCCGTTGGTCAGCGTGTACGACGTCCGCCCGGAATCGGTGGACTACAACGAGCGCGCGGCCGTGCTGCAGCACGTGTGGATCGCCTCCCGCGCCGCGCTGCGCCGGGTGATGGACGCCGTGACGATCGCGGACCTGGTGGCCGGGCACCTGCCCGGGGACGTCCACGAACTCACGCTGGACAGCGACGCCTGGGAGCCCCGTTAGCCGCTCGCCTCTCCGGCCCGCCCCACCTCTCCTGCCCGGGGCGACCGGGTCGTATCCCCGCTGCGGTAGCGGTCCAGTGCGCTCATCACCGGGGACGCCGACGCTCCGTGGAGCACGATGGAGGCCACGATCACCAGCGAGACCGCCGGCCAGAGGGCCCATCCGTCGTCCTTGGAGAAGTACTCCATCGCGTAGCAGAGGTAGAACACCGACCCGATGCCACGGACCCCGTACGCGGACACGAACCACCGTTCCGCGGGCCGGAGTCGCGTGTCGCCCAGAAGTGAGATCCAGGCGGCGATCGGTCTGATCACCAGGAGCACCCCGGCCGCCACCAGAACGTCCGACCACTCCAGCCGGCCGATCACGTCCGAGACGAACGACGCCCCGATGACCAGCAGCATCAGCAGGGTGAGCAGGTGCTCGGTGTACTCGACGAACTCGTGGAAGTGGGCGTGCCTCTCGTCGCCACGCTCCGCCGACCGTGCGCCGAGCGCCGCGAAGAACACGGCGAGGAAGCCCCAGCCACCCACGAGCTCACCGACCCCGTAGGCGAACAGCAGCGTGGCCACCGCGGCCGCGGGTTCGGCGTAGCCGATGAGCCGGTACCCGCCGAAGTGGTGGCGGTAGAGCACAGTCGCGATCACGCGACCGATCACCCACCCCGCCACGGCTCCGATGGCCGTCTTGCCCACGAGGTCCCAGGCCAGCCAGCCCCACAACCAGTCCCCCGGCCCGCCCTTGGTGGCCAGGTAGATGGCGAGGTAGACGAAGGGGAAGGCGAACGCGTCGTTGAGACCGGCCTCGGAGGTGAGGGCGAAACGGGCCTCGTCGTGCTCGTCGTCGGCGGCCTCGCCCGTCCTCGGCCCCTCCACCTGGACGTCGGAGGCCAGCACGGGATCCGTCGGGGCCAGGACCGCCCCGAGCAGGACCGCGACCGCGGGCGTCAACCCCAGGGCCCACCAGCCCAGGAACGCCACGCCGGCGATGGTCAGCGGCATGCCGATGATGAGCAGCCGCCACGTGGTGGTCCAGCGACGGAAGGACAGAGGGCGGTCGAGGGCCAGGCCGACGCCGAAGAGCGCCACGATCACCGTGATCTCGGCCATCCGCTCGGCCAGCTCCGCGTGTTCGATCACGTCGACGAGCTGGGATTCGCTGGGCATGAACCAGCCGATGAGCATGCCCACACCCACCACGATGATCGGCGCGGACAGGATCCGCTCCCGGAGCAGGCGGGGCAGGAGCGAGCCGAGGAGCAGCGCCGCGCCCACGACGGCGTAGATGAGGTCGGTGTTCGTCACGAACGAGAGTGTGGGCGCCCTCGGTGGCGCGGCGCCACCGGACCGGAAAGGAACCGGAAAGGAACCGGTCGGGAACCGGTCAGGTGCGAGCGGGCGTGGGCTCGTCGGCGTGCGCGGAGTACCTGCGTACCAACACCCGCCACACCAGCGGCCCGCCCACCACGAGCACCAGCGTGATCACGCCGATCAGCGCCGGCGAGGCGCCCAGCATCGCGGACGCGGTCACCGCCAACACGATGGTGATGCCCCGACGGATCAGGCCCTGCGGGACCCGGCTGGCGAACTTCGATCCGAAGAACGTGCCGATCGAGCCGCCGATCAGCAGCGGCACCAACAGGTTCCAGTCGACGCCGGTCACCATCACGTGCCCGATGGCGGCCGCGATCACCAGAGGGACCGCCTGGACCAGGTCCGTGCCCACGAGCCGCAGCGCCGCCAGGGTGGGGTACAGCAGCATGATGCACATCATGATGACCGTGCCCGAGCCCACCGAGGTGATGCCCACCATCAGCCCGCCGATCACCCCGACGAGCAGGGTGATGAGCGGCTTGACCGGCGGGTTGGGCTCGTTGCCCGTACGGATCTTGCCGGCCATCTCGAAGAACGCCCGCAGGAAGTAGGCCGTCGACGCCACGATGAGCGTCACCCCGATGGCGTTCTTGAGCAGGCCCTGCACGTCGTCGGCACCGATGGCGTGCACCAGCCACGCGCCGAGGAAGGCCGTGGGCACCGAGCCCAGGACCAGCCAGAACGCGATTCTCAGGTTGGGTTTGCCGTGCTTCCAGTGCACGCCCGCGCCGATGACCTTGTTGACCGCGTTGACCACCAGGTCGTTGGCCACCGCGGCCGTGGGCGGGATCCCGACGAGGATGAGAGCGGGCGTCATCAACGCGCCGCCGCCCATCCCCGTCAGACCGATCACCACTCCGATCACGGCGCTGACGACCAGCAGCCCCAGCGAGTCGTAGGTCCAGAGCGCCTCGGGCACAGGTTCAGATCCCCAGGAGGATGCTGACGATCCGCTGCGCGACCTCTTCCGCGGAGCCGTCCTCCGGACGGATGTGCAGATCGGGGGTCAGCGGCGGCTCGTACGGCGCGGAGACGCCCGTGAACTCGGGGATCTCGCCGGCGCGCGCCTTGGCGTACAGGCCCTTGGGGTCGCGCGACTCGCACTCGGCCAGCGGGGTGTCCACGAACACCTCGGTGAAGGGCAGCTCGGACGTGGCGTGGACGGCGCGAGCGGCGTCCCGGTCGGCGCGCATCGGGGAGATGAGAGAACAGATGACGACGACGCCGGCATCGGCGAACAGCGCCGCCACCTCCGCGGTGCGGCGGATGTTCTCCGCCCGGTCCTCGGCCGAGAACCCGAGGTCGGCGTTGAGGCCGTGCCGCAGGTTGTCGCCGTCGAGGATGTAGGCGGGGTGCCCGGACTCGATGAGCAGCCGCTCCACCTCCGAGGCGATGGTGGACTTGCCCGAGCCGGACAGGCCGGTCAGCCACAGCGTGCGGCCCTGCCCGCGGTCGCCGCGCTGGACGGCGCCGGCGTGCCAGACGACGTTGGAGCCGGTGGTGGCGGGTCCGATGATCATGCCCGCGCCCACGGTGTCGCCGGTGAGCTCGTCGACGAGGATGAACGCGCCGGTGTCGCGGTTGCGGCGGTACGGGTCGTACATCAGCGGGGTCTGCGTGCGCAGGCCGATGCGGCCGATCTCGTTGAGCTCGAGCTCGGTGGCGTCGGGGTCGCGGTGCAGGCTGTTGATGTCGAGTCGGTACTGCAGGCCCGTCACGACCGCCTTGGTGTCGCGGGTCGTGTGCTTGACGACGTAACGCTTGTTGGCGGTGAGCGTGGTGTCGTCGGCGAACCAGCAGACCATGGCCTCCAGCTCGGTGCCCTGGTGGGGCCGGTTGCCGGGGCGGGCGATCATCTCGCCGCGGACGATGTCGATCTCGTCGTTGAGTGCGATCGTCACCGCTGCCGGGGCCGCCGCCTCGTCCAGCTCGGCTCCGCCCGGGCCCCAGATGGCCTTGACGGTGGACTGCCGACCGGAGGGCATGACCACCACGTCGTCGTCGACCTTGATGATCCCGCCCGCCACGGTGCCGGCGAAGGACCGGTGGTCCAGTCCGTCGGCGCGTTGGGGCCGGATCACGTACTGCACCGGGAACCGGACGTCGGTCAGGTTGCGGTCCGAGGCGATGTGCACGTTCTCGAGGTGATCCAGCAGTGCCGGGCCCGTGTACCAGGGCATGGTCTCGGTCCGGTCCACGACATTGTCGCCCTTGAGGGCCGAGAGCGGGACGAAGGTGACGTCGTGGACCTCGAGCTTGGCGGCGAAGTCGGTGAACTCCGCGCGGATGGCCTCGAACGTGGCCTCGTCGTAGTCCACGAGGTCCATCTTGTTGACGGCCACGACCAGGCGCGGGATCCCCAGCAGCGCGGACAGGAACGCGTGCCGACGGGTCTGCTCCAGCACTCCCTTGCGGGCGTCGATCAGGATGATCGCGACGTCGGCCGTGGAGGCGCCGGTGACCATGTTGCGCGTGTACTGCACGTGGCCCGGGGTGTCGGCGATGATGAACTTGCGCCGCGGGGTCGAGAAGTAGCGGTAGGCCACGTCGATGGTTATGCCCTGCTCGCGCTCCGAGCGCAGGCCGTCGGTGAGCAGCGCGAGGTCGGTGTACTCGTCACCGCGCCCCTTGGAGGTGGCCTCGATGGAGGCCAGCTGGTCCTCGAAGATCCCCTTGGAGTCGTACAGCAGCCGTCCGATGAGGGTCGACTTGCCGTCGTCCACGGAGCCGGCGGTGGCGATGCGGAGCAACTGGGCGTGCTCGGACATCGTGTGCAGCTGCTCCGGAGTGAGAGTGGAAGCGGTCGCGAGAGACGATGC
Organism: Dietzia sp. PP-33; assembly: GCF_033790845.1. Taxonomy (NCBI): domain Bacteria; kingdom Bacillati; phylum Actinomycetota; class Actinomycetes; order Mycobacteriales; family Dietziaceae; genus Dietzia; species Dietzia sp. PP-33. The sequence continues at coordinate 4,878 of NZ_JAMYEI010000010.1, forward strand.
GGGGGTGGGGGTGCTCATCAGAAGTAGCCCTCTTTCTTGCGGTCTTCCATACCGGCCTCGGAGATGCGGTCGTCGGCACGGGTGGCGCCGCGCTCGGTGACGCGGGTGCCCGCGACCTCGGCCACGACGGCGGCGTTGTCCCCGGCGTCGGACTCCACACAGCCGGTGCAGGTGGCGTCGCCGACGGTGCGGAACCGGACCAGCTCGGTGCGCGCCTGCTCACCGGGGAGGGTCTCCAGGAACCGGGTCTTGGCCAGGAGCATGCCGTCGCGCTCGATCACCTCACGTTGGTGGGCGTAGTAGATCGGCGGCAGGTCGATGTCCTCACGCTCGATGTACTGCCAGATGTCCAGCTCGGTCCAGTTGGACAGCGGGAAGACCCGGATGTGCTCGCCCTTGCGGTGGTTGCCGTTGTAGAGCTTCCACAGTTCGGGACGCTGCTTGCGCGGATCCCAGGCACCGAACGCGTCGCGGAAGGAGAACACGCGCTCCTTGGCACGGGCCTTCTCCTCGTCGCGACGGGCACCACCGAAGACGGCGTCGAAGCGGTTCTCCTGGATGCCGCGCAGCAGGGCGGCGGTCTGGAGGCGGTTGCGGCTGGTGCCGACCCCGGTCTCCTCGACCACGCGGCCCGCGTCGATGTCGTCCTGGACGTACGACACGAGCAGCTGCACCCCGGTCTCGGCCACCACGCGGTCGCGGTAGTCGATCACCTCGTCGAAGTTGTGCCCGGTGTCGACGTGCATCAGCGGGAACGGCATGGGCGCGGGCCAGAAGGCCTTGCGGGCCAGGTGGAACATCACCACGGAGTCCTTGCCGCCGGAGAACAGCATCCCGGGGCGTTCGAACTGCGCGGCTACCTCGCGGAAGATGTGGACGGACTCGGCCTCGAGTGCGTCGAGGTGCGAGAGCGTCACCGCCGTCCTCGTGGTCATGCGACCTCCAATGTCGTGGGCTGGTCCGGGGTGACCGGCCGGCAGACCGCAGACAGGTCTGTCTGCCGTCGGGTTCGGACACCATCGTGCGCTCTCACCCTGCCGATCCCCATCTCTGCGGGGTCAAATCGAGCCGGTGTGTCGAAATAACGACATAGGCTGTCGACTATGCGACATGAACCCACCCATCGCGCGCTGTCCGTGATCGAGGCATTGTCCGCCGAGGGCCCGCCGGTGCCGCTGTCCGAGATCGCCCGGCGCACCGGGGCCAGCCGCTCGACCCTGCACGCCGTGCTCGCCGAGATGCAGGACGGCCAATGGGCCGAGAAACTCCCGGGAGGCTGGCGGGCCGGACCCCGGCTCCGGGCGGTGGGGGCGTCGCTGGCCGCCGAGGTCGACCTGGCCCGGGCCGCCAGGCAGCCCCTGGAGCGGCTCGTCGACGCCACGGGCATCGCCGCCGTGGTGTTCGAGACGCGCGACGGCATGGCCGAGGTCGTCGACGTGGTGGGGGCGGGCATGCGGACCGCCTCCCGGGCGGACATCTCGGTCGGGCATGTCATCCCGGTGCGGGCGCCCTTCGTCCGGGAGCTCGTCGCCCGGTTGCCCTTGGTCGACCAGCGCCGGTGGCTCTCGGACTCCGGGGGGCTCACCGGGGCCGCGCGAGAGCGGTTGGAGGTGGTCATGCCGCAGATCGCCAGGCGTGGCTGGTCCATCGAACGGCTCACCCCGGCTCGCCGCGAGCTGTTGCGGATGGCCGACTCGCTGGAGTCGGCGGGCGTCGGTGCGCTCGTGCGGGACCGCGTCTCGGAGCTGTTCGTGGAACTGTCCGAGATCGACGTAACCGACGCCGAGCTCGCCGCCGCCGCGGACCTCGCGGTGACCTCGGTGTCAGCACCCGTCCTGCGCGCGGACGGCCGGGCGGTGGGATCAGTGGCCGTGACCCCCGGACGACGGATGACCGGGCGGGCCGTCGCCCGCGCCACCCGGGCGGTGTCCGAGTGCGCGGACGAGGTCTCGGCCCGCCTCGCCGCGCACCCCCGTCCCGCACGGGCGGCCGCTCTCCCCGCCCACCTGGTGCACCCGGCCCACGCCGCCCGCACCCCCTGAGCCGCCCGCACCCCTGAGCCGCCGGCACCCCCCGAACCGCCGTGGCGCCGCGTCGGTATGGTGTAAGTCACACCCCTCGACCGGCCGGAGGTGCCCCGTGACCCAGACCGTCCGCCCCTCCTCCCCCGTCCCCGGCGAGGACCACATCGACCTGTCCTGGCGCAGATCCGCCTCGTGCGGACTCACCCCGAAGAGCGCCCGGCCCGGGGCCCCCGACCCACGCGCATCCCGCTCCCACCGGCTCGCCGAGGCCGCCCGCCCGGTGATGGACGACCTGGACGAGGTCCTCAGGGACACCGGGGCGATGCTCCTGCTCGCCGACCGCGAGGGGCGGGTCATCCGCTCGGTGCGCGACAACGCCCGGATCTCCCGCATGCTCCTGCGGCGAGGGGTCGACGACGGGGCCACCCTCACCGAGGACGCGGTGGGCAACAACGGCATCGGCACGGCTCTCGAGACCCGCGCCGGGGTGTTCATCCACGGCGAGCAGCACTTCGCGGAGGTCCTGCGCGACTTCGCCTGCTACGGGCACCCGATCGTCGACCCGCTCACGCGCCGCCTGGTCGGCGCGGTGGATCTGACGGGTATGAGCGCGGACGCCTCCCGCATGTTCGCGCCGTTCGTCCGGAAGATCGTCGCGGACATCGAGGCCCGCTACGTCGACACCGCCCGCGCCGACGACCGCGAACTGTGGCATCGCTTCGTCGAACGCACCCGCACCTCCGACACCGCGACCTGCGCGTTCGGCGACGAGGTGGTGCTGGCCTCGCACTCGAGTCTGGAACGGCTGGACTCCCGCGACCTCGGCAGGCTCCGGCGCCTGGTCGAGCAGGACGAGCTGGGCGACTCCGTGGAGCTGTCGGTGGGTACGGTCGGGGTGCTCTCGAGCCGGATCGGCCGTCGTGGGCACCTGCTCGACCTGATCTTCCCGGATCAGCAGCACCCGGCCGTGCCCGTCCTGCGCGCCTCCAGCCCGGCCTCCGCGGCCTCTGCGGCCTCCTCGGTATCCGCGGCATCTGCGGCCCCTTCGGGGATGTCGGGGATGTCGGCGGCCCCCGTGCCCGGTGCCGGCGTCGGGGCCACCGCGCGGGCCCACGCCGTGGTGGGTCCGTCCGGTTCGGGACGGTCGACGACGGCGAGGGGGGCCGCCGGCCCGGACGCCCTGCACGTCCGTCTCGCGGAAGCCGACAGCGCACACGCCGCGTGGAGCGAGCTGGCGGTCCCCGCCCTGCGCGACCAGGGCGATCAGGGCAGGCCGCTGGTCCTCGACGACATCGACCTCCTCGACGACGCCGACCTGCGCCGCCTGGCAGCACGCCTACGGTCGGCGGGGGCCGCCCTCGTCGTCGTCACCAGTCGCGAGGACCCCCGCCCGGCGGTGACGGAGGCACTGGACGCGTGCGGGACGCGGACCGTCCTGCGGCCGCTGCACGAACGCGGGGCCGAGAGCGCCGAGATCGTCGCCCGGATGGTCGCGGAGCTGGCCGCCGAGAAGGGGCTCGGGTCGACGGTGTCCACGGCGCGGTTCGCGGACGCCGTGTGCGCCCTGGACCTGCCCAACGGACTGATCTCGCTGCGGTCGATCCTGGGCGAATGCCTCACCGAGTCCGCGCGACGGGGGTCGGCGACCCTGGACGTGGACTCGCTGCCGTCCCGCGCCCGTACCGGACGCCCGCCCCGGCCCGGGGAGTTGGCGAGGGGCGAGTACGACGCGATCGTCGCCGCCCTGGCCGGATGCGACGGCGTCCGGTCGCGCGCCGCCAAGCGGCTGGGCATCAGCAGGACCACCCTGTACGCCCGGATGCGCGAGTTCGGCCTGTCGTAGCGGGCGGCCGGGCGCCCGGCGTTCGTGAGGTTGTCCAGAATCTGAACACTCCACGGTGCCCCCACGACCCCATGATGGGTTGTGACCGGCCTCACACCAGAGCCGGTCGGAACTTTGGAGGACACAATGACCGGCACACTCTCCCGGGACACCGGCACCACGACCCAGGTCGACGAGCGGCTCGGCGCCGCGGCCCGCGACTTCCTCGGCCGCCCCCACCGGCTGTTCATCGACGGGCAGTGGGTCGACGCCGCCGACGGCCGCACCTTCGGCACCATCGACCCCGCCACCGGCGCCGAGATCACGCAGGTCGCACACGGCGGCCCCGAGGACATCAACCGGGCCGTGGCCGCCGCGCGCCGCGCATTCGACGACGGTGCCTGGGCCACGATGAAGCCCAACCAGCGCGAGCAGATCCTCTGGCGCATCGGCGACCTGCTGGACGCCAAGGCCGAGCTGTTCGGCCAGATCGAGGCCCTGGACAACGGCAAGTCCGTGGCGATCGCGACCGCCGTCGACGTGGCATGGGCCGCGGACGTGTTCCGCTACTACGCCGGCTGGTCCACCAAGATCGAGGGCTCCACGGTCAACGTGTCGATGCCGTTCGCCGGCGACAAGCAGTTCCACGCCTACACCCAGCGCGTCCCCGTGGGCGTGTGCGGGCAGATCATCCCCTGGAACTTCCCCCTGCTCATGGCGGCGTGGAAGCTCGCACCCGCCCTGGCCACCGGCAACACGCTGGTCCTCAAGCCGGCCGAGCAGACGCCGCTGACCGCGCTGCTGCTGGGCGAGGTCATCGCCGAGGCCGGGGTGCCCGACGGCGTGGTCAACATCGTCACCGGCTTCGGCGACGCCGGCGCCGCCATCTCCGCCCACGACGACGTGGACAAGGTGGCCTTCACAGGCTCCACCGAGGTCGGCAAGCTGATCGTCGACGCTGCCAAGGGCAACCTCAAGAAGGTCTCCCTCGAGCTGGGCGGCAAGAGCGCCAACATCGTCTTTGCCGACTGCGACTTCGAGGCCGCCGTCGCCGGTTCCGTGGCCGCGTGGATGTTCAACCACGGACAGGCCTGCACCGCCGGCACCCGCCTGTACGTCGAGGACTCCATCTACGAGGAGTTCACCCAGGCCGTCGCCGACGCTGCCGCCCAGGCCACCATCGGACACGGCCTGGACCCGGCCACCGAGCTCGGCCCGCTCGTCGACCAGGACCAGTTCGACAAGGTGTCCTATTACCTGCGCGCCGGAATCGAGGACGGCGGACGCGCCCTGACCGGCGGAGCCCGGCACGGCGACACCGGCTACTTCGTCCAACCGACCGTCTTCGTGGACGTCGAACCCGACCACCGGGTGGTACGCGAGGAGATCTTCGGCCCCGTCGTCTCGGCGCTGCGGTTCTCCGACGTCGACGACGCGGTCCGGCAGGCCAACGACTCGATCTACGGCCTTGCCGCGGGCGTCTGGACCAAGGACATCTCCAAGGCCCACAAGGTGGCCAGCCGCCTGCACGCCGGCTCGGTGTGGGTCAACCAGTACAACGGCTTCGACACCGCCATGCCGTTCGGCGGGTTCAAGCAGTCCGGTTGGGGCCGCGAACTGGGCCAGGGGGCGCTGGACCTCTACACCCAGACCCGCTCGGTCAACATCCAGCTCTGAGTGATCGGGCTGGCGAGAACCGGGACCCGGCGTCTCCGTGACCCCTCCGGGGACGTCGGTGACTCCCCTCTCTCTCCCGAGCCCACCCACCCCGTACTCACCACCTCCAGCACTCCCCACCCACACTCCGAAAGGAACACCGCCGTGAAGACCAAAGCAGCAGTACTGTTCGACCTCCACAAGCCGTTCGAGATCATCGAGCTCGAGCTGGACGATCCCGGCCCCGGTGAGGTCCTGATCAAGTACACGGCCGCGGGCCTGTGCCACTCCGACCTGCACCTGTCCGACGGCTCGCTCCCGCCGCGCTTCCCGATCGTCGGCGGGCACGAGGGCGCCGGCGTCATCGAGGCCGTGGGCGTGGGCGTCACCAAGGTCAAGCCGGGCGACCACGTGGTCTGTTCCTTCATCCCCAACTGCGGGACCTGCCGCTATTGCTCGACCGGGCGGCAGAACCTCTGCGACATGGGCGCCACGATCCTCGAGGGCCACATGCCCGACGGCACCTTCCGCTTCCACTCGGGCGGCAAGGACTTCGGCGCCATGTGCATGCTCGGGACCTTCTCCGAGCGCTCGGTGATCTCCCAGCACTCGGTGGTCAAGGTCGACGACTGGCTGCCGCTCGACAAGGCCGTCCTGGTGGGCTGCGGCGTGCCCTCGGGCTGGGGCACCGCGACCTACGCCGGCAACGTGCGCCAGGGCGACACCGTGGTGATCTACGGCATCGGCGGACTCGGCATCAACGCCGTCCAGGGTGCCGTGCACTCGGGTGCCCGCCACGTCGTGGTGGTGGACCCCGTCCAGTTCAAGCGCGACGAGGCCCTGAAGTTCGGCGCCACCCACGCCTTCGCCGACGCCGCCGAGGCCCACGCCGAGGTGGAGAAGCTGACCTGGGGCCAGATGGCGGACCAGGCGCTGATCCTCGTGGGCACCGTTGACGAGCAGGTCGTCTCGAGCGCCTTCGACGTGATCGGCAAGGGCGGCACCGTGGTGATCACCGGCCTGGGGAACATGACCGACAAGACCGTTCAGGTCAGCGGCACAGTCATGGCCCTGTTCGGCAAGACCATCACGGGCACCCTGTTCGGTTCCGCCAACCCGCAGTACGACATCGTCAAGCTCCTGCGCCTGTACGACGAGGGCAAGCTCAAACTGGACGAGCTCATCACCACGACCTACACGCTCGACCAGGTCAACGAGGGCTACCGGGACCTGCAGGACGGCAAGATCATGCGCGGGGTGATCATCCACGACACCTGAGCCGCCCCCCGACGCCGGGGGCCGCCGGGGGCCGCCGCGGCCCCCGGTTCGGCCCCGGTTCGGCCTCCGGGTTCGGCCCCGGTTCGCACACGCGCGCAACCACTGCACACGCGGACGAAATCTCGCGTAAGTCTGCAGTGGTTGCGCGCGTCTGTCGTGGACACATTCGTGCTGACGCCTGCCCGGATTCCACAGGCGCCCCTTCTCCACAGAATCCGCCCACCAGCCCTGTTGCGCTCTCAGCTCGCCCGACGTCCCTGGCACCGTTGCCGCCATGACTCCGGTGATCCCCTTTCCTCCTGGCCAGCCGTTCACCACAGCCGAAGCGACCCGGGCGGGCCTGTCACATCGTGCACTCACCACGGCTATCGCCCAGGGCCGGCTGATCAAGGCCAGGCACGGGTGGTTTCACGCGCCGGAGTCGGGCGAGAGCACGAGGGATGCCACCGCCCGGTCCGCACGGATCGCGCTCGACAAAGACCCCACTGGCGCGGTGATCAGCCACCACACCGCGGCAGCACTGCATGGCCTGCCTCTGGTCAGGGCCCGGACTGACCACGTCCATCTCACGGTCGACCGGCCCACCGGCGGACGCCGAACCCCCCATGTCCGGGTTCATTCCTCACCGAGGAATTCCCTGGAAACGACCGAGGTGGACGGCATCCCCGTCACCTGCACTGCCCGGACAATCGTCGATCTCGCCCGTTCCGCCGGCTTCGACGCGGGAGTCTGCGCGGCGGACCACGCACTGCGACACAGGATGGTGACCGCGGACGAGCTCCTGATGGAGGTCGGTCGCCATCGCGGCCGGATCGGCGTGGCGATCGCCCGGGACGTCGTGGACTTCGCGGACCCCCTGGCGGAGAGCCCCGGAGAGTCGCTGTCCCGATGCGTCATGCGGAGATTTCGCGGCGTGCCGGCGCCCCGCCTACAGCACCAGTACGTCTCGCGCGATGGCAGTCGAGTCGCTCGAACTGACTTCTCCTGGGGCGACGGTGCGCTGGCCGGCGAATTCGACGGCAAGACCAAGTACTCCGGTTGCGCGGCCGACGGAGACGATCCGGGCGAGGTGGTGTGGCGGGAGAAACGGCGAGAGGACCGACTCAGAGCCCTCGGGGTCATAGTGATCCGCTGGGTCTGGGCGGACCTCTACGCACCGAACCGGTTCGAAAGACTACTGATCGACGGGCTCCGTCGGTCCGGGATTCGCTGACTCCACTCGGTCACACCCGGCCCGCCGCCCGTGCAGCCTGTCCGATTCGCCCACGCGCGCGCGATCACTGCAGCCGCACAAGAACTTTCGTGTGTGGCTGCAGTGATCGCGCGCGTGTCGTAGGGGGAAGCGTGGTCGGTCCAGCTAGGGCGTGGGCGCGCCGCCGGTCACCGAGAGGGTGTTGCCGGTGGTGTACGAGGACTCCTCGGAGGCCAGGTAGACGTACGCGCCCGCCATCTCGACCGGCTGCCCGGGCCGGCCCAGTGGGTTCTTCTGCCCGAACGTCGGCAGCTTCTCGGGCTTCTGCCCACCACTCACCTGCAGCGCGGTCCAGAAGGGCCCGGGCGCGACGGCGTTGACCCGGATCCCCCGCGGCGCCAGCTGCTGCGCCAGTGCCTTGGACATGGTGTTGACGGCCGCGCGGGACGTCGCGTAGTCCACGAGCCCCGGCGACGGGGTGTACGCCTGCACCGACGAGGTGAAGATCACACTCGACCCCGGCTCCAGGTGTCCGAGCGCCTCCTGCATCATCCAGAACGGCGCGGAGATGTTGACGTTCATCGTCTCGGCCCACTGCTCGGAACTGAGGTCTTCCAGGTTCTCGACGAAGGTCTGCCGCGCGGCGTTGAGCACCAGCACGTCCACCCCGCACAGCCCTGCGACGGCGTCGCGGACGATCCCGCGCGCGACGTCCTCGTCGCCGACATCCCCGGGAAGCAGCACACAGTTGCGGCCCGCCTCACGGACCAGGCGTGCCACATCCTCGGCATCGGACTGCTCGGACGGCAGGTAGCCGATCGCGACGTCGGCGCCCTCCCGCGCGTAGGCGATGGCCACGGCGCGGCCGATCCCGGAGTCACCGCCTGTGATGAGAGCGCGACGGCCCGTCAACCGGCCGTGGCCCACATAGGTGTCCTCCCCGTGGTCGGCCGGGGGCTCCAGCTCCGAGGCCAGCCCCGGCACGGGTTGCGACTGCAGGGGGATGTCCACCTCGTACTTCGTGGTGGGGTCGATCAGCGGTGGGACCTCGGGCTGGTCAGAGGACTGAACGTGGGAATCGGGGGTCACTGGTGCCTCCTGGGTCGTCTGGACACCCGACCGTACGCCCCCGTCGACCGGATGCGACTCCTCGCCCGATCCCCCAGACTGCGGACACGACCGACCGCACCCGAACCGAAGGAGTGGGCATGCCCCGTTACCGCGTGATCGACCCCGAGCAGAACGTCATCGACGAGAAGGAGTTCGCCGACGACACCAAGGCCTACGACTGGTTCAAGACGGTCGAGGTGCCCGATGACGCCCTCGGCTACGCCATGGAGGTCGACATGGACGGCACGTGGACACGCTTCGAGATCAACGACGGCGGCACCAACACCTCCCCCGCGGCCGACGAGGGCACCGGCACCGCCTGATCGCTGCCTGATCCGGGTTCACAACCAGCCGCGCAGGTGTGCCTCCCGGGCGGCCTCGCCCCGCGTCGAAGTGTGGGTCTTGGTTATAGCCGACGACAGGTGGTTGCGGACAGTTCCCTGCGACAGGTGCAGAGTGGCCGCGATGTCCGCGACACGGGCACCGGTCAGCGCCTGTCGCAGAACATCCTTCTCGCGCGGGGTGAGCCGGTCCGGACCCGCGACCATCGAGTCGCGGACGAGCTCCGGGTCGATCACCTTCTCCCCCGCGTGCACCCGGCGGACCGCCTCGGCCAGCTCGCCTGCCGGCGTGTCCTTGACCACGAACCCGCCCGCCCCGTTCTCGAGCGCGCGACTGACGTAGCCGGGCCGTCCGAAGGTGGTCACGATCAAGACCCTCACCCCCGGGTGGGCTCGTCTGATCCGCCCGGTCGCGGTGATCCCGTCGCCGCCGGGCATCTCGATGTCCACTACGCACACGTGGGGCAGGTGACGGGCTACGGCCGCGTCGAGCTCGTCTCCGCGGCCGACTTCAGCGACCACCTCGATGTCGGGCTCCATCGACAGCAACGCCGCCAGCCCGCCCCGCACGAGCGCCTGGTCGTCTGCGAGGACGATCCGGATCCGGGGCTCCGCGTCCGGACCGGGGGCTGCCGGGTGGTTGTCGGCGCCAGTCATCGGGCCCACTCCAACTCGACCACGGTGCCGGTGACCGGTCCGCCGACCGGCTCGACCGCCGGCCCGCCGCTGCCGGACCTGGCTGCGCCGGGCTCGACCGACTCCCCGCGCAGGTCCCGGACCGCCAACCGGGCGGCCGCGTCCTCCGCTCGCCGAGCCAGACCCGTCAGCCCCTGCCCGGCCGACCCGGGTGCGGTCGCGCGATGGGAGTCGATACCCGTGCCGTCATCGGTGATCCGTACGTGCCCGCGGGTGAACTCGATGGTCACGCGTCCGGCGCCGGAGTGGCGGGCGATATTGGTCCCGGCCTCGCGAAGTGTCCACGCCACCAGGGCCGAGTGCTCCGGCGGTATCAGCGACGGGGCCCCGACGACGAGGACCTCGATCCCGGCCGTGTGCAGCGACTCGGTGAGCACCGCGAGTTCCTGAACCGGGTCAGCCACCCGCATGCCGGAGACGGTCTGCCGCATCTCCGACAACGCGGTCCGGGTGAGCTCCTCGATGTTCGCGAGCTCGCGGCGGGTGGCCTCCGGCTCGGCGTCGAGCTGCGCGCGGGCCAGCTGGGCGCGGATCGTCAGCGCCGTCAGGGTGTGGCCCAGGACGTCATGCAGGTCCCGGGCGACCCGCTCGCGTTCCTCGACCACGTCCAACGCGCGGCGGTAGTGACTCTCGCGGTCGCTGATCCCCACGGAGATCCGCGCGCCGAGCATCGACAAGACCACGGGAAACACCAGGAGGCACGGGACGAGCATCCCCGTCTCCCCCTCGATAAGGGCCGCCGCAGAGCCCGCGATGATCAGCGCGAGGGCGACCGGAACGCTCCACCCGAGCGGCCACGCCGCCGCCGCGAAGCAGGCGAGGAACGGCAGGAAGTTCACCACCCCGTTCAGCCCCGCCGCCGGGAAAGTGCCCGACGCGCAGATCGCCAGTGCCGCGAGATGGGTCAACCCGAGCGGTGCGGGTTCCTGCTCATCCGGACCGAGCCAGTCATCTCCCGACCGGCCCTCGCCGGCCCGGGGCGACCCGCCGTCGGCCGGGGTGGGTGCGCTGCGCTCGGCCCTTCGCTCCCGCCGCGGCAGGTGAAGGGGATACCCCTCCGTGACGGCGGGAGAGGCGAAGGCCACGAGGTAGACCACGGAGAACGCCGCGATCGAGACCAGTCCCAGGACCATGCGAGCAGTGGAGGCCCCGGAGTAGACGACGGCGAGGACCGGGTAGACCAGGAAGATCTGCCAGATCAGGGAGAACAGCACGCTCGGACCGGTGATGGCTGTCGCGAACCGTCGCCACTGCGCGGACACGCCCGGGAACCGCGCACCCGCGCCGGGCCGGCCGGCGGTCGGCGTCCCCGCCCGGACCGCGCTCCCGTTCGCCGCCATCGCGTCGACCTCCTCGTCTGCGGATCGTGGTGGTGTGCGCAGCTCGTCGTCGTACGACCCCGCTCGCACGTCACCCCCGACCGCGACGGCGACCCACCAGGACGGCGGCTGCCGTACCCAGTATGAGGGTCCAGGCGACGACGCTGAGCAGCGGAAGCCACAACGGATCGGTCACGCCGTCGGCCACCACACCGCCGGTGAGCGGGTAGCGGGCCAGCGCGTTGACCCCGTACAGCGGCGTATACCGGGCCAGTTCCAGAGCCGTCCCGGACAGCGGGACGAACAGGTTCCCGGCGAACGCGAGCAGTACCAGGCTGCCGCCGGCCACGCCCAGGGCGGACTCGGAACGGAACGCCATCCCGGCGCTCAAACCGTATGCGGCGAACACCGCGGATCCGAGCCACGCGGCACCGAGCGAGAGCAGCCAGGCCAGCGGGGTCGCCTGGGCCCCCGTGAGCGCCCCGGCGACGCCGACGGCCAGAACCGGGACGGCCGCGATCGTCATGGCGACGGCGGACTTGGTGACAACGAAGCCGGCGCCACTCCACGGGGTGAGCCCGAGTTGACGCCCCCACCCCTGGAAGCGTTCGAGCGCGGCCCCGCCGCTGATCGCGGTGGTGGCGGTGACGGCGCCGTAGACGGCCATCGAGATCATGACGACGGCGCCCACGTTGCCGTTCGCGACGGGCTCATCCCGGTAGCCCTGGGCGCTGCCGAACACGAAGTACATCACCAGTGGCAGGCCGACGATGAAGAAGATGTTGGTCCCGTCACGGACGGTGCGGCGCAGGTCGATGGCCCAGTAGGTGACGTTCATCGGATGGCCTCCGCGGCGGTGTCGGCGGTCTCGGCGGTGAGCGCGACGAAGGCGTCGTCGAGCGAACGGGCGGTGACGGTGATGTCGTGCGCCGCGGTTCGGGTGAACAGGGCGCGGGCGGTGGCATCGCTGTCGGAACTGGTCAGGATCACCCGAGCGGCGGTGCGGTCGACCGCGGTCACGCCGGGGAGGTCCTCGGGCCCGGGTTCACCGGCCGCGGGGGTCCACACCGCGGTGATGCGACTACCGGTGGCCATGGCGCGGATGCGGTCGACGGGACCGTCGGCGACGATCCGGCCGCGCGCCATGAGGACGATGCGGTCGGCGAACGCCTCCGCCTCCTCCATGTGGTGAGTGGCGAAGACGATCGTCGAGCCGGACGTGGCCTCCGCGTGCATCGTCGCCCAGAACTCCCGGCGGGTGCCGACATCCATGGCCGACGTGGGCTCGTCGAGGACGAGCAGGTCGGGGTCGGGCAGCAGCGCGAGGGCGAAGCGGAGACGTTGCTGCTCACCGCCCGAGCACCGGGACACCCTTCGGCCGGCGATGTCGGCGATCCCGGCCCGGTCGAGTACCTCCCCGACCGACAGCGTGTGGCGGTAGAGCGCGGCGATGGCCCGGACGGTCTCCTCGACCGTGAGGTCTGAGAGCAGGCCGCCGGTCTGGAGGACCGCCGCGATCCGGCCGTCGGCGATGGCCTCGCGCGGGGCCTCGCCGAAGATCCGGACCCGCCCGTCGGTCGGCTCGGTCAGACCCAGTGCGATGTCGATCGCGGTGGTCTTGCCCGCGCCGTTGGGGCCGAGCAGGGCGACGACCTCGCCGCGGTCGATCCGCAGGTCGATGCCCCGGACCGCGCGGACGGGCTCGGCCCCACGCGAGGTGAACGTCTGACTCAGACGGTGGAACTCGAGGGCCGGTGACTCGGGGGCCCCGGCCGGGTTGTCGTGGGAGCGGGCCGGGGCGCCGTGGCCGGCGGTGGGCGTGCCGGCGCTCGAGCGGGGTGCTGGGCTGCGGGGAGGCATGCCTCCACCCTCACCGATCGGAGCCGACGTGCGAAGGGCCGGCTGTCACGACTGTGCCGGTGACATCTGTCATGGTTCGACCGATGGCAGCCGCCTCCAGCCGCGCCACGGAACGGTCAGCCGGTCGGTGCCGATCCGGCGAATTCGGTGACCGAGTCGAGGTCATAGCGGCCCGCGGTGGTCCCGAGTCCCTGCGCCACCTGGGCCGCCACCGCACACCCGAGGACGGCGGACCCGCGCAGGTCGTGCCCGAGATGGCGCCCGACCAGAAAGCCGGCGGTGAACGAGTCCCCGCAGCCGGTGGTGTCCACGACGTCGACCCGGAACGCGGGCACCGCTATGGCGTCGTCCGCGGTGACGACGAGAGCACCGTCGGCACCGGCGGTGAGAGCCACGCAGGCGACACCGCGGTCGATCAGTATTCGCGCACCCTCCGTCAGCGAGTCGACCCCGGTGAAGCCGCGGACCTGGTCGTCGTTCGGCAGCAGGTAGTCCACGTGGGGCAGTGCGTCCGCTATCCACTCCAGCATGCCCGGGTCACCGTCGGCCAGGATGTCGACCGACGTGGTGATCCCCTTCTCCCGGGCACGGGCGAGCAGCTCTCCGGCCGCGGGGCCGCCCAGGAACTCGGGCCCGCCCAGGTGCAGGTGCGTCAGTCCGTCTAGGGCACCGTCGTCGAGGTCGTCGAGGGTGAACACGCCGTTGGCCCCGATGCAGTGCCACGCGGGGCGGTCGCCGTTCGGGCGCACGGGGATCACCGAGGCGGACGTCTGGGCGTCCGCCTTCGTCACCAGGCCGCCGGAGTCGACGCCCTCCTCTCTCAACAGGGTCGTCAGCGTCCGCCCGATGGGGTCGGCCCCGATCGCGCCGACGCTGCGGACCTCGGCCCCGAGGCGGGAGAGCACCACGGCGGTGCCCCCGGCGGTGCCGGCCGGAGAGAAGGCGATGGTGTCCACGAGGGCCCCGGCGGAGCCCTCCGGGATGGAGTCGATCCCGATCGCGTGGACGTCGAGGACGTGCACTCCGACCGTCGCGATCGTCATGGATGAGGTGTCAGTCATTGCGGGCTCTCCTTGGTGGTTCCGTACTCGAGGGTGATCGCCTGGACGACCGCGTCGTGCTGCTGCGCCTCGGTGAGGGGGCGCGGCGTGCCCACCCCGCTCGCGCGGACGTGCAGTGTCGCCAGCCACTCCAGCAACAGCGCGTTGTCGAGGGCCTTGTCGAGGGAGGATCCCACCGCCACCGAGCCGTGGTTGGCCATCAGAGCCGCCTGCCGGTCGCGCAGGGAGTCCACGACGAGGTCGGCGAGTTCCGGGGTTCCGAAGGTCGCGTAGGGAGCCACCCGGATCTCTCCTCCCAGCAGAAGTTGCTGGTAGTGCAGCACCGGCAGTGAGTCCATCCCGGTCACGCAGGAGACGGCCGTGGAGAACGGGGCGTGGGTGTGTACGACGGCCCCGGACTGCGTGGCGGCGTAGATGCCCAGGTGCAGGCCGAGCTCGGAGGTCGGCGCGATCCGGCCGTCGACGTGCTCCCCGGTCGGGGTGAGCACGGTGACGTCCTCGGCACCGCAGTCTGCCAGGACCACCCCGGTACCGGTCACGGCGATCAGCCCGTCGTCGCACCGTGCCGAGACGTTGCCGGCGGTGCCGATGAGCAACCCCTCGGCGGCCAGGCGCCTGGCGGTGGCGGCGACCTGTTCGCGGACGCGGGGCGACTCCACCGTCGTCACCGCCCGCCGGCCTGATCGATGCCGCGCTCGGCGTGCACGACGTTCTCGAGAGCGGCCATGGACCGCTCGAACTGGGCGGACAGCGACTTCTCGAGAACCGGCGCGACGATGCGGCCGAGGGGGCCGAGGCCGACCCGGCAGTCGACCCGGTAGGTCATCAGGGTGGCCTCGACTCCGAGCGTCTCGAGGCGGAACGTGTTGATCATGTCGTGCAGCGGCGCGAACCCGGTCCCGGCGTCGACCCTGAGGGACCGCGGTTCGATCTTCCTCACGGTCCACTCAGATCGCGTGGTGAGCGGCCCGACGGTCCGGTTGCGCTCGGAGTAGGTCCTGCCCACGGTCGCGGCACCGTGGTGGGCGGTGACCTCGAGAGCCCCGTCGACCCACTCGGCGTAGCGGGAGGTGTCGTCGATGACGGCCCAGATGTCGTCGATCGGGGCCGCGAGTCGTCGCTGTACGGAAACGGTCATTCGTGTCACGAGGGTCCTCCTGATTGTGCGATCGCGGCTCGGGCGGCGCTCTCCCCGGAGCGGACCGCGCCGTCCATGTAGCCGTTCCAGTAGTCGGAGTGTTCGGCCCCGGCCCAGTGCACGCGGCCGAACGGGTGGTCGCGCCAGCGCCCCAGCGAGGTCAGTACGCCGGGGCCCGGGACCGCGGTCGGGCCGCCCCGGGTCCAGCGCTCCGCGGTCCAGTCCTTCTCGAAGTAGCCGACAGGCGCCAGCGCCGCGGGCCCGACCACCCGGGCGAAGCTCTGCAGGACGGCCCCGCCCCGCTCACGCGCGGGGCGGGGCGCCCACTTCCGCCAGGCCGCGCCACCGACGAATCCCATGAGGATCCCGGGCGCCCCGCTCGGCGGGGTGTTGTCGAACATCGAGCACACCGGGGAGCCGCCGCCACGGAAGACGCCCTGGCCGGAGAGGCCGTCCTCCCGCCAGAACGGGCGCTCGTAGATCGCCTCGCACTTCATGAGGGTGCCGAACGTCATCCTCCGGAACAACGCGTCCTGGTGCGCGGGCAGCAGCGGGCTCCACTCGATCTCGGCCGCCAGGTGGGGTGGCGCGGTCACGATCACCTGGTCGGCGTCCCAGGATCCCGCATCGGTGGAGACTGTCACCCCGGTGGCGTGGTGTTCGATCCGCCGGGCGGGGGCGCCGAGGGTGACCGCGTCGCCCAGCGCCTCGGCCATGCGCTGGGAGATCAGTTGGGAACCGCCGACGACACGGGATTCCTGCGCCCCGCCCGTCACACCGATCATGCGGTCCAGTGCACCCGGGAATGTCTCGTCCCCCGCTCCCGCGACGTATGCCAGTCCGAACAGCGCCGAGGCCTCCGATGCCGTCGCCCCGAACGCCGAGCCCAGGAGGGTGTCGATCAGCTCGACTCCGCCGTTGCCGATCGCGCCGCGTCGCAGCCATGTCGCGAAGCTCTGCGCGTCCAACCGGGCCGCGTCGGGGTGCTCCCACGGGGCGGCGACCGCGACCTCGCTGCTCGCGCGTGCAAGCCGCGCGGTCGCCAGCGCGATGTCGGGCAGCGCGAGACGATCCGGCGGGATGTCACCGCGGAATCGCCGGCTCCGTGAGCCGTGGACGTACACCGTGTCTCCGTGCGAGTTCGCGGGGAACGTCGCCACCCCGAGCTCATCGGCGAGTCCCAGCACATGGTTCTGGGTCGGCCCGACGAACTGTCCGCCCGCCTCGACGACCTGCCCGTCGTCGAGCACGTGGTTGAGCGTGCGTCCGCCGACGCGGTCCCGGGCCTCGAGCACCCGAACCGAGCGGCCCGCCTCACCGAGCCGGCGAGCGGCGACCAGACCGGCCAGGCCCGCCCCGACCACCAGGACGTCGACGCCGCCGTTCACTGCTCGTCGCTCCGGGGCCGGCTCGGGGCGGGGGCGGTCCGGGCGAGGAGTCTGGTGTGGAGAACGCCCACCGCTTCGAGCAGCGCGTCCCGGGCGGCGTGCCCCACTCCGGTCGCGTTGATCAGACCGTGGACGTGCCCGCTGTGCCGTCGGAGGGTGACGTCGACGCCCGCCGCGGCCAATCTGGCCGCGTACCGTTCGCCCTCGTCTCTCAGCACGTCGAATCCGGCGACCACGACGTAGGCCGGCGGCGCGTGGCCGATATCGCCCGCGAGCAGGGGCGAGACGCGCGGGTCCAGGGCCTGGTCGGGATCTGAGAGGTAGTGGGATCTGTACCAGTCCATCTGCGCCTCGGTGAGGAAGAACCCACGTCCGAACAACTCGTACGACCGGTGCTTGGTCGCCAGGTCCGTGACCGGGTTGAACAGCACCTGCAGTGCCGGCGGGGTCCATCCCGGGGCCCGGTGCAGTGAGACCACCGCGGCCAGGTTGCCACCGGCGCTCTCGCCGCCGATCGCGATCGCCCGCGGATCGAGGTCGTAGTCCTCGGCGTGGTCGACGATGTGCCCGAACGCCGCGAGAGCGTCCTCGAGCCCCGCCGGGAACGGGTGCTCGGGGGCCAGCCGATAGTCGATCGAGATGACGGTCAGCGGGGTATGGGCGGCGAGGAAGCGCGACACGGCATCACCCGAGTCGAGGTTGCCCAGCACCCAGCCGCCGCCGTGCAGGTACACCAGTGCGGCGCTCGGTCCCTCGATCCCCGCGGGCCGGTACAGGCGCGCCGGGATCGGGCCGCCCGGCCCGGGGATGGTGAGTGGGCGGACGGTCTCGACGGGGGTCTCGTGGCCGAAGACGAAGGCCTCGCCCGCGATCTGCTCCCGCCCTCGATCGAGGGGCAGCTGTTCGAAGGTCTCGGAGACACCGAGGTTCAGCAGCCTCGTGCCGACCTGGGCTTCCAGGGTGAGCTGCTGCCCGTCGATCCGGACGGGGGCACCGGCGATCAGCCGCTGGACCCGGGTGGGAGCCGCGCCGATGAGGCGGATGACGCGGCGGAGTGCGCGTTCACCGAGGGGTCTGCGGGGAGTGGTCATCTGCGAATCGATTCTGGGAGATCGAACTGGGGTTGCGACCACCGTAAGCCCAATCTGGACGCACGTCCAGCTATTCCCGGAAACCCACCGCAGAACCCGCCCCGGGCCCTCGTCCGACCCGCGTCGGTGGTGAGCCGGCGGCGGCCTCGCTCCGCCGATAGTTGACGACGACACGGGCGCCCTCTCGTGCGGATGCCCTGGCGATCTCCACGCCGAGCCCATGGGCACCCACGACGATCTGCTCGTTGATCCGCATTCGACTCCCGCTTTCCAGGGCGCGCGCCGGTCCCGATCGGCCGGAGACAGCTCGATCCCCCTCGGAACGACCCGCATGCTGGACGACCGTCCTAGGCTCGCGTCATGACTCAAGGCCCCCAGGGGCGGGCAGAGGCGCCCGATGTGATCGTGATCGGCAGCGGGTTCGGCGGAGCGGTCAGTGCGCTCCGGCTGGCCGAGCACGGGAGATCGGTCCTGGTGCTGGAACAAGGTCGTCGTCATTCCCCCTACGATCTCCTGGCCGCCCGCACGGACCCGCGCAGGTATTTCTGGATGCCCGGGATCGGACTGCGCGGCTTCTTCTGGCAGCGGGTACTCCGACACGTCGGGATCATCGGCGGCGCGGGTGTCGGCGGCGGCAGCATCGTCTGGGCGGGCGTGCTGCTCGAACCGGAGGAGGGGTTCTTCACCGACCCCGCCTGGCCCGAATCCTCGGCGGGTTGGCGCGCCGAACTCGCCGAGCACTACCGGACCGCAGCGCGCATGCTCGGCCGCGAGACCACCAGCCACGTCGGCGAGATGGACCGGCATCTGGAGGCCACGGCACGCTCGATGGGTGCCGGCGGGACGTACGGACCGACACCCATGGCCATCTGGTTCGGCGTGGAGGGGGTCACCGTGCCGGACCCGTTCTTCGACGGCGAGGGCCCCGACCGCACAGGGTGTCGCCTCTGCGGGGCCTGCCTGATCGGCTGTCCCTACGGCAGCAAGAACGCCCTGGACCTCAACTACCTGTGGCTGGCCGAGAAGCGCGGCGCCCGCGTCCGTCCCGATACGCGCGCGGACACCATCGCTGGACTGCCCGGCGGCGGCTACGAGGTGCGCTCCGACGGCGGTGAGACCTTCCGGGCCGCGGAAGTGGTGCTGGCCGCCGGGGTGCTGGGCACCGTGGAGCTGCTGTTCCGCTCCCGCGAACAGGGCCTGTTGCCCCGCGTGTCTCCCCGGCTTGGCGAGGGCGTGCGCACCAACTCCGAGGCCATCACCGCGGTCCTGGCCCACGACCCCCACGCGGACCTCACCCGCGGCCCCACGATCTCCAGTGAGTTCTATCCCGACGAGGCCACCCACGTCACGCAGAACCGCTACGTCGGCGGGTGGCACATGCGTTTCCAGCTGGGCCCGCTGGTCGACGGCGAGGACCCGGCCACGCGGAGACGGGCGGCGCTGACCCGCCTCGCGCGAGCACCGTGGCAGCAGCTTCGACTGATGACCGCCCGCAACTTCATCGAGCGCCTGAGTGTGTTCACGGTGATGCAGAACGTGGAGAACGAGATCCGGTTGGTGTTCGAGCGCTCCTCGGTGCGCCCATGGCGGCGAGTGCTCAGGTCCCGGGCCCCGGGCGGTGCGCAGGCACCGAGCTATCTGCCGCAGGCCAACGAGGTCGCGCGCCGGTTCGCCGACTCGGTGGGCGGGCGACCGCTCAACCTCCTGCTGGAGAGCGTTGGCGGCAAATCGATCACCGCCCACGTGCTCGGCGGTGCCTCGATGGGCGAGTCGGCGGCGGACGGCGTGATCGATACCGACCACCAGGTCTTCGGCCACCCCGGTCTGTACGTGGTGGACGGCTCCGCCATCCCGGCGAACGTGGGCGTCAACCCGAGCCTGACCATCACGGCGATGGCCGAACGCTTCGCCGCCCGCTACCGCGCCCGACGCGCCGCGAACTCTCCCCACACGATCGGAGCCTCATGAGCCGGCCCCCTCACACCCTGCCCCTCCCCTCCTCCCTCGGTGCGCTGCGCGAGCTGTTCACCCGGGCGCCGTCCCCCGGAGAGCTGCCCGAGCCCGGCGACTACCACATCACCTATGTCGGCCCGGCGCCGCTGAAAGTGGTCGCGCCGCGGGCGATAGCTCTGGGCGGGATGCCCGGGTGGCGGGGCAAACGCTTCGACACCGACGGCACGGCGGTCAACCTGCTCGACGACGGCCGGGGTTCGGTACGCGAGGCCTTGCCGATGCGTGTCACGCTGGACGCATCGTGGCTGGACGGTCGGACGGCGGTCGTCTGCTCGTACGGATCCGACGGCCCGGTCCCCTGGCGCTGGGTACGGGACGAGTTCCGGACGCTCGACGAGAGCCGGCTGCTGGGGCTGACGTTCGTCGGCGGCCCGTGGTCCAGGCTCGTCGCGGCGCCTCTACTGCTCACACGCCGATAGTCCGCGGAGCGCCGCAGGCTTGTCAGCGGTCGGACTCGTACTTCGCGGCGAGCCCGGAGAGCGTCTCGGTGATCCCGGCGGCGTTCTTCTCGGCCATCCCGACGCGCTCCATGACCCGCCCGAGCTTCGATGTCCGGTTGTCGAAGCTCTCGGTGACCTCGGTCGTGTCGGCGGTGATCGGGGTGAACTCCCAGCGCCACCGGTGACCCGCGGGGTGCGCCCACTCGACGACCTTCCGCTCCGGAGTATCGACGTGATCGGTCACCGTCGAGGTGATGCGGTACGGGACGCCGTACATGCGCATCTTGGTGGTGAACGTGGCGCCCTTCGACAGGGTGGCCGGGCCCTTGACGTTGTCGCGGACCGTTCCCGATCCGTCGACCATTCCATGCTTACGGGGATCGTTCACCAGCGAGAACAGCTCGTCGGCGGGCGCGTTCACGGTGACGCTCCGGGCTACGACGCGGGGTCCGCGGTCGACTGTGGTGATGGTGGTCATGAGTGGTCAGGTCCTTTCAGAAGGTGTCGAGGACGATGCGCCCACGCGTACCGGGCACGTGGCCCACTGCCGTTCACACTAGTTTGAGTCCGACCACCCCGACGACGATCATCAGCAGACACACGACCTTCAGCACCGAGACCGCTTCCGTGCCCGTGGCCATGGCGTAGAGGACGGTCGGTGCGGCACCGATCCCCACCCAGACCGCGTACGCGGTACCGACGGGCAGCTCACGCATCGCGTACGCCAACCCGGCCATACTCACGAGCAGTGCGGCACCGAACACCACGGTCGGGCCGAGCCGGCTGAAGCCGTCCGACCTGCCCAACGCCGTCGCCCACACCGCCTCGAGAATCCCGGACAGAACAAGAACCACCCATGCCATGACGCCCCTCCTGCGGGCCGTCTTGTCGCTCTCCGGGTACGGCGCCCCTCGTCCGGGAGCCGCAGCATCAGGGCTCTGCCCCAAGGTGTCACATCACGAGCGGCGCTGACAGTCGGGGACTCCGACGACAACCGGCGGACCCGGCACCCCGCACGACGAACTGCGGCATCATCACCACTGCGACACCCTCCGGAAAACCGGACCGGGCACCCCTCGAAAGGACCGACCTTGATCACCCTCACCGTCCTGTACGGCACGCCCGACGACGTCGAGAAGTTCGACGAGTACTACTTCGGGACACACATCCCCCTCGCCCGCGCGGTGCCCGGCCTCAAGGACACCAAGGTCACGCGCTTCCTGCCCGGCCCGGACGGCTCCGCGCCCGAGTTCCACCTGATGGCTCAGCTGTTCTTCGCGGACGCCGAGGCGATGGACGCCGCGATGTCCACCGACGAGGGTCGGGCCCTGGCAGCGGACGGCGCCAAGCTCGGGAACTCCCCGACGATGCTCGTCGGCAGCACCGAGTAGCTGCACGGACTCGTTCCTCAGGCGACGCCCTCCACCCCCCACGCCCCCAGCCAGATCGCCCTGATGGCCGACAGCATCCGCGCCGACTCCGCCTCGGAGGGCTTGAGCGAGCGGTCCTTGAAGAAGGCCATGACGATCATGTCCGTCAGACTCGCCGCCAGCGCCCCGTGGTCGTCGGACACCGGGGTGATCAACCCGGCCGTCGCGTCCCGCCCCATCTGCGCCGAGAGATGCCTGTTCAAGTCGGCGACCAGAGCGGTCCAGCGCGCTCTGAGCTTGTCGTCGTACCCGGTTGCCTGGATGCCGGCCACCATCACGTGTTCGCGTCTCAACCACGCGGCGTACGACAGCCCGAACACTCGGTCGAAGTAGGCGACGTGGGATTCGCCGGCCCTGCGATAATAGCTACCGATGGTCCGGGCCCAGTCGTCCCATGCCCGGCCGACGAGCTCCCCCAGGACGTCGTCCTTCGACTCGAAGTAGAAGTAGAAGTTCGGTCGCTTGATCCCCGCGGCATCGGCGATGTCCTTGACCGAGATGTCCCGGGCGGGAATCTCCTCCAAGAGCCTCTCGAAGCCGTCGAGAATGCCCTGTCGTTGGATCTCGCCGCGCGGCACCCGCCTGCGGCTCCCGCTGTCGGCACCGGGGGCCGCGACCGTCGAATTGCCGGAATCCATGACTCACACCCTAGTGTCGGGGCCCGGCGCCCCAGTTCAGGTCAAGCGACCGGGCTCGCCGTGCGGGACGGCGTCAGGGCCAGTCCCTCGAACCGGCCCGAGTTCCACCAGTCCTCGATCATGTTCCAGAAGTCGATCTCGGACGAGTTGTAGACGTCGCGGAACACCGCCTTGGACACCTCGCCCTGACCGTTGTAGTAGCCCGGGGTACAGGCGCCCCAGTAGGCCTCGCGGGGCTCGTTGGACCTGCGCACCTCGGTGACCCAGTCCGCCTCGGCCTCAGCCGTGGGTTCGAAGGTCCCGAGGTCGTTGTCCAGCAAGTGCCTGACCAGTCGCGCGGAGTGCCGCGCCTTGCGGTCGAGCATGTACACGAAGTTGACGTAGTACGCCGTCTGGCTCATGCCCAACTCGACGAAGTTGGGGAAGCCGTGGGTGAAGAACCCGTGGAATGTCCGGGCCCCCTCGGTGAAGTACTCCTGCATCGAGTGCCCGTCGCGCCCGATCACGTCGTAGCCATAGATGCCGGCCGGACCGGACCCGGTCTCGAACCCGGTGGCGAAGATGATGCAGTCGACCTCGTAGTGCGTGCCGCCCACGACGATTCCGGTCGAGGTGATGCCGTCGATCCCGGTCGGCGACGCGGCCAGGGTGACGTTGGGACGGTTGAAGGTCTGCAGGTACTCGTCGTTGAAGCACGGCCGCTTGCACATGTAGCCGAACCACGGCTTGAGTCCGTCGGCGGTCGCCTGGTCGGCGACGATCGAGTCCACCCGCGCGTGGGCGCCCATGAGCAGCTTCATGTCAGCGATCTCGGCGACTGCTGCCTGGTCGGCCACCGGCAGCTCGCCCACCGGCACATCCACGAGGGGCTGGCCGGTCAGCTCGGGGAACAGGTGCGTCCACCCGTCGTCCACCATGTTCCCCTCGACCTCGTGACCGGAGATGATGCCGTTGAAGTTGTCGTGCCGCTCGTACTGCCAGCCCGGCTCCAGCGAGGCCTTCCAGTCCGGGTCGGTCTTGCGGTTATTTCGCGGCTGCACGACGCTCGGGGTGCGCTGCACCACGACGAGCTCCTCGGCGTCCTGCGCGACGTAGGGCACCACCTGCACGCCGGTGGCGCCGGTGCCCACCACGGCGACCCGCTTGTCCCGCAGGTTCTCGAGGTTCCCGGCGGCCGTACCGCCGGTGTAGTCGTAGTCCCAGCGGCTGGTGTGGAAGATCTTGCCCTCGAAGTCGCCGATGCCGGGCACCTTGGGCAGCTGCGGTTTGGTCAACGCGCCGTTCGAGCGCATGAGGACCCTGGTGCGGAATCGGTCGCCACGGTCGGTGGTCACGTCCCAGCGCTGCGCGTTCTCGTCCCACTGCGCGTGCGTGGCCCGGGTCTGGAAGTAGGTCCGGTCGTAGAGGTCGTAGTGCCGCCCGATGCGCTGGGCGTGCTCGAAGATCTCGGAACCGTCGGCGTAGCGCTGGCTGGGGACGTACCCGGTCTCCTCGAGCAGCGGCAGGTAGATGTGCGATTCGATGTCGCACTGCACACCGGGGTAGCGGTTCCAGTACCAGGTGCCGCCGAAATCGCCGCCGTACTCCACGATCCTGAAATTCTTCACCTCGTTCCGTGTGAGGTACGCGCCGGCTGTCAGGCCTCCGAAGCCGCCACCGAGGACGAGGGTGTCGAGCTCCTCGATGACCGCCTCGCGGTTGATCGGCTCGGTGAACGGGTCGCGGTCATCGACCTCGAGCACGTCGGCAAGCCCCTGGAACTGGTCCAGCTGGTCTTTGCGCAGGCGGGCCTGCTTGTCCGCCTCGAAGCGTTGGCGGAGGTACTCGGGATCGAAATCGATGTCGAGGGGGATGTTCGACTCGGGGAGGGTGAAGGCCATGCTCGCGTCCTTGTCCGGAGGTGCCGCCCACGAGAAGGGAGCCATGGACGGTCTGTCGAATAAACCTGACGGTGTGTCAAGTTGTGATCAGGATTACATACATTGTGTGACGTGCGCAACAGTGTCGATAGCGACGCCCACGCCACCTCCTCGGCACTGTGCCGTTGCAGGGCGAGCCGGAAAAGACGAGTCGATCAGGGCGTTCGACACTCTGCGGCGGCTCTCCGCCGTGGGTACGGTGAGCCCACCATGTCCCCTGACCTCTCCCCCTCGAGATCCGTGCGGCCGCGGGACGGCGCGCGTGCGCTGTCGGTGGCCGTGTTCGGCGCCGGCGCGATCGGGGGCGCGGTGGCGGAAACCCTCCGGAACGGTGAGGTCCCCGGCACGCGCCTCTCCGCGGTCCTGCGCTCGAGCAGCTCGAACGACCAGATCAGCGCGGCCATCGAGACCGCAGACGTGGTGGTCGAGGCCGCCGGCGTCGAGGTCGCCGAGGAAATCGTCCCGCGGATCACCGCGGCCGGCAAGGACGTGGTCGTGTGCTCGTGCGGGGTGTTCGCCCGGCACGAGGATCCTCGCGACCTCATCCCCGCCGGCCCGGGCAGGGTCCTGGTCCCTGCCGGCGCGGTGGGCGGGCTGGACGTCCTCGCCGCGGCGGCCAGGGCAGGAACCGAGCACTCCAGGCTGCGCCACATCACCGTCAAGAGCCCGGCGGCGCTGGGCGTCGACGACCCGCTGGACGCCCCACTCGAGGTCTTCCGCGGCACCGCCCGCGAGGCTGCGCTCGAGTTTCCCCGCACCTCCAACGCCTCGGTCGCCCTGGCGCTCGCCACGCTCGGCCTGGACCGGACCGAGGTGATCGTGGTGGCCGACCCCGGGGTACGGCACACCCGCCACGTGGTGGAGTGGGAGTCACCGATGGGCCGCTACGACATGCGCTTCGAGAACGCCGTCGACCCGGACTCGGGCGGCCGGACGTCGGCGATCACCGCGTGGTCGGTTGCCGGGGTCCTGGCCGCGATCAGCGCGGGCGCCGGGCCCGGTGTCGTGGTCATCGGCGCGGCCGAACCGGTGGAAGGCACCTCCGCGACGCCCTAGCGTGGACGGAGAAGCCGATCCGAAAGGTGTCGTCATGACCCACGCACGGCCCTCAGACCCCGATCCCGCCGAGACCCCGGATGTCGACAGCGCCGGCTCGCCGGACGGGAAGCAGACCCCCGCCTCGGACTCCACCTCCATGCAGTCCGACAGCGCCACGGAGAAGCAGAGTCCCACGCAGCGGCAGAGTCCGACTCCCCAGCCCGGCAACAAGAGTGCCTACGTGTGGATCGTGGTCATCGTCCTCGTCGTCCTTCTCGTCGTGATCGGCCTCGTCGGTTACATGTTCGAGTTGGTGTAGACCATGTCCGCGGCGTTCGACACCGTCATCATCGGAGCCGGCAACGCCGGTGTGTCCCTGGCGGCGCGCCTGCGCCGCGACGGCCGGCAGAACATCGCACTGTTCGACCCGAACCCGGTCCACCGGTACCGACCGATGCTCAACTACGCGGCGTCCGGCGCGGCGCGGATGAGCCGGTACGAGCGTCCGATGGAGCGCGTCATCCCGGACGGGGTCCGGTTGTTCCCGCACGCGGCCAGCCGGATCCACACCGACTCCCACACCGTCACCCTCGGGCCCCGCGACGAGGGCCCGACCATCACCTACGACGACCTGGTCGTGTGCCCCGGCCTGACCCCGCGCTGGGACGCGATCCCCGGCCTGGACAAGGCCTACATCGACGGGTGGGCGCTGTCGGCCCACGTGCCCGAGTACGCCGGACGCGCCTGCGCCGCACTGGTACGCGAGCGCGAGGGGACCGTGGTCTTCTCGGTGCCGCCCGAGCCCGCCTCCTGCGGCGGAACGGTGCTCAAAGCGATGTTCCTGGCCTGCGATCGGTGGCGGCGCGAGGAGGTCCTCGACCGGATCGAGGTGCACCTGGTGACCCCGTTCCGCGGACTGCTCGGACTGGAGCCGATCGACTCGCGGTTGCAGGCGTCCATCCGGGAGTTCGGCATCACCGTGCACGAGCAGTCGCAGGTCGGTGCCGTCGATCACCGCGCACGCACCGTCACGCTCGACGGCCCGGACCCCACCACGATCGGCAACGTCGACCTGGCCTACGTCACCCCGCTCAGCCGCGCGCCGCGGTTCATCGCCGACTCCGGACTGTCCGACGGCGGTGACGCCGGGCTCGTCGAGGTGGATCCCCGCACCCTGCGCCACCCCCGCGTCGAGTCGGTATGGGGCCTGGGCGACGCCGCGACCGTCGGCACCCGCCCCTCCGGAGGCGCGTTGCGCACCCAGGTCGCGGTGGTCGCCGACAACCTGCGTGCCGCCCGGGAGGGAACAGGCGCCGCGCATTACGACGGCTACACGGTCATCCCGATCGCCGTGGGCCACGACCGACTGGCGCTTGCCGAGATCGACCGCGACGGTCGCCCCGCGCAGTCCGTCCGCGGGATCGATCTGACCAGGCCGAGGCGCCTGACGTACGCCTTCGACCGGTATCTGCAGCCGGTCGTCTACTTCCGCACGCTCCTGCGCGGGAGGGTGTGACCCCTCCCGCGCGGGACCGCCGCCTCAGTGACCGCAGCCTCAGTGACCGTCGACCTCGGATCCCGGTGCGTCCGCGACGGGTGAGGACGGGGAGTCGAGCCGCTCGCGCGGACCGACCCCGGCGCGCAGGGCGGCCTCGGTCATGTCGTACAGGTGCGCCACGACGTCCTCGAACCGGGTGTTGACCACGGTGTTGCGGGCGTCCCGGCGGTCCTCGTAGACCGCCAGCGCCCCGGTGAACATCTGGGTGGCCAGGTCGATGCGCTCGAACGCCACCCGACGCGGCAGATGGGAGAGCACGTCGATCAGGCGCACCACCACGTCGTCGGTGGCCGTGCGCAGCTCCGCCTCCGGGATGCCGGGTGCCATGACCGGGCCGACCCGCTGCAGGAAGCGCGCGTAGTGCGTGGACTCGGGCTGGGCCCGGAGGAGCTCCACGATGGGCTCGAAGAGAACCCACACCAGGGTGGGCAGGTCGGCGCCCAGGCCCTGCTCGTCGGCGGTCGCCAACCGCTCCTTCCGGCTTGCGTCCAGTGCCACCAGCCGACGACGCAACACCTGCATGATGAGCCCGTCGCGGCTGCCGAAGTGGTACTGCACCGCCGAGTTGTTGCGCTGACCGGCGGCCGTCGCGACATCACGCATGGAGACGTCGTCCAGACCCCGCTCGCCGATCAGCTTCTCGGCGACCTCGATCATCGCCGTCTTGGCGTCCTTGGTCTCCCTGGCCTCCCCGTCGCGGGCGTCGCGGGTGTCCTCCATCGACACTCCGTCGCGCTCCTCGGGCGGGTTGTCGCCGAGATCAGATCTTCGCTGCACCTGGACTCCACTTCCGACCTGCGGCCTCGCCCAGCTGGTTGAAACTGAGCACCGTCAGAAATAATACGACCGCCGGGACCCCGACGAGATACGGGTCTCGCTGGAAGTCTGACTGACCGGCGCTGATCATGTTGCCCCACGTGGGTTCGGGCCTGGGGATGCTCAGCCCGAGGTAGCTCAGCGAGGCCTCGGCCACGATGAGGACGGCGACGAGCATGAAGCTGTAGGAGAAGACGGGTTGGATGATGTTCGGGGTGACCTCGCGCAGCATGATCCGCGTCTCGCCCGCCCCGAGTGACCGCGCCGCGGTGACGAACTCCCGCCCCGCGAAACTCATCGCGTTGGCCCGGACGAGCCGCGCGTAGGACGGGACCACCATGATGCCGAGGGCCAGCGTCACGTTGATCAGCGTCGGGTCCAGCACCGTGACGATCGCGATGAGCAGGATGAGCGAGGGGAACGCCAGCAGCGTGTCGGTGAGGATGGAGACGATGCGATCGGTCCATCCGCCCCGGTAGCCGGCCACGAGCCCGAGAGCTCCGCCGATCAGGGCTCCGACCAGTACGCCGCCGATCCCCACGACCAGGGAGACCCTGGCCCCGTAGAGGAGACCTCCCAGGATGTCCAGGCCCTGGCTGTCGGTGCCGAGGGGGTGATCGGTGAACAGGTCGGGCGCGAGGGTGGACGGGGTCATCAGCGCCAGGGACGGATCCCGCGCCTCGCTCAGCGGCAGGAAGTCCACCACCAGCGCTCCCAGGACGATGAGGATCGTCCAGCCGAGGGCCAGCGCGGTGCCGATCCCGGACATCCGCGGCAGCCGCGGGCGGCGGCGCGCCGGGGTGGCCGCGGCCAGGGAGGGGTCGGCCACGAGGGCCCCGGAGTCGGGACGGGTGGAATCAGAGCGGGTGGAAGCGGTGTCAGCCACGGCGGATCCTCGGGTCGATGAGTGCGTACGTGACGTCGACGGTCATGTTGACCAGAACGTAGAACACGGCGATCACGATCACCCCGCCCAGCACGACGGGCAGATTGTCGTTCTGGACGGCGTCGACGATCATGCTGCCCATCCCGGGCAGGTTGAACAGCCGCTCGACCACCACCGTTCCGCCGATGAGGCGGCCCAGGCTGATCCCGGCGAGCGTGATGATGGAGACCGTCGACGGCCGGAGAGCCTCCGCGACGAGGACGTGCCGCGTGGGCATGCCCTTGGCGCGCGCGGAGAGGACGAAGTCCTGCTGCAGCGTGGAGATCATGTCGGTCCGCAGGACGCGGGTGAAGATCGCGACCTCCATCAGCGCCAACGTGATGGCCGGCAGGGCGATGCTGCGCAGGTTCTCCCCCAGCCCGTCGGCCAGCGGCACATAGCCCTGTCGGGGGAACTCCGGCAGGAAAAGCGCCAGCAGCGCCAGCACCGCACCCACGGCGAGAACCCCGAGCAGGGCCCGACCCCACATGACCCCGGGCGCTCCTCGCCCGCCCCGGCGACCGAGCGGTGACAACGCCACCGCCAACCCGATCACCACGGCCGCGCCGAGGATCAGCTGCTGTGCCAGCGAGTGGTTGAAGACCACCAGGTAGATCAGCAGCAGCCCCGCCACGAAGCTGGGCACCGAGATGAACGCGAACGCGACGATCGAGGCCACCTTGTCGAAGACCCCGCCGCGGCGGTACGCCGACCACACAGCGACCGGCACCGCGATCGCCAGGGACAGGATGATCGACAGGAATGCCAGCTGCATGGTGACCGGCAGCGCGTTCCCGATCATCTCCGCCACCGGCTGGTTGGGCGGGATCAGCGACTCGCCGAGGTCGCCGGAGGCCAGCCCCCCGGCCCAGTCGGCGAACCGGCTGGTCACGGGCTTGTCCAGACCCAGCTCCTCCCTGGCCAGCTGGTATTGCTCCGCGGTGGCACCCGGGCCGACGGCCGAGGCCGCGGAGTCGCCCGGGACCGCCTCCATGAGGAAGAACGCGCCGGTCGCGGCGAGTACGACGACGACGACCGCGTGCAGAGCGCGTTCGCCAATGAACCTGAGCACGTAGTGACCCTTCGATTGAGACACCGCCTGAGGCGGTTGCTTAGTCGTCTTGACGTAGCCACCATATGTCGTGATACTCGTCACAGCAAGACGGATTAAGTAGATGACTTAGACCGGATCATCATCACGAGGAGGCCGTCATCGCCGCCGCACCACCCCGCAGACCCGTGTCGTCGAACGACCGGGACGATCTGCTGCTCGAGGTCCGGGACCTCCGCACCCACATCGACACCCCGGGAGGACGGATCACCCCGGTCGACGGGGTCGACATCTCCCTGCGCCGCGGAGAGACCATCGGGATCGTCGGCGAGTCGGGCTCCGGCAAGTCGATGCTCGTGCGCTCGATCATGGGCATCGCCCCCACCACCGCCCGGGTGGACGCCGCCTCGACGGTCCGTTTCGACGGCCGTGACGTGCTGTCCCTGGGCCAGCGTGAGGCCCAGAAGTTCTGGGGGCGCGAGATCGCGATGGTCTTCCAGGACCCGCTCACCTCGCTCAACCCCATCCGGACCATCGGCCGACAGATCATCGACCCGCTGCGACACCACCTGGGGCTCAGCCGCCGGGAGGCCGCCGACCGCGCGGTCGAATTGCTCGAACGGGTCCGCATCCCCTCGCCCCGCGCACGCCTCACCGAGTACCCCCACCAGCTCTCCGGCGGCATGCGCCAGCGCGTCGGCATCGCGATCGCCCTGTCCTGCTCACCCAAGCTGCTCATCGCCGACGAGCCCACCACCGCACTCGACGTGACGGTGCAGCACGAGATCCTGGACCTCCTCCACGCGCTGCAGGCCGACGGCGACATGGCGATGATCCTGGTCAGCCACGACCTCGCCGTGGTCTCCCAGCACACCGACCGGATCGGCGTGATGTACGCCGGGCGGTTCCTCGAGGTGGGCGACACCCGCGCCCTGCTCGACGAGCCCGCCCATCCGTACACCGGGGCGCTGCTGGACTCGATCCCGCGGCCGGACCTGCCGCCGCACACCCTGCTCACCGTGATCGAGGGCCGCCCGCCGAACCTGCGCGAGATGCCGCCGGGGTGCCGGTTCGCCCCGAGATGCCCCCGGGTGGCGGACGACTGCCTCGTCGTCGACCCCCCTCTCGAGGACCTGGCCACCGGCTCCACCGCCCACCCGACGGAGACCACCGTCCACCGCGTCGGCTGCCTCCACCCGACCGTTCCCGCCCACCACCGCAGCAGTAGTGAGGCCTCATGACCGGCACCAGTCCGAACGTCGTCGGCAAGCTCGTCGTGGACAGGGTGACCGTCGAGTATCACACCCGCAAGGGGACGGTCCACGCCGTCACGGACGTCTCCCTCGACGTCCCCCGCGGAAAGACACTGGCGCTGGTCGGCGAATCCGGCTGCGGCAAGTCCAGCCTCGGCCGGGCCCTGCTGCAACTGCCACGGCCCACCTCCGGCCGCGTGGTGGTGGACGAGACCGATCTGAGCTCGCTGTCCGGCGGCGCCCTCAAGAAGGCCCGCAAGATGATCCAGATGGTCTTCCAGGACCCCGTCTCCTCACTCAACCCGCGCCGGAAGGTCAGGGACATCGTGGCGGAGGGGCTGGAGATCCAGGGCACCGAGGGCGGCCGCCAGGAGATCCGGCGCCGGGTCGACGCGGCGCTGGAGGCGGTGGGCCTGGATCCCGAGCACGCCGGCGACCGGCGACCGTCGGAGTTCTCGGGAGGCCAGTGTCAGCGCATCGCCCTGGCCCGGGCGCTGGTGCTCGAACCCGAGGTGCTGGTGTGCGACGAGCCGGTGTCCGCCCTCGACGTCTCCGTCCAGGCGCAGATCCTCAACCTGCTCGAGGAGATGAAGGAGCGCTACCGGCTGACGATGGTCTTCATCTCCCACGACCTGTCGGTGGTGCACAACATCGCCGACCAGGTGGCGGTGATGTACCTGGGCGTGGTGTGCGAGGTCGCGGACACCTCCGCCCTCTACCGGGCGCCCGCCCACCCGTACACGATGCTGCTCATCTCGTCTGCCCCCACACTCGGCGGCACCCTCGCGGACACGCTCGGCGAGTCGCCGATCACCGCCACGAGTTCGGAGCTGCCCTCCCCGCTCGACCCCCCGTCCGGTTGTCGCTTCCGAACCCGGTGCCCCCGGGCCACCGAGATCTGCGCCGCCGAACGCCCCCAGCTGACCGTCATCGCACCCGGCCACCAGGTCGCGTGCCACCACCCTCTCGAGGAGAACCGATGAAGCGCACCACCAGCGCACTGGCCGTGCTAGCGGCGGCCACCCTGACCCTGACCGCATGTGGCGGAGGCGGGGACGACTCGTCCGCCGCCGCCGGCGGGGAGGGCCTGGCGCCGGACCAGTCCGAGCGCTGCACCGAGGACCGCGCCGGCGGGACGATCACCGTGGGCGAGTTCTCCATGCTTCCCAGCTTCGCGCCCGGCCAGGGTCAGTACGGCGTCCGCGGTGGCGCCCAGTCGGCGGCCGTGTACGACCGACTGATGGTGTGGAACCCGGAGGCCGAGGAGTTCGAACCCAAGCTCGCCGAGTCGCTGGAGTCCAACGAGGACAACACCGTGTGGACCCTGACGCTGCGCGACGGCGTGACCTTCTCCAACGGTGACCCGCTCACCGCGGAGGACGTCGCGTTCACGGTGGGCCTGCACAAGGACCCCGCCACCCGGTCGGTCGCCATGACCGAGGCCATGCAGATCTCCGACGCGCGCGTGGTGGACCCGCTCACCGTCGAGTTCACGCTCGCCAACCCGTGGTCCGGGTTCCCCGTCGCGCTCGCCGGAACCATCGGCGAGGTCATCCCCCGGGACGCCTACGAGGCCGCCGACCCACAGGAGTGGGTCAGCAACCCGATCGGCGCCGGCGCGTTCACCGTCTCCGACTTCATCCCCGACCAGGAGACCGTGCTCGAGCCCAACCCGGAGTACTACGGCGGCCCCGTCTGTCCGACCCTGAAGTTCATCCGCATCCCCGGCTCCCAGGGCACCTACGACGCGTTCCAGACCGGCGAGGTCCAGGTCGGCTTCCTGCGCGGTGCCCAGTTCGTCACCACGGCGCAGCAGGACGAGGTCCCCGGCTTCGAGGAGATCATCAGCTCCGGCTCCGTGCTCAACATGAACTCCGGAAAGGCCGGGTACGACGGCATCCTGACCGATGTCCGCGCCCGCCAGGCCGTCGCCGCCGCGATGGACCGCGACCTGTGGAACCAGCGCCTGTACGACGGCGAGGGTCAGCCGACCTCGGCTCTGGTGGCCGAGTCCTCCCGTCTGTACGACGGCCAGGAAGGACCGGCCTACGACATCGAGAGGGCCAGGACGCTCGTCGAGGAGCTGCGGGCCGACCGCCCGGACTGGGACGGGACGCTGCGCATGCTCATCTCCGACGGTCCCGAGAACATCGAGGCCGGGGTGGTCGCCAAGGCGCTCCTCGACGCCGCCGGGTTCGACGTCGTGATCGAGAACGCCCCGGTCTCCCAGGTCACCGCACGCCAGTTCACCGGTGACTACGAGATCGTGATCGGCGGCCTGGCCACCACGGACGCCGATCCGGCGGCCGCCTTCGCCAGCGGGATGCTCCCGAACGGCGCGACCAACCTCACCGGCATCGACGACCCGGAGCTCACCGCCGCGGTGAACGAGCTCAAGGCCGCCGACGGTGTGGACGCCCAGAAGGAGGCGCTCACCCGCCTGCAGGAGGTCTTCAACGAGGTACAGCCGTTCACCGTGATGGCCAACGCCGAGCAGTACGTGACGGTCTCCGACACCGTCGGAGGGCTCACCCCGACCCTGTCCTCGACGGTCCTCTACGACGGCGCCTACGTCCAGGAGTAAACCCCTCACGCACTGAGCCCCCCCACGCACTGAGCCCCGGGCCCCCGCACACAGCGGGGACCCGGGGCTCTGGCTATGGCTATGGCGCTGGCCTACGCAGGCGCGGCTCACCGCACCCCGCTGTTCACCACCCGGTGAACCCCGGGGCGACCGCCGGCCACGGCGCCGCGGCCTCGAGTTGGCCGGACAGGCGCAGCAAAGTGTCCTCGCGGGCGTAGTCCGCCACGAGCTGCACCCCCACCGGCAGGCCTCGCGCGTCGGTGCCCGCCGGCAGGGAGACGGCGGGTTGGCCCGAGAGGTTGAACATGCTGGTGGCGGCCGAGAACGTCGACGACCGGGTCCACATGGAGCCCGGATCGGTCACGTCGAGGAAGCCGAGCTCGGGCGTGGTGGCCGGCATCGTGGGCAGCAGGAGCGCATCGAATCCGGCATCCCGGAACAGCTCGGCCACCCGCCACCCGGTGCGCTGGGCGGTCTGCAGGGCGCGGGCCACGCGCGGTGCGGTCAGTGAGCGGGCGTTATCGAGGATCGCCATGGTCCACGGCTCCAGGTCCTCGTCGCCGAGTTCCCGGCCCAGCGCGGCGAGCCTGTCCTCGATGCTCGCACGCAGGCTCGCACCCATGATGTCGCCGAGGGCCGTCATCGCCTCGATCACGTCGATGCCCAGCTCCACCTCGACCAGCTCGTGCCCGAGGCCGGTCAGGTGGGCGGCGGTCCGGTCCACGGCCGCCGAGCACTCGGGGTCGGTCGGGAACGGGCCGGGGGCCGTGCGCATCACCCCGATCCGCAGGACCCCGGGGTCCATCCCGACCTCCTCGACGAACGGCCGCCGCGGGGTCGGGGCCCCGTAGGCGTCGCCCGGCACATGCCCGGCCACCGCGTCCAGCAGCGCCGCACTGTCGCGCACGCTGGTGGTGACGGCGTGGTGGTACGAGATCGGCGCGGCCAGCGCGGCGGGGTGCGGCCACGTCGGCACCCGGCCCCGGCTGGGCTTAAGGCCGACCAACCCGCACATCGCCGCCGGGATCCGGATCGATCCCCCGCCGTCGGTCGCGTGGGCGACCGGCACCATCCCGGAGGCGACCGCCGCCGCCGACCCGCCACTGGAGCCCCCGGTGGAGTACGCGGTGTCCCACGGGTTGCGGCAGGGCCCGTACAGGAGCGATTCGGTGGTGGTGGTCTTGCCGAGCTCGGGCACGTTGGTGGTGCCCAGCACGATCATGCCCGCGGCCTTGTACCGCTGGACCACCGTGCTGTCGACGGTCGCGACGACGTCCGCGAACAACCGGGAGCCGTCGGTGGCGGGTTGCCCGGCCACGTCGGTCCCCAGGTTCTTGATGACGATCGGCACCCCCCGGAGCGGGCCGTCCGGCAACCCGGCCGCGACCTCGGCCCGGGCCTCGTCGAACCGGGTGGAGACGACGGCGCCCAGCTCCGGATCCAGCGACTCGATGCGGCTGACCGCCTGCTCCAGCACCTCGGCGGGATCGGTGTTGCCGGACCGGATATCGGCTGCCAGGGCGAGCGCGTCGCGCCGGGACGGGGTGGGGGTGTCGGTCACGAGAGGCCTTTCGGGACGGGGTGCCGGGAGCGGGCGGGGTCTGGTGATCGGGGGCCGGGGTCAGCCCCAGCGGGACTGGCCACCGTCGAGGGGGACGGTCGCGCCGGAGAGGTAGGAGGCCTCGCCCGAGCACAGCCAGGCCACGGGGCGGCCGATGTCCTCCAGGGGGTCTCCCACACGGCCGGCGGGGATGCTCGACACGAACTCCTCGGCCTCCTCGGGGTTGTTCTCCATCCACCAGTCCAGCCCGGGGCTGTGGGCGTGGGGCGCCACGTTGAGGGCGCGGATGCCCTCGGCCGCCCACTCGTAGGCGGCGGCACGGGTCAGTGCGCGCACGGCCTCCTTGACCGCGGAGTAGACGCCGTAGTTGGCGGCGTCCCACCGGACTGCGGCAGCGGTCACGAGGTTGATGATGGTGCCGCCGCCACGCTTGGCCATTTCGGGCCGGGCCAGCTTCATCAGGGTCAGCGACACCCGGGGTCCGCCCTCGAAGGCCGTGCGGAAGTCGTCGTCCGGGTAATCGGACAGGGGCAGCGGCATGGCCATGTTCGCGTTATTGACGAGGATGTCCACCCCACCGAACCGTTCGACGGCCGTGGCGATGATCGTCTCCGGGGCGCCGTCGGCGATGATGTCCGCCGAGAGTGTGTCGGCGCTGCCGCCGGCGGCGTGGATCTCCTCGGCGACCCTCTCGAGCTTGCGCAGCTTGCGTCCAACCAGCAGGACGGAGGCGCCGGACTCGGCCAGGCCGAGGGCGATGCCGCGGCCGACGCCCTGGCCGCCGCCGGTGACGATGGCGACCTTCCCGGCCAGTCGG
Organism: Dietzia sp. PP-33; assembly: GCF_033790845.1. Taxonomy (NCBI): domain Bacteria; kingdom Bacillati; phylum Actinomycetota; class Actinomycetes; order Mycobacteriales; family Dietziaceae; genus Dietzia; species Dietzia sp. PP-33. The sequence goes on from NZ_JAMYEI010000010.1 coordinate 40,897, forward strand.
TTCTCGCGCGCGGTGCCCGGTTCGGCGGCGGCCGAGGGGCCCCGGGTCTCGGAACTCCGTGCGTCGGAGCTCTCGGTCCGGGCGTTCTGTGCGGTGGTGTCGGTCATGGGGTCCTCCGGTGTCGGTTCGGGAATCTGCGGTGGTGGGTTCGGGGTGCCGCGACGGTCACGCCGTGACGATGGCGAGCAGGCCGGCGAGCACCACGAGGGCGATCACGCCGGAGCGGAACACGTGTGTGGGCAGGCGCCGGGCGATGCCGATGCCGATCTGGTTGGCCACCACTCCGGCGACGGTGCAGGCGGCGATCATGGGCACCAGGGCCGGGAGGTCGATCTCCGTGCCCGACCACAGCAGCGCCAGGGACACGATGCTGGTGATGACGAAGTACCCGGCCAGGTCGGCGATGAAGCTCAGCGGTGGCAGTCTGGCCCGCCCGAGCAGCAGGACGACCGGCGGCCCGTTGAGCGAGGTGGTGGTGGAGAAGTAGCCGCTGATCGCACCGGTCAGGGCGGTCGCGACGGCCGAGGGTGGCCGGGCGGTCCGCGTCGCGGGCAGCGCCATCGCGAGCCCGCACAGCACGGTGATCACCCCGGCCGCCGGCTTGAGGTGCTCCTCGGGCAGGAGGTTCACCGTCTGCACTCCCATCCACGCCCCCGGCGCGCTCGCCAGGCCCAGGATCGAGACCCGTCGCCAGTCGATGTGGTCGCGCAACTGCACGGTGACGCCCACCCGGGTGACCAGTGCGACCACCAGGTTCACCACCACGGTCTCGGCCAGTCCGATCCCCGCCATCAGCATCAACGGGGTCGCGATGAGCGAGGTGCCGAAGCCGGTGGCCCCGCCGATCACCGACGCCACCGCCACGCACAGGACCGCGATGGCGATCAGCTCCACGTGTCACCGTCACGCACCGTCCTCGTCGACACCGCTCTCGCCGACACCGCTCTCGCCGACACCGCTCTCGTCGACACTGCTCTCGTTGACACCGTCCTCGTCGACCCTGCCCTCGCCGTCACTGCCCGTCGGCGGCCGCGAGGTGGTTGTCGGTCAGCTGGAAACTGGGCACGTCCTTGAGGTTGATCATGGCCTCGTAGGTGCGCTTGTACCCGGTGCTGGTGATGACCCAGCGCCCGTCGTGGCGTGCGTAGGTGTCCTCGTAGAAGGCGCTGCCGAAGATCATCGTGTCGAAGGCGGGGACGATCACCCGGTCCTGCAGGTACCAGCGGCCGGTGGCGGTGTCTCCGTCCACCTCGATCTCCGGGTGGTGGGCCTGGTGCTCGGTGATCACGTCGTCGGTCATCTGCCCCTTGAGGCCCGCCACCACCTCGTCCCGGCCGGTGTACGACAGCCGCCTGCCGTAGGAGGCGGAGACCTCCGGCGCGAGCGTGTCGGCCAGCTCCTCCCACAGGCGCAGGTCCACGCAGCGCAGGTAGCGGTACTTCAGGGACTTGATCGCGTCGATGTCGTCGCGGCGGTCTGTGGGGGTCATCGTCGGGCCTTTCGGGACGTGGTCGGGCGCGTGATCCACACCCGTCAAGTCGACTGTAGTCAATTGTGTACAGTTTGGGAATGCACGCACGGAAACCGACCGATGACGACGACGAGGCGGGCCCCCGCGCCGAGTCCCGCACCGACCCCGGGTGCGCATCATCGGATGCCCCGACGCGACCCCGCCCGACCGGTCGCGACGAGGTGCGATCCGCGGTCCTGCGCGAGGCCCGGAGGTTGCTGTCCGAGCGCGGACCCCACGTGCCCCTGCGCGACATCGCCGACGCCGCCGAGGTGAACCTCGGTCTGATCCACCGTCATGTCGGGCGCAAGGAGGCGCTGCTCACCGCCGTGATGCAGGAGGCGGTGCGCTACGGCGCCGCGCGGCTGGAGGATCAGGACGACGCGGGCGAGGCGGTCCGCGGGATGCTCCTCGGCGCCACCGTCCGCCCGGAGATCAGCCGGTTGCTCGCGTGGTTGGCGCTGGACCGCGAGGCGGCGTTCCCGCCGATGATCGACCCCGCCGAGCGCCCGGCGGCCGCCCTGCGGCGGATGACTTCTCCCCCGCCGGCCGGGGACGTCGAACTCCTCCTCGTGTTCACCGCCGTCTACGCGTGGCCGGTGCTGCGCGGCGCGCTGCTCGACGCCCTCGACATCCCCGGAGACCAGCGGGAGGACATCGATGAGCGTCTCGCCGATCTCCTCGCCCGCGTGGTGACGGGTCGGGGGTGAGCGGCCGGGGCCGTCACCCGATGTCCTCCGCCCGGACGTTGTGCGCGACATCGGTGAACTCGAGCTCGATGTAGGTGAACCAGTCCCCCGTCTCCGGGTCGAGCCAGCGGGCTCGGCCGACCGCGGGCAGTCGGACGCCGTGGAAGTCGCGGCGCTCGGTGATGGGGGTCGACCAGGGCTGGCGGGTGAACGACGAGCCGTCCTCGGAGGCCCGCAGGCGGTCCGGGGAGTGGAAGTCGACGAGGTCTCCGGAGTCGTCGAAGAGAAGGTCCGCTGACACCCTCTGGTCGCCGGTGGTGAAGACCCCGCGCACCCGGTCGCCGTCGACCTCGGTCCACTCGACCGGCGCGTCGACCAGGGCTCCGGGCGCCAGCAGGACGAGGTCGTTGAACACGGTGACCGTCTCCCCCCGGTTCATCTCGGGGCCGGCGGAGTCGAGGACCGTCACGAGGGACAGCAGCCTGCCGCGCATCGTGGCGGTGGTGTCGGCGTAGGAGTGCAGGACGGTGACGGGCAGTCCGCCCCGGATCGCGTCGATGAGGAACGCCCGCTGCGGCCGGGGACCGTAGGTGTTGAGCTGCTCACCCGTGAAGGACATCCACCCGGAATCGGGGCCGCTACGGATGCGGCCGCGGAGCTCGGCGTGGACGCTGACGACCCGGGGCCTGCCGACGGCTCCGGTGCGTCGGACGTAGGTGGCCAGCGGGCCTGGCAGTACGTCGAGATCGGCCTCCGTGAGCACCGGAGGGTCCGTCCGCTGCACCCGCACCGCGCTCGTGGCGTGCTCGCGCCATCGCGCGTGGAAGCTGGTCGGCCCCTCCGCGAGGAAACCGTAACCGGCCATCAGCACCAGCAGCACCGTCACCGCAGTGCCGGCCCCGGCATCACTCCACGACGTGAGGATCGCAGTCTGCGAGACGACAGCCGCGACCGCGGCGAGCACCCACCACCAGGTCGGCGCACCGACGGCCAGCGTCGCCGCGGTGGCGAGCACCAGCAGTGCGGCCAGGAGCCAGAGCACGGCGCCGGCGGGGCCGATCGGCTGCCCCAGCTGCTCGATCTCGGCCCAGCCGAACCCCGCGGCGACCCCCGGCAGGTGGAGCAGGCCGTGCACGACCAACACCACCACGACCATCCATCGGAGTGTGGCGAGCATTCCGTTCACTTTCCCTACTCAGCTACGGGGGTGCTCCCCGGCCGCCGGTCCGGTCCCATTGCCGACCCGGCGTCACCCGGCCCGCCCGTTCCCGGGCTGACCGGCTCCTCCGACCCCTGATCCAGGCGGAACGGCGGATACTCGTCGCGCAGGAGCAGCACGTACGAGCCGACCCGGTAGACCCAGCGGTTCAGGCCCACGATCAGGTCGAACAGCCCGGGCAGGTATCGACCGGTGAACAGCAACCCGATCGCGGCGATCAGTACGAGCAGGCCCACCAGCGAGATGCTCCACCCGGCGCCGCCGTTCTCCGACGCGCTGTTCAGGGCCGCCCCGCCGCCGGTGAGGATCCCCACGATGAACAGGTGCGGGATCACCAACAGCCACCACTTGACCAACACCAGGCCTCGCGAGAGGCGCTCGGGATAGACCACGTCGAGCTCGGCCGGATAGTCGGCCGGTGCCAGCGAGAACGGCGGGTACCGGTCCGTGCCGAGCGCGGAGTAGGCGTAGAACCCGACGCGCCAGTTCCACCGCAGCACCCCGACGCTGAACATGAACCAGGCCCGGGGATAGCGACCGGTGACCAGCACGGTCAGTCCCGCGGCGATGGTGGTGACCACCAGGGCGAACCACAGCAGTGCGATCACGATGTAGTGCGGGATCGCCAGCGCCCACTTGATCAACCACATCGCCCGCGATACCTGAGGGTCCAGGCGCCCGGTCAGTCGCAGCGGGTCGGGACCTGCTCCGGCGCCGAGGACCCCCGCCCCGGTCGCCGCAGCCCCGGCCGTCGCCGCTCCGGCCCCGCGGTCGATGTCGCGGCCCAGCCCGGCGGCCCCGAGCAGGATCAGTGGCAGGCCCAGCAACAGGGCCACGATCCCGGCGACCAGGACGCCGGGGTTAGCGAACCCGAAGAGTTCGGTGTGTGCGCCCGCCTGCATGTCCACCCACACCGGGCGGGTGCCGTCGGCGTTCATCACCACGACCACCCAGTCACCGGTCTGCAGCTCCACGGTCAACGTCTGCTGGTCTGCGCCGGTCGCCGACTGCGCCCAGAAGTCCTGCTCGGTCGGTGGCTCGGGCGTGCGGGTGCCGGCAACCTCGTCCAACGCGTCGTTGGGGTCGTAGCGGTTGTTCCACTGCATCGGCCCGTCCCAGATTTCCGGGCCGTCGACGGTGTAGTCGTCCTCCCACGGGTCCTGACTGAACACCGCGTGCGGGACATCCTGCAGATACGCGGAGACGTCCGAGGCGTCGGCAATCCCGATGAACACCTCCTGCCCGGGCACCGTCGGGGTGGCGCGCAGCCGGATGCTGATCAGGTCATCGAGGTCGAACATGCCGTCCGAGGCCGTATCGCCCAGGTCGAGCGTGATGGGCGCGGTGGTGATCGCGTTGCCGACCGTCCGGACCTCATCGGTGTCGGTGTACGCGTACCGACCGTCACGCTGGGAGGCCTCGGCCGCGAGGAGCACTCCACCTGCCGCGGTGAGACCAAGACCGAACGCGGCGAGCAGGACACCTGCGATCAGCACGACCCAGTTCAACGGTCGCGTGCGGGGTGGAGACTCGACGGATGTAAAGGAGGAATGGTCGGATGGGGTGGCCTGCGGAGAGCCCATGATGAATCCTTCACGAGAAGGGTCGCGGACCCACCGGGATCAGCGAATCCGCCTTCGCGAAGTAACCCTACTCTTATGTGAACAGTATGGTGACCATGTGCCGGAGGGGGTATCCGAGGCCCCTCCAGCCCCCTCCTCGTTCATCGACATCACCCCCGACCGGCCCAGATGACGCTCCGCGAACCAGATCCGGTGGAACCCTGCACCGCACGGATGGAGGAGCGCGGTCGGACGCGGGTCAGGGCCGCGGCGCGTCGAACCCCGTCGCGGGCAGTGAGACGAATCCACGGGTGAACGGGGAGAGCGCTCGCACGGCGGCGCCCACATCCACTCCCACAGCGGGGTGCGCCGCGTACAGCTCCTCCACGGCGACCCGGGCCTGCAGCCGCGCGAAATGCGACCCGATGCAGAAGTGCGGACCGCGGGAGAAGCTCAGGTGTCCGGTGTTCTCGCGGGTGATGTCGAGCTCCTCGGCGGTGGGCCCGAACTCGCGCTCGTCGCGGTTGGCCGACGCGTAGAGCATCATCACCTTCTCCCCTGCCGGTATCGTCACTCCGTCGACCGTCGCCTCACGGGTGGTGGTGCGGGCCAGCGCCTGCACGCTGGACTCGTACCGCAGGCACTCCGAGAGCGCGCCGGGGATCAACCCGGGGTCGGCCACCAGCATCTCCCGTTGCCGCGGGTGCGCGTCGAGCAGCGCGACGGTGTGCGAGATGAGGTTGCCGGTGGTGTCGTTGCCGCCGGCGACGATGACAAAGCAGAAGCCGAGGATGTCCCAGTCGTCCAGGCGCTCCCCCTCGATCTCCGCCTCGGCCAGGGCCGAGATGAGGTCCTGGCCCGGGTTCGCCCGCCGCTCGGTGATGAGCTCGCCGAAGTAGGCGAACATCTCCGCCACCGCCGCGACCGCCCCACTTTCCAGACCGGCCGGGCGGAACCCCTCCTCCTGCAGGGTCGTCAGCGCGCTGACCCACGGGTCGAACAGTGGCCGGTCCGCGGCGGGCAGGTCGAACAGCCGGGCCAGCACGAACGTAGGGATCTGCGAGCTGAAGTCGGCGTGCAGATCGACCACCTCGTCGTCGTCGAACCTCTCGGCCATCTCCGCAAGCCGCCCACGGACGAAGTCGCGGATCTGCGGCTCGGTCTCCGCGACACGCTTGGGCGAGAACGCCTTAGCCAACAACCGGCGCTTCCCGGAGTGTTCGGGCGGGTCCATCATCACGATGGTCGGTGCCAGCCCGAGCCTGGCGATCTCGTCGCGGTAGAAGGTCAGACCACTGGCGGAGGAGAACGTCTCGGGGTCGCACACGGCGACGTCGACGTCGGCGTAGCGGGACAGCGCCCAGAAATCGGGGTGAGCAGCCGTGCCGTCGCCGCGGTGGAAGTGGACGGGGTCGGTCTCACGCAGCACCCGGTAACCGTGGTACGGGTCCGCGAGGTGCGCCGGGTCGAACGGGTCGAAGGCGGGGCCGGTGGCGGTGGCGGGACCGGTGGCGGTGGCGGTGGAGGGCGCGGTCGGCACGCGGGTGGGCTGCACAGGGTGGGTCATGGCCATAGTTAACACGTGCTGTTAAATAATGGGAAGGGGCGATCTAGACTCGGGCCCGTGCCCCGACCCACCGCCACCACCCGACCCGCCACATCGCGCTCGGCCGCCACCCGGGCCGCCCTGTACCTGGCCGGCCTGCGCCGTTTCGCCTCCGACGGCTGGCGGACGGCACGCGTCCGCGACATCGTCTCCGACGCCGGCCAGGGCAACGACTCGGCGATCAACTACCACTTCGGCGGCCGCGTGGGGCTGCTCGAGGAGGTGCTGCGCCGCGGGGTCCTGCGCATGGAGGACGAGCGGCGCGCCGATCTACGGCGGTGGGCGTCGTCGACCCCCGACCTCGCGGAGATCGTGCGGGCGGTGGTGTCTCCGGTGGCGGATCTGTTGGCCGACGACGAGGGCCGCTGCACTCTCCGGGTGATCGCGCAGGTCGGGGCGTTGGCCGAGGTCGGCCGGACGGTCAGCACCGGTCCGGTCGCCGACACCGCGCTGCAGGATCAGCTCGAGATGCTGGTGACGGCCGTGACCGACCGCTGTGGCCGGGAACTCGCCGGCCACCGGGTGCGGCAGCTCATCGTGATGCTCACCGCCGAGCTCGCGGCGCGGGCCTGCGATCCCCCGGAGAGCGGGCCGCCCCACCGCGAATACGTGACCGACCTCGTCGACTGGTTGGCGGTGGGGCTGGCGCGGCCCGCTCCGGCGGGGTGAGATCGCGGCGGGGTGAGGTCGCGGTGGGGTGCGGAGCGCTCAGATCGAGAGCGCGGAGGCCACGTCGTGCGCGGCGGTGTCGTCGGAGGCGCCCGAGTGCGTGACCCGGCCCGACTCCACCACGTAGTAGACGTCCGAGGCGCGGAGGGAGAAGCCCACGTGCTGCTCGACCAGCAGGACGGACAGGTCGCCACGCGAGGCCAGGTCGACGATGATCCGCTCGATCTCCGCCACCACGTTGGGCTGGATGCCCTCTGTCGGTTCGTCCAGCACCAACAGCCGCGGCTCGGTGATGAGCGCCCGGGCGATGGCCAGCTGCTGACGCTGACCACCGGAGAGCAGCCCCGCCTTGCGGTCGAGCAGTTCCCTCAGCGCCGGGAACAGGTCCAGCGACTCGTCGATCAGCGCCTTGCCCCGCTTGCGGCCGTCGGCCACGACCCGCAGGTTCTCGGCGGTGGTGAGCTGGGTGAACGACTGCTGACCCTGGGGCACGTAGCCGATGCCCAGCGCCACGCGGCCGTGCGGTTTCAGGCCTGTGATGTCCTGGCCGTCGAAGGTGATCGTGCCGGCCTTGCACGGCAGCAGCCCGACGGCCGCGCGCAGCAGGGTCGTCTTGCCCGCGCCGTTGTGTCCGAGCACCGCGGAGACACCGCCGGCGGGGACCTCCAGGTCCACGCCGTGGAGCACCTCGGAGCCGCCGTACCCGGCACGGACGCCTGACATCTGCAGTAGTGCACTCATGTGGCTGTCTCTTCCTCGAGTTCGGTTCCGGTGGCGGCGGCGGTGCCCAGGTACACCTGCTGGACCTTGGGGTCGGCCTGGATCTGGGCGACTGTGCCCTCGGCCAGGACCTTGCCGGCCGCGAGGACCGTCACCGAGGTGGCGAAGTCCCGCATGAAGTCCATGTCGTGTTCCACCACGACCACGGTGCGGTCGGCGGCGATGCGCCGGAGCAGTTCGCCGGTGGCCTTCCTCTCGTCGGCGCCCATGCCGGCGACGGGCTCGTCGAGGAGCATCACGTCGGAGTTCTGGACCAGCAGCATGCCGATCTCCAGCCACTGCTTCTGCCCGTGCGCCAGGACGCCGGCCTTGGTCCCGGCCAGGTGCTCGAGCCCGATGGTGTCCAGGGTCTCGGACACCACGGTCGCGCGACCGCGGCGCCGCCGGAGCAGGGTCAGCCATCCGCGGCCGGAGCCGGCCGCGATGTCGAGGTTCTGCTCCACGGTCAGGTCCTCGAAGATGCTGGCCGTCTGGAAGGTGCGGCCGATCCCCATGCGGGCGATCTTGTGCGTCTTCATCCCCAGCACCGGTTGCCCGGTCTTGTCGACGGACCCGGTCGCGGGGACCAGTCCCGTGATGGCGTCGACGACGGTGGTCTTGCCCGCGCCGTTGGGGCCGATGAGGAACTTGAGATCTCCCTGGATCAGCGTGAGGTCCACGCCGTCCACGGCCCGGAAGCCGTCGAAGGACACGGTCAGCCCGCGCACCTCGAGGTAGGCCCTGCCGGTCTTCCCGGTGGCCACGGCGGTGGGGGTCATGACGTCTCCTGTGAGGTGTTGGCGGATCCGGTGGGGGCGGATCCGGTGGTGGCGGAGGTCGCGCGGTCCGGTTCGGCCGACCTGCGGCGCCTGCGGATGACGAACAGGCTCGCCAGGCCGCCGGGGAGGAAGCCGACGACCACGATGAACAGCACGCCCTGCAGATAGGTCCACTGCGACGGGTAGGCCTCGGAGAAGGTCGTCTGCGCCCAGGCGACGCCGATCGCGCCCAGGACCGGACCGAGCAGGGTGGCCCGGCCGCCGATCGCTACGCCGATGAGGAACGCGATCGACGGGGCGATGCCGATGGCCGACGGGGAGATGATCCCCACGATCGGGACGAACAGCGCGCCGGCGATCCCGGCCGCGAAGGCGGCGACCGAGTACGCCAACGACTTGACCAGCGCCGGGTCGTAACCCAGGAAGCGGACCCGCTCCTCCTGGTCGCGGACGGCCACGAGCAGCTCCCCGAATCGGGAGTGCATGAACTGGCGCACCAGCAACACCATGCCGATGAGGACGCCACCGGTGATGAAGTACAGCATCTGCCGGTTGGCGGGATCCGAGAGGGCGAAGCCGAAGAACCCGGTGAACCGGTTGAGCCCGTTCGATCCGCCGAGCTCGGAACGGCTGACCAGGAAGATCGCCGCGGCCGCCGCGAGGGCCTGGGACAGGATGGCGAAGTACGCCCCCTTGACCTTGCGGTTGAACACCAGGTACCCGAACCCGAACGCGAGCAGGGGCGGCAGCAACAGGATCACCGCGAGGGCGAACACCGGTGAGGCGAACGGCTCCCAGTACCCGGGCAGCGAGCGCATGCCCGCGATCTGCATGAAGTCCGGCAGGGCGTCGGGCCCGCCGCGCTCGCGGGCGTCGGCGAGCTTGAGGTACATCGCCATCGCGTACGCGCCGACGCCGAAGTAGACGCCCTGGCCCAGGGTGAGCATTCCGCCCCGGCCCCAGGCCAGGCCGATGCCGGTGGCGACGATGCCGTAGCAGAAGAACTTGGCCAACAGGTTCAGGCGGAACTCGCTGAGCAGGAGGGGCGCGACGCCGAAGATGAGGACGGCGGCGACGGCGAGCGCGACCCAGAACACCCAGCGGGGTCGCTGGCCGTCGGCGGCCGGGGCGCCGGAACGCGGCAGGAGTGGTGGCCTGCCCCGGCGACCGGTGTCCGGACCGGCCGACTCCGTGGAGGACGAAGCGGTGGTATCGGTGTGTGTCATGCCAGGCTCCTGGTCTTGACGGCGAACAGTCCCTGGGGGCGGACCTGGAGGAACACGATGATCGCGACGAAGACGAGCACCTTCGCCACGGACGCGGTCGTGGAGTACTCGAAGAACGACTGCAGGATCCCCAGCGCGAAGGCGGCGATCACGGCACCGCGCAGCTGCCCGAGACCACCGACCACCACCACGAGGAACGCGTCGATGAGGTACGACTGACCGATGGTGGGGCTCGTCGAGCCGATCAGGGTCAGCGCCACGCCCGCCACGCCGGCGAGGCCGGAACCGATGAAGAAGGTGGTCAGGTCGCTGCGACGCGAGTTGATGCCCGAGCTCTCCGCCAGGTCGCGGTTGAGGGTGACGGCGCGGATCCGCCGGCCCATCGGCGTGAACCGCATGGCCGCCATCAGTGCGGCGACACAGGCCACGGCCAGGACGAAGATGAAGATGCGGGTGTTGGGGACGGACGCCCCCAGCAGTACGACGTTGTCGCGGAGGAAGGCCGGCACCTCGACGTTGACGGCGGGCGCTCCCCAGATGTCCCGCGCGATCTGCTGCAGCACCAGGCCGACGCCGAACGTCACGAGCAGGGTGTCGAGCGGCCTGGCGTACAGCCGTCTGATGAGCAGCACCTCGAGGAGCACCCCGAGCAGCCCGCCCACCACGAATCCGGCCACGAGTGAGATCGCGAGCCCCGCACCGGAGGCCGCGACGAACTGTTGGATGACGTAGGCCGTGTAGCAGCCGGCCATGATGAACTCGCCGTGCGCCATGTTGATGACGCCCATCTGCCCGAAGGTCAGGGACAGTCCGAGGGCTGCGAGTAGCAGGATCGAGCCGATGCTCAAACCTGTCGCGAGTTGACCGATGAGAATGTCCACACCGGCTCCTTTCTCCTACTTACGCCCGCCCGCGGCGGCCCCGGTGACCGGGACCGCCGCGGGTGGGGGCGGTGGACACGGACTGGTGGTCAGTTGCCGGACAGGTCCCCGGCCCAGTCGTAGCCCTCCAGGAACGGGTCCGGCTCGATGGGCTCGCCGGAGCTCCACACCTCGTAGATCAGGCCGTCGGGGCGGATCTCACCGACGAGCGCGGTCTTGGAGATGTGGTTGTTCTCCCCGTTGATCGTCACGGTGCCCTCGGGGGCGTCGAAGCTGACCCCGCCGGCGTTGTCCTGGATCTCGGCGACGTCGAAGCTGCCCGCCTTCTCGACGGTGTTCTTCCACAGGTACAGCGAGGTGTACGCGGCCTCCATCGGGTCGGAGGTGACCCGGTTGTCGCCGTACTTGGCCTTGAACGCCTCGACGAACGACGTGTTCTCGGGATTGTCGATGGTCTGGTAGTAGTTCCACGACGTGAGCTGGCCGGCGATGTTGTTCGCGCCGATACCCTGGACCTCCTCCTCGGCGATCGACACGCTCACCACCGGGGTCTCCTCGGCGGTGAGGCCGGCGTTGGCGTACTCGCGGAAGAACGCGACGTTGGAGTCGCCGTTGAGGGTGTTGAACACCGCGTCCGGGTTGGCCGTTCGCACCTTGTTGACGATGGTGGAGAAGTCGGTGGACCCGAGCGGGGTGTAGTCCTCGCCGAGGATCTCGACGTCGTTGGCCTCGGCCCACGCCTTGATGACCCGGTTGGCGGTCTGCGGGAAGACGTAGTCCGAGCCGACGAGGTACATGGACTCGGCGCCCTGCTCCTTGAGGTACTCCAGACCCGGCACGATCTGCTGGTTGGTGGTGGCGCCGGTGTAGAAGATGTTCTCGGAGGACTCCAGGCCCTCGTACTGCACCGGGTAGTACAGCAGGGCGTTGTTGTCCTCGACCACCGGCAGCATGGCCTTGCGTGAGGACGAGGTCCAGCCGCCGAAGATCGCGGCCACGCAGTCGCTGGTGATGAGCTTCTGCGCCTTCTCCGCGAAGACGGCCGGGTCGGAGGCACCGTCCTCGACGACCGGCTCGATCTGCTTGCCCATCACGCCGCCGTCGGCGTTGATCTGCTCCACGGCCAGCGCCACGGAGTCGCGCACGGTCTTCTCCGAGATGGCCATCGTGCCGGACAGGGAGTGCAGCGACCCGATCTTGATGGTGTCGCCGGAGGTATCCACACACGACTCCGCGGCGGCCGCGGACTCGTCCGAGGTGCGGCTACCACAGGCGGTGAGTGCACCGGCCCCGAGGACCACCAGTGCGGCGGCGGCGGCGGTGCGTCTGGAGATGGAATTCACGCGGGTTCATCCTTGCCGTGGGCGGGCTGTCGGTGGCCCCCGCTTGTCGGGGATCGACGCTCGATGCCCCTCAAGCTATGAGTCCGATGTGAGCCGCACGGTTCACCGGTGTTTCGTCTGTGTTGCCTGAATCCACCTGCAGTGAACCCTGTGTTTCGCCCCTGCTCAGGAAGTGTTCAGTACAGGCTCAGCTCTTGCGCAGGTCCGGAGCCGGGGCTCCCAGGACGTGCTCGCGCGCTGCCGACCACACCGCGCGCACGGCGGCCTCCACCGCCTCCGGGCTCTCCCCCAGCACCCGCGCCCACGCCCCGGACCCCTCGGGCAGAGTGCTCACACCGCAGCGCACACCCCCGGAGCGCACGGCCCCGCACCCGTCGCCGGCCGCCCTCATCACGGCCGCCAGGTCCGTCGCCGGCCCCGGCGCCAGGACGAACAGGGTGCCGATGGCGTCGGCCCCGCCCGTGACCATCTCGTCGTCGGACCCCCCGCCCCCGACGATCCGCGTGGTGTCCACCACCAGCGGCACGCCGTCGGGACGGGTCACCTCGACGGCCGAGACCAGCGCGTCCACCGCCCAGCGCTCCCCGTGCGCCACCCGCCCTGCGGTGAGGACGTCGGAGACCACCAGCACGGCGTCCTCGGGGACCGTGGCGCCGAGGCGCTGCTGGAACCGGCTCCCGGCGAACGGGATGAGGGGGTCGGGCACCCACTCGCACACCGCGCCGGCGCCCAGCGTCAGGGTCACGTTCTGGGTGGCATACCCGGCGTCCATGCGGTGCACGCGCGTGGCGGCCTGTGTGGTGATCAGCGCGTGGGCCCGGTCCGAGAGCCGCACGTCGATGTCCAACCGGTCGCCGCCCACCACGCCCCCGCCGGTCGACATGAGATAGGTGACCGGGACCCCGGGCAGCACCGGGTCGATGTAGAGCGGACGCATCACCTGTAGAGGCGACTTCTGGTAGCGGTCGGCCAGGACGGTGCGGCCGCCCCCGATGGCCCGGTAGTCCAGGTCCAGGACGCCGACCTTGCCCGGGGAACCCACGGGCAGCGACCCCGCGGCGTGTGCCGGGCCGGACGCCACCGCCGGCGAGACGTGACCGGGTTCGGCCGCGCGCGCCAGCCGATCGGCCCGGGACACGGTTGCGGTCACGCGCTCGGCAGCAGGTCCGCGCGCCGCGACTCGAAGTAGTCCAGCACCTCGTCGACCCCCGTGCCGCTGAGGCAGTCGGTCAGCACGACCGGCTTACCGGAGCGCACGCGGTCAGCGTCGGAGCTCATCACCCCCAGGTCGCAGCGGACGTACTTGGCGATGTCGATCTTGTTGATCACCAGCAGGTCGCACTCGGTGATGCCGGGGCCCCGCTTGCGCGGCATCTTCTCGCCCTCGGCGGTGTCCAGGACGAACAGGAACAGGTCCACCAGCGCGGGCGAGAACGTCAGGGTGAGATTGTCCCCGCCGGACTCGAAGATCAGCGTGTCGACGTCCGGGTGGTCCTCGAGCATCTCGGCACCCACCGCGAGGTTCATGGTGGGATCGTCGCGGACGGCGGTGTGGGGGCACGACCCGGTCTCCACGCCCACCACCTTCCGCGGGTCCAGGACCCCCGCCAGGGTGCGGCGGACGTGTTCGGCGTCCTCCTGGGTGTAGATGTCGTTGGTGATCACCGCGGGGGCCCGGCCGCGCTCGATGAGCAGGGGCACCAGCGCCTCGATCAGCGCGGTCTTGCCCGAGCCCACGGGCCCGCCGATCCCGATGCGCAGTACGTTCTGTCCCTCGGTCATGTGAATGCCTTCCGTGGTGGAGTCGGTGTGTGGGGCCGCTAGCTGGCGAAGAGCCGGGCGTCGGAGCTCTCGTGGTGGCAGGAGGCGAGGTCCAGCACCGGGGCGAAGCCGCCCAGGTCCTCCAGGGCGGTGCCGACGGCGGTGCCCGCGACCTCGTCGATCACCGGCGCGGCACCCCGGACCAGCACCTGGGCGCTGCGGTGGTCGGCCAACCGCAGGCGCAGGGCGGCGCCGGCCAGGCTGATCACGATCGCGGTGAGGTCGGCGGCCACGGCCTCCCGCTGGTCCAGCCCGCCGCGGGCGTAGACCACGCCCATGACCACCGACTGGGACCCGGGCGACCGGCGGGACCGCACGTGGGTGTTCCACGCGCTGACCACCGGGTCCTCCAGCAGCTCGGCCGCCAGGTCCAGCACCTGCTTGCCCGTGCGGGTGGCGCCGTCGCGCAGTTCGCGGGTGAGCCGGGTGGCGTGCAGGCGCCGGTCGATGCGGGTCAATGCGGCCAGCAGTCGCGCCTGCTCGTCGTCGTCACCATGGTGGTCCCGGGTCGCCGCCCAGGCCAGGGCCAACGCCACCGAGTCCGCCGGGCCGATGGCGTGGCGCAGCATGCCGTGCAGCACCTCCGGCAGTCGACGGGCGTCGACCTCCCCGCGTTGGGCGAGCCCCTCCAGCCCGTGCGAGAGCGTGTACATCCCGGAGGGGAAGGACGAGTCGGTGAACTGCAGCGCCAGCAGCAGTCGGGACAGGTCGGAGCCGCTCATGCCAGGTAGTGCAGCTGGGCCAGCGGCAGCGTCGTGGCCGGCGCGATGGTGGCGGGCTCACCGTCGACGGTCACCACGTACGTCTCGGGATCCACCTCGATGGTCGGGCAGCGGTCGTTGCGGACCATGTCCTTCTTTCCGATCCCGCGGCATCCGCGCACGGGCAGGCACGGCGACGTCAGTCCGAGTTGCTCGGGCACCCCGGCCTCGATCGCGGCGGCGGACAGGAACGTCACCCGGGTGGACTGCATCGCCCCGCCGTAGGCGCCGAACATCGGTCGGTAGATCACCGGCTGCGGGGTGGGCAGGGAGGCGTTGGGGTCACCCATCGGTGCCCACACGATCATCCCGCCCTTGATCACCAGCGACGGCTTGGCGGCGAACGAGTCCACCGGCCACACCACCAGGTCGGCCAGCTTGCCGGGCTCGATCGAGCCCAGGTGGTCGGCGATCCCCGCGGCGATGGCCGGGTTGATGGTCATCTTGGCCACGTAGCGCAGGACCCGCTCGTTGTCGTTGCGCGCCCCGCCGTCCCCATCCGGTGAACTGCCGTCGGGCGAGGCGGCCACGTCCTCGGGCAGCGGCCCGCGCTCGACGCGGCAGTGGTGCGCGGTCTGGAACGCCCGCTGCCACGACTCCCCGACCCGTCCCATCGCCTGGGAGTCCGAGGAGAAGATGGAGATGATCCCCTCGTCGTGCAGCACCGTCTCCGCGGCGATGGTCTCCGCCCGCACCCGGGAGTCGGCGAAGCTCACGTCCTCGGGGATGTCGTGCGACAGGTGGTGGCAGACCATCACCATGTCCAGCAGCTCGTCGACCGAGTTCACGGTGTACGGCAGCGTCGGGTTGGTCGAGGCGGGCAGTACGTTGGGCTCACCGCACACCCGCAGGATGTCGGGCGCGTGACCGCCGCCCGCACCCTCGGAGTGGAAGGTGTGGATGGTCGAGTCGCCGATCGCGGCGCGGGTGTCCTCGTAGAACCCGGACTCGTTGAGCGTGTCGGTGTGGATCGCGACCTGCACGTCGTAGTCGTCCGCCACCTGCTGCACGCAGCGGATCGTGGCGGGCGTGGTGCCCCAGTCCTCGTGGATCTTCAGACCCGCCGCCCCGGCGACGATCTGCTCGATCGCCGACTCGGGCTGCGAGGTGTTGCCCTTGCCCAGGATCCCGATGTTCACCGGCAGCCCGTCGGCGGCCTGCAGCATCCGGCCGATGTTCCAGGCGCCCGGCGTGCAGGTGGTTCCCTTGGTGCCCTCGGACGGGCCGGTCCCGCCGCCGAACATCGTGGTGATGCCGTTCGACAGGGCCTCGTCGACCTGCTGGGGGGCGATGAAGTGGATGTGGGAATCCACTCCCCCGGCGGTGACGATCTTGTGCTCGCCCGCCACCACCTCCGTGCCGGGGCCGATCACCAGCTCGGGGTGCACGCCGTCCTGCAGGTGCGGGTTGCCGGCCTTGCCCACGGCCACGATCCGGCCGTCGCGCACGCCGATGTCGCCCTTGACCACGCCGATCACGGCGTCGAGGATCGTGGCCCCGGTGATCACCAGGTCCAGCGCGCCCGAGGCCCGCGTCCCCGCCGGGTCCTGTGCCATGCCGTCGCGGATCGCCTTGCCGCCGCCGTAGACGGCCTCCTCGCCGTAACCGCTGGAGCCGTCGGTGGTCACGGCGTTGTGGTCGCGGGTCAACTCGATGGTCAGCACCGTGTCCGCCAACGTCAGGCGGTCGCCGATCGTGGGTCCGTAGATGTCGGTGTAGGTGGCGCGGGGAAGCACGGTGGGCTCGCCCTCGGCGACGGGCGTCCGGACCGCGGACGGCGCCACCTCGTCGTCGTCGTTCGGACTGTCGCACAGGAACCCGCCCTCACGCATGCGCTCCATCGCGCGCTCGCGCACGTCCCCGTCGTCGAGCGGACCGTCGACCAGTCCCGAGAAGCCGTGGCACACGCGCGCCCCGGCGTAGTCCACCAGCCGCACCGTGCGACTCTGGCCGGGTTCGAAGCGCACCGCCAGCCCCGCGCCGATCGCCAGGTGACGCCCGTAGGCGGACGGGCGGTCGAAGCGCAGGGCCCGGTTGGCCTCGAAGAAGTGGTAGTGCGAACCCACCTGCACGGCGCGGTCGCCGGTGTTGGTCACCTCGAGCTCGATCGTCGCGCGGCCGGCGCCCAGCGTGATATCGCCGTCGCCGTACTGGTAGCTACCGGATCCGGACATGACGCTCCTCGGGCTGGGTGGGTGACTAGTGGGAGTGGGTGTAGACGGAGCCGTCGGCGGCCACGTGGGAGTGGGCGTAACCGTGGCCGTCCTCGGCGTCGAGCGCGGGGTCGATACCGTCGGAGCCGTCGGGGCCGTCGGGGCCGTCGGGGCCGTGAGCGCCGTGGTCCCACCGGTGGACCGCCTCGCGCACGCGGGTGTCGATGATGCTGCGCAGCACGGCCGGGCCCAGCAGGTGCTCGCCCTCGCCGGGCAGGTCGCGGCCGGTGACCGGTGCGGGGGCGAGAGTGGCCGGGACCAGCAGCGGGCGACCGCCGCCCAGCGCGTCGAGCCGCGCGAGTCCACCGGCCAGGTCGGGGTCGGGTTCGGAGCCGCCGTGGAAGGCCACCTCGACCAGCCCGGGGTGACCGTACTGGCGGGCGAGGCGGGCCAGGCGGAACAACTCGGCGTCGGCGAACGGGTCGATCGCCGGGCTCACCACCAGCACCGACGCGGCCTCGGGATGTCGGCGGATCGCCGCGCGCAGCCGGGTGACGAGCATGGTGGCGTCGCCGAGCGGCGCGGCCAGGGCGAGCCGCGCCCCGTCGGCCCGGCCCCGGACGTCACGAAGGGTGCGGGCGCTGTCGGCGATCACCGCGGGCGCGCGGCCGAACGTCATGGGGACGACGACGACGAGGTCTCCCCCCGCCCCCTGGGCGGCCACCAGGTCGGACAGACCGCGCCCGGGCGGGGCGGACGGGATGCCCAGGTCGGGCATGTCCTCGGACTCCGGGCCCAGGGCGGCCACGATCCGGGCGGTCGCCGGGTCGGTGTGCGCGTGGGTCCCGGGGTCGGCGTGGACGCTCACGCCTGCTGCTCCACCGGACCGACGGGATCGTGGACGGTGACCAGCTTGGAGCCGTCCGGGAAGGTGGCCTCCACCTGGATCATCGGCAGCCGCTGCACCACCCCGTCCATGACCTGCCCGGCGTCCAGGACCCGGCGGCCCAGGTCCATGCACTCGGCGACGGTGCGTCCGTCGCGGGCGTGCTCGACGATCTCCCACGAGATGAGAGCGGTGGCCTCCGGGACGTTGAGCAGCACCCCGCGCTCGAGCCTGCGCCGCGCGACCTCGGCCGCGGTGAACAGGGTGAGTTTGTCCAGCTCGCGGGGGGTGAGCTTCATCGGCGGGTCCTCTCGTGCGCGGCAACGATGGATCACGCTAGCGAGTGTGTGTGTCGCCCGTGTTACTTGCACCGGCACATCACCTACGCCGGCAGCGCCCTGACCTGCGGTGCCCTGCGAGGGGGGAGCAGGGCGCCCCAGGTCAAGCACTGAGCGCAGTCGGGCGGCGCGGGTGGGGGCAGTGCGGTTGGGGGCAAGCTCGGGTGGGGGGCGCTTGTTACGGCGTGTTACGACTCTCGCGTCGGCGGCGATCAGCGCCGTCACGGCTGCCATCATGAGCCCATGCCCCAGACCACCGCCGCGCCGACCGCGGCCGACGACCATGCCGTGAGCGTCTTCGACTCCGCACCGGCAGACGACCTGCTGCCAGTGCTGACGGAGCTCTCGGGCTCGGCCTCGTGGGCGCACGCGGTGCTGGAGGGGCGCCCGTACCGCTCGCGTGAGGCACTGCAGGCTGCTGCCCGGCGGGTGCTCGCCGGGCAGAGTGACGCCGCGGTGCTGGCCGCGGTCGATGCGCACCCACCGATCGGGGCCGCTGCGGAGCCGGTCGGTGACGCCTCGGCTCGCGAGCAGAGCGCGGCCGCGACCGCCGACGCCGAACTGGCCCGCCGCCTGGCCGAGGGACAACGCCGTCACGCCGAGCACTTCGGCCACGCGTTCCTGGTCTGCGCCACCGGCCTGTCGGCCCGGGAGATCGTCGCTGAGCTGGACCGGAGAATCGAACTCGCCCCACACGAGGAGCTCGCCTGCACGCGCGACCACCTCGCGAGGATCAACGCGCTCCGGCTCGACCGCTTCCTCGACACCGGTGCACTGTGACGACAGGAGCCCTCTGATGTCCCTGAGCACCCACGCGCTGGACACCGCCACCGGGACGCCCGCGGCCGGGATGGCCTACCGGCTCACCGACTCCGCCGACGTGGAACTGGCCGCCGGGGCCACCGACGCCGACGGGCGGGCACCTCAGCTGGCCGCGGTCGAGATCGGCGCCGGAATCTACCGGCTGCACTTCGATACCGGCGAGTATCACCGCACGCAGGGGCTCCGCGGCTTCTACCCGGAGGCGGTGGTGTGCTTCGAGGTCACCGACCCGGCGGCGCACCACCACGTACCGCTGATCCTGTCGCCGTTCGGCTACAGCACCTACCGTGGCTCCTGACGAATGGGGGAGTTGACGCGTATGGAGCCGATGAGGCCGGTCGACGTGGGCCGACTCGATCCTCCGGAGCCGAGGTGGCAGAAGTGGGGCCGGCGGGGCAGTACCGCCGTGGCAATTCTCGTGGGCTTCTTGCTCGCGTGGGCCGACCCGCCTTACAAACTCTGGTGGACAGTAGCGATGGGTCTCACCATCGGCCTGTGCTGGTGGGCCATCGAGACCCTCGTCAAACGCAGACTGCGTGCCACGTCCGCGGCGGAGGAACCCGCGAACCGGCCATAACCCGACAGTGCCGGAGCCGCGGGACCACGGGTCCTCACCCCCCGATCCCCCGCCCCGCGCACTCGCGCCGCAGCTCCGCGGCCAGGGCCTGTTCATCGCAGCCGACCAGCTCGTAGTCCCGCACCACCACGCGGCCGCCCACCACCACGTGCCGGGGCCGGCGGCCCGGGTTGGCCCACAGCAGCCCGGCGACGGGGTCGACCACCCCGGCGTCGGCGACCCCGGAGACGTCCCACACCGCCAGGTCGGCGGCCGATCCCGGGGTCAGGCGCCCCAGTTCGGGCCGACCCAGTCCGTCCGCACCGCCGGCGGTGGCCAGGGTCAGCGCCTCGAGGGCGTCCAGCGGCCGCCCGGCCAGCGGCGCGACCTGCATCGCCAGCCGGGCGTCGGCGAGCAGGTGCCCGGCGTCGTTGCTCCCGCCCCCCGAGGTGCCCAGTCCGACCCTCACCCCGCGGTCGAGTAGTCGGGCCACGGGGGCCACTCCCCAGCCCATCGGCAGATCGCAGGCCGGGGCGTGGGTGACGGTGGCGCCGCTCGCCGCGACCAGCTCCACCTCGGAATCGGTGATGTCGCACAGGTGGGCGAGCGTGACGTCGGGGGCGAGCCAGCCCCACTCGCCCAGCAGGTCCAGGGGCCGCCGCCCGTACTGCTCGGCGGCGCGGGCCACGTCGACCTGCTCGTTGGCCTGGGTGCGCCGTCGCAGCCCGAGGGTCCGCGCGACCTTGCTAAGGGCGCGGAAGGTTGCGGGACCGTCGGCGTGGATCCCCGAGGGCCCCACGGCCAGCTGCCGCATCCCGTCGCCGGTGACCCCGCCGCTCGCGCCGGGCAGGTGGGTGGAGTGGATCGCCTCCACGGAGACCGCGGCCGCGTCCGGGTCGCAACCCGCGGTGCCGCGGACGAAGGCCAGGCGGGCACCCACCTCCTGCGCGGCGGCGAAGGCGGCCCCGGCGACCCTCACCGGGTCCACGCCGGGCGGCCAGGTCAGGTGATGGTCGGCGACGGTGGTGACCCCGCTCAGCAGCGACTCGGCCAGCGCCACGCGGGCGGCCGACTCCACCAACTCGGGGTCCACGCGCGCGGCCACGTAGGCCTCGCGCATCCGCCCGAGCCAGACCGACATCTCCACCCCGCGCGTGCCGGGCAGTGTCCGGAACGCACTCTGCAGCAGGTGGTGGTGGGCGTTGACCAGGCCCGGAGTGATCACCCCGCCCTGCGCGTCCAGACTGTCGGCGGGGACGGCGGCGGGCACGGCGGCCGCTGGGTCGGCATCGGCGATCCGGCCGTCCACGCACTCGAGCGTGATCGGTTCGGCGGACGCGCGCCCGGGCGACCACACAGCGGACGCGCCCGTGACCCGCAGGACCCGCGCGCTCACGCCGGTGCCCCGATCGGCGTGGCCTGCGCTCTGTCCGGGTCGAACGACCGCAGCCACACCCGGTCCGGGGTCAGTGGGATCGAGTCCTGGCGCACCCCGGTGGCCCGCCGGACGGCGATCCCCACCGCCGCCGCGACCGGGCAGTACGGCGCCTCGGACATCGACTTGGCGCCCAACACGCCCTGCGGTTCGACGGTGTCGGCGAAGAACACCTCGGTGCGCGGGACGTCGCCCATGCGGGGCGGGTGGTAGTGGCGCAGGGTGGCGTTGGCGACCGCGCCGGTGTCGTCGAGCAGCACCTGCTCGTACAGGGCGGCCCCCAGTGCCTGGGCGACCCCGCCCTCCACCTGCCCGCGCAACTGCTGCGGGTTGAGCACCCGACCGGCGTCGACGGCGTGGACGCTGTGCAACACCCGGACCGTGCCGGTGTCGGGGCAGACGGCCACCCGCACGCCCTGCACGGTGAAGGCGGCCTGCCGTCCGAACCCGTCTGCCGAGCCCTCGGCGGACAGGGGCAGCCGGGCTCCGGCCCGGAGCAGGTCGGCAGCCCTCGTGGCCGCCCGGTGCAGGGCGCGCCCGCCCACCACGGTGCCGGCCGAGCCGAACGCTCCGGTGTCGTGGGTGAGCTGCGCGGTGTCCGAGGCGTGCAGGACCACCTGGTCCGACGGCACGGCCAGGGCCTCCGCGACGATCTGTGTGTGCACGGTGGCGGTGCCGTTGCCGAACTCGGCGGTACCCACGTAGGCGTGCACGGTGCCGTCGGCCGCGATCTCGATGCGGGCGGAGCCGTGGTGACCCCCGGGCGGGTTGGTGGCGATCATGCACAGCGCGACGCCTGTCCCTTCGGACCATCCGGGCGGCGCCGACTCCCCTCGGCCGGAGGACAGTGCCCCGGCCACCAGGTCCAGGCAGTGGTCGAGTCCGTAGGAGGACAGGGCCAGCTCGTCGTCGTCGCCAGCCGAACTCACCAGGGGGTCACCCGGGCGCACCACGTTGCGCCTCCGCAGCTCGACGGGATCGATCCCGGCGGCGTCGGCGAGCTCGTCGAGCGCGCTCTCGAGCGCGAACCCCACCTCCCCCAGCCCGTACCCGCGGAAGGCCCCTGATGGCACGGTGGTGGTGTAGACGGCCTCGGCCACCACGCGCTTGGCCGGGCACCGGTACAGCTCCACCGACTCGGTGATCGAGTGGAACATCACGCCCGGCGAGTGGCCCCCGTAGGCGCCCGCGTCGGAGAGCACGTCCAGGTCGAGCGCGGTGAGCCGGCCGCTGTCGTCGCAGGCCACCGTCACCGAGGTCCGGTACGGGTGGCGCACGGTGGCGGAGGTGAACTGCTCTTCCCGGCTGTACTCCCACACCACGTCGCGGCCGGTGCGCAGGGCGGCCAGGACCGCCAGGTCCTCCACGATCATCTCCTGCTTGGCGCCGAACCCGCCCCCGACGCGGGCGGCGTGCACGCGCAGGTCCTCGCGGTCCAGGCCGAAGATCCATGCCAGCTCGTCGCGCACCAGGAACGGCACCTGGGTGGAGGAGCGGATGTCCAGGGAACCGCCGACCCTGGGCCCGCCGTCGACGTGCCGCACGATCACCGCGTGGGTCTCCAGGTGCACGTGCTGGGCCCGGGAGGTGCTCCAGGTGCCGGTGACCACGTGCGCGGCTCGGGCCACCCCGGCGTCGACGCGACCGACCTCGCCGCGCCAGCGCGCCACCACGTTGCGCGCCGGATCGGCGATCCGCGAGTCCGCCCCCTTGTCGCCGTGGTGCTTGTCCCCGTGGAGCTTGTCACCATGGATGGCAGGCGCCCCGGGTGCGCGCGCGGCCTCGGGATCCAGCACCGACGGCAGGATCTCGTACCGCACGTCGATCTCCCGGCAGGCCAGGCGGGCGAGCTGCGGGGTCTCGGCCACCACCACCGCCACGCGTTGACCGTGGTAGCGCACGACCGGGTCCAACACGCGGGTGTCGTCGGGATCGTCGGTGCGCCGCTGGTGGCGGGCGGTGGAGAACAGCACGTCGGGGTCGTCGTGGTGGGTCAGCACGGCCACCACGCCGTCCATGGCCAGGGCGCGGGAGGCGTCGATCGAGGCGATCCGGGCGTGCGCGTGCGGGGAGCGCAACACCGCCAGGTGCGCGCAGCCGGTGAGCTCGGTGTCCAGGGTGAAGGGCTCGGCGCCGCGCACCACGCGCTCGGTGGCCGGGGCGGCGACGGGGCGCCCGATCCCCCCGGCGGGGCAGGCGTTCCCGACACCGTCGAGCGCGTCCTCGATCGCCCGGTAGCCGGTGCAGCGGCACAGGTTGCCCTTCATCGCGGCGGTCCGGACGGCCGGGGCCCCGTCGCGCGCGCACGGCGCGTGGTCCAGGCCGGTGACGGTGGTGACCATCCCCGCCGTGCAGTAGCCGCACTGGAACCCGGCGGCGCGGGCGAAGGCCTGCGGCACCTCGTCCGGCACCCCGGCGGCGGTCCGCACGTCGGTGCCCTCGGCCCGGTGCGCGGGGAGGACGCAGGAGTGGGTGGGCACGCCGTCGACCAGCACCGTGCACGCGCCGCAGTCACCGGTGTCGCAGCCCTTCTTGACGGCGAACTGCCCGAGCTCGCGCAGCAGCGTCCGCAGGCACTGGCCGGGGCGCGGGGTGGGCGCGTATCCGCGCCCGTCGACCGAGATCTTCATGTCGGTGTCTCCTCGGTGGTGTCGGGGGCGCTCAGTTCGACGACGACGGCGAGGGCCGCGATCCCGGACACGTGGCGGCGCCAACTCGGGTGGCCCTGGGGGTCGGAGTGCCAGTGGGGCAGATCGCGGACGGCGGCCGCGGCGACCTCGGGCGGGGGCGGGGCGTCCCACACGAGCAGGTGCGGGGCCGGCACCGCGGCGGTCACCACCAGCGTGCAGCGCCCGTCGGGGTCCAGACGGCCGGTGACCAGCGAGCCGGAGCGGCCGCTGGGCTCCAGCGAGTGCCTCCGGACCGCGTAGCGCGCGCGACCCGCCCCGGCGGGGATGAGCAGTGACCGCAGGATCTCCCCCGGGGCCAGGGACGTCCGGCCGGGGCCGAGCACCACGTCCGCGGCGGGGATCGTGCGGGTGTCGCCGTCGGGGGTCCAGATCTCGGCGGCCGCACCGAGCGTGCACGCGGCCGCGGTACCGGCGCCGGCGGGCAGGGCGGCGCAGAGGTTGCCTCCCCAGGTGGCGCGGGCCCAGATCTTCCACGAGGCCAGCAGACAGGAGAAGGTGTCGTGCAGGAAGGGGCGCAGCTCCGCGGTGAGCGGGTGGTCGAGCACGGTCCGCAGCGATGCTGTCGCCGCCACCCGCAGGCCACCGTCGGGCAACGGTTCGACATCGGGCCAGCCGAGGTCGAGCAGGTCCACGAGGGCGGTGAACGGCGGCGTGTCCTCCCCGGGCGGGGCCGCGGCGCCGGCGGGGTGGACGTGCGCCTCACCGTGCAGTGCGGTCCCCCCGGCCAGCGGTGCCGCGCCGGCCAGCAGGGCCTCGTGTGCCTCGGCACGGCTGCGGGGTCGGTACAGCTCGGCGACGGTGACCAGGTCCATCGGGTCTCACCCCGCCTTGGCGAGCAGGCGGCGGCGCGCGGCCACGACGTCCCGGGCAGCGGTCTCGGTGTCCACGGTGAGCACCCGGCCGTCGGCCACCACCCGTCGTCCCTGCACCCACACCCCGGCCATCGGCGGGCGGGATCCCAGGACCAGGGCGGCCACCGGGTCGTCGATACCGGCGTGGGCGGGGGTGTCCAGGCGCCACAACGCGACGTCGGCCAGGTACCCCGTGGCCAGGCGCCCGATCTCGTCCTGGCGGCCCAGCGCCCGCGCGCCCTCCACGGTGGCCATCCGCAGGGCGGTGCGCACGTCCATGGCGCGGGGCCCGCGGGTGGCCCGGGCCAACAGCAGCGCCTGGTGCATCTCCTCCCACAACACCCCCGACTCGTTGCTGGCGGCGCCGTCGACGCCCAGACCCACCGTCACGCCCGCGGTCAGCATGTCGGGCACCCGCGCGATCCCGGCACCCAGCCGGCCGTTGGAGACCGGGCAGTGCGCGGCCGCCATCCCGCCGGCGGCCATCGCGGCGATCGCCGGGTCGTCCAGGTGCACCGTGTGGGCGAACCACACGTCGGGGCCGGTCCACCCCACCGACTCCATGTACTGCATGGGGGTGCTGCCGAAGCGCTCGCGGCAGAACACCTCTTCGTCGTCGGTCTCGGCCAGGTGGGTGTGCAGGCGCACGCCCCGCTCACGCGCCAGGTCGGCACTCGCGCGCAGGAGGTCGCCGGTCACCGAGAACGGCGAGCACGGCGCCACGGCGATCCGACACATCGACTCCGGCGCGGGGTCGTGGTGCCGGTCGATCACCTCGGCCGTGCCGGCCAGGATCGCGTCGATGCCCTCCACCACGGAGTCCGGCGGCAGCCCGCCGTCGCTGCGGCCCAGGTCCATCGACCCGCGGCAGGGGTGGAAGCGCAGCCCCACCGTGGCGGCGGCCTCGATCTCTGCGGCGAAGACGTCTCCGGCGTCGGCGGGCACCACGTAGTGGTGGTCCGTGGTGGTGGTGCAGCCGCCCAGGGCGAGGTGTGCGAGCCCGCCGAGTGCGGCGGTGCGCACGTCGTCGGCGTCGATGCCGGCCCACACCGGGTAGGAGGCGGTCAGCCACTCGAAGAGCGTGGCGTCGGCCGCCAGCCCGCGGGTGAGCCACTGGTACAGGTGGTGGTGGGTGTTGACCAGGCCCGGCGTGGCCAGGCAGCCGGTGCCGTCGACCCGCTCCACGGTCCCGGTCACGCGCGCCGGGTCACACGGCCCCGCCCCCACCGCGGCGATACGGCCACCCTCGAGCAAGACGTGCCCGGTCGCGTACTCGGTGGCGAACCCGGTGCCGCGGTCGTCCATGGTGGCCACGGCGCAGTTCTCGATCAGCACGGCGTCGCCGCCCCCCGCCGTCACGACCGCACCCCGGCATGTACCGGGCGGATCTGGGCCGGCCGCGCGTAGGCCGGTGCGAACCCGCGCGCCCGCGCCGACCGGATCATCCGCTCGGTGAGCTGGGCGTCGGCCTCGTCGGCGAGCGGGTGCAGGCTCCGCGAACCCTCCGCGACGAGGCGCCCGCCCACGTACACGTGCGTGAGGTTGCGCAGCGAACAGGCCAGGACGTAGGTGGCGACCGGGTCCCAGATCGGCCCGGTGGCCGGGGTGGTGGGGTCCACCACGAGCAGGTCGGCGTGCTTTCCCACCTCGATGCTGCCGATCCGGCCCGCCAGACCGAGCGCCTCGGCCCCGCCGAGGGTGTGCATCCGCAGCACCTCGTGGGCGGCCAGGACGGCGGCGTCGGAGTGCACGGCCCGCTGGGTGTAGAGGCCGATGCGCATGTTCTGGAACGGGTCGGACACGTCCGTGCAGGACTGGTCGTCCAGGCCCATCCCCACCCGGATGCCCGCGTCCCGGTACCGGGTGACGTCGGCGATCCCGGAGCCCAGCCGGCCGTTGGAGGTGGCCTGCCAGATCACCGCCGAGTCCGTCTCGGCGACGCGGCGCACCATGTGGTCGGTGGGGTGGACGAAGTGACCGAAGGAGAAGGCGGGGCCCAGCACCCCGGCGTGGTCGTACCAGTCGAACTTGGCCCGCTGGACCTCGAGGTGCTCGGCGGTCTCCACGAAGTGCGCCTGGTTACCCACCCGGTGACGGTCCATGACCTGGCGCTCGCGCTCGGCCGTGACCGGGGACGACGACCACTGCACCGAACCGAACACCGAACCCCCCAGATCCAGGGCCGGCGGAACCGTGCGCACCCGGTGCTCGGTGACGTGGGCGAACGCCTCGAAGCACTCGCTCTCCGGCAGCTGCTCGTCGTCCAGGCGCGTGGAGGTGACGCACCGCAGGCCCGAGTCGGCCTGCGCGTCGATCTGTCGCGTCAGGAAGTCGACGTCGTGCACCCGCTCGGCGACCAGGGTCGAGGTGGCGTGGTCGAACACCGCGACCACGCGACTCTGGGTGAAGTTGTAGGCGCTGGTCACGCCGTTGCGCAGGAAGTCCAGGCAGCCGGCGAGGGTGAACCAGTACAGGTCCTCCGACTCGGCGCCCACCATCATCTCCCCCATCCGCGAGACCCAGCCGTAGAGCGTGTCGTCGGGGGCGATGCCGCGCATCCCGGCGGTGAACAGGTGGCTGTGGGCGGAGACGAACCCGGGGGCCAGGATCGCCCCGCCCAGGTCATGGACGGTTCCGGGGAGGCCCGGCGGCGGGTCACCGGGTCCGAGCCCGGCGATGAGGCCGCCCTCGTCCACGTGGACCCAGCCGTGGAACCAGCGCGGGGCGTCGGGCGCGGAGGACACGGGGATGACGAGCGCGTCGGTGAAGGTGATCATGGTCAGTCTCTCGGTGGTGTGAGGGGGCTGGGCGGCGAGTGGCGTGTCAGCCGGGCAACTCCTCGGCCAGCCAGCCCCCGGGACGGCGGTGGAACCGCCTCCGGTGGGACGGCGCGTCCTCGACGGCCTGCCAGAACGTCACGGTCTCCGGCCGCAGGCGGTACCCGATCCAGGTGTCGGGCGGATCCTGCGGGCAGGGCCCGTGTCGGTCGACGGCCTCGGCCCACACCTGCCGGCGTCCGGCGGGGGGCAGGGCCGCGGCGGCGGGGTTGTTGGCCCAGGCCAGGAGCTTGAGGTACGGGCTCCGGTCGCGGTAGGTGCGCAGTTGTTCGTCGGCGTCCGTGGGCGCGGCGAGGCCGGTGACGGTGAGTTGGCGTGCCCTGTCGGCGCTGAGTACGACGAGGGTGGCGCGGGGGTTCGCGGCGATGTCGAGCACCTTCCGGGACCGCGAGTCCGTGTGGAAGGTGGGGCCCGCGGTGGTGGCGCCGGAGACCAGGAGGTGACGGCACCCCGGCGTCCCGTCCCGGTCCACCGTGGCCAGAACCCCCAGCGGCGGGTCGAGGGGGTCGACGGCGAGCCAGGCCACCATCGCGGTCAACGGGTCATCACCCGGTTCCGGCATGGCGACCCCGGCCAGATCGGTGCCGGGCAGATCGGCTCCGGGCAGTTCGGCGGCCGTCATCTCGCTCCTCCCGATGCGGTGACGACGGCGTCGGTGGCTCCGCTCGCCGGGTCGAAGACGGCGATCTCGGCCAGCGCGCCCACGACGGTGTCCACGTGATCGGCCACCAACCGGGCCCCGGTGTCGGCGTCGGCCGCCGTGGGGTCGCCGATGACCCCGGTGTCGGACAGGTCGTCGGCCAGCCAGCCGAACTTCACGGGACCGGTGAAGCCGATGTGCCGGCACCCGGCGAGCGCCGTCGGCACCCGCGCCTCGGCCGCGGTCATGTCGACCAACTCCGGTCGCAGGTGGAGCATCATCGACGTCTCGGCCCACCCGGCGTGGATCCCCATGCCGAGCTCGGTGGGACCGGGCACCGCCCTGCCGGCGTAGAGGAAGCTGCGCAGGCCGCTGCGACGACGCAACTCACGCAGCGCCACCTCCAACAGGGCGGAGTTGCCGCCGTGACAGTTCACAAAGAGGACGCGGCCGAAACCGCTGGCCCGCAGCGCCGAACCCAGCTCCCGGACCTGGGACAGCAGGGTGTCCGCGGTGATCCACATCGCGCCGGGGAACGAGGAGTGCTCGTCGCTCTTGGTGTAACCGAGGGCGGGCATCAGCCAGGCATCGATCCCGGTCTCTCCCCCCACCCCGGCAGCGGCGGCGGCCACCGCCCGAGAGGCCACCTCCTCCGCGACGATCAGATCGGTGGCCAGGGGCAGGTGCGGCCCGTGCGGTTCGATCGCGCCGGCGGGGATGATCGCGATCGGGTCACCCTCCCCGACCCGCGCCGCCTCCACGGTGCTGAGGTCCGAGTAGCGACGGGCGGGCCCGATCACGCCTCCCACCGCCCCGGGTTGAGCAGACCGTGCGGGTCGGTACGGGCCGCCAGTGCCCGGACCGCCTCGGTGCCGTGGTCCACGCGGTACTGGTGCGGGGAGTGCACCCTGACCCCCAGCCCCTCCAGGACCGGGACCCCGGCGTAGGCCGCCTCCGGGTCGGAGTAGTGGCCGTTGAGCATGCCGAACATCCGGCCGTGGCCGGCCTCGAGGTGCAGGGTCCCGCCCGGGTAGACGGCCTCGACCTCGTCCAGCCGCTCCACCAGCGCGTCGCCCTGGCACTCCATGTGGAACCACGTGTCGGGCTCGGCCTTCTGCAACCAGTGGGTGGGGTGGTTGTAGGACAGTGTCGAGACCTTGATGGACTCGTTGACCCCCGAGCGCACAGCCTCGACCGCTCCCCCGGCCTCCGCGACGATCGCCTGCACCTCGTCCGCCACGGAGGCGTCGACGATCGCGCGCAGGCTCGCCCTCCCAGCAGGGATCGCCTCGTCCTCGGGCAGACACGAGGCCACGTGGGCCCCGTCCGCCGAGCACAGGCGCGGTGCCGGTTCGACCCGGTGGACCCGTCGCACCGCCGCGAACGCGTCGTGGTGGTCGTCGAAACTGGCGTAGACACAGCGCCAGTCCTGGAGGGGTTCGATCCGCACGGTGGCGCGCACGATGATCCCCGCCACCCCGTAGGTGTGCACGAACGGCTGCGCGTCCTCACCGCTCAGGTGCACGATCTCGGCGTCGGGGTGGGCGAAGACCACGTCGAGCGCCTCGACGAACCCCTCGTGGTTGCGACCGTGGACGATCGTGCCGGTCCCGGCGGAACCGCCGGCGAGGAAGCCGCCCAGTGTCGACTGAACGGTGGAGGGATACATCCACAGCTGCGATCCCTCCCGTGCGAGGCGCTTCTCCAGACTCATCATCCGCACCCCGGCCTCCGCGGTGACCGTCCCGGCCTCCGGGTCGACCTCGTCGATCCCGCGCAGGGCCGTCAGGTCCAGCACGAGCCCGCCGTGCAGGGGGACGACCTGCCCGTAGTTGCCGGTGCCCTTGCCCCGGGAGGTGATAGGCACACGGCGCCTGACCGCGGCTTGGACGATCAGCGGGACCTGTTCGACACTCGTGGGACGGGCGACCACCTCGGGGCGGCCGATCGGCCACTGCGCCCGCAGGATCGGGCTGAGGTACGACCCGTCCTGCGAGGCCTTGTCGAGACTGCGCTCGTCCGTCAGGACGAGGTCGGGGCCGAGGACGGCGCTCAGCTCCTCGACGAGTCCGGCCACGTCCGGGGCCGGGGCGGCCGTCGGTGACGCCGTCTGGGTCTGGGTCACTGGGGTGCCTTCCTGTGTGGGTGTCGGTGAGGGGCCGGGGCGGGCCCGGTCAGTTCATCCCGATGGAGGTGTCGATGAAGCGGTTGGTGGCGACGGTGTCCGCCGACACGTCCTCGGCGAGCGCGACGTCGGCCTCCTCGTAGATGCCCGTGACCAGCTCGACCATGTCCGCCACGCGCTCCTCGTCGAAGTTGCCGACCGTCTCGTCGGGTCCGTTGCCGACGATCTCGCGGTCGAGCATGGCCTCCACGGCGAAGTCGGCAAGCTCGGCGCTGTAGACCCAGCCGGTGTTGAACTGCTCGACGGCGTCGACGATCACGGCGTTGGTGCGCTCCGGGTCCTCGAAGTACTCGACCTCCGCCTGCTGCAGGGCCGGGACGAGCATCTCGAGGCACGCCGAGTTGTCCTCGAGCTCGGCCGAGCGCACCGCCATCATGGACTTGTAGATCGGGTACCCGGTGTCGTGGAGCAGCTCGTACGCCACCGGCTTGCCCCACTCGTCGACCTCGTTCTCATAGATGAACGGCTCGGCGCTGGCGTACCCCTGCTGGGCCACCTGGCCACCCGCGGCCACGAAGTTGGACGGCGACCCGTCGTAGCTGCCGTCGACCTGGGCCGGGTCGAGGATCCCCTCGCCGGTGAGGTAGTCCATGTAGGCGTTGCCCTCGAAGTACAGCACCCGGGTCTGCTCGTCCTTGAGGTCCGCGATGCCCGAGACGTCCGGATAGGTCTCCGGGTCCCACATGATCATCTGCGGGTTGATGTCCAGCGGGGCGAAGACGCCGATCGTCGGGTTGTTCGCCGAGTTCTGCACGGCCTGGTCGGAGTCGACGTACCCGAGCATGATGTCGGTGTCCTGGTACATCTGCGCTGTGACCTGCTGGAACCCGATCGCCGGGCCGCCCGAGCGGATCTCCACGTCCACCCCGGTGTACTCCCCCGAGGCGAACAGCGGGCCCGAGACGGACTTGGCGCCGGCGTCGATCGTGGGATCCGGGCCCAGCAACTCGTAGAGATGACCGTGCTCGGCCTCCGGGTTCCAGTCGGTCTGGACGACGACGGTGGCGGGGCAGACCTCGCTGAGGTCGACGGCGCCGATCTCCCCGCTGTAGCCGGACGAGGCCTCGGCGGACTCGGATCCGGAACCACCGCAGGCGGTCAGCGTGGCGGCTCCGAGGGTGCACAGGGCGGCCACGGAGAGCACGGTCCTGGTGGTGTGGGTACGGCGCATTGGGGTCTCCTCCCGGGGGCCGGAACCGGCCACCCGTATTGATGTGATCAATATCTATAGTGAAGCGGTGCTTCGTTTCGTCCGTGTTGCCGGTCGGGCAGATGTGGGTTACGGCCGGGCGGCTACACCCGGTGTCACCGCTGGTCGTCGGCGTTGTACCACCGACCCACCACCCTCCGGGAGAGCAGACCGAAGGCCAGGAACACCGCCACGCCCAGCAGCGAGGCCAACAGGATGGAGGCGAACAACTCCGGCGACTGCAGCCGCGCCCGGTAGGTGTCGATGAGGATGCCGATCCCGGGGTCGCCCTGCTTGAAGAAGAAGTCACCGACGATCGCCCCGACCACCGCCAGCCCGGCCGCCACGCGCAACCCCTCGAACAGGGCGGGAAGCGCGGCGGGCGCCTCGAGCTTGCGCAGCACGGTGAGCCGGCCCGCGTGGTGGAGCTTGAACAACCGACGCAGGCCCGGGTCCACCGACTTGAGACCGAACAGGGTGTTGGACACGATCGGGAACAGGGCGATGAGCACGCAGACGAACACCCGCGCGGTGAACCCGAAGCCGAACCAGAAGCCGATGAGCGGTACCAGGGCGAGAATCGGGATGCACTGCAGCACCACGGCGTACGGGAACAACGACCGTTCAGCCCACGTCTCCTGGCTCATCAGAATCGCCCACACCACGCCGATCACGAAGGCGATCGCCAACCCGGTCAGCGCCACCACGGTGGTGCGGCCCAGCGCCTCGAGCATGGCGGGCAGGTTGGGCCCCAGGAATCCGTCGGTGATCACGACGTGCGGAGCGGGCAGCAGGAACCGGCGGGCGGGCTCGAGCACCACGTAGCTGACGAAGTACCAGAGCCCCAGGACCAGGGCCAACACGACGAGCGGACCGCCGATGCGCACCAGCGCGCCGTCGGCGGGGATCCGGAGGAGCGGTCTCCTCGTCGTCGTCGCTTTTTTCGACCCGCTCGTTCCTCCCGGACCGGCCGCTCCTCCAGGACCGGCGCCCTCTCCCGGCGCCGTCCCTCCCCGCGCCGTCTCCTGCCCCGGTTCGACCGTCGTGGCGGTGGTGATGCTGTTCATCAGTGTGCCTCCTCCAGTGCCTGGGAAACCTCGCCGACGAGGTTGATGTAGTCAGCCGAGTACCGGACCTCGGGGTCCCGGGGGACGTCGAAGGGGACGTCGACGGTGTGGACGATGCGGCCGGGACGCCCGGACATGACGACGACGCGGGTCGACAGGTACACCGCCTCCGACACCGAGTGGGTGATGAACAACCCGGCGAACCGTTTGGCGGCGAACAGCCCCAGCAACTCGTCGCCGAGGCGTTGCCTGGTGATCTCGTCGAGTGCGCCGAACGGCTCGTCGAACAGGAACAACTCGGGCTCGAGCGTCAGGGACCGGGCCAGCGAGACCCTCATCTTCATCCCGCCGGACAGCTCACGCGGGAGCGCGTTCTCGAAGCCCGTCAGCCCGACGAGGTCGATCGCCTCCTGCGCGCGGCGCCGCCGATCGGCCCTGTCGATCCCGTCGAGCTCGGCGAGCATCTCGACGTTCTGGGCGACCGTGCGCCACGGCAACAGGGTCGCGTCCTGGAAGACGTATCCCACCCGGTCGGTGCCGGTCTGCATGTAGCCGTCGGTGTGGGTCGCCAGTCCGGAGGCCAACCCGAGCAGCGTGGACTTGCCACACCCCGAGGGCCCCACCACGCTGACGAACTCGCCGGCCCCCACCCGCAGGTCCACGCCCTCGAGCGCGCGGGTGCCGTTGGGATAGGTCACGCCGACCCCGGAGAATCCGAGGACCTCGGCACCGGGCCTGAGAACTGGGGTGGTGGGGGACGTCATGGCGCCTCCTTCAGGTGGGACGGGCGGGTAGCGGGCTGGGTGTCGAACTGTGTGGCGGACTGTGTGGCGAAGGGGTCGACGACGAGGGTGGCCCTCGCGGAGACCACGCGGCCCGCGCGGACCACGATCCGGTCCGCGGGCGCGTCGGCGATCACGTCGTCGAGCCCGCTCGCGCGCACGAGCAGCAGGTCGGCCCGGCGACCGGGCGCGGGGCCGGCGGGCGGTAGGCCCATGACCTCGCGGGCGCCTTCGGTGACCAGGTGCCACGCGGTGTCCATGTCCATGTGGGCGGCCACGACCAGCAGCATCGCGGTCTCGATCGCATCCGACCGGCCGACCGGGTTGAACGGGTCGCGCACGTTGTCCGCACCCGCCGCCACGGTGACCCCGCCGTCCAGCAGTGCCCGCACGGGGGGCAGCCCGCGCGGCGTGGAGGTACATTCGGCGCGGCCCTGCAGGTACAGGTTGGTCACGGGCAGGGTCACCACCCCGACCCCCGCGCCGCTCAGCGCGGTGGCGGCGTCCGCCTGACCGGTGGCGTCCATCGCGCCGATCCGGCAGCAGTGGCCGGCCGTCCGGACGCGGCCCTCCTCCCACGAGGCCACCCGGTCGGTGAAGGCCGTGAGCATGCCGTGGTCGCCGTCGAGGAACTCGTCGACGTGCAGGTCGACGCCCACGCCGAGCTCCTCGGCCAGGTCGATCAGCCGGTGGGTCTCGGCGGCGGTGTCCGGGGCGATGTGCGGGGCACCACCGATGAGGTCGGCCCCGGCCGCGATCGCGTCGCGGGCCCGGTCGGCGGGGTCCTCGTCGCGGACCATCACCGCGATCTGCAGGTCCAACACGCTC
Organism: Dietzia sp. PP-33; assembly: GCF_033790845.1. Taxonomy (NCBI): domain Bacteria; kingdom Bacillati; phylum Actinomycetota; class Actinomycetes; order Mycobacteriales; family Dietziaceae; genus Dietzia; species Dietzia sp. PP-33. The sequence goes on from NZ_JAMYEI010000010.1 coordinate 74,981, forward strand.
GCGAGTTCATCGCGCACGCGGACCAGGGCCCGGACCCCGCGCAGGGGATCGCCCTCGCTGTGCAGGTCCACGTGACTGCGCACCGCGGTGGTGCCGTTGGCGACCAGTCGCCGCGCCGCGGCCAGCGCCCGGGCGTGGATCTCGTCCTGGTCCACGGTCACGGCGAAGGCCCGCCAGGCGTCGATCGCGGCGCCCAGGTCGCAACCCGGTGGGCGGGTGGCGCCCCAGCTCAGCGCCTTGTCCAGGTGGGCGTGTGGTTCGGCCGGAGCCGTCAGCGCCAGGAAGCCGCGGCCGTCGATCACCGCCGGGCCCGGTGCCTCGGAGTCACCGGCCGAGCTGACCGCGAGAACCGAGTCGCCGTCGATGTCCACGTCGACCACCCGGCCGTCGAGGAGTCGCACCCCGGCGATGCGGTCGACTCTCCTCGGGGTGATCTCGTCGGGCGCCGGGGGCGTGTCGCCGGGCGCCTGAGCTGCCTCGCTCGGGGCCGTGGCGGCGCGCGGGCGGGTGAGTGTGTCCACGGGCTGGGTTCTCCTGCTCTGCCGGACCGTCCCCGGCCGGGTCGGGGCGTTGCCCTTGTGATTTCGACCCGGACGCGAGATATTGACCTCGTCAATACAGACGAGTCTGGTGGCCCCGTGTTGCCGTGGGATTACCTCGCGGTTCCGGTGTGTAACCGGCTCCAGCCCGGCAGTCCAGGAGGACCGTTGTGACGACCGCACGGAGCGAGGGCCAGGAACGTCTCGGTGCGCGCATTCGTCATCACCGTCGGCAGTTGGGACTCACCCTGGTCGAGGTGGCCGACCTGGCCGGCATCTCGCAGCCGTTCCTCAGCCAGATCGAACGCGGCAAGGCCGCGCCGAGCATGTCGACCCTGGAGGGGCTCGCCCACGCCCTGGGCACCACCCAGGCGCACCTGCTGGAAGCGGTCAACTCACCCTCCGGCCCCGCCGACCCGTCCGGTCCCCCGGGCCCACCCGGCGCGGCGGCAGGTGGTCGTGGCGCGGCGGCAGGCGACCCCGTGGATGTCCGGCGGTCCACGGAGGGCGCGATCCTCACCCGCGCGGAGGGCACCGTCGGCGGGCACACCCGGTTGCTGCCGGGCGGGCCGAACGACACCCAACTACTGGAGTTCGTGGAGACCAACCACGTCCCGGGTCGGTTCTTCCACCACCCGGGACTCGAGTGGCTGTACGTCACCCGGGGCACGGTCCTGTTGGAGGTGGGCGACTCGCTGACCCGGCTGGAGGCGGGGGACGTCGCGCGGTACGACGGCGAGCTCCCCCACCGTTGGTACGTCCCCGAGGGCGAGCAGGCCTGCCTGATCGTGGCCCGGCCGGGCTGATTCCTGCGGTCCGACCACCCGCCGACCCCCGCCGACCTGGGGTGCCCTGCAGGGGCCGAGCAGGGCACTGCCAGTCAGGGCACTGCCGGTCTGGGCGCCGCGTACACGCGCATCCACCGCGACCGCTGGCGCGTACCGAGGGTGAGCGAGCCGGCGTCGCTGACCTGCGGCGCCCTGCAGGGGTCGTCCAGGGCACTGCAGGTCAGGGGGCCGGATGGACGCGAATCCACGCTGTCGTACCTCGAACGTACGGTCGAACCATGACCACCACACCTACCACCGCCACCGACGACGTCGACGCTCCCGCAGCCCTCGTCCCGCCGCCCGGATTCACCACGGCCACAGGACCGGCCCTCCCCGTTCTGGTCCCCGAGGCGTTCGCCCACTGGGACCCCGGGCAGCAACGCGGCTATCTGGCGCAGAGGACGATCAACGCGGCAGAGGGGCGAACCGTCGCCTACGCCTATGCCTGCGTCCGCTCCGGCGCCGAACACGATCGCCACCGCGACTCGTGGGAGACGGCGGCCACCATGATCAGCGCCTCGATGGCTCTGTCTCGACACGGGGCGTCCCGGCTGGTGACCACCGCGGTCGAGCTGACCGAACGCCTGCCCCGCACCGCCGCGCTGCTGACCACCGGCTGGATCGGCATCCTCGCCGCCCACACCATCGCCGAGGAGACCGCCCTGGTGGCCGACCACCTCATGCCGGAACTCGACCGGCGGATCAGTGACGGCCTGGCCCCAACCAGGCGCCGCACGCACCCGCCCAGGCTCGGCCCGTTGCGCAAGATGCTCACCAAGACCGTCGCAGCCTGCGATCCCGTGGGCGCCGACGCCCGCGCTCGCCAGGCGCGACGCGACCAGGATGTGCAGATGGAGCCCCTGAGGGACGACCGGGCGCTGATCACCGCCACCCTCACCGTCGAGGATGCCCTCGAGATCGCCGAACGCATCGACGCCGTCGCCCGCACGGCCTCTCCCGACGACCCCCGACCTCTCGGACAGCTCCGCGCCGCGGGACTACTCGCCCTCAGCCGCGGCTGGACCAGCCTCCCGGGCCCAGACGGCGAACACCCCACCGACCCCGGGGCCCGGTCCGCCGCCCGCCGGGTGACCATCCACGCCTACGACGACGGCACCCCGGACAACCGCGGCCTCACCCTCGCCGGGTACGGGCCGATCACCGGACATACCGCCGCCGAGCTCGAGCGCAACGCCAGACACAGGATCGACTCGCTCTCCGACCTCGCCGATCCGGACTCCGCTGCGGCCCGGCGATACCCGCCCTCGGAGGCCCTGTCCCGGTTCTGCCGGGGCCGCGACGGCACGTGCGTCTTCCCCGGTTGTCAGACCTCTGCGGAGCGAGCCGACCTCGACCACATCATCCCCTTCGACCATGACGACCCCGACCGGGGCGGGCACACCACGTGCGACGACCTCGGCAGCCTCTGCCGCCTCCACCACCGCCTCAAGACCGACGGCGTCTGGGCCTACTACCGGGACACCGACGGGTCGTACGTCTGGCTGCACGGCCCCAACCACCCCCACGCCTCTGCCGACACCCGCGTCATCACCTTCCCCACCGGTCCGCTGGCAGACCATGCTGCGCCGCAACGGCCCGAGACCAGCCTGCGCCAGCGAGAGGCGGCCGAGGCAGGCGAGACCGGTAGCGGTTCGGCCGCCTCCCGGAGACGGCCTCACCTACGCCACCGCCGCGATGTGGAACGCCGCAAGCTCCGGGAGCAGGCGAGGCGGCGGCGCCAGGCGCCTCCGCCGCCGCGCTCAGAGCCGGGAGCGGGCTCGGCGGCAGGGTCTGCGTCGGGATCAGACGAGGAGCCGCCGTTCTGAGGTGGCGAGCCCGCGCGTGGTCAGTACCGCGGGCTCGTCGGGTACCACCCGTCAGACGGGTCGTGGGGTCCGACGGAGCCGACCTCGATGTGCTCGAAGGATGCGAAGTCCCGGGCGAGCCGGTCCCAGTTCTCGCGGGTGACCGCTGTGGTGATCGCCGAGGCGATCCGCCCGATCCCGCCGTAGATCCCCGAGAGCTGGTGCCCGGTCACACCCATCGAGGCGCGCGCGCCGGTCGAGAAGTGGTGCAGGCGGGCCAGCCACGGGGCGGAGCCGGGGTCGCGCTCGGTGAACTCGAAACCCGGCCCCAGGTAGGGGCTGCGACCGGCCGGATGGTCGGCCGCGGGCGGGTGACGGTCGGACCACAACGCGATGTCGTCGACGAACTCGACCAGTTCCGGACGCAGCCGCAGGTCCACCTGGTATCCGGTCGCGGCCAGGACCACGTCCGCGTGGAACCGCCCCTTGGCTGTGTCGATCGCGATCTCCTGCCCGCCGGTGCCGGTGTCGACCATCGAGACCGCGTTCCACCCGCACCCGGTGTGCAGTGCGAACCCCGGCAGGGTGAAGCACCGCCACACCGCGTGCTGCGTCGGCGGCTGGGGAAGCCCCCCGGACAGCACCCCGAAGTCCCACTTGCTCCGGTCGTCGAGGTCGTAGAAGCGTTCCTGCATGCCCGGGAACTCCATCCACCGCAGTGGATTGGAGGCCGGGATCGTCTCCCGGCGCACGAACACATGGGCGCGGACGGCGCCGTGATCCAACGCCGTCGCCGCGTTGTCGAACCCGGAGGCCCCGCCGCCCAGCACCGCCACGCGACGGCCGCGCATCGCGGCGAAGTCGATCGGGTCCTCGGTGTGGAACCACCGATCGCGGGGCAACGACGAGGAGAGGAATTCCGGGACCCTCGCCCCACCCCCGCCGGCGAGGCCCAGTGCGCAGACGATGCGCCTGGCCGTGAGCGTGGACTCGCTCCCATCCGGGTCCCGCAGCTCCACGACGAACGGCCCGTCCGGGGTCGTTGGTCGGTGGATCGCGGTGACGCGGGTGCGGTGTTGCACCCGGATGCCCGTGGTCTGCCGGTACCACCGCAGGTAGTCGTTCCAGTCCAGGCGGGGCACGAGGTCCACCGCCTCCCACGCGGCCTCGCCGTAGACGGCCTCGAACCAGCGGCGCACGTGCAGCGAGGGCACGTCGAACTCGATCCCCCGCATGTGTTTGGGGCTGCGCAGGGTGTGCATGCGGGCGTAGCGGTCCCAGCAGCCCACCTCGTGTTCGGGGCCGTCGTCCACGACGAGCACCCTGTCGATTCGCTGGCGCTGCAGCGCGAACGCGGTACCCAGGCCGGCCTGCCCGCCCCCGATCACCAGGACGTCGAGTTCGGTGGACCCGGGGGCTCGCGGGATCCAGTCGCGGGCATGGCTGGTGGCGTCGATGTCCTGGTGCACGCGGGCGCGCAGCGCCGCGAGTCGGTCGTCGGCATCGGGCAGACGGCGGGAGGTCGGGGCCTCGGCCGAGGGTTCGGAGGTCACGGCGGTCATGCGGAAGGACTCCTGGCGTCGACGGGCCGCGATCTCATCGGTCGCGGGCCCGCCCGGGTCGTGTGCCCGGGCCGACACCACGGCGATGCCTGACTGATGACTCGACCGCCGGGCCGTGGGACCCGGCGGCCGGATCGGCGGAGCCGACCGCATCCTCGTGGTGTCGGTTCCGAGTCTGGCAGCGCGGCTTTGCACTGGTGTTACGGCGACGTGAGGCCGGTGTGGCGCGCTGGTGCAATACGGCCGGCCAGGTGCTCGATGGCGTCCGGGGTCAGCCGCCCGTGGACCCGGAGTCGCGCGATCCCGCCATCGGGGAAGACGTCGAGTCGCGCGAAGCGCACCGGCGTGGCAGCAGTGGCATCGGAGTCCACGAGAAAGCGGTGCCGGCAGTCCGGCTGCAGCCGCGTGCGCGGCACGAGCTCGACCCACGCATCGGGGCGTTCGAGGTCCTCGGCGCACCGGATGCCATGCAGAGACGCCGCTCCGGGGGCGTTGCCGATGTAGTAAGAGGTGTCGATCTCCACGTGCTCGACCGTGCCCGGGCCCGCCAACGCCACCGTGACGTGGTCGTTGCCGTCGTCTCGCCGGCGCGCGTTCTCCCAACCCTCACCCATGTGCCGCGATCGCCCGGGGGCGAGGATGTTGCCTGGCGAGGAGTAGAACAGGTCCGAGCAGTCGGCCACCCGCCCACCGTTCTCCGCGGCCGCCAGGTCGACGGTGCCGGTGAGGAACCGCGGGTCCGGGGTCGGCTCGCCGTGGACGCGCAGCCGGGCGATCCCGCCGTCAGGGATCATCCACAGGCGCACGTGAGTCACCGGGGTCTCGTCGTCCACCGGGTACGGGTTGCGGGTGTCCCCCAGCGCGGCGGCGGGCCGGACCAGCGGCCGCCAGCGGGCACCGGCCAACTCGTGCGCATCCGGGTAGCCGTCGATCCACGCCCCGTCGAGCGCGACCTGCGGGGGGTAGTTCCCGCGGAAGAAGGCGGTGTCCACCACGACCCCGTGCACCACGCCCGGTACCCCGAGCCGAACGATCGCGCAGTCCTGCCCCGGAGTGCGGCGACGGCGAGTCTCCCACCCGTCGTAGATCTTCCCCTTGTGGCCGAACAGGGTGGGGTCGAACACCGCCTCCTGCGGCAGGAGCAGGTTCTCCTTCTCGGCGAAGAACTCGTCGTCCGCGTGGACCACGGCCCCCGCCAGCGTGCGGGAAGCCAGGTCGGGCAGGGCGAGAAAGGTGTGCTGCGCGGTGGGATCAGCGGCGCTCATGCTGGGCTCTCCGTTCCGGAAATGGTCTTCCCGGGTGAGGGGGCGGTCGGGCGGAACACGGGGTGGCCGGCCGCGGGCTGGTCCATGTCCACGGGGTGGCCGGCCAGGTAGACCTCCCGGACCACACCTGCCAGCGCACGCTCGGCGTAGGCGGTGACGGGGTTCTTGTGCTGCAGCCGCTCGGGCAGCACCACGAAGGCCTCGTCGGGGGCCAGGACCACGAGATCGGCGCGGGCGCCGGGGCGGATCGATCCGCGGTCGTGCAACCCGGCGAAGGCGGCGGGGCCGGAGGCCATCCACCTCGCGACCTCGGGCAGACCCATCCCCCGCCGCCTCGCCTCGGACCACATGATCGGCAGTCCCAGTTGCACGGAGGCGATCCCGCCCCACGCCTGGCCGAAGTCGCCGGTGTCGAACCGCTTGAGCTCCGGGACGCACGGAGAGTGGTCGGAGACCACCAGATCGATGGTGCCGTCGCGCAGCCCCTCCCACAGCAGCTCGCGGTTGCCGGCCTCACGGATCGGGGGACAACACTTGTAGTGGGTGGCACCCGGCTGGATCTCCTCGGAGAACAGCGACAGGTAGTGCGGGCACGTCTCCACCGTCAGCGGCAGTCCCTCGGCCTTGGCCTCCCGGATCAGCGGCAGCGCGTCGGCTGCCGACAGGTGCAGGATGTGCGCGCGGCAGCCGGTGCGCCGGACACCGTCGATCACCTGCTGTACGGCCAGGACCTCCGCCGAGACCGGCCGTGACCCGAGGAAGCCGGCGTATCCCGGGCCGTCGGGAGGGGTCTGCGCGTCGATCGTCCCGGCGTCCTCGGCGTGCACGATCAGCAGCCCGCCGAACCCGGCGATCTCCTCCATGGCCGCCAGCATCTGCACGGGGTCCAGGGGCGGGAACTCGTCGATGCCCGAGTGCAGCAGGAAGCACTTGAAGCCGAACACCCCGCGGTCCCACAGCTCGCGCAACCGGCCGAGGTTCTCCGGCACCGCGCCGCCCCAGAATCCGGTGTCGACGTGCAATTTTCCGGTAGTGCTGTCCAGCTTGGCGTCGAGGGCGGCAGGGCTGGTGGTCACGGGGCTGGAGTTGAGCGGCATGTCGATCAGGGTGGTCACCCCGCCGCACGCCGCGGCGCGGGTGGCGCTGGTGAACCCCTCCCAGTCGGTGCGGCCGGGCTCGTTGACGTGCACGTGGGTGTCGACAAGTCCGGGGAGGAGGACCACATCGCTGCCCAGGTCCACGACCCGCGCGGCCGGGGAGGTGTGGGAGGTGGGCGGGGAAGTATCGGGGTCGGTGGTGATGTCGGTATCGGTGTCGACGACGACGATGACGCCGTCCGAGATCGTGAGCGTCGCGGGCATCACGCGGGAGCCGATGACGGCCCGGCGGGCGCGGATGACCAGTTCCCCGGTCACAGCGCGGTCCCGGGTCGGGGGCGGCGCAGTGCCTCCAGCTCGGGGCGGCTGACGCCGGCGAGCTCGTGGACCTCGCGGTCGGTGGCCGCTCCGCAGTCCAGTGCGCGGACGCAGAAGTCCGCCAGCGCACGGGCGGTGGCGGGTTCGTCGAGGTACCCGGTCGCGACCGTGCCGCCGGACGGCGTGGTGCCGAGGTAGGCCGCGATGCGCGCGCACGCGGTGGGCAGCGATCGGCGGTAGAAGGCGTAGGTGGCCACGTATCGGGAGACCAGTTGCGCCGGGTGCAGGTCCCAGCCCTGGTAGTAGCCGCGGCGCAGGGAGCGGTCGACCAGTCGGCCGTGCAGGCGCCACGCCGCGCGCACGTCCTCGCGGTCGCCGACGGGCAGCCGGTTGGTGGAGCCGTCCGAGAGCGTCACGCCGGTCCCGGCGGCGGCGACCTGCATGACCGCCTTGGCGTGGTCGGCCACCGGGTGGTCCATGGCCTGGTACTCGGCGGCGATCCCGCAGGCGGCGGAGTAGTCGTAGGTGCCGTAGTGCAGGCCGATGCAGCGCCCGTCGGCGGCGTGGACCAGCCGCGCCACCAGGGCCGAGCCGTCGGGGGCGCAGATCGACTGCGGTGTCTCGATCTGGATCTCGAACCGCAGGGTGCGCTCGTCGAGGCCGCACGCGGTCTCGAGTTCACGGCACAGTCGGACCATGGCGCGCACCTGGTCGACGGAGGTGACCTTGGGCAGGGTCGGTCGCAGGCCCGGCGGCAGACTCCCGCCCCCCGCCGCGAGCCCGGTCACGAACCGGGTGAGGGTCCGGATGCCCCGCCGACGGGTGGCCGGCTCCAGCGAGCCGAACCGCAGGCCCCAGAACGGCGGGAGCGGCGCCGTCGACAGCTCCGAGACCACCCGGTCCACGTGGTCGTCCTCGTCCCGGTCGCGCATCCCCGCGGGCACGCCGCGCTGGGTGAAGCCGTCCTCGAAGTCGATGCGCAGGTCCTCGACCGGCTCCCGTTCCAGCTTGGCCCGCACCAGCGTGTGGATCACCCGGGCGTCGGCGGGGCCGGGCACCGCCTGGTCGAACACCTCCCGCAGTGCGTCTGGGCCCGGCAGGTGCTCGTCGAACGCCTCGAGCGCGGCCTCGCCCACCAGGGCCACCACCCCGGCGTGCACCCGCTCGGCGGGCAGATACAGCGTGTGCACGGGCTGCCGGGTGGCCGGCGCGCCGGGGAAGCGGTCGGCGAGCCGGGCGTCCGCCACGGCGAGGTCGAGGTCGGCCGCGATCAGCAACCTCTGCTGCAGTTCCACCGGATCCGCGGGCGCCTGCGTCCGGCTCATCGCCCCACACCGTGGGCGAAATCCGACAGTGCATCGCACAGCTGATCGGCCGCCGAGAGCTGCGGCGCGTGGTCGGAGACCAGGGTGCCCACCACGGCGCCCGGGACGAGCCGCTGCATGTGCCGTTGGGCCGCGATCGGCAGGGTGCGGTCGAGGGCGGTCTCGATGTACAGGCGCGGCAGGGAGCCGAAGCGTTCCCGGGTCCAGGTGGGGGCGATGTGCCGCGCGCTCTCGAGTTGTGGCCTGAGCCGGCGCGCCGCGGAGATGGCGTGTTCGGCGGAACTCTCGTGGAAGAACACGGCGGCGGCGGCCTCGGGGGGCACGCGGGTGCCCCGGCCGTCGGAGGTGGGTTCGAGCCAGCGCGAGATCCCCACGTCGCCCGGGAGACCGAGGTCGGAGCACAGCATGGCGAAGTCGGTGCCGGACGGCAGCATCATGCCGGCGACGTAGACCACTCCCGCGATGTGCTCGGCCGCGGCCTCGGCGGCCTGGGTGACCACCACCCCGCCGCCGGAGTGGCCGACGAGGACCGCGGGGCTGTCGAGTGCGGACACCAGGTCCACGACGTGGCCCACGACGTGGTCCAGGGTGACCTCGGTGTCGTCCCATCGTCCGACGCCCGGCAGATCGACCACGTGTGGGTGGTGCCCGGCGTTGCTCAGCAGCGGCGAGAGGCCGTCCCACACCCAGCCGCCCGCCCAGGCGCCGTGGACCAGCACGATGTGGGTCATCTACCGCTCCCGGGGGCGACGCGCTCCGCTGCGGCGAGCACCCGGGCGGCCTCGCGGACCGCGGCGGTGTTGGCCTTGCCCTGGCGGGAGCCGGCGAGTTTGGCGGCGACGTGGTCGCGCACCGAGATGGGGGCGTAGGCGTCGCCCTCCGCGTCCGCGAAACCGGGAAGGGTGCCGACGATCGCGTCGACGTTGCCGTCGTGGAAGAACGCGGCCGAGCGGCGGCGGACTATGCGGCCGTCGACGATCGGCGGGGCCACGCGGTGCAGGGTCGACATCCACCGGTCGCCCGTCAGTCGCGCGGTGAGGTCGCCGAGGTTGACCAACAGGCCGCCCTCGACGGGCTGGACGTCGTGCCAGAGGCCGTCGGTACCGAGCACCTGCAGGCCCGCCACCCGGTCGGCCCACAACACTGTGACCAGGCCGAAGTCGGTGTGCTCACCCATGCCCTTGAGGTCGCCGTCGAGGGTGACCGGCCCCTCGTCGAGCGCGTAGTTGACCATTCGGAGCACGTCGATCGAGTGGTCGGTGAGCTGCTCGAACAGCTCGGGCGGTTGGCCGAGCGCGTCGGCGAAGACGCGGGTGAGCGTCCGGGCGACACGGGAGGCCTCCGCGAAGTAGGCGTCGATCCGCTCCCGGAAACCGGGGAGCTCGGGCCAGACGTTGATGCCGTAGTCGGCCTCGGAGAGCCCCAGGCCCGGGAACGAGCGCGCCTCGACACCCACGTTGAAGGCCTCGAAGAAGTCGTTCATCTTTCCGGCCGACTCCACGCCCAGGCTCAGACTGAGCGCCTCGCTCCTGGGAGGGCTGTACCCGCGATTGGCATCGGCCACGCGGTAGGCCTTCTTGGCGTCCTGGGGTAGGGCGAAGAACTGGTCGATGGCGCTGGAGAGCCCGTCGACGACGTGGGGCGCCACGCCGTGGCCGACGATCTGGATGAACCCGACGGTCGAACAGGCGTCGTCGATCTCGCGGGCGACGCGGGCGCGCTCGCGCGCACTACCGTCGTCGACGTAGGGCGAGATGTCGACGACGGGGACGTGGAACTCGGGGCGGTGGGGTGTCATGAGCTACTCCTGTGACGGAGGGCCGGCCGAGGTGACGGGGGCCGGTGTGCCGGGCACGTGCGCCCCGCGGGGCGCACGTGTCTGTGCGACCAGTTCTATCCACGTCCGGTTACGGTTCCGGCCACCCCGTGTGTCACTCGTGTAACGCGGAGACCGGTGACGACGACGAGGTCGCGCACTCACCCGGCCGGGTTCGGTCGTGGCGGCCTCAGTCGTGCCGGGCGCCCATGAGGTGCAGGATGCGGTGGACGGTGTCGTCGGCCAGCGAGTAGCGGACCACGCGGCCGTCGTCGGCGTCCCGGACCGCGCGCACCCAGCCCCTGTCGCGCAGGATCCGCAGGGCCTGGGAGGCGGCGTTGCGGGTGATGCCGGTGGCCCCGGCCAGATCGGAGACGGTCGCAACGCCGGGGCCGACGTGGTGCATGTGCGCGAGAAGCCCCAGGCGGGTGGGGTCGCCGAGCAACTCGAAGCGCTCGGCCCAGTCGGTCGTGTCCATCGCCCCTCCTCTGATCGTCGCCTGCAAGCGTTAACAACCGCGTCACAACGGGTGGCTACGCTCAGCGCACTATGTGTCCGACCGGACACGTATTCCGCCTGGGCAGGAGGACGGCCGTGAGACCGTTGTACGCCGTCGTCGGTGCGGGCCTCGCGCTGACCCTGGTCGCGACGGGCTGCGCCGCGCCCGCCCCCGCCGCCGGGGACGCACACCGGATCGTGCTGGCCGACGCCGAGGAATTGGGGCAGTTCAACCCCGTCTCCGGCTACGGTTCCACCGGCGTCTCCCCACTCTACGAGGGACTGCTGCGCCCGGTCGCCGCCGACGACACGACGCTGCCCGAGCTCGTCCCCGCGCTGGCCGCCGAGCCGCCGAAGGTCAGCGACGACGGACTGACCTGGACCGTCCCGGTGCGCGAGGGGGTGCGCTTCCACGACGGTTCGCTGCTGGACTCCGGGGACGTCGCGGCCACCTACCGCGCGGTGGTCGACCCCCGCTCGGCCTCGCCGATCGCCTCGGACTACTCCCCCGTCGAGCGCGTCGAGACCCCGGACGAGCTCACCGTGGAGTTCCACCTGCGCGCCCCCGATCCGGGGATGCCGGCGCGGCTGCTGCTGGGTATCGCGCCCTCGGAACTACTGGCCCCGGGCCCGGCGACCGCCTCGCCGCTCAACACCGACCCCGTCGGCACCGGCCCGTACCGGCTGGCCCGCCTGACCTCAGGGGAGGCCGTCCTGGAGGCGGACCCCGACCACCGCGACGGCCCGCCCGAGGTCACGGAGCTGATCCTGCGGGAGGTTCCCGACGCCGACGCGCGCGCCCAGATGGTGCTGGCGGGGGAGGTCGACGGCGCCGCCCTGCCACCCCGGCTCGCGGAGGGACTGGCCGGGCCGGAGGGGCAGGAGGGCCTCGAGTTGGTCTCGGTGGCCTCCGCGGACTGGCGCGCGGTGGCCCTGCCCATGGCGCACCCCTTCGCCGGGGATCCACCCGTCCGGCGGGCGCTCGACCTCGCCGTCGACCGCGGGCGGCTGATCGACCACGTGCTGGCCGGGCACGGCCGTCCGATCACCTCACCGATCACCGACGCCTACCCCGCTCACCACCCGACCACGCTGTCCGGGCCCCGCGGGCCGGACGCCGGAGTCGAGGGGGCAACGGCGCTCCTGCGCGAGGCGGGGTGGCGGCCGGGGGGCGACGGCGTGCTGACCCGAGGCGACGACCGCGCCGAGTTCACCCTGGCCTACCCCGCGGCCGACCCGGTGCGCCGTGAACTCGCCTCGGCGTTCGCCGACCAGATGCGCGCGATCGGGGTGGCGGTGAGCGTCTGGGGCGGGTCGTGGGACCAGATCGAGCAGCGCCTCGGTGAGGTCGGGGTGCTGCTCGGCGGCGGGGAGAACCCGTACACGGTGGACACCCAGGCCTATCGCACCCTGCACTCGCCCACCGCGGCGTCCGGCCCGCTGGACAACCCCGGCGGCTACGGCAACGCCCGGGTCGACGCCGCCCTGGACGCCGCCCGTGCCACGGCCGACCCCGCCGAGCGCGACCAGTTCTACCGGGACGCCCAGCGCGCCTACGCCGACTCCCCCGGCCACGTCTTCCTGGCGACCCTCGAGCACACCTACGTCCTGCGCGACACTGGCCACGCGCGCCCGGCCCCGATCCTCGAACCGCACACCCACGGGGTGACGTGGGGGCCGTGGTGGTCGCTGTCCGAGTGGACGCGCGCCCGGTGATCCGCCGCCTGCGCGAGCGCCGCACCGACCTGGCCCGCCTGACCGCCCGCCGCGCCGCCGCGACCCCCCTGGTGCTGCTCGCCGTGACCACGGGCACGTTCGTCCTGGCCGCGGCCTCCCCGCTCAACCCGCTGGCCGCGCACTTCGGCTCCGGGTACGAGCGCACCACCGCCGCCGATCGCGAGGCCGCCGCCGCCGCGCTGGGCACCGACGTCCCGTGGTGGCGGGCGTGGTGGCAGTGGGTCACGGGACTGGTCGAGGGCGATGCCGGCTATTCGCACTCGTACCGCCAGCCCGTCACCGAGGTCGTGCTCGAGCGACTGCCGTGGACCGTGCTGCTCTCGGCCGCCGGGCTGGCGCTGGCGTTGGGGGTGACGCTGCTGGCCGGGGTCGCCGCCGCCCGCCGGCCGCACGGCGCCCTCGACCGGTCCCTGGCCGCCGCAGCGGTGGCGCTGAGCGGGGTGCCGCCGTTCGTGTTGGCGATGGGGTCGGTGGCGGTGTTCGCCGTGACGCTGGGCTGGCTGCCCGTCACGGGCGCGGCCCCTCCCGGTCAGGATCCCACCCTCGCCGCGACGGCCCGCCACCTCGTCCTGCCCACCGTGGCGCTGGCCGCCGGTCAGGTGCCGTGGATGCTGCTGGCGCTGCGTCGCGCCGTCCTGGACGCCGAGGCCTCCCCCGCCGTCGCCGAGGCCCGCGCCCGCGGGGTCGGTGAGCCCGCCGTGCTGACCGGGCACATCGCCGCCGTGTCGTGGGCCCCGCTGATCGCACTGCTCGGTGCGCGGGTGCCGGAGCTGATCGCGGGTTCGCTGGTGGTGGAGGCCGTGTTCGCCTGGCCCGGCCTGGCCGCCGCGACCGTGGACGCCGCACTGGAGGCCGACTTCGCACTGCTGGCCGCGGTCACCCTGGGCGCGTCGGCGACCGTGCTCGTGGGCACGTGGCTGGCCGACTGCCTGCTCCTGCTGGCCGACCCGAGGGTGCGGATCGATGCGTGAGTTCGTGACCCCCCGCCGCGTCCTCGCCGCGATCACCCTCGTGCTGGTGCTGGCGTACGCCCTCGCCTGGCCGGGCCTCGCACCGCGCGGCTGGACGGGTTCGGACTACCTGCGCGGCGGCCTCGCCCCGGGCCGGCCGCACCTGATGGGCACCGACGCACTGGGCCACGACCTGACCGTGCGCGTGGCGCAGGCGCTGCAGGTCTCGCTCGCGGTGGCGGCCGGGTCGGCGCTCGCCGCGGTGGTGATCGGGGTGGCCGTGGGTGCGGCCGCCGCGGCCGGTGGAGCGCGCGTGGACGGCCTGCTCATGCGACTGACCGACGCGGTGGCCGCGGTACCGCACTTGCTGGCCACGGTCGTGGTGGTGGCGATGTTCCGGGGTTCGGTCACCGCTCTGGTACTGGCCCTGGCGCTCACGCACTGGCCGTCGGTGGCGCGGATCGTGCGCGCCGAGACGCAGAGGGTCATGACCTCCGGGTACGTGGCCGCCTCCCGCGTCGCCGGCGCCTCGACCCCACGGTTGGTGCGCCACCACGTGCTGCCGGCCGTCGCGGGTCAGGCCGGACTGGCGGTGGTCGTGATGCTCCCGCACGCCGTGTGGCACGAGTCCACGCTGTCGTTCCTGGGGATCGGTCTACCGCCGGAGCGGGCGAGCCTGGGCACCCTCATCGCGCTGTCCCGCACGGATCTGTTGCTGGGACGCTGGTGGGCGCTGGTCTTCCCCGCCGCCGCACTGATCGTGGTCACCGCGGCCGTCGCGCTGCTCGCCCCCTCGGGGCGGCGCCGGGGCCCCGGGGGATCGGGGCGGGTGTTCCACGCCCGGGATGAGCACCACCACGACAATCGCGACGACGACGAGGTCCGCTCCTCCGCCGAGCCGATGCCGTCTCCCCCGGCGCTGGAGATCCGTGGGCTGACGGTGTCGCTTCCCGGTCCGGGCGACGACCCGGTGCGCGTCCTGGACGACATCTCCCTGTGCGTCGCGCCGGGGCGGGTGCTGGCGGTGGTCGGCGAGTCGGGCGCCGGAAAGTCGACCCTGGCGAACGCGTGCTGCGGGCTGCTCCCCCTGCGGGCGCGGGTGAATGGCCGTGTGGGCCTGCCCGAGGGCGGCGCGGTGGGACACGTGCCGCAGACCGCGGCCGCCGCGTTCACGCCCACCCGGCACGTGAGCGGGCAACTCGCAGAAGCGCTCGCCGCGGCCGGGCGGGGCCAGGACGCCCGCCGGTCGGTGGCCGAATCGTGCCTCGAGGTGGGCCTCGACCCGGCTCTGGCGGACCGCTATCCGCATCAGCTGTCCGGTGGGCAACTGCGGCGAGCGGCGATCGCGGCCGCGTTGGCCACCGCCCCGGCGGTGCTGGTGGCCGATGAGCCCACCGCGGGCCTGGACGCAGGGCCCGCGCTGACCACCCTTCAGCTGCTGCGCCGCCTGGCCGACGAACGCGGTATCGGCGTCGTGGTCATCACCCACGATCTGGCCGCCCTGGCTTCCTCGGACACCGCCGATGACGTGGCCGTGCTCCGGGACGGCCGGGTCTGCGAGCTCGGCCCCGCCTCGAGACTGCTGGGCGAGCCCGATAGTCCGTACACCCGCGAGCTCCTGGCTGCCGCGTTGCACACCGGGTCGCCCGGGGCCTTCGGCTACACGGCGGTCCTCGCGACAGCGGTCCTCGACGCAGCGGTGGTGTCGTCGTCGTCATGACACTCGTCGCGGACCAGGTCACCTATCGCCGTCACGGCGGCGGCGGATTCGTGCTGGCGCCGACCGACCTGACCGTTCGACCAGGACAGATCACCGCGCTCGTCGGCCCCTCCGGGTGCGGCAAGACGACGGTGGCGCACTTGCTGGCAGGCCTGCTCACGCCGCATTCCGGCTCGGTGTCCGCGGAGGGTGTGCGCGTGCGCCGTCAACGGGGTCGCCTGCCCGGCCATACCGCGCTGCTGGACCAGGATCCGCTGGCCGCCTCAGACCCGCACCTGACGCTGCGCCGTGCCATCACCCTGCCGGCGACGCTGCGCGGCCTCCCCGTGGACCCGGACGCCCTGGCCGAGGAGGT
This sequence comes from Dietzia sp. PP-33, assembly GCF_033790845.1. Taxonomy (NCBI): domain Bacteria; kingdom Bacillati; phylum Actinomycetota; class Actinomycetes; order Mycobacteriales; family Dietziaceae; genus Dietzia; species Dietzia sp. PP-33. Next base: position 90,798 of record NZ_JAMYEI010000010.1, read on the forward strand.
CGGCCTGGACCCGGCACTGCTGGACCGCCTCCCCGCGGACGTCTCGGGCGGACAGCTCCAACGCGCCTGCCTGGCCCGCGCGTTGGCGCAGAAGCCCCGCTACCTGATTGCCGACGAGGCCACCGCTCATCTGGATCCCCTGAGCACGGCCGCGATCGCCCGCACTCTCCGCCGGCGTGCCGACGACGGCCTGGGAGTCCTGGCGATCACCCACGATCTGCGGTTGGCCGAGAACTGGGCTGCTGAGGTGGTGGTGCTGGGGGCCCACGTGCCGTGACGACACCGAGACGGAATTGCGACCGCATCGCCTCTCGACATCACCGGGCCACAGGCGCACAATCCTAACCATGTTAGGCACTCCGAATCGCGATAGGGCAGCCGAACGACGTGAGGCGACGCGGCAGGAAATCATCGACGCCGCGTGGGACGTGGCCCGTGAACAGGGCCTGGCCCAGCTCACCCTTCGCGATGTCGCGGCCCGCGTCGGGATGAAGGCGCCCTCGCTGTACTCCCACGTGGACTCCAAGAACGCCATCTACGACGCGATGTTCGCCCAGGCCTGGACCGAGTGTCTGGAGCTGATGCAGGCGCTGGACGAGGGGCGCCCGGACGATGCCCGCGGGACGGTCCGGATGTACGCGCGGGCGTACTTCGATTTCAGCGTGAGCGACCTCGCCCGGTTCCAGCTGATGAACCAACGCACCATCCCCGGCTTCGAGCCCAGCCCGGAGGCGTACGCGCCCGCGGTGCTCGTGCTCGACGGACTTCGTGAGCGGCTGGCCGCGATCGGGATCACTGCCCGGGAGGACATCGACCTCTACGTGGCGCTGGTGGGCGGCTTGGCTGATGCCCAGCTCGCCAATGATCCCGGCGGCGATCGCTGGGCCCGCCTGTTCGACCGCGCGGTCGACATGTACTTGCACGACGTCGGCATCCCGACCGGCGTCCCGGTCACCACCACACAGGAGGGCACACCGCCATGACCACGACAACCGGGCAACACCGCTCGAAGACCGATCCCCGCCTGCCGCAGCTGCAGAGGGCCGTCGCCGAGCGACTTGCCGCAACCGAGTACGACCGGGTCGCCGACACGCTCGAGGCCCTGCGCCCCGAGCAGTGGGGGGCCCAGACCGACTGCACAGAGTGGGATGTGCGCGCGATGGCCGGGCACATGCTGGGCATGATCCAGATGCTCGCCAGCTGGCCGGAGATGATCCGCCAGCAGGTGGCGACCGGCAAACGCGCCAAGCGTGAGGGCTGCGTGGCGATCGACGCGATGACTGCTCTACAGGTGGAGAAGAACGCCGGCCTGTCAACGGATGAGCTCATCGAGCAGGTGCGCCGCCTGGCCCCCAAGGCCGCCAGGAACCGTCGGCGCGCACCGGGTGTGATGAGAAAGCAGGCCATGGAGGACAACGGCGAGTGGTGGTCCATGGGCTACCTGTTCGACGTGATCCTCACCCGTGATCCGTTCATGCACCGTATCGACATCGCCGCCGCGGCGGGATCCCCTATGACGGTGACCCCGGAACACGAGGGGGTGATCGTCGACGACGTGGTCACAGAGTGGGCCGGCCGCCACGGGCAGGCCTACGAACTCGAGCTGACCGGCCCGGCGGGCGGGCGGTGGCAGCACGGCGGACACTCGGGCGCGGGTGAGAGCATCACCATGGACGCATTCGAATTCTGCCGCGCTCTCAGCGGCCGGGCCCCGGCGGAGGGGCTGCTCCGGACCCAGGTCCCGTTCTGAACGGCATCACCTGACGACCCCTCCCCCTGCGGAATGAGATCGTGAATCCCGTCCTGGCCACCCGCTGACACGGTTCGGCGCGCGGTCAGACAGTCGCGGTCAGACAGTGCAGGCTCCCGCCGCTCCCGTCACGATCACAGGATCGGCTGGCCGCCCGTCACCGCCACGCGCGCGCCGGAGACGTACGACGCCTCGTCGGAGGCGAGCATGACGTAGACCGGAGCGAGTTCGGCGGGCTGCCCCGCTCGGCCGATGGGGGCGCCGGCACCGAAGTCCTCGACCTGCTCGCCCGGCATGGTGGACGGGATGAGCGGCGTCCAGATGGGGCCGGGGGCGACACTGTTGGCCCGGATCCCCCTGGGCGCGAGCATCTGCGAGAGGGAGCCGATCATATTGGCCATCCCGGCCTTGGTCACGTTGTAGGCCAGCAGTTGCGGTGGCGGCATGTCGGAGTTCACCGAGGACGAGGCGATGATCGACGACCCCGGCCCCATATGTTGCACCGCGGCCTTGACCAGGTGGAACATCGCCGACAGGTTGGAGGCCATCGTGTAGTCCCATTCGTCGTCCGGGATCTCGGTGATCGTCTCGCGGGTCATCTGAAATGCCGCGTTGGAGACCAGGACGTCGATGCCACCGATCTCGTCGACCGTCTGCTGCACCGCCGCGCGGCAGTGGGCCGGATCGCTCAGGTCGCCGGGGATCAGTACTGCTGTGCGCCCGGCCTCGCGCACCCAGCGGGCCGTCTCCTCGGCGTCGGAGTGTTCGTCCAGGTAGCTGATCGCCACGTCGGCACCCTCGCGTGCGTAGGCGATCGCGACCGCGCGACCGATTCCGCTGTCCGCTCCGGTCACCAGGGCCTTCTTGCCGTCCAACCGGCCAGAGCCGCGGTACGACCGCTCGCCGTGATCAGGTGTGGGGTCGAGATCGTCGGTCGATCCCGGCCACTGCTGCTTCTGTTCCGGGATTGCCATGTCGGCCTCCTTGCTCGGGCGGTGGCCGCCACGCTAGCGCGGCGGCGCGCGGTCGTGGCCGCTTGCGGACCAACCCCGCGCCAGGGTTTACCCTGAGTTCTCGGTGGTGGGGGTCGGGGGAACCCGGATCTTCACCGGATCTCACTGTTGACCGCTGTGAACATGCGGCTGCCAGAGGCTAGGTTGGGGTGACGTCATGTCCGGTCTTCCAAGCCATTTAGGTGAGTCGCAATGAACGAGCAGTTCCAGCCCCGGCCGGACGACCCGTCATCTCGGCCCTACCGCCCGGCGCCCCCGGACCAGTTCGCTCCAACGGAGCAGTTCCCGGCTGCGCGGTTCCCCACCGAGCAGTTCCCCACCGAGCAGTTCCCGGTCGAGCGCTACGACGAGCCGCAGTATCCGGCCCCCCGGTACGACGAGCCGCGGTACCAGAGCCAGCGGTACGCCGAGCCACAGCAACCGCCGCATCGCTTCGCCGGGCCACCGGAGCCTCTCGCGCACGAGGGCGGCTTCCCCTACGGCATGCCGCCGGCGGCCCCGTTCAACCCGATGGACCAGTACGTGCCCCAGCACCTGCACGTGCCGCACCCGTACGCGCACGGGCCGCACCCCCAGCAGTTCGGCTACCCGCCCCCGATGCAGCAGACGGTGTTCGTCACCCAGAATGGCGGCAAGCGGGTCAACCACGCCCTGCACCTGATCCTGACGGTGTTGACGTTCGGCCTGTGGCTGCCCGTCTGGATGATCCTGGCGATAACCAACTCGTAGCGTTGCTCTGCAGTGGCCCGGGAGTACCCGGCCCCACTACCGCTCTCGGCGCTGTCGCCTCCGGATCGACCCTGGGGTGCTGCCGATGACCCGGGTGAACGCACGGTTGAACGCGGCTTCGGATCGGTAGCCGAGGTCGGCAGCGAGGCGGGCCGCGGTGACGTCCTCGTCGCGGAGCCTGGTGTGAGCCAGGGTCATTCGCCAGCGCGTGAGGTAGGCGACGGGGGCCTCCCCGACCAGCTCGCTGAAGTGGGAGCTGAACGAGGACCGTGACATGCCGGCCCGCCGCGCCAGGCGGTCGAGAGTCCACTCGTGTCCGGGATCTGCGTGGATCGCCTCGATCACACGACCGATCCGCTCGTCCCGGAGCGCCCGGATCCACCCGGAACCGCTGCCCGGGTCGCCCGCGATCCAGGCGCGAATCGCCTGGACTACCAGGATGTCGGCCAACCGGGTGGCCACCGCTTCCCCGCCTGGTTGCGGGTGGGCGAGCTCGCCCGCCATCAGACGCAGTGTGTCCCTGGTCGACGATGCTGCCGAGACGGTATCGCCCCCGACGGTCAGGACCGACGGCAGAGTCCGCACCAGTTCCCGGGCGGCCGGATCGTCGAACGCCACGACCCCGCAGATCAGCTGCGAGGCGCGACCGCCCCCGCCGTAGGTGAGCACCGAATAGTGCTCGGTCAGGTATTGCTGCGGGAGCAGATCGACCCGGGGACCGGGGTCGGCATCGGCGGCGCTGAGCAGATGGTGCCCGCGGCCGTGCGGGACCAGGGCGAGGTCCCCCGCCCGCAACTCGATCGGGTTCTCACCGGGGAGGCGGAGCCAGCACGATCCGGCGGTGAGCACGTGGAAGCTGATCGAGTCGGGGATCGCGGGCATCTCCAGGGCCCACGGCTCGCCCAGTTCGGCGTGGCAGTAGAACGTGCTGCGCATCCGGAGCGAGTGCAGGACGCGGGCCAGCCGGTCCGGGCCCTCGGTGACGGCGACGCCGGTGGAGATGGCAGTGGCGGCGGCGGTGGCGGCGGCGGGGGCGGGGGCGGCGGTCTGCATGCCGCGATCCTGCCACGGCGCGGTCGAGATCGTCCGGACGATACGGACGAATGAGCAAGAACCTCGGCGCAACAGGCATGGTTCTGCCCGATCCCCGCCCGTAGCGTCGTGCTCACGGAGACGCCGTGAGAGGCCAGGGAGGACTCGGGATGTATGTGATCGCAGGAGCAACAGGACGGGTGGGGTCTGCCGTCGCGAGGAGCCTGCTCGCCGCGGGCGCCGAGGTGCGTGTGCTGGTTCGCCGCCGAACGGACGCCGACGTGTGGGAGGCGCGAGGCGCGCAGGCGAACGTGATCGCTCTCGACGACCGGACGGGAGTGGCCGGGGCACTGAAGGGGTGCGCGGGGTTCTTCGTCCTGCTGCCGTTCGATCTGACCGTCGACGACCTCGAGGCGCACGCAGATCGGCTGATCGCCTCGATCGCCGGCGCGGTCGTGGACGCGAGGGTTCCGCACGTGGTCGTGCTCTCCTCGGGTGGCGCCGACCTCGCCGCGGGCACCGGCCCCATCGCGGGCCTGCACCGGCTCGAGGAGGCGCTGCTCGCCACCGGCACGACGATGACCGCGCTGCGCTCGGGCCACTTCCAGGAAAAGGTCGCCGATGTACTGGACGTGGCGCGAGACAGCGGCGTCTACCCGGTGTTCGCGGCCACCGCCGACGTCGCGCACCCGATGGTCGCCACCGCGGACCTGGGGGCGGTGGCAGCCGAGGCTCTCCTGGCTCCACCGGACCCCGGCGAGGCGGTCGACGTCATCGGGCCCGCCTACTCCGAGCAGGAGGTCGCGGCAGCTCTCGGCGTGGCCCTCGGCAGAGAACTGCACGTCGCGCCCCTTCCCCGGGACGCCTGGCAGGGCGCGCTGACCGACGCGGGCTTCAGGCCACACATCGCCGAGGCCCTGGCAGAGCTCTACCGGGCCGATGAACAGGGTCTCCTGGCGCCGCGCGGTGACCGGAGCGTGCGGGTACACACCCCGGTCGAGACCACCATCGACCTGCTCGTGGCCGCCCGGTCGCGGCGCGGGTCATGGTCGTGAACGTGCTCGATGCCGTGCTCGTGGTGGCGATGGTCACCGGTGGGCTGATCGCCGGAGTGTTCTTCGTCTTCACCTGCGCTATCACCCCGGCGCTGCGACGGGTCGACGACGAAACCTACGTCACCACCTTCCGGGCGATCAACACCGCGATAGTCAACGGCGCGTTCCTCGCCGTCTTCTCTGCCGCACCTCTGAGCGCACTCACCGCCGCGGTACTGGGCGTGTGGCTGCAGAGGTCCTCGCCATCGTGGTGGCTGTGGTCGGGAGCGACGTGCTCGGTACTCACGCTGGTCATCACCACCGTTGCGAACGTGCCACTGAACCGCGGACTCGATCAGGCCCCGGTCGCCACCGGAGCGCAGCGCCGTGCCGCTCGCCGGCGGTTCGAGACGCGGTGGAACCGCTGGAACCTCGCCCGCACGGTCACCAGCACCGCGACTCTGGCATGTCTCGCCGTCGCCGCGGTCCCGGGATAGCGCGAGCGCCCGCACCGCGCCCCGCGCTCACCCCGGATCGAGCGACTGCACACGCACCTGCAGTTCGGTCCCGTCCGGCACCGTGCCGGCGAGCGCGCTACGCAGAACCAGTTGGATGTCCCGCACGGTGTCGCGGACCGGTCGGGAGCGGTCCAGGCACACCTCCACCGAGACGCTGCCCTCGGCGCGGTCCACGTGCAGACCGAAGTGCGAGGTCTGTGATCCGGAGCGGCGGATCCGCGCGTCGAGCGCCCGGAGTGAGGTGCCGATGCCGGGTTCGATACCGCTGACGCCGGGGACCGCCGCCACCAGGTCGATCAGCTCTGCTGCTGTCGGCTCAGTTCTCATGGAGATCCTCGATGTGGATGTCGACCACCAGGTCGGGCAGGTCGAGTTCACGGGCGCACGCGGCGCGCACGGCGTCGCGGACCTCGTCGGCCACGGCGGGCAGGGCGGGCAGGCGCGGGACCGTGGCCGCCACCGAGAGCCGGCAGGTGACGCGGGTGGGCAGTCCGCGGGTGCCCCACCCCTGGCCCGGTGCGTGGTCGACGGTGGTCCGTAGGCTCACCACCCCCGCGACCCCGTCGACGGTGTCGCGGATCAGCGAGCGCAGGGCGAGTTCGGTCACGGTGTACGGGCCCACCTCGGTGGGGGGCATCTGTACCCGGGCGCCGTGGCGGGCATCGGCCCGGACGGCCTCGGCCAGTGCGGACCTCGCGCGCCGGGACAGTTGCACCGAGTCGTCGCCGCGGTTCTCGAGCTCGTCCCAGTCGCGGTGCAGGGCACTGATCTGGTCGAGGTAGTGCCTGGTGGCCTCGGCGTCGTGGGGTCCACCGGATCCGGAGGATCCCTCCATGGTGTTCACCGCCATTCCTTCATGTATTCGATCACGTGGGTGCGGGCACGTGCGAGGCGGCCTCGCGCGGTGGACTCGGTGACGTCGAGCGCGGCCGCGACCTCCCGGTAGGACATGCCGTCGATCTCCCGGAGCGTCCAGCAGGACCGCAGGTCGGGTTCCATTGTCGCCAGCACCAGTGCCAGTGCGCGCATCTGCGCGTTGACCTCGGTGGTGCGGGCGGGGTCGGCCCGGGGCCCGTCGTCGCGGTGGACGTGCAGGTCCTCGGGCGGCCTGGCATCGGTGGAGCGGCGGGCCCGGCGTCGTGCGATGTCGGTGGCCCGGCGCGAACAGATCTGGGACAGCCAGCTGCGCACGGCCTCCGGGTCGTCCAGGAGGTGCAGCCGCTTCCACGCGGTCAGCAGGGTCTCCTGGACCACGTCCTCGCTGTCCTGTCGGTCCCCCAGTACCAGATAGGCGATGCGGAACAGCCGGCCCTGGTGCCGGTCGATGAGCAGGTCGAAGGCGTCCGGGTCGCCGTCCTGGGCGCGCAGCACCAGGGTGCGGTCGTCGTACTCCACGGGTCGGGAGGGCGGGGGCGTCATACGGCCTCGGAGACCAGGTCCCCGCCTCTGTTCTCCTGCCGCACGGCGACGCGGTCGGATCGGCCGGACGACCGCGGGGTGTGCAGCCGGACGAGCAGGTCCACAGAGCGGGGGGCGGTGCCCAGTGCCGTCTCCGGGTCCGCGGCGAGGACCCTGCGGGCCTCCTCGACGGCCCACTCGACCTGCGCGTCCTCGGCCACCGTCACCTCGGCCAGGATCCGAAGCGAGGTCGTGGAGCCCGACACCCGCACGGACGCCTCCTCGACCCCGGGCACGCCCTCCACCCGCTCGACGAGCGCACGCTCGAGGACCTGCGGCTCCAGGGTGGCCAGCACGGTCCCGTCGTCGCCGGGCAGACGCAGGGTCGTGTGCGCGGGGGCGGTGGGGATCTGCGCGAGCAGCAGGCCCAGGCCGGCGAGAACGGCGAGGACCGATGCGACGGTGGCGACCGGCAACGCCCACCCGCGGTGCTCCTGCACCAGCGCGGAGACCGTCGAGTCGGCGGGCACCACCAGGCCGGCGAGGGGTGAGCCCGGGGGCACCAGGCCGAACGCCACCGCGAGCAGCCACGCCGCGGCGATCAGGGTCAGCAGTCCCGCCACCGTCAACGCGATGCGGTTGCGGGTTCCGGAGAGGCTACGCATGAGTGTGTCGTCCCTTCAGCTTCTGCGGTGGGTGCGCACGCGGGGGCGTGACGGGCCTGCCGGACGTAGTTCGGACAGCGCGTGGTCCACGGCGGCGGTCGCGCCGCGGGTCACCGGGGCGGTGTCGTCCACCACGGTCTCTACGGCCACGTCGATCCGGCGCGGGCGAACGGACACCCGGGTGCTGTGCACGCCGTCCACGTTCTCTGTGCGCCGCTGGATGCGGCGGGCCAGGTCGCGCTGGGAGATGGCGGTCTCGCCGGGGATGTCGTCCTCTAGTATCCGGACGCGGGACGGGCGTCCCGGGACGAACGCGGCCAGCAGGAGGACGAGCCCGACCAACGCCAGCACGACCGCCGTGACGCGCATCGCGGTCGAGTCGAGGCCGGTGCCGGCGACCGAGGCCACCGTCGAGGAGGCCGCGGAGGGCCACGTGTCGTTGATCAGGTAGCTGCCCAGCAGCCAGATCCCCAGTCCTCCCAGGGCCAGGAGCGCCACGGCGAGCAGACCCGCCGGGATGGCGCGCGGCGGTCGCCTGATCAGGCCGCTGCCCCGTGTCCGGGCACTCATCGCAGTGCTCCTCTCGTCGCGGTCCCGGGGTTGAGCCACGAGATCTCGATGTCCAACCGGCCCACCTGCAGGCCGGTCAGGTCCTGCACGCGGTCGCGGACGTGTCGGCGCAGGCCCAGGCACGTCGCTCGGAGGTCCACGGGAAAGGCGACGCCCACGTCGAGCCTGAGCACGGCGACCGTTCCGTAGAGGTCACACGTGGCCGACGGTCGCGAGTCGAAATCGCGGCGGGCGCCCACTCCCAGCAGGCCCCCGGCCGCCCCACCGACGTGGGTGTACTCGGAGGCGACCTGCGCCGCGATGCGACCCACCACGGAGGCGGGGATGGTGGTGACTCCCCGATGCTCGGCCGGCACCGACGACTGTCCCGGTGATGTGGACGGGTCGTCCGCGCTCGGATCGGCGGGGGGCCGCTGACCGGCACGGTCAATCTGCGCGGCGGTCACGGCTCACCGCCTCCGGCGATCGGTCAGGCCCTTGATCTCGACGCGTCCCTCCATGGCGAGGCCCACGGCCACACCGATCACGCCGAAGAGCAGCACGACCAGGAACTGGCCGATCGAGCCGAACGCGGCGACGGCGCCGAGGAACAACCCCACCAGAAGTGTGAGATGGGTGGTCTTCATGAGAACTCCTCGCTCAGGGGTGCGGGGGCGGGCCGGGTGACCCGCCCCCGCGGTGCAGCGGTGGTCGGTGGGTCAGCGGATCAGCGCAGTTCGCCGCTGCGGTTGCTCTCGGAGCTGGTGCGGGCGTTGTCGTCGTCATCATCCTGGGGCAGGTGCACGTCGGCGACGTTGACGTTGACCTCGACCACCTCGAGGCCGGTGGTGGACTCCACCTGCTCGATGATGTTGCGGCGGATGGCGTTGCCCACATCGACGATCGAGGCGCCGTACTCCACCACCACCGTCACGTCGACCGCCGTCTGGGTCTCGCCCTTCTCGACGCTGATGCCGCCGGTGACGTTGGTCTGGGCGTTGGGGATCCGGTCGGTCACGGCCGAGAAGGCGCGACGCGTGGCACTACCCATGTCGTAGACGCCGGGGACCTCACGCGCGGCCATGCCGGCGATCTTGGCCACCACGGCATCGTCCAGCGTGGTCACGCCGCGGGATGTCTGGAGCGGGCCGCGGGCGGGCTGCTTCTCGACGGCGGTCTCCTGCTTGGCGGCCTCGGCGGACTCGGCGGCCTGCTGCTCGCGGGTCTGCTCGCGACCGGTCTTGGGAATTGCGTTCGACATGATTCCTCCTCGCGGGAAAGCCCGGCACCGGGCCGACCCTTCGATGAACACCTACACAACTAAGACGTCACGAGGTGCCGGATCGTCACGCGCGATCGCGAACTTTTTTCCGGACGGCCGGTTCCGGGGCAGGTTCTGAGGAGGAACGGGCTGGTCAGCGTGGATTCTGGCTCGACGAGCCCCCGGAGATGCGTACCCGACGATGCACCCGCCGATGCGTACCCGACGACGGACCGGTACCTACTCCGTGACCCCGGGGAGGCGGTCGATACGCACGCGGAGCGCCCGCTCGGGCTCCCGTAGCTCGAAACTGATCCGGGCCGGGCGGCCCGTGCTCCGGGAGCCGACCTGCGCGCGCGCCGCGGGAATCCGGGTGAGCAGGCACGTCACGCCCACGATCAGGGCGAACACCGTCACCGTGAACGCGGCCGGCAGCATCCAGCCGTTCTGCACCTGCAGGGCCGACCCGGCCGCCAGTTCAGCCGAGCCCACGAGGCTGCTCATCTGCGCCCCGAGTGTGGAAAGACCGGGGGCCACCGCGGCGACCACAGCGCCGGTGGCCAACACCACGAAGCCCGCCAGCCTCAGGATGGAGCGTCTGCGGGTGCGGGGGAGAGAACTCATGGGGGTTCTCCTTTCGGCGTCTGCCCCTGATTCGGAGACCGGCGCCACACGGATGGGAGAACAAAGAGCCCGACGACGACGACGTGAGCCCTCGCCCCGGGCGCCCGCTCCAGCCGCATGTGCCGTATGCGCCGCATTTGCCGATCGGGCCGCCCCACCGCCCGCGGCACGCCACCCGCCGCCTGCCGCCCGCGGCTCGCGGTACGCCCCCCTCCCCTCCCCGCCTGCCGCCCGCGGCTCGCGGCTCGCGACTCGCCACCCACCGCCTGCCGCCCGTCGCGCGGTCACTTCCGATCGCGTTCTCCCAAGTGAATTTCGCCGCAATCGTTCAGATGCGACCACTCGTCGAGTGGGCACCTCGATCGGGGTGAGCGGGCGCGGCTGAGGCCGGGTGCCGTACGCCGGAGCTCTCGCTCCGCGGGCTCGCGGTGGCCAGCGGGCGCAGTCCTCCCAGCTCGTGCGGGTCGCGTGCTGAGTCGTGTTTGCCACCACCATCAGCGGTCAGGTGAACTGTCGATATGGAGCTTGTGTGGGGATCACTCGCGTGGCTCGCCGGGACCGTGCAGTACACCGTGGCGTTCCACCAGATGAGTAGAGCCAACCCCGATGAAAAGATCCCGCAGATCTTCGGACTGCCGAGGAATCACCCGGGAGAGATCTACGTCTACCGAGCCGTCGCAGTGATGCTGCTGATGCTCTCGTTCTTCGCGTGGGCCGATTTGCTGGGGTACTGGGGCGTTCTGCTCATACTCTCCGGGACGATCCCGGCCGCTGTCCTCAATGCCCGACACAATGGTCGGGTCCACGACCCACGGTCCACCAACCGTCTCGGCTGACCGAGGCGTGGCGGCCTTCATCGCCTGGGACCGACCGGACCGACCGGACCTCGCCGACCGACCGGACCGACCGGAGAGAGCGGGCGCAGTCCGGACCGGTGGCGTCACCCCTCCCCCGATTCCTACCCTGGAGACGACCTGCCCAGGACACGAGAAACCGGAGGAATCATGACCACCACCGCGATGATCACGTCCCACCCCAACCCCACCACCGATCTGAACGTGGACCTGCTGGCCGAGGCGATCGACGCCGCCGCAGCGTGCGCCACCACCTGCACCGCCTGCGCGGATGCGTGCCTGGCCGAGGAGTCGGTCGCCGAACTCCGTGACTGCATCCGCACCGACCTGGACTGCGCCGACGTCTGCGCGGCCACCGCCACGGTGCTCAGCCGCCGTACGGGCAGCAACCTCGGAACGGTCACCGAGCTGCTCAAGGCGTGCGTCAAGGCGTGCTCGGTCTGCGCCGACGACTGCGAGGACCACGCCGAGATGCACGAGCACTGCAAGGTGTGCGCGCAGGCGTGCCGGCGCTGCGAGAAGGCGTGCACCGAGTTGCTCCGCGCCATCGGTTGAGAACCCGCGCGACCACGCGCGACCACTGGGGGCCGTCGAGCCCTCAGTGGTCGCAGTTCGCCAGGTCGGTCTCCGCGAGCGGCTTACCCTCGGGGATCACGTAGGTCACCATCAGCACCACGTTCTCCTCGCCCTCGTTGATCCCCTCGTGCGGGTACCCCGCGCCCTCGATGATCGAGCCACCGGCCCGGTAGACGTGGACGCCACCCGGGTAGATGTCGGCGTAGTGGGTGAGCTCGCCCTGCTCGACCACCGCGATCAACTGGCCGTAGTGGCAGTGCTCACCGGTTCCCGCACCGGGCTCGAGGGTGATCTCGCGAAAGGTCACCCCCACTCCCTCGGGGCCGCCATCCACCTCCACATCGACGGGCCCGTCCTGCTGACCTGCGGCGATGTCCACGGCGCGGACCGAGGCCTCAGACGACGCCGCCGCGGCGGGCGGTGTCGACACCGGCGACGAGACCGGCGACGAGACCGGCGAGGGGGTAGTCGAGGTGGCCGTCGACGCGGCCGGAGCCGGGTCCTGCGACTCACCGGAACCGCACCCGGCAGCTGCCATCGCGACGGCGGCGACGATCACAGCGGCGCTGTTCCGGAGGAGAGAATGCGGCACGGCGGGCCCTCGAGTCTGCTCGGACCGACCAAGGAAGTCCGGTCAGCGTGAGGTGAGATTATCCCATCAACTGATTCTCATACTCGATCCGGAAAAAGATCCCGCGCCCACTGCTGCGACTCGAACCGGAGGGCACGGGCCCGGAGATTCTGGACCGGCCGACGCAGAATGAGGTGGCGCGCACCCGGGGCGGGCCGGGGGAACGACGACGACGAGGTGGCCCCCTACCCACGGGCCCGATCGGGGGCTATGGTCATGCGCGGCCACAGTGGATTTCCAACAGTGGATTTTCAGTAGTGGACCATCAGCAGTGGATCATCAGTCGTGCCGGAAGAGGAGATCCATGACCAGCTCCACCCTGCCTCCCCAGGTACTGGGCCAGCGGATGCAGTTGACGACCCTCGAGTTGGGGGTCAGCGCGTCGCTCGCCGCGGTGGCGGTTCTCGGGGTCACCCTGTTCGCGGTGTCCAGCGATCCCGGGCAGTCCTCGCCGGGCGCCGACCGGGGCGCTCCCACCTCAGTGGTCAGCCAGGTTCCCTAGAACCAGGCCCCCAGGCCCCGCCAAGTCCCCCAGGCTGCCGGAGTATCCGCCCGAGCGCCACAGATTGCAGACTCCCATCCGCCGGGTCTGCCTCCCGCGGCGAGAGCCCGTTAAGGTGACGGCGTGCTCCGACGACTCGTATCCCGCATCTTCTGGTTCTTCAGCCCATGGGAGCTGTCCACTCAGCCGGGCCCGGATCGACCGACAGTGCTGCTCGGGGCTCCGCACACCTCGAACTGGGACTTCGTCCTGATGCTCGGCATCGCCTGGCGTCTGGGTATCGACGTGCGGTGGCTGGGGAAGGCCAGCTTGTTCGCGGGCTGGCGCGGGCCCGTCATGCGCGCACTCGGCGGGGTCCCCGTTGATCGGGCGAATCCTGCTCGCGTCGTCGCGGACATGGTCGAGCAGGTTCACGCGGGCGAGATGTTCGGTCTGGTCGTCACCCCGGACGGCACCCGCGGGGGTCACGAGCACTGGAAGTCCGGGTTCCACCGGATCGCCCGGGAGACGGGTCTTCCGGTGACCCTGGGATACGTCGATCGTGCCACCATGACGACGGGGCTGGGGCCGACGCTCGAGCTGAGCGGCGACATCGCGAAGGACATGGACCGCATCCGGCACTTCTATGCCGACAAGACCGGGTTCCATCCCGAGAAGCGGGTGGAGCCGCGCCTGCGGGAAGAGATCCCGGTCGACTGACGCCGGAGCCGGCGCCTCCGACACAGTGCTCACGCCTCCGGCACAGTGCCCACCCCTCAGGCACAGTGCCCACGCCTCCGGGATAGTGGCCCCCTCGGCGGGCCGGGGCGCGGGCGATCGCCGCTGCGGGACACTGGTCGTGTGGACGGCCTTCGCGTGACCCCGGGACCCGGTGCGCCCCGTGGCCTGACGGTGCCGGAGAGCGAATTGGTCGAACAGTTCTCCCGGTCCTCCGGACCCGGCGGCCAGCACGTCAACACCTCGGATTCGCGGGTCCAACTCAGTCTTGACCTCAGCACCACGTCGGCTCTGGACGAGACCCAACGCGCCCGCGTGCTGCAGAACCTCGCCGCGAGGTTGTCCGGCACCGTGCTCACCGTCAGCGCCGAGGAACACCGGTCACAACGACGCAATCGGGTGGCGGCGCGGCAGCGCCTCGCCGATCTGCTGCGCGACGCCGTGGCTCCCCCGGTCACCAGGAGGCCGACCCGTCCCACGCGGGGTTCGCGTCGGCGACGAGTCGAGGGCGAACAACGGCGTTCCGAGATCAAGCGCAACCGCAAGCGTCCGGATAGCAGGTGACCTGACCCGCCTGACCCGGCCGTTCCGGTTGACCGTGTTCAGCAGCACGAGCTCTCCGCGGCGACCTCGGCGGTGGCCTCTGGGCCGGCCGCGTGCTCCGGGCTGGTCCCGAAGGTCTCCGAGTCCGCCAGGACGGTGTAGACCTCCCACTTCTCCCCCGCCGGGCCGGTGACCCAGACCTTGTCCTGGGTGGCGAAGCAACAGGTGGTGCCGATCTCCTCGTCGGTGAACAGCCCCTCCTCGGTCAACCGGGCGATCTCGGCGTGGACCTTCTCCGAGGACTCGACCTCCACGCCCAGGTGGTTGAGCGAGCCGCCCTGTCCGGGGTTCTCGAGCAGCACCAGCTTGAGCGGCGGCTCGGCGATCGCGAAGTTCGCGTAACCCGGCTTGAGCTTGGCCGGCTCGACGCCGAACAGCTTGGTGTAGAACGTCACCGCCTCCTGCAGGTCGTCGACGTTGAGGGCGAGTTGAGCGCGTGACATGGGAGCCTCCACCTGTGTGACGTATATCGAATTGGTGCGACCTCCAGAGTGCTCCGACTCTTCGATATATGTCAAGAGGGTGGCTGGAATCGGGCTAGAATCGGACCATGCCCAAAGCACTCCCGGTGATCGACGTGAACGCGCCGATCTGTTGCGACCCGGTGTCGGCCGCACCCATGAGCGATGCCGACGCCCTGGAGCTCGCGCTGCGCCTCAAGGCCCTGGCCGATCCGGCGCGCATCAAGCTCCTGTCGGTCCTGCTCACCGCAGACGGTGGCGAGGTGTGCACCTGCGACCTCGCCGCCGGCGTGGACCTGGCCGAGTCCACCGTCAGCCACCACCTGGGCCAGCTGCGCAAGGCCGGGATGGTCGCCTCCGAGCGGCGCGGGATGAACGTCTTCCACCGCGCCCGGGCCGAGTCACTCCAGGCCCTGCGCGTGGTGTTGGATCCCGACTGCTGCCGCTGACCGCGCGGCGGGCTGCCGCTGACCGCGAACCGAGCCGCGCCTCTACGTCCGTTGCGAACCGCCCAGCCCCCGGGCCTTGCGGGCCAGGTACCGGCGCTCGGGAAGGGAGGTGGCCTCGGCCGCCGCGCGCTCGTACAGCTCCGCGGCGTCCGCGCGATCACCCGCCAACTCGTGCAGGTACGCCTGTGCGGCGGTACGCCGGGGCACAGACGAGGGCACTCCGTCGAGCGCGGCCAACCCGGCGACCGCGCCCTCGGCGTGCCCCACCGCCACGGCCCGGTTCAGCCGCGCCACCGGGTTCTCGCGGAGCCGCAGGAGCTCGTCGTACCACTCGACCAGTTGCGTCCAGTCGGTCTCGGCGGTGGACGGGGCGTCTGCGTGCAGGGCGGCGATCGCGGCCTGCGCCTGGTATTCGCCCAACTCATCGCGATTCAGCGCGGCCTGCAGGATCGCCACGCCCTCCTCGATCGCTCGTGCGTCCCATCGGCGGCGGTCCTGTTCGGCGAGGGGGATCAGCTCGTCGTCGTCATCCCTCCGGGCGGCCCGTCGGGCGTGGTGCAGCACCATCAACGCGAGCAGACCCCTAACCTCGGGATGATCGATGGAGGCCGACAACTGCCGGGTCAGTCGAAGGGCCTCCACGGCGAGGTCCACCTCGCCGGTGTAGCCCTCGTTGAACACCAGGTACAGCACCCGCAGCACGGTGGACACGTCACCGGGGCGGTCCAGGCGCTCGCCGGCGAGGGTGCGTTTGGCCCGGCTGATGCGCTGCGCCACGGTGGCCTCGGGCACCAGGAACGCCCGCGCGATCTGCCGGGTGGTCAGCCCGCCCACCGCACGCAGGGTCAACGCGACGGCCGAGCCGGTGGGCAGCGACGGGTGGGCGCACAGGAAGTACAGCCACAGGGTGTCGTCGACCTCGCGCCCCTCCCCGGGCGTCGGGTCCGCGCCCGGGACGCCGGAGGAGCCCGATGACGACGAGACCGTCTCCTGCTCGGCCACCGCCAGTTCCTCGCGGCGCCGACGGGCGGTCTCCGAGCGGGCGGCGTCCAGGAACTTCCGCCACGCCACGGCGATCAGCCAGCCGCGGGGGTTGCGCGGTGGGTCGGCGGGCCACGCGCGCATCGCCTCGAGCAGTGCCTCCTGCACGGCGTCCTCGGCCGAGGCGAAGTCGGCCCCGCGGCGGACGAGCACGCCGATCACCTGCGGGGTGAGTTCGCGCAGGTCGGGTGTGGTCATAGCAGCGTCAAGCCCCCGAACCAGAGCTCAACCCTCGAACTCCGGCGGCGACTCGAGGAACGGCCGCAGTTCGAGCCACTCGTGGATCGGCTTCCCGCCCGCGCCCGGAGCCGCGGACAACTCCGCGGCCAGCTCCAGGGCGCGGTCGTAGCTGTCCACGTCGATGATCATCCAGCCGGCGATCAGGTCCTTGGTCTCGGGGAACGGGCCGTCGGTCAGCGGGGGGCGCCCTTCACCGTCGTACCGCACCCACGTCCCCGACTCCGACAGGGCGTTGGAGTCCACGTACTCGCCGGTTCCCTCCAGCCGCGCCGCGAAGTCGTTCATGTACTCCACGTGCGCGGACACCTCCTCGGGCGCCCACTCGTTCATCGGCACGTTGTTCGGCGCCTCCGGAGCGCCCCGGTAGTGCTTGAGCAACAGGTACTTGGCCATGGCAGTCCTCCTCAGATCGTGCGACCCAGATCTCGTTCGACCCAGATCTCGCGCGACCCAGTTCTCGTTCGACCCAGTTCTCGTTCAATCCAGTGTGGTCGCATCACCAGGTGGACGGAACCAGATCCGAGTTCTCGCCACGGGGCTCGATCGGAACGGGCTGCATCGGCACGATCGGCTGAGAAATCCATTGCCTGGATCTAGGACTTTCGTCCACGCACAGCAACGACTCGGCATGCCACGGCTTGATCCCACAGGCAGCCACGCCGTGACCACCGTCGAGGCCGAGACCGTCAACCGGTGCTTCCCATGAACGTCCGCGCGGGTGTGGTCGGGAACACGGTGTGATCGCTTGCGAAGTCGCAAATTGCATTCATGTTCAAGAGACGCCTTCGTTGGACCCGATCCTCGAACGGCCCGCCCGCGCCGAGACTCGGCGGCACCGGGTCCCCTCCCACCGCGTGGTCACTCCTGATCACGTTCTCCCAGGTGCGGTTTCCCAGAATCCATCAGATTTGACCACTCGTCGAGTGGCATAGCTACTGCGGGCCTGTGCCCCGGTAGCCGGGGCGAGCGGATGCGGCCTTGCGCCGAAGCCTGCACCGTCGTCGCCGTCGTCGTCGTCGCCGTCGCCGTCGCCGTCGTCGTCGCCGTCGCCGTCGTCGTCGCCGTCGTCACAATGGCCCTTACCTGGGACTTCCTCCCGACACTTTACAAACGGTCATCGTATGTCTAATACTCTCGGGCATCCGGCGTGAGCTCGTTCACGCCGAAGATGTTCGAGGAGGCGACGTGGCAACCACCGAGAAGAACCGCATCGACGAGGGGCTGTTCGGCCCGGGCTCGGTGGCGTGGAAGGTCTGGACGTTCCCGGCGTCCGCGCTGCAGGGTTTCGCACGCGCGGTGACGATCGAGCACCTGGACCCCGATCTCACGGCCGCGGTCGACGAGACCGGTCAGGTGATCCAGCGGACGCCCCTGCGCTATGACCGCACGATGGAGTACTTCTCCGCCGTGATGTTCGCGGACACCCCGACGGTCATCAAGATGTCGGACATCCTCATGAAGGTCCACTCGCGCGCCTACGGGGTCAACAAGGTGACGGGCAACGAGTACGACTCGAACAACCCGGACTCGCAGCTGTGGATCCACATGACGGCGTGGCACTCGATCCTGTACGTGTACGAGGTGTTCGGGCCCGGCAGGCTCAGCCGCGACGAGGAGAACGAGTACTGGCGCCAGTGCGCGATCGCGGCCGAGGTGCAGCCCATCCGCCAGGAGGACGTGCCCCGGACCCGCGGTGAGGTGCAGAAGTACTTCGACGACTGGCGGGACAAGCTGTCGGCGTCCGAGGCGGCGATCTCGAACGTCGACCACATCCTCAACGGCTTCGAGACCATCGAACCGCGCCTGCCCACGATCCTAAAGAAGGTGGGCCGGCCCTTCCTGCGGGCGAGCATCATCGCCACCTACCCGCGGTGGATGCGTCCGATGCTGGGCGTCAAGCAGTCGCGGGCCGTGGACACCGCGTCGATCGCCCTGTGGCGGATGCTCTTCAAGGGCGCCCACAACAACCCCGACGTGATGATGGCGATGGTCGAACGGGTCAGCCCGCGCTCGGTCCGGTACATCGAGCCCGCGATCCGCGGCATCAAGGCCGACAGCCCGCGGACGCATTCGCCGTCGTGGGCGCGCGAGCGCTACGGCGATCCGCGCACCCCGCTGGAGCAGTACGCGGACATCAAGGCCGCCCGCGCCCAGGGCGCCGCCGTGGAGCCGTACCAGCACAACCACCAGGAGCCGGTGCTCGAATTCAAGGAGGCGGACCAGACGGCAGTGACCGTCTGAGCCGATCAACCTGAGCCGATCAACCGGCCGGGCTCCCGACCGACTCGGGCGCCCGGCCGGTTCGCACTACGCCCCGGTCCGCGGATTGCCCTTCTGAAGGCGGTCGATGTGCTCCGAGGCCTCGGCCTTGGTCAGCGTGGCCGGGAGTTCCTCGCCGGCCTCGCGAGCGAGAGTGTCGAGGTAACTCTTCTGCGCGGCCGTCATGGGCTCGTCGCCGGTCACCCAGTCGTCCGGGTCCCGCTGCACCGAGGTGTCGCCGTCGGCGCGGGACTCGGGGACGGGGGCGCCCAGGGTCTCTTCTGCGGAGTCACGGTTCGTGCCGGGATCGGGGTTGGTCATGCCCGCACGCTACGCCGGGATCGCCGGGCCGACCACCGACCTCAGACGGGTGGCGACTCCAGGAACGGCCGTAGCTCGAGCCACTCATGGATCGGCTCCCCGCCCGCGCCCGGAGCCGCCGACAGCTCCGCGGCCAACTCCAGGGCGCGCTCGTAGCTGCTCACGTCGATGATCATCCAGCCGGCGATCAGGTCCTTGGTCTCGGGGAACGGGCCATCGGTCAGCGGCGGGCGGCCCTCGCCGTCGTATCGCACCCACGTCCCCGACTCCGACAGGGCGTTGGCGTCAACGAATTCACCGGACTCCTCCAGCCGCGCCGCGAAGTCGTTCATGTACTGGATGTGCGCCGAGAACTCCTCGGGTGTCCATTCGTTCATGGGCACGTTGTTGGGCGGCTCCGGTGCGCCCCGGTAGTGCTTGAGCAACAGGTACTTGGCCATGGTGGTCCTCCTCGTACTGTGCGACCCAGTGTGGTCGCTTCACCAGGGGGACGGAACCGTTCGTCGGTTCTCGACATGGGACGGAAAAGGTCTCGACGACGACGAGGTGGCTGCGCAGAGGCAGGACCAGTCCGCCGCGCCGTTACGCCGATCGATCAGCCGCGGACCAGTTCTACCGGGTCACGAAGTTCAAGTAATCGGTGAACCTCCATATGAGGCCGGGCGTCGGCCCTCTCTGCTCCCAGTCGCAGTAGACCTCTTGACCATTTGACGGGTTGAGCGTCTTGGAGCCCTCTGAATCGCATCGCTTGCCGCCCAGAGAGTTCGCGACACGCGTCATGCGGCTCCAGTCGCTTGCCTCGGGATGTTGAAACGGCTCCTGACTGGGCGCCCAGTGGAATGCATCGGTGTACTTTCGCTGGGCACACCAAGCTCTTGTGCCATTTTCGGTATAGGCCCACTCTCCGGGAGCTGGGCAAGCGGTGTACATGACTATCCAGTTGGATGCGACGAACTGCGGGGACGGCGGCGGAGGTGGGACCGGGTCCTGCCAGAACAGCGGGAACGGCAAGGCTGGGAGCTGGCCTGCGGTCGACCCCATCGGTATTGGCACCGCGATCGGCTCGATCGGCGGCAGTTCCACTGAGCCGCCGGGCAACGGCTGCGCCTGAGCGATCGGTGCGGCGGCCAAGCTGAGTGCGAGGACTCCGAGCGCGCTGGCGATGGTAGTGCGGATGCGTGACACGGATCCTCCTGACTAGACCGGGTATTACGGAAATCAAACACATGCGTCCGACAAACGTCTCCGAGTTGGTCCACTCCCGCAGGGGCACAGCCGGTCCCGTCCGCCCCCTTATAGTCGGGTGTGCTGACGGTCGTGCCCATACCCGCGGACACGGGTACTCGACGCTCACAACCCACTCCCCCGAGCCCGACGAGTCGCGGCGGATGACAGCACCTAGCGAAAGAGAAGCACCCATGACGATCAGCACGCCCATCACGCCGGCGCTACTGCGCGGCCACGATCATCTCGAGACCACGTCCCGGGGGCTGCGGCCGCATCGGCTTCCCGCCTGGGTGGGAGCGCAGTTCCCCGATCCACAGTTGCTGTCGATGGAGGCGCAGCCCTCAGGTGTGCGGCTGGCGATGATCACCGGGGCCGAGAGCATCGAGCTCCTCACCCACCCCACCCGCCTCGCCTACCGAGGGTTCGACCGCCCGCGCGGCAGCGTCGACCTGGTCGTGGACCACCAGCTCGTCGCGAGTGATCTGCTCACCGGCGGAGACGCGTTCCAGACGGACCTGCAGACCGGCGAGACCACGGCCGTGAGCGGCGCCCCACACCTCACCCGGTTCACGGGACTGGCCGCGGGAGAGAAGCTCGTTGAGCTGTGGTTGCCGCACAACGAGACGGTCGAGCTACTCGAACTCCGCACGGACGCGCCGGTGACCCCCGCGCCGACCGACGCACGCCGGTGGCTCCATCACGGGAGCTCGATCAGCCACGGCTCCAACGCCACCACGCCGGCGCGGACCTGGCCGGCGCTGGCGGCCCGTCTCGGCGGTGTCGACCTGCGCAACCTCGGCTTCGGCGGCAGTGCCCTCGTCGATCCGTTTATGGCCCGCGTCATCCGCGACACCCCGGCCGATGTGATCAGTCTCAAGCTGGGCATCAACGTCACCAACTCCGACTCCATGCGGCTCCGCTCGTTCGTCCCCGCGGTGCACGGGTTCCTCGACACCATCCGCGACGGACACCCCACCACCCCGCTGCTGCTCGTCTCGCCGATCTACTGCGGCATCCACGAGGACACCCCGGGACCCGGCGCGTTCGATCCGGACAGCTTCCGCACCGGGAACGTGCGGTTCGTCGCGACAGGCGAGACCGGCGACACCGAACAGGGGCGACTGACGCTCAGAGTGATCCGTGACGCGCTCGCGTCGATCGTCGAGAAGAGATCCGACGACGACAACCTGCACTACCTCGACGGCACCGCACTCTATGGGTCGGCAGACGCCGAGGAGCACCCACTCCCCGACGCGCTGCACCCCGATACCGCCACACACGAGCTGATCGGTACGCGGTTCGTCCAGCACGCATTCCGCGCCGGCGGCCCACTGGCCACCGCGAGGAGCTGAGGCGCCCCGGGCTACACCTTCGCGCTGCCTCTGCGCTGCCTCTACCTCTGCGCTGCCTCTGCCCTGTCGACCGGTCGGGGGCCGGGTCAGCTGCGGACCAAAGCGGCGGGGTCGAGGTCGAGGCGACGCAACAGCTGGGCGTTGAGCGCCACCACGATGGTGGAGATGGACATGAGGATCGCCGCGACCGCGGGGGAGATCGCCACGCCGGCGAACGCCAGGACCCCGGCGGCCAGCGGCACCGCGATGACGTTGTACCCCGTGGCCCACACCAGGTTCTGCCACATCTTGCGATAGCTGGCCTGGGAGAGCTCGATGATCGACAGGACCGCCCGCGGATCGTTCGCGGCGAGCACCACCCCGGCGGACTCGATCGCCACGTCGGTGCCGGCGCCGATCGCCACGCCCACGTCGGCGCGGGCCAACGCCGGGGCGTCGTTGACCCCGTCGCCGACCATCGCCACCCTGTGCCCGCGCTCCTGGAGCTCGCTGACCTTCGCGTCCTTGTGCTCGGGGAGAACCTCGGCGAACACCTCGTCGATCCCGAGGTCCGCGGCCACGGCGTCCGCGACCTGTCGGGCGTCGCCGGTGATCATCGCGACCGAGATCCCACGGTCATGCAGCGCGTCGATCGCCTGCCGCGACTCCTCGCGCACGGCGTCCTCGAGCGCGAGAGCCCCCAGGACCCGCTCGCCGTCGACGACGTGCAACACCGACGCCCCCCGCGACACCCACTGGTCGGTCGCCTCCGCGATGTCGGCGGGAACCGACAGCCCGAGATCGTCGAGCATGGCGGGGCCGCCGACGCTGATCTCGGCGCCGTCGACCCGGGCGCGGACACCACGTCCGGGCAGGGACCGGAAGTCGCTGGCGGCCACCCGGTCCGTGGCCGGCACCCGATCGTCCGCCGCGGTGACGATCGCGCGGGCGACGGGGTGTTCGCTGTCGGCCTCGACCGCCGCTGCCACGGCCAACACCCGCTCCTCGGTGACCTCGCGCCCGGCGGCGAGGCCGGTGACCCGGTGCCGTCCCTGGGTCAGGGTGCCGGTCTTGTCGAACAGGACCACGTCGACTGTGCGCATGCGCTCGAGCGAGAGCCGGTCCTTGACCAGCACCCCGGACCTGGCGGCTCGTTCGGTGGAGATCGCGATGACCAGCGGGATCGCCAACCCCAGTGCGTGGGGGCAGGCGATCACGAGCACGGTCACCGTGCGCACCACGGCCTCGTCGACGTTGCCGAGCAGAGCCCAGACCGCAAACGTGAGGATGCCTGCGACGGTGGCGAAGTAGAACAGGAACGCTGCGGCCTTGTCCGCGAGCGCCTGCGTTCGGGACGAGGAGGCCTGGGCGTCCGCGACCATCCGCTGGATGCCGGCCAGCGCGGTACTCTCCCCCACCGCGGTGATCCGCACCCTCAGGGCACTGTCGGTCGCCACAGTCCCGGCGACCACGGTGTCGCCCACGTCCCTGATGGCGGACTTGGACTCGCCGGTGATCATCGATTCATCGACCTCGGCGCGGCCGTCGGTGACCGTGCCGTCGGCGGGCACCCGCGCTCCCGCGCGTACGAGCACCAGATCCCCGAGCTCGAGGTCCTGCAGAGGGACCGTCGCGGTTCCGGAGTCGGTGATCTTCTCCGCAGAGTCCGGCAGCATGGCCGCCAGCGCGTCGAGGGCGCCCGAGGCCGAGCCGAGTGCGCGCATCTCAAGCCAGTGCCCGAGCAGCATGATCACGATCAGCAGCGCCAGTTCCCACCAGAAGTCCAGGTCGAACCCGCCGAGCCCCAGAGTGGTGACCCAGGACGCGAGAAACGCGACGGTGATCGCCATGGCGATCAGCAGCATCATCCCGGGACGGCGCGAGCGGAGTTCGGCCCAGCCGCCCGTGAGGAACGGGGCGCCGCCGTACACGAAGATCACCGTGCCCAGCACCGGGGCGATCCACATGGCGCCGGGGAACTCCGGCATGGTGTAGCCCAGCAGGTCGGCGACCATGTGGCTGAAGAACACCACCGGAACGGCCAGGATCAGCGAGACCCAGAACCGCCGGCGGAACATCTCACCATGCGCCCCGTGCCCGGCGTGCCGATCGTGGCCCCCGTGCTCGGCGTGGTCGCTGTGGTCGCCGTGCTCGGCGTGCTCGCTGTGATCGCTGTGCTCGTCGTGCTCGTCGTGCACGGGATGGGCGTCGGGGGGCGTCGACATCGGGAGCCTCCTTGGGGGTGGCGGGATGGGGAGGGAGTTCGATTTTGCTTCCAGGATCACTGGCGCATCCCGCGATTCCCGTGGAGGTCGCGTCAAGGTTTGATCAAGTACTCCGGCCGGGTTCGCCGTCCTCCTCCGTGCACAGGCAGAACGGGTGCCCGACCGGGTCGAGGTACACGACAAAACGCCCGTCGGGGCTGGGCTGATACTTGTGCCGTCGCCCGCCGGCGGCCAGGACGGCCGGTTCGGAGTCCGCGATCGAGTCGACGTAGAAGTCCAGGTGCACCTGTTGTGGGACCTGCCCCTCGGGCCAGGTCGGCGCGCGGAAATCGGGGACGGTCTGGAAACCGAGCGTGATCGCGTCCGTCTCGCCCTGGGGTGGCAGGACGTCCACCCAGTCCGGGTACTGCTCGTCCGAGTGGACGCGCCATCCGAGCATCGTCGCGTAGAAGTCTGCGAGCTCCCGGGCATCGGGACAGTCGAGGGCGGCGACCACGCGCCGCGTGGTGATGTGAGCCATGCCGCGACGGTAGCGGCCGTCATGTGGTGGCTCAAGGCCTCACGGCCGGGGCCACCGAAGCCCACCACAATCGGGCCGCATAGGCGGACACTATCCGCGTGCACACGATCGAGGCCGAGACCTACCGCAGCGAGATCCTCGGCTATTGCTACCGCTACTTCGGCTGTGTCGCGGAGGCCGAGGACGCGACGCAGGAGACGATGCTCCGCGCCTGGAACGCCCGGGACGGTGCTGAGTTCGGGGGCCGCTCGTCGCTGCGCACGTGGCTGTATTCGATAGCCACCAACGTCTGCCTGGACATGACGCGCGCGCCGCAGCGGCGCAGCCTCCCGGTGGACCTCAGCTCACCCGGACGTGTCCCCGACGACCCCACGACGCTGGCCACCCTGCCCGAGCAGGAGTGGATAGGTCCGGTCAGCGACGCCCGCCTCGGCATCGACCCCTCAGCCACCGCCCTGACCCGCGAATCAGTCCGGCTCGCCTTTGTAGCCGCACTGCAGTTCCTGCCACCCCGCCAGCGGGTCGTGCTGATCCTGCGTGACGTCCTGGTCCTCTCGGCGGCAGAGTGCGCCGACCTGCTCGACATGACGGTGGCCTCGGTCAACTCCGCCCTCGCCCGGGCGCGCACGACCATGGCCCGGCACGGAGCCACGGTCCCGACCGACACCGCGGACGAGGCCCCCACCTACGACACCCGGCTTCTTGAGAAGTACGTCGCCGCCTTCGAGGCCTACGACGTCGACCGCCTGGTCGCCCTGCTGACCGAGGACGCGGAATTCAGCATGCCCCCGTTCGAGCTCTGGCTGCGGGGCCCCGCAGAGATCGAGAACTGGTGGCGCGGCCCCGGGCAGGTGTGCCGCAACGCGCGGACCATCACCACCTCCGCCAACGGCCGGCCCGCCGTCGCCGTCTACCACGACGCGGGCGACGAACGGTGGGAGGCGTTCGCGATCCACGTCCTCGACTCCCGCTCTGGCCGCATCTCGTCGATCACCCACTTCATCGGCGCGGGTCACTTCTCCGACTTCGGCCTCCCCACGCACCTGCCGTAGGAAAGCCCCACTGGAGACACCGCCGGTGACTCTCCCGCCGCACCGATCATTTTCCGCGCCTCGGACCGTCTACCCCTGTGAAGGCAGTTCTCCACGGCCCGAGCACCCGCTCGTCTGGGCCCCCGAACCCCCGCAGGAGGGATCATCATGACCCGCAAGACCACGGCACACATGTTCTACACGCTCAACGGTGTGGCCGAGCACGCCGACCGCTGGCAGTTCGACTCGTTCGGACCCGACGAGATGCAGAGCATGGCCGAGATGACGACCGCGACCACCGACCTGGTGCTGGGCCGCACACTCTGGCAGGAATGGTCCGGGTTCTGGCCCGGTGCGCAGGACCCGTTCGCGGAATGGGTCAACCCGGTGCGCAAGCACGTCCTCACCTCCACGCTGGCGGGCGAGTTGCCGTGGAACAGCACGATCGTCGCCGGTGATCCGGCGGAGTACCTGGAGCAGTTGCGCCAGCAACCCGGCGGCGACATCGCGATCGCCGGTGGTGTGGAGACCACTCGGCGACTGGTGCTGGCCGGGTTGGTGGACGAACTCACGCTGACCATCCACCCGGTGATCACCGGAGAGGGCCGCAGGCTGTTCGACGACTCCGTCCCCACCACGCGCATACGTCTGCTGAGCTCGACCCACACGCAGGCGGGCAACATCATCGCGACCTACGCTCTGCGGTCCGACGACGCCGCCGCCTGATCCGACCCCACTCGCCCATCGACAGCAGGAGAAACCCATGTCCTTCCAGGCATACCTCGACACCATCGAGGTCAAGACCGGATTCACGCCGCGTCAACTCGTCGATCAGGCCACCAACCGCGGCTTCGGTCCCGGGACCAAGGTAGGTCCGATCCTCGAGTGGGTGAAGAACGACTACGACCTCGGCCGCGGGCACGGGATGGCTCTCGTCCACGTGATCACCAAGGGACCGCAGATCAGCTCCACGCACGTCGGGACCACCGGCACGCACGCCGATGCGACAGACGTGCTCTGGCTCGACGGCGCGGCCACGAACCCGAACCCTTGACCGGTATCGCCCGCGGCGCTGTCCTCGGACAGTGGCGCCGCCCGCGAGAGGCTGCTAGAGGTGGAGGTCCACGCGCCCCCAACGCACTGGAGATGACGAGATGAGCATCGAGGACCGCCCCGACCCGGACGAGTACACCCCGGAGCCCGACCCCGTCACCGCCGCCGAGGAGTATGCCCCCGAGACTCCCGTCGACGACCCGGCCCGCGAGGCGAACCCTGCCGATGTCGCCGAGCAGCTCGTCGAGGTCCCGGTTACCGACGAGGACGCGCCGGACGCCGCAGAGAGCGACGCCGACCCCGACTAGGAGATCTTGTCGACCTCGATCCTCAGCTGAGGTCCGCTTCCGGGTCCGGGGTGGTAGCACTTTCCAGGTCCGCCCTGACCTTGTCCAGGACCCGCTGCTGGGCCGTGGTGAGGTAGCCGTCAAGGTGCAGGCCTGTCCAGGCTTCCGGAGGGTGCGGGAGATCGGGCAGCCCTCTGCTGGTGAGCTCGGCGACGACGGGCAGGAACAGCTCGGTGAGTTGATCGGCGAGGTCCGTGATCTCCTGGGACGTGGCCTCGCCCTCGAGGGTCGACCACGCCGTCATCGCCGCCGCGACGACAGGGGCTCGAGCTGGCTGGCTGAGCAGTTCGTAGATCGTCGTCAGGTGATCCTGCCCCGCGTTGCCGATCAGATGCATCAGGAGAAGAGTGTGGTCGCGGTCCATGGCCGCCGCACTCTCCGGCAGACCGGATCGGCGTAGGAGATTGTGGGACGACGCGATCTCGGGCGGGAGATCAGGGAACGCCTCGTAGCGTTTGAGATGAGACAGGAGCTCGCGTTGCCTGGTGAGGCGCTCGATCTGCGCCGCGAACTCCGCGTCCAGGGTGTCGAACACCGTGGCCGGGGGCGGTTCGTCGTCGTCGAGCATGGTGGAGATCTGAGGCAACGAGAACCCCAGATCGATCAGGCGTCGGATACGCAGGACCTTGACCAGCGCATGTGTGTCGTAGACGCGATAGCCGTTGCTCGACCTCGCCGGCTCCTCGAGCAACCCGATCTGGTGGTAGTGCCGCAGCGCACGCACGGTGACCCCGGCGGTGCGGGCGAGGTCGCTGCTACGCATCGCTCATCACCTCTCGATCCGGGTCGACGGCGGCGGGCCTGTCGAGGTTGCGCATGGACCGGGCGAACAGAGCCACCAGGAGCCCAAGAGACCACAGGGCGGCGAGCATGACAAGGGCGGTGTGGAGATCGGTGAGTTCGGTGAGCAGCCCGGCGAGGAAGATGCCGAGCGGCGACCCCGCCGTGACGAGCGTGTTCTGAGTTCCCAGCACGCGGCCGCGTCGGTCTTCGGGGATCCGTTCGATGGACAGCACCCCTATCAACGCTCCGAAGAGCCCGACCGAGAATCCCAGGACAAAGGCGCCGAGGAACAACACCCACACCGACACGAGCGTCGCCATGATGCCGAGGCCGATGATGCTGCCGACCACCCCGGCCACAAACCAGTGGCGGCGGGAACCGCGCGTTCCGGCGACAGCGTAGATCCCTCCGCCGACGAGGGATCCAGCGGCGATGGCGCTCAGGACCAGGCCGAGCAGACCCGGACGGTCGATCTCCGTGAAGTAGAGCGGGAGGATGATGCCCTGCAGGCCTCCGATCGCGACCACTGCGGCCACCGTCAGAACCGAGGTGACCAGGACGAACCTGTTGCTGATCATCTCCATCCACCCTTCACGCAGTTGACCCCACACCCTGCGTGGCTGACCTCCGCTCGCGGTGACCACACCGTCGAGGGTTCCCACCCGATCAGGGATCAGCATCGTCAGCAGCGCCGCGGCCAACGAGGCACCGGCCGTGACCCACAACGCCGTGGCACCGCCCCAGATGGTGACCATGAACCCGGCAGCGGCGGGGCCGATCAGAATAGCGACGGCGCCCAGTGCCTCACGGCTGCCGGTGATGCGTTCCGCCGAGACCCCGCTGTGGCGGATGATCGCGGGAAGCAGGGCCTCCCGAGCGGTGATTCCCGGGACGTCTCCGACCGCACCGATGACTCCGCAGAGGATGAACCAGCCCACGGACAGGCCGGTGATCATGTCGATGATCGGCAGAGCGCCCATCGCGGCGGCAGAGATCAGGTCGGTGAGAATCGATGAGGTGCGCCGGTTGATTCTGTCGATGACGAGGCCCATGAAGATCCCCGCGACGACGGCGGGCACGATCGTGGCTGCCGCCACCGTGCCTGCTGCCAGCGCGCTGCCTGTGGTCTGGAGCACCAACAGTGGCAGCACGATCGCGGCTATGGAGTTCCCCAACGCGGACAGGGTGCAGGACGCCAGGTACGTAGCCGGAAGAAGTCTCATGGCCCCGAGCTAAAACTACGACGTCGCGTCGGAGTCAACCCCGCAGAACCTACGCACCACACCCGCGTGCGCCCGTGGGACCGCGTCCCCGCCAAGGTGTGTCAAGGTTAGTCATGACCAACAACCGCCCGTCCGACCCGGATCCCATCGATTCCCCCGATCTCGATGCGGGCGGTTCGCCCAGCGGCCCGCAGACGCCGGACTCGGATTCGACCTCCCTGTCCTCGGACAGCGCAGGGACCGGGCAGAGCCCGACCAAGTCCAACTCCCGCATCGGGATCTTCATACTCCTGGGGATCATCGTGCTGGTGATCCTGGTCATGGCCCTGGGCCTCGTGGGAAGACTGTTCGGCCTGGGCTGACGACCATGTAGTGCCACACCCCGTAGTGCCACACCGCGTTTCGGCGTTCCGCAGGTTCGTCCGCAGAACGCTCATTACCCTCCCTGACATGAGTCAAGGTGCATCGCTCCTGCGGGTCGGGATCGCTTATATCGTCGCCATCGCCGCGGGATTGGTGTGGCTGCTGTGGGGGCCGGACACCGGGCAGTTGTGGCTGGACGGCCTGATCGCCGATCTCATCGCGACAGTGGTGATCTTCGCGGCGAGCCGGATCTACGGCAACTCCAGCTTCTACGACGCCTACTGGTCGGTCATCCCCCCGCTGCTCGCGTTCTACTGGTGGGTGGCCGCCGACGCGGGGGTCAACGACGCCCGCTGGTGGCTGATGATGGTGGTGCTGCTGGCGTGGGCGATCCGCCTGACGGCCAACTGGATCCGTACCTTCCCCGGCATGCACCACGAGGACTGGCGCTACCCGATGATCCGCGAACGGGCCGGGAAGTTCGAGTTCGGCGCCGACCTGATGGGCATCCACGTCTTCCCGACCCTGCAGGTCTTCGCCGGACTCATCCCCGTCTACGTTGTCGCCACCAGGGTCGGTGAGCCGCTCGGGTGGCTCGACTTCGTCGCCTTTGCCGTCGGGCTGGCCGCGCTCGCCCTCGAGACGATCGCCGATCTGCAGATGCACCGCTTCATCGCCACCAGGTCGCCGGGCCAGGTCATGGACACCGGCGTGTGGTCGTGGTCCAGGCATCCGAACTACTTCGGCGAGTGCGGGATCTGGTTCTCCATGGGCCTGTTCGGCCTCGCCGCCTACCCGGGAGCGTGGTGGGTGTTCGCCGGAACCGCGGCGATGGTGGCGATGTTCCTCGCCGTGAGTATCCCGCTGATGGAGACGCGCAGCCTCGAGCGCCGGCCCGAGTACGCCCGGGTCGTGGACCGGGTGTCCCTGTTCATCCCACGGCCGCCCAAGAAGAGCCCGACCGAGAAGGACCGGCGCGCACAGTCCCCGGCGTGAGCGCTCCCCGCATCGTCGTCGTCGGGCTCGGAGACACCGGCGTCCTCACCGCCATCGCGCTCCGACGGCGTGGCAGCGTTGTGGGCATCCACGCGAAGCCGGAGTTCGTCAGCGGGCAGGAACTCGGCCTGAGACTGGCCCGACCCGAGGCGTGGACCCGCGACTACCGCATCGCCTACGACAGGTTCCGTGGACTCGACGACGTGCGCCTCGTGCACGGCAGCGCGACAGCCCTCACCGAGAACCGGACCGTGCGCGTCACCTACGCGGACGGCACGGTCGCCGAGGAACCGTACGACGTCGTCGTCGTCGCCACCGGGGTGACCAACGGCTTCTGGCGCCACCCCACCCTCCAGGACTCGGGTGCGGTCGACGCCGACCTCGCCTCGCCCCACGAGCGCATCGCGGCGGCGGGGTCGGTGATGATCATCGGCGGCGGCGCGGCAGCGCTGAGTTCTGCGGCGCAGGTGGCCGAGCGGTGGCCCGGCACGACGGTGGACGTGTACTTCCCCGGTGACCGCGCGCTCCCCCATCATCACGAGCGCGTCTGGCACCGGGTGAGGTCCCGGCTGGAGGCGCTCGGTGTGGGCCTGCATCCGGGGTACCGCGCGGAGCTGCCCCCGGGAGATGACGCTCGCGACCTGACCAGCGGGCCCGTGACCTGGTCGACGGGGCAGCCACCGGTCGTCTCAGATGCGGTGATCTGGGCAATCGGCCGAGTGATCCCCAATACCGCGTGGCTGCCGGGCCACATGCTCGACGCGGGCGGATTCGTGAACGTGGATCCGACGCTGCGGGTAGTCGGGTACGACGACGTCTTTGCAGTGGGCGATGTGGCCGCGACCGACCCGCTGCGGACCTCCGCTCGCAACCGCGGGCACGCCCTGGTCGCGAGGAACATCCGCGCATATCTTGAAGGCGCCCCGCTGCGTGAGTACCGGCCGCCGCGGCGGCGCTGGGGGTCGGTGCTCGGTCCGCAGCGTGACGGGCTGATCGTGTTCGGTCCAACCGGACAGGGCATCAGAGTGCCGGCGTTGGCCTCCGACGTGGTGCTGCAGCGGCTCATCACCCGGCAGGGGATCTACGGCGGGGTGCGGCGCCGGACGCGCTGACGGCGCCCGATCAGTTCTCCCCGTCGCGGACATCCTTCCCGTGCTCGGCGAACTCCTTGAAGTCCTGCATGTGCTGCTGCGACTGCGTGCGGAAGGTGCGGGGCATGACAAGCGCGATCAGCCGCATCATCAGGCCGCTGAACCGGTACTCGCTCTCGCTCTCCCAGCGCGTCGTCCCGCGATCGACCTCGGTCAGCCGATCGCGCGTCATGCTCCACATGCCCGGGGCGACCATCTCCCGGTCGAAGCGGGCCACGACCCCTGTGGGGATGTCATGCAGGTCTGCGGGCTCCCGCCTGGTGACGGTCTCGGTGCACTCGATCTCCTGCTTCCCCGATCGCAAGACGACCCGCGATGTGGTGCCGACCTGCCCGTGTGTCCCGGTCAACGGCTCGTGGAGTATCACGCCCCGCACCCACTTCTGAATGTTCGCCGGGTCCGCCAGCAACTGCGCCACCCGCTCCCGCGGCAGGTCGATCTCGATCGAGTTGAGGTACTTCACGGCGCGCATTCCTTCCGGGTGTGGGACCGCATGCCCAGCGGGACGAGTTCCGGTTGACCACTGCAATCGAGTAGACACCGCAGTCGGGCGTCGAACTGAAAAACGTTGTTCCCCGCCCTGATATTGTCCCACTTCGTGGGGAACCTCCTCGAGCTGACGCTCATTCTCGATTCGGACCGTGGGATCCTCCCCACAGCCGACGCCAACGCCTATGCCGTGACGCATGTCAGCGTCTAGGACTGCACGCGCGCTGGTGGCGATATTCATAGCGCTCCAGATCGCGTTCCCGGCACTACTCCTGGGCGCCCGTTGGTGGCTCTTCCCAGATGAGGGTGTAGGTCGGTCGGGCGCGTCGGTCCGCAGATAGACGTCGAGGTCTCCCGACGATGGAGGTTCCTACGCCATCCATCCGAAAGACCTCGACGTGACCGACACAACCCC